>JAEWAF010000117.1 GCA_023391815.1 Pseudomonadota bacterium
GAATTACACGACGCCCAGCCTGGCCGGCTTCAAGTTGACGATCGGTATCTTCGATCCGCTCGAGCCCATCGATCGACCCGCGCCGACGCCCGAAGGCAGCCCCGGTTACCATGCCAAGATCGCTTTCAAGAGCGACATCTTCTATGCGTCCGCGAGCTACATCTATCAGGAGCACAATGGCCTGTTGAACATCGGAGACTTCAACAGCAACGGCTGGGACGTTGGCGGCAAGGTGACGTTCGCCGGCTTCGAAGTGCTCGGCTGGTACTACAACGGCAAAGGCATGGGCACGACGGCTCTTTATCTGTTCGGCTCGACCCTCACCGGTCAGCGGCGCGACTCCGATGGCTACCTCGCGCAGGCCACTTACAAGTTCCACGACCTCAAGATCGGCTTCAACTACGGTCAGAGCAATCTGGATCTCGCCTCCAACGAACCGCCCTCGGACCTGGTGAGAAGGAACGAGAAATATACGGTTGGCTTGTATTACTCGCTGACCGAGAATCTGACGCTGATCGGCGAATACTCGGATATCAAGGCCACCTCGCACTTCAACGTCGAGAACAAGAGCAACAACTTCAACATCGGTGCCTACCTGTCGTTCTGAACGACGGCACTGACGGGCGGCGCTCCGCTGAATCGAGCGCCGCCCGGTGACAGCGATCTCCACCCCGTGCTATACGGCCGCGACGCCCGCCAGGACGAGCACGGGGGACGGACATGGACGCCGACGCAGCAGTCATTCCGCTGCAGCTTCATCCCTTGGGATTCATCGAAGCATTCACCCAACTCGGTGCGAACCTCACCAGTCTGCTACGCGGTACTGGCATCTCGCACGCGATGTTGGAGGATTCGCGAGCGCGCATTTCATATGCCCAGCAGGCACGACTGATCGGCAACGGTCTGGCGCGCTGTCGCCAGCCAGGGCTGGGCCTGATCGTCGGTCAGATGTTCGATTGGAGCTATCACGGCACCGTCGGCGGCATCGTTCAATGCAGCCCAAGCCTGCGTGCCGCATGCGAAGCGTTCCAACGCTATCAGATGATCGCGCAACCGTGGTACGCGTTCCGCGGCCGACGACCGACCGCTTATCTCGACCTCGACGGCATGATCGTTTGTCCGCTCGACTGCTTTCCGGCCGGCGGAGCGTCCGCGCCGTTGCGTCAGTTCGAAAGTGAGTTTCGACTGGCTGTGCAACTCCGCATCTGGGACGCATGCGGTAACAAGTCGGCGCCGGACACGTCCATCCATGTGTCCCTCGGCCACGGTGCGCCCGCTTACGCGCACCTGTATCGCGCACTTCCCTGCACTTCCGTTCGCTTCGACTGCCCTCGCTCCTTCATCGCCGCGCATCGAGATTTCATGCTGGAAGCGTTCCGTCCGTTTCGACGACGCGCATTCGAGCGCATCATCCAGCGTTGCGAACAGGAGCTGAACGAGTCGCGCGTCGAGCCCAGCTGGCAGGCCAAGGTGCGCTGGCATCTGTTTGCCGGCTTCAACAAACGCCCGCCGCTGAACGAGATCGCATCGATGCTGAGCGTTACCCCACGCGCTCTGACGCGACGTCTGGCCAGCGAAGGCGCGACGTTTCGCGGCATCGCTCACGAAGTTCGCATGGAGATCACGGCACACCATCTGCGCTGCTCGCGCTTGAGCGTCGATCAGATTGCGGAGCTCATGGGTTTCTCTTGCGCGTCCAGTCTGCGTCGCGTCATACGGAATTGGAGCGGAAACACAGTCGGTGCGATCCGTGCGACGACCTGCCCGAGGTCCACGCGCCAATTCGCGACCAAAGCGGTAAGTCGTGTCATAGCGCGCTCGTAGCAGCAGTTCTAGGATCGGCCCGACTCATCATCACGGATGCGCCTGCAAGCGAGGCGCACGTCAAGGGGGACGATCCATGCTTCATTCAAATACGCCGCGCGTCGCGCGCCGGCGCAAGCTTTTCTGTGTCGGAATTTTTCTAGCCCTGTCCGCGCCACTCGCTCGCGCCGATGTGATTTTCCAGGAAGCGTTTGGCTCCGGTTTGGGACAGTTCACGGCGACTGGCGGCGTCGCGACGACCACGGGCGCGGCCCGAATGCGCGGCAGCCTGATCGGCGAAGATGGCACGATCACATCGAGCGCCATCAACGCGCAAGGATTCACCGATCTGTCGTTGAGTTTCGATCGCTCCTCGTCCGGACTGGATCTGGGCGAGGCTGGTGTCGCTGCGGTCTCCATCAATGGCGGCGCATTCGTCACCCTGGAATCGAGCCGCACGGCCAGCGGGCGAGCGACCTTTGCTCTGGGCTCTTCAGCGGCGAATGCCACGAGCATCGTGCTTCGCTTCAGCATCAATGCGAGCAGCACGCTCGAAACCTACGATGTCGACAACGTTGTTCTGTCGGGCACGCCCGGCGGGGGCAATCCAGGAGGTCCCCGCCCAGCGCTCGGTGAGTTCGTAAGCTTCGAAACCGGACAGGTCCGACCGCTCGCCTTGTCGAGTAACGGCTCGCGTTTGTATGCGGTCAACACGCCGGACAACCGCGTCGAAGTGTTCGATACGACCGGGGCCACGCCCACGCTCGTCGAATCGATCCCGGTCGGCCTGGAGCCCGTCGCCCTGGCGCTCGCGAACGACAACGAGCTGTGGGTGGTCAATCACTTGTCGGATAGCGTGAGCGTCGTCGACGTGTCCTCGAGCCCGGCACGCATCGTGAATACGTTGTTAGTTGGCGATGAGCCTCGCGACATCGTGTTTGCCGGGCCTGCCAATGGCTGGGCGTTCATCACGGCCGCGCATCGAGGCCAGAACGTGCCGTTCAATCCGCAACTGACGACGGCCGGGATCGGTCGCGCCGATGTTTGGGTCTTCGCTCGAACCAACCTCGGCACGAAACTCGGCGGCGCACCGGCCACGATTCTCAACATGTTCGGCGACACGTTACGTGGACTGGCGCGAACCGCCGACGGTACTCGCGTGTATGCAGCCGTACTGAACTCCGGCAATCGAAGCACGGTGCTCACGGATGACATCGGCGAAGGTGGCATCTCGAAGCCACCGCCGTTCAACGCAGCCGACGGCACCCCCCAACCCGGGACCGGACTGATCGTGCAATTCAATGGCACGAACTGGCTCGACGGCGGCGACCCGCGGACCGGCGTGGCACCGCAGATCTGGAACAACCGCGTGAAGTTGAACCTGCCCGACTACGACGTATTCGCGATCGATACGACGGGCACGTTGCCACAGGTCACGAGTCGGATCAGCGGCGTCGGCACGACTTTGTTCAACGTGGCGGTGAATCCGCGCACTGGCGTCGTTTACGTCAGCAACACCGAGGCGCTGAACCGCACTCGTTTCGAAGGCCCTGGCACACGCTCGACGACGGTTCGAGGCCACTTCGCGGAGAGTCGGATCACGGTGATCAACGGCTCGTCCGTCGCGCCACGTCATCTCAATAAACACATCACGAGCTATGCCAGCAGCGTCGGTACGGCCGCAGAACGCGCATTGAGCCTGGCCACGCCACTTCAGATGGCCGTGACCGCCGACGGCAACAACTTGTTCCTGGTCGCGATGGGTTCGAGCAAGCTCGCGCGCTTCAACACTGCGCAACTGGAAACAAACACTTTCACTCCCACGGCTACGGATCAGCTGATACTCTCAGGCGGCGGCCCGACCGGTGTCGTCCTGGATGAGGCGCGTGGACGCGCCTTCGTCCTCACTCGCTTCGACAACGGTATCTCCGTCGTCAACACGAGCCAGCTCACCGAAGCCGCGCACATCCGCATGTTCAACCCCGAACCGGCGGTGGTGACCAGTGGCCGGCCGTTTCTGTACGACGCCAATCTCACGTCGAGTCGCGGCGACTCCTCCTGCGCCGGCTGTCACATCTTCGGCGACATGGATCACCTGGCCTGGGATCTGGGCAATCCCGACGACGTGCTGGCGCAGAACCCGACGGCGTACAACACCAACATTCCCCTGATCGGCCGCAATCGCAATCTGCATCCGATGAAGGGTCCGATGACGACGCAAAGTCTGCGCGGTCTGAAGGGCAATGGCCCCATGCATTGGCGCGGAGATCGCACCGGCGTCAGTCGCTCCGCGGACGAAACGCTCGAAGAGCAGGCATTCGAAGACTTCAACGTCGCGTTCACCGGCCTGCTCGGCCGCGCTTCGCAACTCACCGAGGCCGAGATGGATGCGTTCGCGAAGTTCGCGCTGCGCCTGACGTATCCACCCAATCCCATCGCCAATCTGGACAACACGCTCACGACGATCCAGGCGCAAGGTCAGCAGATTTACAACACGGTCACTTCCGACACGCTGACCACGTGCAACGGCTGTCACGTCGTCAACCCGACGCAAGGCCGCTTCGGCACCGACGGCACGATGGCGATCGAGGGCGCCGGCGTCGACGAAGACTTCAAGATCCCGCATCTGCGCAACATGTATCAGAAGATCGGCATGTTCGCCGAGAACACGCAGACCTCCTCGCCGTTCCTCGGCGATCAGATTCGTGGCTTCGGCTTCGACAACTCCGGTGCGTCGGGCACGGTGAGTCTGTTCTTGAGCGCGCCGGTGTTCACGTTGAACGCGACTCAACGCTCTCAAGTCGAGCAGTTCGTGCTGGCGATGCCGTCGGAAATGAATCCCATCGTCGGCCAGCAGGTCACGGTGACTCCCGCGAATGTGACGCAAAGTGATGTGGTCGCGCGTGTGAATCTGCTCGTCCAACGCGCCTCTGTCACGAGCCCCCGACCGGAGTGCGAACTGGTTGCGAGAGCAGTGATTCAGAACATTGCCAAGGGCTGGGTCATGAACAGCAGTCAGAGCTTTGTGCCGAACGCCGCGTCCGAAGCTGCGCTGACTCTGCAAGGCCTGCTGAATCAAGTGAGCTCGGCGGGAACTGCTGTGACATTCACGTGCGTGCCGCCTGGCAATGGCTCGCGCATCGGTGTGGATCGCGATTCGGACAACGTGCTGGATCGCGACGAGCCTTAGCACCAGATCGGAACCGATCTGCAGTACTGCGATGAAGTCAGCCGGCGCCGCCCGATATTCCATCAAGCCCGTGACAGAGCAACGGGCGCCGGCTGGCCTCAAGCCATGATGTGATGCTTGCGGATGTTACTTTGGCCTCTGAAAACATCAGCTTGCAGATCGAGAACGGTGCTGAATTCAAGTTGACGTTTGAGGGCACATTCGCCCGATAATGGAAATTGATTCGACGCCCGTGTTATATCCCGGGCGCCGTCAATTCCGTCACGAGCGATCCACAGCCGCACAGCGGAACCGGTAGCAGCTCCGCGCGCCACCGTCGGCACGCGCGAATCATCAACATGCATTGACGCATCAGGGGATCCACATGGAAAGGAAGAACATCCGCCGCAGATGGGCCATCGGATTGGGTTTGCTGGTACTGGCCGCCAGCGCGCACGCGCAAACGAATCCCTATCAAAAAGGACCCGATCCAACCTCCGCTTCGTTGAACGCGACGAGCGGTCCGTTCAGTGTCGCGACCTCCACCGTGTCGAGTCTCGGCGCGGTCGGCTTCGGTGGGGGCACGATCTATTACCCGACCACCACCGGCACCTATGCCGTGCTGGCGATCTGCCCCGGCTTCACCGCGACTCAATCGTCGATTGCGTGGCTCGGGCGCCGTATAGCGACGCACGGCTTCGTTGTAATCACCATCGATACCAATACCACTCTCGATCAACCGCCGAGCCGCGCGACACAGCTGATGGCGGCCTTGAACTATGTCACCAACTCGAGCAGCTCGACCGTTCGCAGCAGGGTCGATGCATCACGTCGCGGTGTCGCCGGTCACTCGATGGGCGGTGGCGGAACGTTATATGCCGCGCGTGACAATCCTTCGCTGAAGGCGGCGGTGCCGTTGACTGCATGGAGCACGCTGAAGTCGTTTTCGAGCATGCAAGTGCCGACGCTGGTGGTCGGGGCGGAAGCCGATACCATCGCGCCGGTCGCTTCGCATTCCATTCCGTTCTACAACAGCCTGTCGAGCTCGCTCGACAAGGCCTATGCGGAAGTGAACGGCGCTACGCACTTCGAGCCGAACACCACCAGCACGCCGATCGGCAGATACTCGGTTGCCTGGGTGAAACGGTTCATGGACAACGACACTCGTTACACGCCGTTCCTGTGCGGCGCGCCTCATCAGAGCTACGCCACCTCGCTGGTGTTCTCGGACTATCGTTCAACTTGTCCGTACTGAGGTCGATCGTTCAAGGATGGCGGCCGCGACGCCGCCATCCTCTTTGCGACAAAGTCAGGAGTGACGATGCGAAACGGAATTCTGGCCATCGTTTGTTTGATCGTCGCGGCCGGCGCGGCGATCTTCTGGTGGCAACGGCCCGAGGTCCTTTCACCCACTGCTGGGCCACGTGCGCCAACTCCAGTTGCTCAAGTCGCGACGGCAGCGGTTGCTGAGCAAACCCCGCAAACAAACATTCCGCAATCGGAACCCGCAGCACCTGCGCCAGAGTCGATGCCCGGCAAGACCGACACGAAGCACCCATTCCGCGTCGATAACGCCGGCAACCTTGTGCTCGACGAGCAAACACGCCTCAATATGGAAGCACTGTTTGCACAGACGGATCGTGCCGATCTACTGGAAGCCCAGCAGAACGCCACAGCCACACTGCCCCCCGCCGCCGCGACCGAAGCCGCAAGATTGCTCGAACAATACGACAACTACTCCAAGGCGCAGCGTCAGTCCTATCCACCAGGTATCGCCCCGGCGACTGAAGAAGCGGCGCTGGCCGAGTTGGAAGGGTTGCACGCGTTACGCGTCGCTCACTTCGGCCCCGAAGTGGCCCGCGCATTCTTCGGCGCCGAGGAGAAGATCACGCGATCGTTGATCGATCTGATGCGTCTGGAAAAGGATCAAAGCCTGACGCTGCCGGAGAAAGCCGAGCGCGCGCAGAAGCTCCACGATGAGATCACGGCTCGCCAACAAGGCCGACCTTGACGACGTAAACAGACGCTGTTTGCGTGATTCTGCGGCAGATAGGAACCCGCAGCGAGAACACTGTGTGCACGTCACGCCGAGTGCGTGCCGTAGGTTCGCCGGCTCGACGCCTTCGCGACGCCCGGCGTACCATCGGCTTGTGATGCGACCATTCGCTCTCGGCTTGGCTCTCATTCTCGGCCTGGCAGCAATCAATCCTGCCGCGCTCGGTGCGAATGAGCAGCGCCGTCCGCAGCTCGTCGTTTTGGATATGGAACTCATCGGCGACCTCGGCGGCCCCGACCTCGTGCCCGTGCATGAAGCTCGACTGAAGATGGCAAACGCGAGACTGCGAGAGCAACTCGCCGCCACCGGCCTGTATCACCTGGTCGATACCGCACCCGCCCAGGCCGACATCGCGCGGCTCAAGTCGCAACACCGTTACCTGCACGATTGCAACGGTTGCGACCTGGAGATCGGGCGTCAGCTCGGCGCCGACCTGGTGCTCGTCGCGTGGGTGAATCGGGTCAGCGGTCTGATCTTGACGCTCACCTACGAGATTCATGACGTGAAGTCCGGTCAGATCGACGGGCGCAAGTCGTACGACTTTCGCGGCGACACCGACGCGGCCTGGACTCATGCCATCGACTACATGGTTCGCGACATCAAGGAAACAGCGACGGCGTCGAGCCACTAAAAGTAGCCGTGCACCTGCGCGAAGTAGATCTTCCGGTTCTGCAGATCGTTCTGAGGAATGCCGTCATAGAGTCGCGCCCCAACCCGCAGCTGCATGAACTGGAACGGGAAGTATTCCCACAGCAGGCTGAAGCGATTCTGCTCATCTTCGTCCACATCGGTATCGGGATCGAAATATTCGGCGGTGAGCTTCAGATTCTGGCCGCGAGTCATCAGCCAGTTGCCCTCGATCAGCCCCACCCACTGTTTGCGCTCGGTAGGGCCGAGCGTCTCGTCTTTCAGATAGTCGGCTTCGCCGAGCCAGGCGATCGGCCCGGTGCGAACGCCGGCGAACACGCCTTGCATCTGCCGGTTGCCCTGATCGGTATGATTGTGATTGAAACTCGCGCCCAGTCGCCACACGCTGCGCACGTGCTCGGCACGCAAGCTCACCTGCTTGCCTTCGTCGGTTTCCGGCGCGCCGGCCGTGCCGTTGGAGACGGCGA
The DNA here is from genome assembly GCA_023391815.1 of Pseudomonadota bacterium. Classification (GTDB taxonomy): domain Bacteria; phylum Pseudomonadota; class Gammaproteobacteria; order Steroidobacterales; family Steroidobacteraceae; genus Steroidobacter. The sequence goes on from JAEWAF010000117.1 coordinate 8,144, forward strand.
GCTGCGCCGTCCATCTCACCGATTCGTAGTCGACCTGCACGCCGCGATCCGGCGTTGCGTAGTTGATGCCGGTCACCTGGCGAATGAATGCAGTGTCGTCCTGGAGCCGCCAACCGAACGGCAGATAGAACTGGCCGGCCTGCACGTTCCATCGCTGATCCTTGGTGGTGTAACGCGCGAACGCCTCCCGATTGGCGCTCCCGCCCGGCGCGAGCCGCTGATCGACATACACGGCGAACCGCTCGGGAATGGCGGTCACTGCAAGGTACACGCGCATATCCTCCAGCTCGAACTCATTTGACGAGCGGTTATGCGGCACGTCGGTGTACGTCGCGTTCGTGCGCAAATTTCCGCCGATGGACACGAACGAATTCAGCATGCCGGTCCAGACTTCCGCTCCCGCCTCTTCGATACGATGCGCGGGCAGCGCGGTCTGCGCCCAAGCGTTGCCGAAAACGTTGCGCATACCGCCGCCGGTCGAATTGAAATGACAGCTCGCGCATTTCAGCCCTTCGCGAACCGCGAAGTACGGCTCGGCATGGGCCACGTGAATGCAAGCTACGAGGATCAATGCGACGAGTGGGCAAATCTTCCGCGGCACGATGCTCCACCTCATCGCGTCATCTCCACATTGAAACGCAAAACGAAATCTCCGCCCGGTGCGCCATCGCCATCGCCGTCGATGGGCCGCGCTTGCATATCGGCCAGCGCGACCGGCTCAGTGCCACTGATACGCAATTCATAGGATTCCTCGGCAAGCGGCGCGACCCGGGGAGTAATCGCAATCACTGTAGGCAGATCGGAGCGAACCGAAGCATCGATGGGCACCGGTAGCTCATTGCCCGAATCGAAATCGCCATCGCCGCCGCTCGCACGCAGCTGAATCAGATTCGATTGCAGCAGCGACGTGTCGAGCTCGACATTCGATGCGATCACGATGTCGCTCACCGGCGCCTGCATCGTCTCATCGCGTGCCGGCGAAACCGCCGTCAACGTGACGAACTCGAAGCGCGACTTCGAGCTTCCGCCCGCGGCCGTGCTGTTCGGCGCGCCATTCGCGATCCACTGTCGAATGACCGCGATCGTCTCCGCGGGTAACGGGGGTTGATTCAACGGCATGCGTGCGCCGACGGCTGCCCTGCCCTCCAGTTTTTGAATCAGATAGCTCGAGTCGGGATTGCCGGGTTGCACTCGTTGCAAGGTGGGCACTTCAACACTCGGCGCATTCACCAGCAATGCGTATGAGGATCCTTCATCGAGCCTCAAGCCCAGCGGCGCGGCGGCACCTGCATGACACGCAGTGCAGATGGGTGTGAAAACATGCGCCTGTATGGATTGGAGCGTCGGTTCCAATGTGCCAGTGCTCTCACCCACGGGGCGACCGTTCTGATCCAACCCTTCACCATCGCCCGCGCAGCCGGCGAGCGCACATGCGATGCCCATCGCCAGGAGCTTCTCTTTTTTCATGCACTCTCCAGCGCCATCGTTCGTGGCATGAGTGCCTTCACGACGCATCCCCGGTTCATGCGGGCGACTTGAACTTTCCGCATGAGGCTCAGTACTCACGAGCACGACGGTTGGCATCGACGCTCATGGGATAGCACACATGCAGATGCAAACAGCCCTGCGCATTGCGCTCACCGTGTCGATCATCGCCGCAGGCGGATGCGGCGGTAGCGGCGGCTATGGGGGGAAATCGAGTCAGAACATGATGCAAGCTGCCGCACCGACAGCAACCATCACCGCACCCGCCGGCCCCTCGATCAACAGAACGGTGCCACTGACTGCCACCGCGGCGGCCGAAGCGGGAGTGAGGCAAGTGCAGTTTCTGGTCGACGGGAATGTCATCGCGACCGTTACCACTGCGCCCTATCAGACCAACTGGGATACGTCGACAGTCGCCGATGGCATGCATTCGCTGACGGCAGTCACGACCGACGCCGCCGGCGCGTCCACGACCTCAACTCCGGTCACTGTCAATGTGCTCAATATGCCCGTGATCAATGTGAGCACCAGCGCCGCTGAAGTGTTTCCGGCCACGAGCTCCGCCGCGACGGGCACCGGACAGCTCACGATCAATCTGATCACCGGCGCGATGTCCGGCACAGTCACGAACACCGGCATCAACGCTACGTCCGTACAGATCCAACAGGGTTTCGCGGGGACCACAGGACCCGTCGTCGTCAATCTCACACAGAGCGGCAGCGATCCGAACGGCTGGGACGTGCCCGCGGGCACCACGTTGACTGCCGATCAGGTGACCGCGCTGCTCGCCGGCCAGATGTATGTAAACGTGAACTCCGCCGCCTTCCCCACCGGCGAGATTCGCGGACAGATCCAGCCACAAGGAATCGATGTCGCCGTGGCTGCATTGGCCGGCAGCCAAGTGGTGCCGCCCGCGACCAATCAGGCGGCCGGGTTTGCCGGCATGACCATCAATGAAACAACGAACACCGCGACGGTGCATGTGCAAACAACCGGTGCGAACGATGCGACGGCGGTGAATGTGGGCAATGCGGCCGCGGGCCAGACCGCGTCCGCGCCGTTGTTCTCATTGATGAAGGATCCGGCCGCCGCCTCGCACTGGTTTCTGGAGGGACAAGCGATCTCGCAAGCCATTCGAGATGCGTTGACCGCTGGCACGCTGTTCGTCGAAGTGCTTACACCCGCGGCGCCGGCTGGTGCATTGCGTGGCCAGTTGGCATTGGTGCCCGCGGCAACCGCACCGACGCCGACGTTGTCACAACTGCAAGCCAGCATCTTCACGCCGATTTGTTCCGTATGTCACACCGGCGGCGGCAGCTCGCTGCCCGCCTCGATGGATCTGACCAGCACCAGCGCAACGTTCGCAAACACTGTAGGTGTCGCAAGCACAGAGCAACCGTCGCTGATGCGTATCAACCCCGGCAATCCGGACGCAAGTTATCTGGTTCACAAAATCGAAGGAGCACCCGACATCACCGGCGGTCGCATGCCGTTGGGCGGACCGCCGCTCGATCCGACATTGATTGCGAATGTCCGTGCGTGGATCACAGCGGGTGCCCAAAACAATTGACACGGATGCAATACAGCACTTCGGGCAACGACCTTTGACAGTACGCACCGGGCTGTCGAAGCGCGTATGCTGCTCGTCCCGAGAATGCTCGGACTAGCAGCGCGCTAACGGCCCGACATGAGCACGTTTCTCGCCAGCGATGCCTCGCCCGCTCTTCGGCGCGTGCTTGCCGCATGCGTCGTCGGCATATTGAGCTGCGCGGCGTCGCTTCGTAGCGCGCATGCTGAGGTCAAATGGAACGGTTCGCTGGCTCTCACCAGCGATTACATTCAGCAAGGCATCTCGCAGACGCAGGGCAAGCCGGCCGTGCAAGGCGGAGTGCGCGCCCAGATCGACGAGCGCTGGACCGTCGGCGCCTGGGCTTCGACGATCGATCGATTCGAGGCGCCGGGCGCGAGCACCGAAATCGACCTCTACGCGGCCCGCGCCTGGCGGCTCAGCCCGGACTGGATCACGTCGGTCACGGCCACGCATTATTTCTATCCGAACGATGTCTCGCACGTGAACTATGACTACGACGAAGTCACCGCGTCGCTGGGCTATCGTTCCACGGTGTTTGCGACCGTCGCATGGTCGCCGAACTATAGCGATGCAAGTTATGAAGGCTACGCGGATGACCGCTCGACGCTGTCGTACGAATTGAGCGCCAACGAACCTATTCTGGGCGGCTGGTCGGGCAACGTCGGTGTCGGCTATCGAGACTTGAGCGAGCTATTCGGCGAGTCGTATTGGTACGGACACGCCGGGCTGATGCTCGCGACGGATCGATTCACGGTTCATCTCACCTATACCTATGTGGATCGCACGGCGCGCGAGCTGTTCGGGCACGACCGTGCTGCCATCACTTGGTTGGGAACCGTGATCTGGAGATTCGGCAACAATCATTGAACCGCCGGACCCACCCACGGTACTTACCCGCGTGATCACGCGTATTCACAACGATTCTGGCCCGAGACTGGCGACGGTCGCCAAGCCCTCGGCGTTGAGCAATAACGAGGCCGAGCTGGCGCTGATCCATCGTGTGAGCGTGCGCGACCGCACCGCCTTGCGCGAGCTGTATCTGCTCTATCACCGCCGTCTGTCCCGTTTCCTGATGCGGCTGACGCAACGACACGATCTCGCCGAGGAAGTCATCAACGACACGTTGCTGGTCGTGTGGAACAGCGCCGAGCGTTTTCGCGGCGACTCGCGTGTCTCCACCTGGATCGTCGGCATCGCCTACCGGCGCGCACTGAAGAGCATCCGGCGACGGCGCTCGTTCGATCTCATCGAACAGGAAGCCACCGACTCGCTGGCCGGCACCGACGGCCTGCAAGCCTGCGAGACGCAGGAATGGATCGAAGAAGCCTTGGAAGCGCTGCCCCTGGAACAGCGCTTGTGCCTGGAGCTGGCGTACGTGCTCGGCCACTCCTGCGAGGAAATCTCGGTAATCACGAGCTGCCCGGTCAACACCGTCAAGACACGCCTTTATCATGCGCGCCGGAAATTGAGCGTGCTGCTGCCGCGCCTGGCCGGACAGTCGCAGAGCACGTCCCACCACGACGACTCGACGCGGTGAGAATCCATGCACCCCCGAATGCACGCCAACCATGAACATTGCTGGGAATTGATTCCCTGGGTCGTGAACGGCCGGGCGACCGAAGCCGAACAGCGCGCGGTGCTGGCTCATGCCGAAAGTTGCAACGAATGTCGTGAAGAGCTGGAGAGACATCGCACCCTTCACAGCCACATGCGCGGCAACGACGATGTGATCGCGGCTCCGAATGCCTCGTGGCAGAAACTTCTCGCGCAGATCGATACGCAGCCCAATCCTGAGAATTCACAATCCCGTCGGGTCCGGCGTCCATGGCTGATCGCGGCACTGTGGTTGCAGTTGGTCGCCATCGCGGCGCTCGCCGGGGCTTTGTTTACTTCCGTGCGTCAGCCGGAATACAAAACCCTGTCCACGCCTGCGTCCAATGCAACAGACCCGCGCGCCGCCGTCCGAGTGGTGTTTGCTCCAGACGCTTCGGTGGACAGAGTCAACGAGCTGTTGCGACAGGTGGGCGGCAACATCATCGCCGGGCCCAGCGAAGCAGGCGTCTATACACTGTCGGCGCCCGCCGGCCAGGACGTGCAACGAATCATCGTGACCTTGCGCGGACACCCGGAAGTTCTGTTCGCCGAGCCGAGCCAGTCGCTCGCCGGAACTCATCAATGAGATATCCGGCTGCCCTGCTCGCGATGCTTGCACTCGCCGGCTGCATGCAAGTCGCCCGCGACAGCATCGATGAGGAATTGATTCGGGCGCATCCGGAACGATTCATTCTGATCACGTTGCACAACACGGACACGATGCCGTCGGCGCGCGCCGGGTCTTCCCCGCGCGATTACGGCTCGACCATGCCATATGCGATCGCGCCGACGACTCGGGCGACGGCGTCTCAACTCGCCACCTATTACAAAATGAAACCGGTACGCGAGTGGCCGATTGCGCAGCTGGCCATTCATTGCATCGTGTATGAGATGAACGACGGCGACTCGCAGCCGGATCTGTTGCGTCGACTGCGTAACGATGCGCGAGTGGAATCGGCGCAGCCGTTGAACTCGTTCGCCTCGCTCGCCAGTACCGATAACACGCAATACGACGATCCGTATGCCGCCCTTCAAGGCAGTCTCGCGGCGATGGGTGTCCCTCAGGCGCACACTTGGTCGCGAGGCAAAGGCGTGAGTATCGCGGTGATCGACACGGCCGTGGATGTGTCGCACGCCGACCTGGCGGGAAGTCATGTTTCAGTCAGCAATTTCACAGGACAACGCCAGCGCCCCGCCGCTCATGGCACGGCAGTGACCGGCGTCATCGCCGCGACCGGTGGGAATCATCTTGGAATCGTGGGGATCGCACCGGAGGCCGACGTTCACGCCCTGGCCGCATGCTGGGCCGATCCCGCCAATCCGGCGCAAGCGGTCTGCGATAGCTTCACGCTCGCCGTTGCCCTGGCGCGAGCCATCGAACTGAAAGCCGATGTAGTGAACCTGAGCCTCGGCGGCCCCAGCGATCCGTTGCTTCGCCGGCTGGTCGAGCACGGTCTGGCACGCGATATGCTTTTCGTGGCGGCGCTGCCGGGCTCGGGCGCGGCAACCGGCTTTCCGTCGGAGATTCCCGGCGTGATGGTGGTCGATGCGGTCGGGCATGCGCACACTGCCGAAAACGTGTTGCTCGCGCCCGGGACCGATGTGCTCACGCTGGTCCCGCAGAATGGCTATGACTTCGTTTCCGGCAGCTCGATGGCGGCAGCCAATGTCTCCGGCGGCGTCGCTTTATTACTGTCACATCGATTGAAGTCCAGCGAAGTCCGCGCCGTGTTGTCACAGACCGCCCCGGCTGGTGACAGCATCAATGTCTGTGTCGCCCTGGCCGGCCGCGACGCCGGGCAACGCTGTCTGCCCACCGTCTCGCACGCAGCCGTTCAGACAAGTCCTTGAACATCTCGGCACACACTATCCATTAAACGCTGCCCGTGCCCCCACCCCGGATCGGTTGTTCCAGCAAAAAAACTCAGGCTGTTTTTTTTCGCGCGCAGGAATACTCTATCCC
>JAEWAF010000118.1 GCA_023391815.1 Pseudomonadota bacterium
TCAGCAGCAGTTCGTTCGCGATCCGCTCTTGACCCCACACGGGATTCTCGGCTGCCATTCGTCGGCTCAGGTCGCGGAGGTCTTTCGGAATCGGCGGCCGTCCAGCTCGCGACTTCCATCGCCAAAAGAGTCGGAAGCCCACCCTGTGCCAGCCGATGGGCGTCTCCGGTCGCACCACTACGAGAGCGCTACGCCAATCGAAACAGCGCGAGAGCAGCGCTAACCTCACTCGAGTTGCGGCATCCACCCGCCTCGGCTTCGCCCCGCGCTCCCGGTACAGCGCCAGCTGCCGCCGCAAAAACAATATCTCCGCCTCCAACGACTCGCGCGGCCGAAACAAGAGCCCGCACCATAGGAGCAGATCCCAGGCCAGTCGGACGAACATGGAGAACGCGCTCAGCACGCCATGATCATGCCACAGTTGCGCCCGCCCGCCATTTCAGAGGCCATTATCGAATTTTTTGCGGAGGACAACTGCATCGAAGGTCAATGAGGGCGCGATGAAGGCGCCGAGCACACCTTGAATCGCAGCCACGGCAAAGAAACCATTGCCGCAATCCTTGGCGGTCTTCTCCGCGTCCTCTCGCATCTGGAGATTCGCGCTGGATCGACACGACGGAACGTCTGTGACAGGGCTTTGCCACCGGACAACATCCCACTACATTGGGCCCTCCACCCGATACTATCGCGATCTATCCGCGGATCTCTTGCATTGAGTTGGATTGTCCTTGCAGAGATCGTTAGTGAACGTCTTGCAGGTATCGGATGTGCCTGCGTGGAACACTTTGCATGATGATCCATCGCTTTTGTACTCGGCGCAGGCGGATGCACAAGTGGCTTCCATTCCCCGATCCGCTGTGATTGCTGTTCCAACTCCGGCGGTGTAGCACCCAGATAAGCCTGAAATTGCAAGAAGAAGAATCAAATGGCGCATTCTATTGCTCTCTTTCAAAAAAACAAATCAGCTAAAGACAAGCCATGCCTGGGGCTGCGCTGGCACCCCAGGGGCTCTGCGCCTCGCACCAACAGCCCTGCCCGAGTTTAAGCCCATCCGGGACATAGCACTGCCCAGCCTGTGAGCAACAGTGGTAGACGGCTCCACCCATACAAGCTTCTGAAGCTTTGTCTGCATACTCCAGGCACGTTTCACCATCTTCGGCAAACACCTTGCAACCGACTCTGCAGCTTTGGCTGCCATCGAAGCCAACTACATTCGTCCACCATGTGCAGCTTGACAGCATCATCGAAATCGCCGCGATAGCTATTATTCGGAGAGCAGCTCTATGCATCGCTCAGAGGCCCAAGAATGAAACTTCATACAAAGACCGCTCTGGTTATCCCAAACGCGGCAACTGGCCGAACAGTGATCGACGACCACGTCGTCTCGATCAAATTTGTTGGTACGGCCCACGGACGCACTCGCGCATCCTGCGAGTGAGACGCAAATCAGAAAAAGAGACAGACGCGATGGTAGTTTCATTGTGGTCTTAATTCTCTCAACATTAGTTCATGAGCGTACCGTCCCCAAGTTGTTATCTCCACTTAGTTAAGCGCAACAACAGTTCGATCCGAAGGCTGGTCCCGCCACCGTAAGTGCACACACAACCGATTTCGGCGTGCTTCTTCGTGATCTGGTGTCTGATGCCGTAATGTCCGAAAACTCAGTCGTCATGCCGCTTCTCGATGATAGAAGTTGAGCATTCCCCCAAGCCGCTCCCGCCGCGCTACTCGAGCACACAGATTGATAGGACCACCAGAACACTTCAGCAGGCGATTCTCTAGTCCCTGATGATTACGCTCTTCGTGATAATGCGCTACGTAGTGCGTCAGTGTGCGTTCAAGCGATGTCCTGCTGAAGAAAACCATCCGCCCGGTACACTCCGCCTTCACTGAGCGTACGAATCTCTCCGCATACGCGCTCAAATTTGGTGATCTCGGCGGCAGTCGGATCGGCTCGATCCGCTCTCGAGTGAGTGCCACGCGAAAGGCTGCGGAGTACTTGGTATCTCGATCCATGATCAGGAATCGCGTGCGCCGAAGGAAAGGTTCTTCGGCATCGGTGAGATTGCGCGCCATCTGCACCATCCACGCCTCGTGCGGATGACGGGTAATTCCGGAGATCTTCACCGTTCGGCTTGCCAGGTCGAGCACAAACAGAACGTAGTACGTCACTAAGCCGCGCAGCGTGAGTACCTCGACTGTGAAGAAGTCCGTGGCCGCAATACTTTCCCAGTGCGCCTTGAGAAAGGTCGACCACGACGTGCGCTTTCCTCGTTCGGGCGCCGGATCGATGCCATGTTCGCTCAGTACATTCGCGATCGTCCCTCGGCCAACATCATGACCCCAGTTCGCCAGCGCGCCTTGAATTCGTGTATAGCCCCAAGATCGATTCTCCAGCGCCATGCGAACAATGAGCTGCGTGATCACCTGAATCGTTCGAGGGCGGCCAGGTCTACGGTGGTGGGTGTACGTCCATTTCTGTGCGACCAAGGCTCGATACCACCGCATCAGCGTGTCCGGCGTGACCAACGTGTCGAGTTCGCTGAGCGCCCCTGCGACCCAACGCATACGCCCTCCGCGCGAGTCGACGGCGTTCGGCATCGGTGAATTGAAGACGTTGACCGCCGAGCCGCTCCTTCAACAGCCGATTCTCCTCCTTGAGGTACTCGATTACCTCGAGCTGCCGACGATTGATCCAGCCGGCAAGCAGCGTCAGGAGAAAGTGTAGCGGCTGGATGGAACGAAGCATCGTCGTCAGTATAGCGGGATACAACTCATCGAGCGCGACTCCTCCTCGACTTGCAGTGGCCGTTCGAGTAATTGGACATTACGGGATCCAGCTTCTGTATTCGCAGCCCGATCACCGATCTTCTTGCCCGATTCTCTTGCCCGATTCTCTTGCCCGATCCCGGCTCACCGGTCGCTGACGATCAAATCAAATCTGGGCTGAGGCGCTCCCGGAGCACACACTGCGCATAGAGCGGCCAGCCAGACACGAACGCCTTCGCACGACATCCTTCACGACTGACTCAACGTCGATACAACGATCATGTCGCCGTCGGATCGAACGCTCCGAACGCCTAGGACGACGAATGGCAGGCGAGCAGGCCCCGCGGTTCAATGAGCGCAAGCAACCCCGCGGATCGCCCGAGCGTCGAAAGATCCCACCTTGAGACATCCGTGCCGGGAACCCACCAATCGGCAGGCTCGTAGGCGATCACACCGCGGTCTCGATCAAAGACATAAATGATCTGCTCGCCCCGTCCGCCGACGCGGCAATCGCGTCCCTCGATCGGGCCCGCCGGTGCCGTCGGTCGTCGATCGGCGGATCGACAGTCGGAGACATACACAGCGGCGGCGCACTCGCCTCCGACCGAGCGCACGCATCCCTCGATGGTGATCGTTGCACCTTCTGCCACGAACTTCGCGCCAGGCTTGATCTCGCCTGTCGCCGCGGCGAAGACCCGATGGAAGGTGCGCAGGCATGCGATCTCAGAGGTTGAGCAATCGAGGAGCGGCATCAGTTCCTTGGCCATCTTTTCGTACGACTGCTTGTCTTCGCCCGCCGCCTGCGTCGGTGCAGGCTCGCTGGTAAATCGCCGCCATCCATTCCGCTCGAAGCGCTCTCCATAAAACTGCTCCCCGGGATACCGGTACGTCGCCCCGGTGAACTCACATCGCGACGCCGGTCCCGTGGGCGATGCGCACGAGGCGAGCAGTGCCGTGCTCGCAAGAACGAACAGATAGCGGCCTGCCGCACACATCGCGCCCATCGTCTCAACTCCTCACCGAGCGGTTACGGTGCTAGCAACTTCTTGGCCGCTTTATTGTACGGAATCTGATGAGCCTTCCCTAAAAGTTTGCCGCCTAGCCCGCCATTCTGGAAGAGTTCAGGCACCGAGCGCTCACCCGTCGATGAACGCCGTCCGTCTGGCGTCGGTCCCCAACCCGTCCAGTGGATGCCCTCGTGCACGAATGCCAGCGTTTGGAATGCCAGCAGAGCCTCCGTGCTCTGACCCTTGGCTTCGAAGAAGATCCCCTGCTTCAAAGTGATGACTCCGCCGTTGGTGTCTGCGCCGCCCGCCAAGTCCGCCCGAACAATGACCTCGGCCTTGATCAAATTTCCGGCCACCTCGCCCGCAGTCACCGTGAACGACTTGTAACCTGGCACGCTCACAGTCACTGTCTTGTCCGGGTCTTTCATCAGCTTGTTAACGTCGTCCTCATAACGCTTTCTTGCCTCTTCGATCCGATCGCGCAACTTGCGACTTGCATTCTCCGGCACCTTGTCGATCTGGCATTGCCAACCGCCGGAAGCCCATTGGCACGACATGCCGGTCGGATCCTTCGTGTTGCCCGGATCGTTCTTGGTATACGCGTAGAAATTGAGGTCATCCTCATACCCAAGCGGATCAGACTGCACGAATCGTCCCAAGCTCGGCGAATAGAAGCGCGCCTTGTAATTATACAATCCAAGGCCACCGAGCCATGTCTGGCCTGTGAACTGATAGGCGCCTAAGTTGGTTGAGGCCGGTACGCCGTACGCATCGAACGAGTTGATCGCCAGAGGCTGACCTGCATTATCTGTTACCGCGATGATGCTGCCTTGATGATTCGCGTGCAGCCAGCGGCGCGCGCCGGTTCCAGCGCCCTCGTACCAGACGATGGGCTCATCCTCCCCCACGCCGTGGACGTAGCGACGCTTCAACTGACCCGCACTGTCGTACTCCGCCACTCGATTGAGCCCATCGTAATCGAGCACCGTGCCTTCAGGTGCGATCGTGCGCAGCCGTGATTTCGGATCGTGGCTGAAGCTTGCGTTGCCCGCGCTCGATGACACCATAAGGTTGCGCACGTCGTAGGCGTAGGTGACCGCACCTGCTGCGGTCATGTTGCCCCGGCCGTCATAGCCGAAACTCATCGGGGATCCCGCACTCGTCTCTGAATATTGGTTCAAAGCATTGGCCGAATAAGTGCGACTCACCACCGCTGATTCCGTGAAGGTATACGCGTTGTTGCTGGAGGTGCGTGTCACCATCTGATTGGCAGGGTTATAGCCAAAGCCCAGCGTTTGATCCCACGCGCCGCCCGCCAGATCTTGCGTCAGGCTCGTGAGCCGCCGCCCATCGTATCCATAGATCGTTTGCGTCCCATTGCCGCGCGCGAGCACCGTCCGCCGACCCAGGTTGTCGTAGCTGAACGTCGCCAACACGCCAATACCCGAGGCTGCATCGTTCTCACGAATCGCGGCCAACTCCCCTGTGTTCAAGTAGTCATAGGTCACGAAGAAGCCGTCGTTCCACGTGAGTCGCTTACGCCGCCCGGCCTCATCGTATCGATACGTGAGCGTGCGGGCACCGTTGCCTTCGCTCAGCACACGGCCCAGTGCGTCGTAGGTATGCGAGACCACGCCGCCACCGCTGTCAGTGGCACTCACCAGATTGCCGACGTTGTCGTAGACGTAGGTCACGTCCGCGTTGAGAGCGCCCGCGGTGCTAGGCAAGTCGGTAAAGGTTTTTTGGCCGAGGGCATCGTAGTAATAGTCGATCACCTGTCCATCCCGCAGCCGCTTGTGCCGAAGCAGCGAGCCTGCATCATAGGTGAGCATCTCGTAATCACTCGAGGATGGCGTCGCACCGTTGCCCGGCGTCGGGAAGATCGTCTTCCACAGTCGATCAAACCCATCATATTGATAGGTCGTGACATTGCCTTTGGCATCGGTGGCCGTGGCGACTTTGCCATTGGCACTGTACGTCTTGCTTTCATAATCGATCTGATTTGCGGTGCCGTAAGCGTTCTGCACCTTTCGCACCTGGCCCGCCGCATCATAGGTGAAGCGGGTGATCCGATCGGCGCCATAATCGCCCGTCGCGCTGAGCGTGCACGCGGATGAGGGCAGCGATGAAAAAGTCGCAGGATTCATGCGAACCGCCACGCACTCTTGCTGACCTGCAAGGTTATAGCTGTATTGCGTGACCGCTTGTGTGCTGCCGCCGATGATGATGCGGGTCTTCGCCATCCGCCCGAGCGTGTCGTAGTCGGTTGCGCTCTGTCGCAGGACCGTCATCGCCGCAAGCGCGGCATCCGACTGACTGGTGGCGGTGCCCTCCTCAACGAGCGTTGCCTGACCGTCGCCGTTGTAAGTCGTCCGGGTCACACGAACCAGTAGCGGCCCGGGGCCGTCGGGATCCGTACTCATCGTCGCGGTCAACTCGCGCTTGGCGTTGTAGACATAGCGAGTGGTGTCGAGCGTGCCTGGCAACGGTCCATCGACCTTGATGAGATTGCCCACGCCGTCATACGTGTTGGTGACGGTTGAGATCACCGAACCATTGCCGGCGCGGATCGTCTCGCTGCTCACGAGCAAGTTACCGTCGTAGCCATAGGAGGTCACGATCTCATCGGCGGTATTCAAGCAAGTCTGTTGGGTGCGGCAGGTGGATGTGGCGGTCAGCTTCCACACCGATGCGCCGGAGACCAGTTGCCCCGAGGCATTCTTGTACACGGCAGAGCGCTGTTCATAGGTATAGCGCGTCTGAGGCCGAATGCCGTTCGCACCGGCAGGCAGCGTCTTCGTCAGCATGCCACCGTGAGCCGGATCGTAGGTATAGTCGGTGCGATTGCCCAAGGTGTCGATCGTGTAATCGGGCTTGTTACAGATCTTAGCCGTCGCGACCGTGCAGGCAGGATAATGCGCAGTCACCGGCGGTTCCGAGAGGCTGGATCCCGACTTTGCCGTCCGCTGCAACTGAGTCGGATTGCGCCGACTGTCATAGCTGTAGTCGGCACGGTCCCCTTCGGGTTGAATGACGCCGCTCACGCCACCTTCCTCCGGAACGCCGCTTCCAAAAGGGGCCTGCGGGAACAGACGGAAAATCGTTGCACGATTGAGCGCATCCGTCCGGGTTCGTGTGTCCGTCGCCGCACTCACCTTCAGCACTTGCCCGGCGGGGTTCGTCGAGGTGACCTCAACTGTCGTGCCAGAGGGCGCGCATCCGGTGGGCGTTCGCTGATAGTTCCACGTGCCCGCCGCATTCTGGAAGCTCTTGATGACGTACGGTGCACCCGAGCATGTGGTGGCCGGCCCTTGTGTCAAGGTAAACGAGCGGCCCGCTGCACTTGTGTAGGTCAAGGTTTGCGTCGAACCACTCACTTGCCAGCCCGTCGTTGTGATCGTCCGCCCCTCGGCGTCCACCGCGCTGTAGGGACCGCCACTGCCGACCGCCGTGACACTAACCTGCGGCCAGTTAACGGTGAGGCTTGTACACGTCGTCGCGGTCGGCGCGCAATAATCAACGGCAAGATTGAGTAACAATGCGCGGGTTGGCCAGCCGTAGCTTGTGTACTCGAAATGCAGTTGATACCCGGTTGAGCTGGTAATGGAGCGCGTGAAGTTGCCGCTGTAGGTGTACGTCAGTTGCACTCCGTCCGGCGCCGTAATCGATTCGAGCTTGGCCACCTCCGGCGCTCCCGTCCCGGACACAGGATCGTAATAATAGTAGTTACTCGGGATCGCGAGTGCCTTGGAGAAAGAGAACACGGTGCCATCGCGTGCGGTGAGCGTTATGGTGCTCGTTGTTTCAACCCACGACGATCCGTCATAGGTCGCCGCCGAGGCGGTACCAGCCTTCTCCACCCGTTGACCCATCTTGAAGAAGTAGTTGCTGGTGGGACAAGGATGTCCACTGATCGGAATGCATTCCTTGAACACCCCGCCCCCACGTGGCGTCCCGACATCGCCCGCGCCACTGAACGGTAGCGCCGCGTACGACAGCGCCGGCGCATCGATCGCACCGATGCTGAGCACGTCTCCGGCGAGCGTGAGCTGCCCGGAGAGCAGATCGACCCCTCGATCGTCGGTCATGAGCATTCGAGGCGGCGTGATGTCCGAGCTGACCTGCGAATACGCCGGGGGAGCCAAGCCCATCGCCAGCGCAAGCGCAAGCGCAAATCCTTTGAATCCAATGTTCACAGTGTGTTCCGTTTAATGTTGTTCGAGCGCGGATCCGTGCAATGTCAGTCCAACAGCAGATCAAGCACGGCGGGCAGCCATGAGAGGTCTCGCACTTCGATATCGAACACCCTCGTCACCGGCCGATGCGTGCCATCGCCGGTATAGATCGCACGGACGGTGTAGTGGCCGGGCTCGACCCCCTGGAAGGAGATTCGAACGACGCCGTCGATCACGGGGGCAACACCCACGAACACATCATTGAACGACAACGATACCGTTCCACTTGCGGAGGCCGAGCCGACGTTGAGGGCGAGGGTCACATCGCCCGCGCCGACCACGTTCAACGTCGCAGATTGCGGCGTCAACGTAGTGGGTGAGGACGCAGGCACGCCCGTCACTTGGTAACTCGATCGATTTCCAGCGGCATCGTAATGAATACTCTCAACGGTCCCATTCATCGGCCCATTGCTGGTTTGGACCTCGCTCAATCGCCCGAGCGTATCGTAGGTGAACGTCGTGGAGTCCGCCTGGGCCACCGAGACGCCAGCCACACAGCCCAACACCACGGCACGCCGCCGATATCGTGAACGCATCGAGACTCCTCTTTGAACGACAGTGACGCTTGCGAGCAGTCGTTGGAGCGACTGACGCTTAGTGATGTTGGCTAGCGTTGAACAAAAGGTTGCAGCTTTACCCGAGGGGCGAGCACATGCCATGCCAGCGGCGCGACACCAAGCAACGATAATCCCGCCAGCGCGCGCAGATTGAAAAGCTTCATGCTGCTCCCTTCCCTGCCTCATCGACATTCGAACCCAATCGTCTCTCGGCACTCGCGCCGAGGTTCATTGTTTTTACAACCGCGACCGCGGTACGTTGCAGTCGCCGATTCCACTGTCAATTGCGCAACGAGTGAATCAGGGTTTCGATGAACACGTACGAAGGAGCTCAAGTGATTCTCTCGACTGGTCTGCCGCCGCGCCGCTCACAGTCGCCAGCGTGCGCAACAGCATTCGTTGTATCGATGAGAGATCGATGGATTTTCCCGGGACCGGCATCGCGCCACTCACCAAACCCACGAGCACAGCACATACCGCACCCTTCATACCAGTTTCTCCAACGAACGGATTCAAGCAAACATGACGATTGCAAAGACAACCCAAGCGCGATCATTGGCGCCGTCGCGCGGCTCACCGCAAGCCCGTTTCGCAGGCACTAGAACAGTTCATCCAGCTCGGCCGAGAAGATGGCGTCGCGATCGTGCAGCAGATACGCGTACCGCTCCTCGTATCCCACCGCCTCTCGCAGTTGCTGCCGCGTCCATTGCGCCGTCGGATGTGCCGTCACGTTAAAGTGAATCAGTCGACGGCTGTGATGCTCGATAACGACGAGCACGTACAAGACTCGGAACGTGCTGGTCACCGCGACAAGGAAATCACAGGCGATGACACCCCGCGCGTGGTTGCGAAGGAAGCTCGACCACCGCTGACACCCCTCGGCCGACCCGGCACCGGTCGCGGCAGGTACTTCGCTACCGTGCGTGGCGACACTCGAAGACCGAGCTTCAACAGCAACTCGTTCGCGATGCGCTCTTGACCCCATGCTGGATTCTCTCGCGCCATCCGTCGGATCAGCTCACGGAGCTCTTTCGGAATCGATGGCCGCCCGGGTCGCGATTTCCACCGCCACCACAGGCGGAAGCCCGCTCGATGCCAGCGAATCAACGTTTCAGGCTGGACGACTACCAACGCGGACCGCCAGTCAAACCAGCGCGATAGAAGCGTCAGCGTCACTCGGGTGGCCGCATCGACTCGCCTCGGCTTTACGCCGCGTTCCCGATACAGCGCCAGCTGGCGACGTAGAAACAGATTCTCCGCCTCTAACGACTTGCGCGGCCGAAGCAAGAGCCCGCACCAAAGGATCAGGTCCCAGGCCAGTCGGACGATCATGGAGAGCGCGCTCAGCACGCCATGATCATGCCATAGTTGCAGCAGCTGGCCATTTCAGAGCCTGCGGATCGAATTTTTGCGGAGGACAGGACACCTCATCCAACGCTACCAGCACGCAACGACTCGTCCAATTCCGACCTGCGCGCCTCGGCGTAGCGGAAGAGTCAGTCGACAATCGCGATTGGCCGCTGCGCGAAGAAGTCGGCGAGCGCGTCAAGCACAGGATCGATGCGAACCCTTGGCATGTCCGAGGAAGGAGAGCCAACGAAACAATCAAGTCGCGCTGACGATGTTCACGATGATCGGGAATCCGTCGCCATTACATAGCGAGACGTACAGGTTCAGCGGCTGAGCGGCGAGCTGAGCCGCAAGCAGTGTCGCGTACATCTCTTTGAACAATAAATTATTCGATTGCTTGAGAATGAAATAGTCGGTCCGCCCGCAGCCATTCGGATTCGTCATCAGCTGGTGCTTGATGAGAATGCCGTCCTTGCCTTCGGAAAAATGGATCTCGGCGATGGTTCCGCTAGTGGTCCAGCCTCCCGCAAACGCATTGCCAGCACATGCCATCAGCGACGCAATGGACATGAGTCGAGCGAGCTTTCCCATACATTACCCCGCACAGAACGTTTTTTATACGATCGACGACTCAGCGCTGCGCGCCGTTGAAGATCAGTAGAGTTGCAAACACAAGGGATGAGACAGTGTTGTAGTTCGCCGTCCCTAGCTGTTTCTATATCGGAGACTGCAATCTCAACGGGGGCTTGTCAACGCATAACCGGCAGATCAACTCAAAATCAGGGTTTTGACGAATGCATGTCTGCTCTTGACTCCTGTGGTCCGCAATAACCTCGTCTGGCCGACCTTCCGTCGGGCGTGGTGTCCAAGAACTCAATCGCGTCGAGTTTCGCCGCTCTTCCGCGAAACTCCAACTACCTTGGC
Source organism: Pseudomonadota bacterium (assembly GCA_023391815.1). GTDB lineage: Bacteria > Pseudomonadota > Gammaproteobacteria > Steroidobacterales > Steroidobacteraceae > Steroidobacter. The sequence continues at coordinate 10,843 of JAEWAF010000118.1, forward strand.
GGGAGCGTATATCGCCGACAGTGCGGCGAAACTTTGCTCTCCTATCGGATGGAACCTCGATCAGCGCACAGCAGCCTCTATAAAATGATGCCTCAAACCGGCCACGCTTTCAGGCTCTTTTGTAATGACCCAGCGATTCCTGCTCAGGTCAGGCCGCTAATTTGAATGCCTCAGCGGGTGTCTTCATTCCCAGCGACTGATGAGGTCTGCTGTTGTTGTAGAAGTTGATCCAGTCGCCGATGACGCGGCTGGCGTGCTGCAAGGTCTCAAAGCGATGACGATGCACGCATTGCTCCTTCAGCGTGCGGATCACGCGCTCGACCATGCCGTTCTGCTCCGGTGAGTGCGGCCGAAGCAAGAGCCCGCAGCACAGGATCAGATCCCAGGTCAGTCGGAGGATCAGAACGCGCTCAGCACGCATGATCATGCCACAGTTGCGCCACACCGCCATTTCAGAGGCCAGGTCGAATTTTTCTGCGGGGGACAAGTGATCAGCTGATCAAGCAGTTCCTTGGGGATCTTCGGCTCAGTGGCAGGCTGCGAGTCGGATGGAACGTTCGTTTTCTTCTTTCTCGGCATATCGGCTCCTATGGGTCATGATATGTCCCAACCATAGAGTTTCAGACAGGTCCGAGATCTCGAATCTTCGTGACAAGAACCGAATCGGTCCGCCATGCGTAACGGCAATACCGTCTCGTTCAAGGACACCATTCGCGGCCAACCATGCCGGGCAGTCTGCTAGATAGCCGACCCACTTGCGTCGCTACGCTCCGACGCTGTCCGCCATCAGCGGTTCAGGTGTCCGCCATCGCCGGAATGCGCACCTGGGCGCGCTGCCAAAGCGGGAGCGTCTCAAGGCACCTTAACTGGAGTGAACTTGTTTCTACGAATGTCCCAAAGAAATGCCTTTGAATCCTCGTTGCAGCATTTCCCTTGCTCCTCGTACTTCCGTACCCCTTCCGAGGTCGAAACTCGATCAAGCGGGACGGAGCTGCTGACTATAGGTACATAACCATCCCAACCTTCGAAGCCTACAGGCACATTGTAAGCACCCACCGAAGCTATGGGCTTGACGCACTTATCCGTGCCATTCCATTCCTTTCCTAAGGCCGCGACGAACAGATCGCCTGCATCGAAGACATCGAGGACCGCGCCACCCTCTCCGCCAGATTCGACAATCAAATACTTATCTTCCTTCGAAAAACTCATTGAACTTGGCGTAAAGTGGCCGATCACCGGCCCGCACTCGAAAATTGAAACAAACGGATATTTCTTCCCGCCGTCTTCAACTATGAGCATCTCGCCCCAGATGACGCCGCGATCGGTAGCAGGGTTGTCTTTAGGAATGGCAAACAGATATGAATTTTTTTTGAGATTGAATGCCCCTATGACGACACCCTGAATATCGCCAAAGGACACGCCACTGGGAACCTGATTTTTTTTCTGTGCATAGGCTGCAGCAGCATACGAGACGACGCACAACAACAGAGGTACTACAGTCTTCTTGGTCATCATCTCGCATCTTCCTCAGCCCTTTACGGCGGATCGGCAAATGAAAATCCGGCCTTCCTAAGTGCCACTATAAAGGGCAACAAGCCTTTCGCGGTTCTGGGTTGGACATGCATCAGAATATTGATAGGTGGCGTATTTCCATTTCGCCTGACGCGTGCCTTTGCCTGCAGCACAGAGGCAGCAATGGTTTGGGCGTTCAATCCCTGCTTTTCGTGCTCCCAATCTCTAGTGTCAACGTGCCAATAGACAACAGTCAAACCGTACATATTTGCCGCGGCTTGGATCTTCGGATTGACTCTACCGGTTACACCCCCTATTCCATAGGGCGCTCTGAATCGTGTGGGGGCTACATTTGTGGCGTTGATGATTGCGGTCTGTGCCAGACCAATCTCTTGATTGACCTGCGCTTGAGTTTGCTGTGGTAGCGGAGTCGTGGGTTTCATCCCAGGATGGCTCCAGGTGTGGTTCTGAACCTTGTGGCCAAGCGCAATAAGCGCTTGTGTCTGGGTTGGATTAGCCTGAACCATTTGACCAACCGCGTAGAAATCGGCCTTTATATTCTCCGCCGTAAGCACCGCAGTAATCCCCGAGAGCGCCGAGAGTGGCGTCGGCCCGTCGTCGAACGTCAAGAGCACGGGAACAGCGCCACTGCCAGGTGGTTCATCGTCGGGCGACCCTTGCGCTGTCAGATAGGCCAATAACTCGAGTTGATCCAGGATCCAGCGCAAGCGCCGGAAGTCATTCACGCCCTCGGCGGTCTCTTGCTCGTCTGGGGATACAACGCTTGGACTCCGGAGCCCGCCACTATAGATGGTGGTACCGAGGACACCCTCGATGACATCGGCAATGATCTTTGCATTTGCCGAGCCTGGAACGATATCCCCGGTCGCTATTACGTCTGCCAACGCTCCCTGCGCCAGACCTAAAGCGCCTTGATTGAAGACGGAGTAGTTTCTACTGCCGACAGGTATCTGATACTGAACTGAAACATAATCGTAGTGAATGACATCTCTACCCGTGGTCGGGCACCAAGCCGCAAAAGTCGCCCTTTCCTGATAGATGTCATTCAAGGTATTGCCAACCAGAGTCGCTATCGGCGGAAGATTTTCCAGCGGTCCATTCTGTGCGACCCAAGCAGAAGAAGCGCACCATTCCGCCGCCCATATGACGCCTGTGACAGTAATAGCCTGCGTTACAATCGGAGCGTTCTCTGCAAAATAATTTGGATTCTTCACCCACCTGTCGAGCTGGTCGAAAAACTCACGGAAGCTAGCATCGACTCGCGCCTGCGCGGTCGGTGCCCCGGCCCCGACCGGCGAATACAACACTACATCGTTCACCTGACCGACAAAGTTTGCTTGCGGAAGATCCAGATACGCATCGAACGCACCATCGTGGTTGAAGTCGCCTATCTTCAACGAACCCACTTCGGTCCGCCAGGTAGAGACGAGATTTCGCTCGGACGGAGATAGCTGTGAAGCAGCGATCCGACTGAAAGACCCATTTCCGTTATTCTGCAGGACGACATCGTCCACAAGATCTGTTGTCTGGGATAGCACTATCGGGATGCTGAGCCCATCGTCGAACGGTATCAGAACGACCCGAGCCTCATGCTTGACATAAACGTCGGTCAGACCGTCGCCGTTTAGATCGCCGCCGTATGCTTTGTAGTTGTCATCGAAATGAGCGCCGAGGGACGGCGCACAAAAAGCGACCAAAGCAAGCGCTGATATGAATCGGAACTTCATTTTCTCTTCCTTCTTCCTGAAGAAGAATCGAAGGACCATTCGCGACTGCTAGTTGGCATTCAGCATCAGTCGCTCGATTTTCGGGCGGGATTGAGCCCAGATTCCGGTCGCGCAGCCATCGTCCCAGCCCGTAACTTTCTGCCCCGTCGCAATGGCTTGCATGAGTATGGCAAGGCGCTGCTTGCTGACGGTGGTGTCGTCAATAACGGGTGTCGTCAATAACGAGTAGATACGGGTCCCGAACGAACAGCTGCCGACAACTGGATCCGGACTCAGGTACACGGCCACCTAACTCCAGTGGTGAAGAATGCCCGTCAAATTGGCCTCCCACGCTCCTGCGACCGACGCCCATAGCCCCACCGGCGACCACCAACAGCGTCCTACGGATCTTCATATCGATGTTCCTTTTGATACCAGAAAACGACGGCAACAAGCAGCCGGTAGGTTGCTTGAAAGATTCGAGTAACAGATCGATGAAATGAGCTAATGATTGCTGTCGCTACTTCGACAGCTGGCGAAGACATACCTACCTTGGTAATTAGATCCGTTATGTTTCGTGTCCATCTAGTTTTGAGCTCAGATAGTGCCTATGTCAACAGGTTCACAGACAAGAACAGAAATTCAGGGTTTCACCGAGCGTCGGCAAACCGCTCGGTAAAGACTGCGTATGTGTAACGAGCCAGCGATTTCTGCTTAGGTCAGGCTGCTAATTTGAATGCCTCAGCGGGTCAAGCCAGACCTCCTGCGAAGGCTGCCCCCGCAAAGGCGAGACCAGGCATGAAACCGTAAGGTTCGGGTGTTGACGACACCGGCGGCACAGCGAAGAAGAATGCGATGCCCGCAGCCCGAGCTCAGCCATCTGCTTATATGTCTCGCGCACGGCGTCTCTGTGATCCCCAACGTCTGCGCTCAGCCGTGTGCGTCTTCGCGCGTCGCCTGCAGCGCGCCTGTTGGGCTGCAAGGCGTGCTCACACTTCGACCTCCATCCCTTGAAACTCCATGGCTGCCCAAGAGTTTGCCCATGCTCGCGTGATCTGGATCGAAGATCGCGCGAATCACGTCCCCGGCATCTGGCTCTCCGACGCCTTACCTCGAAAGTATCCCCGAACATCGGAAAGCTGGGCTTGGCACTGGGTGTTCGCCTCTCCGGATTTGTCCGTCGACCCACGATCCAAGGTTCGTCGGAGACATCATCAGTACGAACAGACTGTCGGACGCGCCATCGCCCGTGCTGTGTCTCGCGCCGGGATCCCGAAGAAGGTGACCGCGCACACGTTGCGAGACTCGTTCGCAACCGATTTGCTTGAGTCAGGAGTTGATATTCGGCGTGTCCTCGCCCATACCGATGTCAGCACCACGATGATCTACACGCATATTCTGACTTCGTCCGCTGCCGGAACGCGAAGCCCGCTGGAGCTGCTCCCCCGACACGACACATGCTCCGAGATGACTCTACCCTCCGAGAAATCGGGCCCGTTGAGTTCCGCCGCCTTCCGGCGAAACTCCGCGGTCGCTCTCGAACCGAATCTCGATCAATGAGGTTCGGCCCTTCATAAATTAAGTCTTCAGACCCGCGCCAAGCCTGAAGTATGGTGCATCAGCGAAGGTAGCGAGCATTCGCCGTGCACGCTGCGCGCTATCCATAGAGCAATCTCAGATAGACTGAAGCCGTTCATCCAATCCCTGATCCTCCCGCGCTTCTGCGCTACGTCACATCACATATCGTCTCGCCCCCGGACAATCGTCCGCTTCGGAGTCAACTGATCCAGCAGCGCAGCGCTCGTTGAGCCACTCGATCAGCCGGGCTGAAACGAGGGTGAATCGTGCGTCTGTTCGCGTCGGTGTTGATGATTGCGGTGGCACTGCCGCTCGCGGGCTGCCTGCGTTCGGATAAATCGGAGTCGTTTTCGGCAACGGTCGGCGGCTCTGCCAGCGGGCTGTCCGGAACAGCGACGCTGGTACTGAACGGCAGTGAGACACTCACGCTCTCCCAGAACGGCTTCTTCCAGTTCACGACGCGGCTCACCCCGGGACAGCCCTATTCCATCGGCGTTGGCACGCAGCCGCCTGATCAAACCTGCGCTGTCGCGAACGGCAGCGGCACTCTGCCCTACGCGTCGATCAGCGATGTCGTTGTGACATGCGCCACAAACGGGTACGCAATCGGTGGCGCGATCTCGGGCCTCAACGGCACCGTTGAACTACTCAACGGCAGCGACCTTCTCGCTATTTCGGCGAACGGCAGATTCCTATTTCCCACCCGAGTACCGGCAGGCACGGGCTACGCGGTCTCGGTGAGAACACAACCCACCGGCATGCAGTGCGAGGTTGTTGCCGGTAGTGGCATCGTGGGCAACCAGGACATAGGGAACGTCGCCATCAATTGCCGGGCAATCGCACACACGCTCGGCGGCATCGTTGCCGGCCTGACCGGATCGCTGGCATTGAGCCAGAATGGTGAAACCCTCACACTCCACAGCAACGGCCCGTTTGCATTTGCAACGCTCGTGGCCGAAGGCGCGACTTATGCGGTTACGGTGCAATCACAGCCGGTCTCGCAAGTCTGCACGATCAGCAACGGCAGCGGCACGATCGGCGCAGGCGACACTCACGATATCAGTGTCAACTGCGCCACGAGCATGGCGATCGTCGGCGGAACGGTTTCGGGGTTGGTCAACGGATATGAAAGTGACGTGATATTGCAACTCAACGGCAGCGAGACGATTGCCGTGTCCTCGGACGGCGCATTCGAATTCTCGACCCCGCTCATCGTCGGAACAGGCTACGCAGTCACGGTCGCCACACAACCGAGCGTGCCTGCACGAAACTGCCTCGTCACCAATGGCAGTGGCATCGTTTCGCACTCCGGCATCTCGAACGTCACGATCGCCTGCACGGCTCCCGTACCCCGCCTGGCTTTCATGGCTGATGCGGGGGGCAACAATCTGAGTGTGCATTCGATCGATGAGGCCACCGGCGTACTGTCACTCACCCAGGCGACCACCAACGGCGCAAGCTCCTACAGCTTGGCGCTCACAGCCGATAAGCGGTTCGTATATGTAGCCAACAGAACCCCCAATACAATCACCGGCTATGCTGTCGATGCAGTGAACGGCACATTGAGCCCGCTGCCGGGCTCCCCGTATGCCGTGCCCACCTCCGCGCCACGCACGGTGAGCATCACGCCCGATAGCAAATTCGTCTACACCGTCGCCCAGAGCGGCAACTCGATATCGACCTTTTCGATCGACGCCGCCACGGGAGCCCTGACTCTGGTGGGCACACCGGTGCCGACCGGAGGGCAACCGCTCTACAGCGTGATCACCCCCGACGGCAAATATCTTTACATCGCATCCTTCAACAACCGATCGGTCTACGGGTATGCGATCAATGCCGCAACGGGCGCGCTGACTTCGATCGGCGACTTTGCGGTATATGACCTCTCGACTTACGCCCGTGCACTTGCAGTCGATCCTCGCGGCAAGTTTTTGTATGTACCGACGTACAGCACTTCAGTGGGCGCTTTTGTCATCGACGCGGATACGGGTGCTCTATCGCCCGTCGCCGGCTCCCCGTTCGCCACAGGCGGCGTTCAAGCGTCGTTTGCGACGGTCGAGGCAAGTGGTCGCTTCCTGTATGTGACGAATGAGAACACGAACAACATCAGTGCCTATAGCATCGATGGCACGAGCGGCGCGTTGTCGCCGCTGCCCGGGTCGCCCTTCAGCAACGGGCATTCTCCGCAGGAGATCAAAACGGACCCGAGCGGCAGGTTCCTCTACGTATCCAATCAGAGCTCGAGTGAGGTCAACGTGTACGCCATCAACGCCACGACCGGCTCGATCACCCTCGTCCCCGGCGCACCCTTCTCGACATCACCCCTCTCCCCGGGTGGGATTGCGATTCTCGCGGAATGATGGCGGGGCCATGAGTGCTGCCAAAACCGCACAGCCGCCGGTCGCGATCGTGGTCGATGAATGCGACGGAGATCGCCGTGCCAAGATCAAAAGTCGCATCGACAGCTGAACGTGATAGGCCTGCTTCCTCGATATCCAGACGATCATATTGCGCTCGTCCAGACGCTGCCAGTCATCGATGCTCGAGAACCAGGTGCAGGCATTCGAATCCTCCTTGAGACGAGCCGGCGGCATCGATCTCCCTTCCGACGCCGGCGCGATCGAAACCAACAACGCCGCGACTACGAGTTAACGCGATCCGGATGGGCATGACATCCACCTTCAGCGTCTGACATTAGATGAGCCTCCCAGAGTGGGATGAGCCAGTCCAAACACTCTCTGCGAATCGTCCCAATGACGCGTTTGCAGATGGCATTCGCTTTAAGACTTCGGGGTGGGCTCTTGAGCACGCGCGCCCTAGCTTCTGAACTGAGTGATCCCGATCTGCAGTGAAAATTCTGTCACGATCGTGCAGCAGGTACTCGTATCGCTCCACGTATCCCACCGCCTCTCGCAGCTGCTGCCGCGTCCACTGCCGTTTTGTCCAGGAATTAAATCCCGTAGAGTTTCGCCGCATTTTCGTCGATGCTTCAACGCCGTTAACGAGGCCTATATCGCCGATATCTCGGCGAAACTCTCACCCTCGCTGCCGGACCCGAACCTCGACCAGCGCGCCTCGACGTCTTTATAAAATTCGCCCTCAAAGCCGCAACGTATCCTGGCTCTTTGGGCATATTTCTATAAAATTCAGCTCGCCAACCCCGCGATTTCCCTGATCGTTTACCCTGACTCTTAATCAGTTGGTTATAGGTTCGAGTCCTATACGGCCCACCACTTTCCTGCTGTAGATTCCGCGGCTTACGAACTCGCGGCGACTACCAAGTTTCCGCCTCTATAAAATTCTCTATAAAATTCGTTTCGCTTCACGCGCGCCGAGCTGCAACAAACGCGCTCGATCACTGCATCCTCAGCCGGCGAATTCCTGAATCCGCCATCACGCCGAATCTGTGCGCACGTTCGGCGAGCCTGATCCGCAATGTCCCTTCGCCTCGGGCAGCCGCGTGGAAAGTGAATGCTGCTGAATACAGATCAGGTGAGTTTCGCCGATTTACTTACGGAACCTGCGTTCCGAGATGCCTGCGCGCATGGCCAGGCGATCGTGGTGCGTGCTGCGCTCCGCGCTGGTGCTGGCAATATCTGTGCGGATTGGTGCTGATAATGAGCTGGCGCGGGCCTATGAAATGCCGCCGGCCTCGCCGGGCCTGGCGGGGTCAACGAGGGCGACCTCATGATCGTAGAGGTCGAGCATGGCTTCGGTTTTGTGGCCGCTCGCCTCCTTCTTATCCGCCTTCTTGCCTTTGGTGTCCGTGATGCCTCGGTGCTTCAAACGGTGCAGAGTGAATCGTTGCTCGCGCGCGATCACCTCGGCCTCCATCGCGGCGTGGATCAAATGTTGCCAGGCGTTGTCGAGGCCGGCTCGCGTCAACGGCGTGCCTGTCTCGCTCAAAAAGACGAAGCGCTTCTCAGCGCGGATCGGAATCGGTCGGAGCTTATTACGCGCCAGTGTCTGCGCACGCACACTGAGCGCAGCGTCCCAGGCCGCCCTCAGTCGCGGCGTCCACTTCACGATGTTGTCATTGCTGCCCTTCGCGCGGGAGATGTAGAGCCCCTGCTCGGTAGCGTGAGCATCCGTCAGCTGGACCACTTCGATGCTGCGCATCCGGCAGAGATACTTGATTTCGAGCAACGGCCAGAGATACGGCGGCGAGCTCGCGCTCATCCCGATGATCTGCAACGCACGCCGTTCGGACAGTCCATGCGGTTCATCCAGCGCACCACCTCGCGTCGAGCTGGTGCGCCTACCACTTTTTTCGCAACGCCTCGCGCGTCACCTCGTTCCCTAGCATCGACTCCGCTAGCAGCTTCTTCAGACGCGCGTTCTCGGCCTCCAACGCCTTCAGCCGCTTCGCATCGGAGACCTCCATGCCGCCGAACTTGTTGCGCCAGAGATAGTAACTCGTGAGGACAGGGGCCGACGACGGCCCTGTGCACTCTACTCGTGATCATCAATTAAAATTGCATGCCACGAACTCGACGCGAATGCATTCAATTTTTCTCTGCCGAGCCGATCTGTCGATTGAGGGAATGCAGAGTCGTGCTCTGGATACTGAGGACCTTGCCATCGAGCGCATCAACCGTGGCCTCCCAGTTTTCACCGGGACTCGAGTAGGGCACAACCCAGACGAGTCTGCCTCCGCCACCCCGCTCACCGCCCACGTGCTCCTCGAAGCTGTACGCGAGCGCGGGCTGGTCGATGAAACTCATGTCTTGCGAGCTTTTTTTGTTGTTCGCCAACTCTGCCAGCAGCGCCTGCTTTGCTGTGTCCCCGGTAATTTTTGGCTCGCGAGCTAGGCCGCGATCGGGCAGGAAGTTGCTGGTAATCCAAGTGACCTCGCCGGTACCCGGGTCGATCGCGACGTTGACAGTTGAGGAGCGGACCGGCCGATCGTGGATGTGCTGTACGAAGCGCACGACGATGCCAAATGACTTGGTGCCCGGAGGTGGGGGATCACGATCTATATAGCGAATACGCACCGACTCCCCTCCGGCTGCGAGCAGCAACGGGCCGATTCGATTCAGCAACTCCGCCGGCGCTGCCATGCCCACCTTCCAATCGGAACTGTTGACGAATATCCCTGTTCGTCCCGACAAATGGCGCACCGTGCCGTTCGGCGCATACTGGACCCGAGCACCGCGCATTTGCGCTAGTGTTTCATACTGTCGTTGGAGCAATTCCGCGCCTACCCGATCTAGGAGCGCCGGAGTCGTGATTGGAACAGGGTCTCCTAGGAAGCCCTCATCAGGCAAAGCAGCCCTCGGTTGTTCCGCGGATTGGCTGAGTGGTGCGTAAACCGCCGTAGCGAAAAGACAGGCTGCGAGGAAAGCGGCACGCATCATTCTGCTCCTTGAATGACTAACCTAGCCCGGTACGCAAAAATGGTACGCCGCGTGTTTACTGCATGGAAGGATGGGTCAGTGCTTTCGCAACCCGCGCGACTTGTTTGAATGACGGCACTCCGAACCTGTCTGTGGCGAATTGATATCGGGCGCCGTCGCAGCTGCCGGCTAATTCACCCCCGCACCACCAATGCCTCCCCTTGCAGTTTGTCCGAATTTCCGTCGGAACTCCAACCCCACGACTTGATCGGGTTTCGCCGATAAATCGGTGAAACTCTCGTCCATCCAATCCGAAGGAATCTCAGCGAGCATGTGCGAGAGCCTCTATAAAATTGGAGTCCGAACCTGCCCCGTTTGTCGCTGAGTTCGCTCTGTTTTTATAAAATTACCGCAGCTAAGCCCGCGTTTCTCGTGATCGTTTAGTCTGACTCTTAATCAGTTGGTTATAGGTTCGAGTCCTATACGGCCCACCACTTTCCTCCTCTGAATTCTGCGACTTACGATCTTCATCGGTCGCAGAAACTCGTCGCCTCCCTAAAACTCTCCCTAAAACTCGCGTCTTCACGCGGTGTCGCGGGCTGCACGACAGGCACGTCGTGGTCATACAGCGCGACCATTTCTTCGGTCTGATGCCCGCTCGCCCGCTGCTTGCGCTTTCGAGAGCCTTTGGTGTCGGTGACGCCGCGATGCTTCAGTCCATGCAAGGTGAAGCGCTGGTTCGGCTTGGATCACCTCGGCCTCGATGGCCGCACGCATCAAGTATCCCCAGATGCTGTCGAGCCCCGAGACCGACATCGGCGCGCACGACTCACTCAAGAAGATGAACCGACGCTCGGGCTCCGTCGGGAACGGCCGTGCGACGTTCGACTGTCGAGACAGGATCTGCTCGCGTACCGCGAGCGCCGCCTCCCACGCGGCACGCAAACGCTCCGACCACTTCACGATGTTGTCGTTACTGCGTTTGCGTCGAGCGATGTAAAGCCCCTGCTCACTCGCGTGCGCATCCGTCAACGCCACGACCTCCACGGTGCGCATGCGACACAGATACTTGATCTCCATCAACGGCCACAGCTGTCGGTCAGCGATACCGGCTGCGGCATGGATGCGAGCACCCTCGCCCGCATCTTCGAACCCTTTTTCAGCACCAAGCAACCCGACAAGGGCACGGGTCTCGGGCTCTCCGTCGTGTACGGCATCGTGAAAGGCCATCGCGGAGCGATCTCGGTATGCAGCCGCCCCGAGGAGGGCACGACATTTCATATTTACTTTCCGGCCGCGCAACGCATTCCAGTCATGGACCCGACAACATCTGCGGCGACCGCTGCGCCGCGCGGCTCAGGCGAGCATGTTCTGTATGTGGATCCCGATGAGTCCGTGCTGATGATGATGAAAGAATTGCTCGAGGCCCGCGGCTACCGTGTGTCCGCGTTCAATGATCCAACCCGGGCCCTCGCATCGTTCCGTGAGCGGCAGACCACGTATGACTTGGCCGTCACCGACCTGGCAACTCCGACCATGACCGGCATCGATTTCGCCACCGAGCTGCGCCGCATTCGTCCCGAGCTTCCCGTCGTGATCACTTCCGGATTCCTGCAACAGGAGCAGGAGCAGGCAGCACGAGCGGCGGGGCTGGAAGAGTTTCTTCAGAAGCCAGCCAGCGTGGATGAGCTGGCTAATTCACTTCATCGCCTGTGCATGCAGCGCCGTCAGCTGCCACGTACGCGCCCGTCGACGTCCAAGACGACCGCGAGCCGAGACGGGTAACCGCAGATCGGTGGCGTACTCGCCGGCGATCATCTAACACGAGGACAGGCGCTCAGTCCGAAACGGTGACCGGCTCTAACGCCGGGTTTGCGAAAGTCATCGAGCCGATGCCGAGAAGGCGATAACGGCACGGTCGAAGCCGCGGGGGATCAGGAACGCCTGGACCAAAGCCGAGTGCGGGCGTCCGCGGTTGTAACGCGTCACCCAAGCTTTGAGCGTCTGCCGTAGATGCGCTCAGAAGAACCGCGTTCGGCAGGTTTTGACTCGACCAGTACGAGTTCTCGACAGGAATCATTTCGTCATGAACGCCGTTCACGACAGGTGTTGGCTGGCGGATGCTTCTAACATCGCGGCTGCGAACAGCGCCGCCGATGGCGCTCACGGCGGGAACCCTCCATGCATGACTTGAGGCCCAGAGTAGAGCCAAGCTCACGGAGTGCCAATACACGAAGGTATTGCTATACGGCTCCATAGTCGTTGAGGTGAGTGGCAGCCACACGGTCTACGTGTCGCAGCCGGATGCCGTCGCCGAACCAATCAAGCAGGCGGCGACGAATATTTCGACGAAGTATCCTTTGGAGAGGATATTTCAAGTCAATATGCGAACGGCCGGAAGGCATTCCCTCCATCCGGCTCTTACACGTACGTTCTCAAAGCAGGGGACGCATCCTAATGCACCGTCTAATGTTTCATGCAGGTGTTCATGAACTGCTTGAACGCATCCCCCTGGAAGCCCTGCGCGGAGGCGCTGGCGTGACACTTTGTCATCATCTCGTGCGCCGATGGCGACTTGTATTTCGGATCCATGCACATTGCCATGAAGGACTCATGTACATCGCCAATCAGATTGTTTGCTTGTGCCTGAGCGCTGCAATCAGCCATCTTCTGCTGCGAAGACTGTTCCTGCGCGGCGTAGCCGGGCACGGCGCCGAGCAGGACCGATATCGCCAGGGCTGTACTAAAAGGTAGAGGTTGCATCGAAGTTCTCCCAGTGGAGTAACACGCCAGGTGCCGCAAACCAACCAGAGAGGTCTACATCCACCTTCGCATCGTTGGCAGCACTCGGCGTTCCAACCCGCCGATACTCGATGCTGGCGTTCCAACTCAGCGAACGCGCCTCATGTAAGCATGTTCCGTGCTGTCGCAACGCGAAGGACGAGGTTTGTCCTTGATCCTTCCACACTCAGTGCGGCACGCGGAGGACTGCCTTGAGTATCGAGGAAAATTCTCAGTCGGTGAAAAACGCCTGTCACCGCCGGATTTGAGCGCTTCTACGCCGCCGCTAACGCCCAATCTTCGCCAACCTGAATCCAGGGCCAGTCGCCACGACTTCCGCCGATGCCGGCAAGGCCATCACCTCTCCCCTATCTTGCATGAGCAGATAGGCCGCTTTTCCCGGAGCGACACTTCTCTGCAACCTCTCTACTTCAGAGATGAACCCGGCGAGGGCGCTTGCGTCGCGAACTTCGACCGGCTCATCGCCTTGCGCAACCTTCAGTGGTTGGAACCGAGGACGCACCTGAATCGGTTGCCCGCCCGGCGTGGCAAAAACCCCGGGGACGAACACCTCGCGTCGAATCACCGCAAATGCATCGGCGTGTCGCGGCGACAAGATACGATCTACATAGAATCTACGTAGAAACGAATCGTCGAGCTGCTGACGAGCTGCGAATAACGTACTGCCCCGCTCCAGTCGGTTGAACGCAGCCAGATAGCCGTGCACGACTTCTCGATACTCGAGCGCTGACGCGCTAATCACCGCAATCTTCAAGACCAAATAGGCTCCGAAGATGGCTGCCGCTCGCTGTGCGACCAAAGGGGAACGAAACGTGACACGCGTAGCCGCAATGGACGTGAACACGAGCGCAAGCGGCACGCGTATATCGACGAACGCCGGACCTGGATGCTGAACCGTGCGAGGCGCAACCACGAGTGCGATTACCAGACCAATAAGTGCGCCGATAAACTTCTCTGAGATCTCGATGTTTGCACGCCGAATCAACACTACGGCGGCTCCAACGAAAAACGCGATAGTCAATCCATCCATGATTACGTTCCCGGAGGTAAACGTCACAAGCAAGGACGCCCACTTCAGCGGGAAATTATAAATAAAGGGACGCGCTGTAATGGACCGCGTGGGCGAAATGGCGACGTAGGTGAGCATCGCGGGTATGAATTGCGCCGCTCCAATGACCAATCGTTGCCAGTCGAGACGACGCTCACGATGCCATGTCAAAAGAAACCTCTGCAATTCGAAGCCCGCGATCGCGAAGGCGTAAAGGGCTACGGCAAACAGATGGCACAAGAAAAGCACGAGCGTGAAACACATACCAGCGCTCACACGAATCCACCAGGCGCGCTCCGATAACCTCAGATATGCGGCCAGGCACCACAACATGACAGCCACGCCAAATACGTAATTCAGAAAGCCGTACAAGACGATCCAGTTGTAGAGCCAGGCGGCGGACACGAGCGGCCACATCGAGCGCTTGCCAAACAGTGTTCGATGTAAGGTCACCGTGCCGAAGAGCAGCAGTGCGAACGTAATCAAGATGAACAAATCTCCCGCCACTTCCGCGGGCATCACCTTGCTCAGCGGCAGCATCACCATCTCGAGCGAGAGATTCGCGAGCAGCCAAGATGAAATCTGGTAGTGCTCTCGGACAAATGCACTCGCATTCCAATCCGCGAGCATGGCGATGCGACCGAGATGCGAGGGATAGTCGATAAAGGGCGGATAGAGGCCGACGAAGAGTGGCACGGCACTGAGAGCAAGGAGCAGGCCGCACAGAAACCAGTACGCAGGCACTCTCTCGTGGCCTCGGCGGAGAGCATCGAGGACGGAACCTGTCTCTGTCATGGGAACGCCGGACTGCCTACCGAGATGACCGCGCCGATCGCAGTCACCGCCCTGAGGGGCATGATCGATTTGACGTACCTTTCGCATCTCAACTCCGGGCGCTGCGGAAGACCGAACGCGATGCGATGTGAAAATTGAGCAGCATCACCAGCACGACGTGATCACTTGCGCGATTAAGTAGTACAGGCCCCGGCCGGTGAGTGCGCGCATACAAATCGACGCCCCGAACACACCTACCGCCACCATCACCGCGGGCGACCGGAACACGGTCTGATAACAACTGTGCGTCGGACCGGTTCCGTTACCTAATTGCCAAATTCAGTTTGTTAATGGAAGGCGCAGACAAACTCGCCTTAGCTGTAGTCGGATTCGCGTGGAATTGCCCGACCTGATCCGTCGAACGCAGTAGGCCGAGCGAGATGCGGAGCGCCTCCGCCAGGAACAGCAGTCAGCCACGCAGTCATTCAGCGCGGGCATGCTCGATTGGAATGCCTACGTCACCTTGAGCTCGGCATCGGTCGCAGGACGCATGGACGCCGCAGCTCGCGCCGACGCTGCAAGAACAGCAGGAGATGTTACGTACGCTTTTGGGCAGCGAACTGCCGAGATCACTGAGTCTGGTCGAGAAGGAACGGCGCCTGGAAGGCAACCAGAAACGCAGCCAGATGAAGAAGGGGACGGAAAGTCACGCACGACTGGTAAGCACTCGAACACTTGTGGTCGCGCTCGTAGCGAACGTCTAATAGCGCGCCATGAGCAAGCCCGCCCCAGCCCTGCGCCTCGTTTCGGGATTCGCGCTTTCCTGCGTCGTGCCCGTGCTGAATGAAGAGGCCGGCATTGCCAGTTTCCTGCGACGACTGCACCACGTCCTGATCCACATCACGCCGCGCGTAGAGATCGTGGTGATCAACGACGGCAGCACCGATCGCTCCGCCGCCGAAATCCTGCGTTGTGCCGATGCCTGCAACATCCATTACATCGAGCTGACCCGCAATTTCGGCAAGGAGTTCGCCCTGCAAGCCGGCCTCGATGCGGCCGCGGGCGATTGTGTCTGCCTGATCGATGGCGATGACCAACATCCGATGGAGCTCATTCCCGAGATGGTGCGGCAATGGCGGAGCGGTATCGACATGGTGTACGCATTGCGCCGATTCGACGAGCGCGAGTCCTGGCCGAAGCGAACGGCGCGCTTGCTCGTGCATCGACTTGTGAGATCGCACCGGGAAGTGGACCTGCCAGTGGGCGCCGGCGACTTCCGAGTGCTCGATCGCAAGATCGTCGATCTGTTACGGACCATGCCCGAACGCACGCGATTCATGAAGGGCCTGTACGCCTGGGGCGGATTCAGCAGCGCTGCGATTCCCTATGAGCAGAGGCCGCGGACGAGCGGCACCAGCAAGTACACGTTGGGGCGACTCAGCGATCTTGCAGTGTGCGGTGTCACCGCGTTTTCGACCACGCCGTTGCGCTTGGTATCTCTGCTGGGCCTGCTCACCGCGCTGGCGGCCGTCGTGATTGGCGCCTGGATCGTGTTCGAAAAGCTGTTCTTCGGCCAGCCGATCCCCGGCTTCGCCACGTTGGCGGCATCCATTCTGCTGTTGTCCGGAATCCAACTGCTCGGGCTGGGCATCGTTGGCGAGTACGTCGGCAGAATCTTCGAAGAGGTCAAGCATCGACCGATGTATGTGATCGCTCGGGAGTTGAATCTCGGCGCATTGCGAGCAGCGCAGGAAGGCTCGTAGGAATGAGCCTGGCGCGTTACGCCCGTTTCGTGGTCGTAGGCGGCACGGCGGGCGCAACCCACTTCCTCTTCGCGACCGCCTTTGCATCGCTCGCCGGTTGGCCACCGCAAGCGGCAAACGTCGCGGGTTATGTGATTGCGCTGCTGACCAGCTACCTCGGTCAATCGCTCTGGACGTTCTCGCGACAGGCGCTGAGCCTGATCAGCTTCGCACGCTTCACGGCCACGTCGCTCAGTGGCTTCATGCTCAAGTAGTCATGTATGGGGCGCTATGGAACAGTGGCTGACATCGATCGCTGACCACGGCACCGCACGCTGAGCCATGAACTCTGACCCGTTACCGCCCCCTAACGATGACCGTGTCGAGCTCCTTCGCTGTAATGGGGCCGACGAACGACTGTGCCACACGCCCATCCGGTGCGATCACAAAGGTCGTCGGCAGACCGGGCGGCGAACCGAAATCCTTCGGCGGATCGAATGGATCGACCTGCGCAACCGGGAACGATATCGGGCGCTTCTTCAGGAACTCCACGATGTCGGCCTTTGCGCTGTCCTCGAAGGCGAGACCGATGGCAACAACCTTGTCCCTGTGCTGCGTGACATACGCGGAGATCTCCGGCAATTCCTTGATGCACGGTACGCACCAGGTGGCCCACCAGTTGACGATAACCCACTTGCCGCGATGCTGGCCGAGGTCGAATGACTTGCCTTCGAGCGTCGTCACCTGCAACGACGGCGCCTGCGCGGTGTCCGCGTGCGTTGATGCGCAAGTCATCAGCGCCAGGCAGAAGCAAAGCGCCCATCTACTCGCTGATGTGCCTCGCCGCGGCCGCATAACCGGTGGATCAATGTGCCGCGGCATACTTCTTCTCGCCGGCCCGCACAGCCAGACGAACCGTGTTGCCTTGTTTATCCGTCAACGCAAACTGGTTCTCCTTGGGCGGCAGCGGACACGTCGCGTATTCAGTGAACGCGCACGGGGGGTTGTAGGCGCGGTTGAAGTCCACGACCACGGTGCCGTCCGCGGCCACCGGGCCGGTCTTCAGAAACCGGGCGATGCCATAGGTTTCCTTGCCGCTCGTCGCATCCTTGAATACGAAGCTCAGGCCCGTGGCAGGATCGCCGGTCGCCTGAAGCGTCCACTTCTGTCCATCCTTCTCGAACTCGATGTGGCCGGGATTCGGGCTTTCGTTAACGTCGCCGATGATGTTGGCAATGGCGATGGTCTTGCCCGGCGGATGCGCGATGAAAGCCGCTTTCACCTGCCACTGTTCATCCGGCGTAAAGACATCCAGCCCTTTGAAGTTCAGTCGATCCGGTGAGTTCGCATGACGTACTCGCAACGCCAGCTTGCCACTGCGATCGATGACGGTGATCTGGCCTTTGCCACCGTCGTAACCCAGCTTAGTGCCGCCGCCTGGTCCTTCGGGTTTCAGTCGCACTTCGCCTTGCAGCGACTTGCCATCTGCCGTGACGTCAGCGCCAGCTTCCGCGATGAAGAAGAGCGCTCCATCGCGCTGCTCCACCTTACCCAACTTGTCGGGACCGATGCGCAGACGGATGTCATTTGCTTCCGCGCGGCCGACGGTCTGCTGCGTGCCGTTGATCCAGTGCAGACCGATCAGGCTCGTCCAGCCATCGGGCTGAGTCAATTCCGCTTCGCGTTCTTTCACCCACGCGGCGTGATCGCTCTTGAACGCGGAAGCAGTGTCCGCCATTGCCGCGCCGGCACTGGCCGACAGCATCGCTGTCAACAGCAACGACGGAATCAACTTCCGCACCGTCACGTCTCGTCTGTTTGCTTTCATGGTTTCACCAGCTCTTGCTGACATTGGCGTACAGATAGCGGCCGAAGGATTCGTGCAGCGATGACAGATAGTTGCTGCCCGTGCTGGCAGGCGTGGCCCCGAGCGGCGGCTCTTCGTCGAACAAGTTGCGTGAGCCCACTTCCACCGCGCTGCCCTCGAAGAATCCTTGCTTGAACTCCTTCTGCACGGACAGCGCCCAGCGGTGCGTTGCCTTCACAACATAGGGCCTGCCGTCGCCGTACGCGCCGGAGATGACACTGCCGATGTAGTTGTCGCGCAGGCGCACGGTCCAATCGGCGTAGCTCCAGATCAACGCAGCGCTGCCACGCCACTCCGGTTTCTGACCATTGAGGCCCACTTCGTTGGCCGCGCCCAGACCTTGGGCAACGATGTCGAGCTGGCCGCTCGAGATCGCTGCGGCGATCGCCTGTTCCTCGAGGGATTTCTGTTGCTTGTATTCCTTCAGCTGACTCACGTTCACCAGGAAGGCGAAGCTGCCCCATGCGCTTGGCGGCAAACGCCAGCTGAGGCTGAAATCCACGCCCGAAACCGTCAGCGGCTGGAGATTTCCGTACCTGGTCTCCACGTATTGGAACGCCCCCACGGGATCGAGACCGGATCCCTGAAACTGCGCGATATCGCTCGCCGTGGGTGCCGCGCGAACCACCAGGGGATTGCTGGTGCCTTCAACGACACGCAGATAGGCGTCGTACAGCAGTTCGTTGCCCGAGCCGATCGCGCCGATCGGATTCTCGACTTCCACTTTCCACACATCCACGCCGAGACTGATACGCCCCGCGGCCTCCGGCAGGAATTCCGGCTCGAACACGAATCCATACGAGGATTGCTTCGTGGTCTCGGGCTTCACGTCATCGCCATAGGTCGTAGCGGTGTTGGTCTGGTATCGCACGACTGCGTTGCTGATGCACGTGTTGTAGTTGGTGAAAACGCCTCGTCTCACCAACGCCACGCAGCGGACCGGATCGGCGCTGCCCCCGAAGCGCCAGATCGTGCCCGAATTCGCGAGCTCCAGACCGGGCGCTCGAAAACCGCCGCTGAGCGAACCCCGCAGTAGAAGGCTATCGACCATTCGCCACGCGACGGCCAGTTTAGGCTTCGCGACATCACCCGCATCGCTGTAGTCCTCATAACGACCGGCGAGTTGCGCATCGAAGGATTTGATCAACGGAATGCCGTGCTCTGGTGACACCAGCGGCACTGCCAACTCGGCGAACACCGACTTCACGTTGCGGCTGCCCTCGATATCCGGGGATGCGCTGTGCGTGAAGAAGTTGCTCTCCGAGACTTTGCCGGTGTACCAATCGACGTACTGAACCGTGCCATCGATGTTTTCGTCGCGATCGTCGACGCGGCTCTCGTAGCGGTACTCCACGCCGGCCGCAACGCCGATATCTCCCGCATACCAGGCAAACGCATCTGGGCGATCGATCTTGAAATCCCACAATGCCAATTCACTGGTGCCTTCACGGGTGGTGGGCTGGATGAACGAGGTAGCGTCCGACGGCGTGGCGTCGCCGATGCGCGGATTCGCCGGGTTGCCGCCATTGAACGGGTTGTAGGCGCTTGGATCGGTGCGATTCACCGCCTCCGAAAAGGCGGTGGCAATGCCGCCTTCCTGCACATCCGTGGTCTGTGCACGCGAATACAGCAACGCGCTTTCCCAGCGCCAGCCACCGCCCGTGCTCCCACGCAGCCCCGCCAACGCCCGTGACTGATCGTTGTCCACATCCAGTCTGCGCAGTCCGTAGTCGGCCACGTAGTAGTTGGTGAGGCGAATGGCGTCGGCGCCCTGTCGCAACGCTTCGGGCACCCAGTACGCATCCGGCCTGATGTGGATGTAGTTGTCCACGCCACCCAGCGTGACGAATTCGCCACTGAGCTTCGCTTCAGCTTTCGATTTGTAGTAGCCGAGCTCACCGAACATCTCCAGAGTGTCGGTTAGGTCGAAGCGCGCGGTGGCAAAGAGATTTCCTCGCTTGATCGCCGGTGTCTCCGTAACGCCGGGCTCGGCCCGCGCATCCGGTCTCAGCGACGTGGGCACCGCGCCGGTGACCAGTTGGCCCTGCTGGTTGATGTAGTACGCGGGGCCCACCGGCACGCCATTGTTGTATCGCTGGAAGGCACCCCAGGCAGTGTTCGCGAAGGTTTGCGCAAAGGGCGTGGCCGTCGGATCGAGCACGAACGTGCCGTCCTCCAGTTCACGACGCCCATCGGTGGCAGTGAACCACTGGTCCGAGTTCAGCTGGGCGGTGCGATGCGCGAACTCGTATTGAACCGACACATTGCCGCGGCCGTCGGCGAAGTCCTTGCCGACGAATCCTTCCAGCGACACATCTTCGCGATGCCCGGTTTGAACCGAGCCGTATCCCAGCTTGACGCCGCCGCTGTCCGCCCGATTGCTCGGCGTTACGAGGTTAACCACGCCGGCGACGGCATCGGAGCCATACACGGCCGCGCCGCCATCCAGCAGCAAGTCGATGCGCTCCAGACCGAAGGTCGGCATCGCATTCGCATTGTACGAGGTGGCTGCCCCGGAACTGATCGGGTGCTGAACCGTGCGGCGGCCGTTGATCAGCAGCAAGGTGTAAACCGAACCGAGATTGCGCAGGTTGATGGAGCTGACATCGCCGCGCGGTGCATTGGAGTTGCGTCCCTGGTTCGTCGACGATTTCTCGGTGAAGGCAACATCGCCGAATTGCGGCAGGCTGCGGAACAGCTCATTGCCGTTGGTCGCGCCGATAGACTCGATTTCATCCTTGCCCACGGTCGCGACCGACAGCGCCTCGGCTGCGCCTCCGCCCGCGATGTGAGAGCCGACTACCGTTACCTCCTCTAGAGCTACTTCATCGTTGCGCTCGCCTCCGGCGTCCGCGGCGTGCAACGCTCCGCTCGCCAGCAATGCGTACAGAGCCAACGGTGTGCGTGTGACGGAGAAGTCCATCTCACGTCACCTTTTTGTAGGCGGCGTGAACGATCTTCCCTTCCAGTTTCTGTTCGTCCTTGATCAGGTTGTACAGCGGGCAGGTAGCCTCCACTGCCTGGCGCAGGGCATCGATGGTTTGCTCGCTCTCCGGCGATTCGATGCGCACGTTGTAACGGATGTTCTTGAAGCGAGCTGGCGCGGTGAGGCCCTTGCCGAAGCGCGGCGTGAGTTCCGCATCCACGGTGAGCTCGATCGAATCGAGCAGCACGTTACGAGTGGCGGCCTGCACTTCAAAGATATGCGTCAGGCAGGTGCCAGTGACACCGAGCAGGTGCTCTTCCACCGTTGGCGCGAGGCCGTAGCCGAGCAGGCCCGGCGCGCTGTCATGCAACTGCAGGTGATAGCCGTCATCGCCCAGAAAGGTCTGGCGCAAGCCGGTCTGCGGCTCTACACGCGTGTGTGCCACGAGCCCACGCGGCTGCGTGGGTTGTGCTGACTGCACGCTCGTTTCACGCGAGCGCTCGCGGCGCCCTTGCACGGCGGGAATCTTCTCTTCGACGATGAAATCGCGCAGGCCCGGCGGCAGCTCCCTGTCGCGCACGATCGGCGTGCGCTTGTATTCCACCGTGGCATGACTGACCTGCTGCGCCTTCGTCACCAGATCGATGGCTGACGAATTCGCATGCACGGCTTCTTTCAGTGCCTGCAGTTCGGCATCACTTACTGGCGAATCGATGTACGCCACGTAGGAGAGATTGTTCGGGTAGCTGAGGTTCTCGCTCTTGCGCTGGGGAATGCTGGTGAACACGATGTCCAGCGAATCCAGCGGCACTTTGCGCACGGCGGCTTGCACCAGATATTCGTCCGCCACCGCGCTCGCCAGCGTGCCGACGAGTGAATCCCACGAGCCCGCTCCCAGGTTGTACCCGGCGAAACCGCGGTCACTGTCGCTGATGTACTGGAATTTTCCGTCGTCACCGAGGCGCAGGCGGCGCACACCGGAACGGCTCTCGGCAATCACTTTGGCGTGAATGACCTGTGATTTCGCGATGCTTGCACGCTGGGCCTCGATGGCCGCGGCCTTCGCCTGCAGATGCGCACGCAGTGGACTTTCGGCTGCGTGCGCCGGTTGTGACAACAATATAACCGCCGACAGAACTGCAGCGGCGATGTGGAGCATCGAGAACGAACTTCGGACGGCAGACACTGACAGCAAACTCCGGGTCTTGGGATCGGCGTGGGAGTACACCGCGAATGACCTGAACGCGGAACTTACAGTTCAGCATCTGCACCAAAGCAAACATCATGTGACTCGTTTATAACTCCTGTTCGTCGACAGTTGCGCTAGAACGGCTTCAGACAGATGCGCGCGACATCCCGCCAGGTAAACACGTCGGCGCATTGAATTTCTGCTCGATACGAGAAGCTTACGCGGCAAACACACCATCCCCGAGGCTCGGCACAACCCATCGCCAATAAAGAGCTCGATGATCCGTACCCGCACGACATCGTGCGACGGCCTGCTTGGTGAGTTCCGACCGTTAGTTGCGCCGACCTCTGGGAGACTTGATGCTCATGCCTAGGACGTGCTCCAGGTTCAACCACAGCAACTTCATGATATAGAGGTCGAGCATCGCCTCCGTCTTGTGGCCGCTGGCTTCCTTCTTCTCGGTCCTCTTAGCTTTAGTGTCGGTGTTGCACGACTTCGATGCTGCGCATCCGACAGAGATACTTGATTTCGAGCAGCGGCGAGGTAGCTGTAGACCACCGGAATGCTTTTCCGGCGATACTCAGGCTGCGGTTCATCAGCTCAGGTATCCCGAAAATCCGCTGTGCCGACTCGACCATACGCTGCAGGCTGCCGTGGTCCTGCGGTCGACGCCCGAAATTCGCAGCTGTTGCAACTCGCCCAGGGCATTTTGCTTGATGGCTGCGGGAACTCTCTCGCCTGCATAGGTTCGAACCCGAGTCGCGACTCCAAAAGGGAAAGGACCATGCCGCATCTCGTCAGCCGAATAGGGATGAAACTTCTCCTGTGCTCCGCGGTGTTTTCTGCTATCGCCGCCGAATCTGAACAAACATCGCTGCCCGATGCAGTTCCACCGCCCTCGTCAGCCACTCACATTCCGCTCACCCTCCTGCAACACGGCGGCTCGGGCATAGTTCCAGCAGTGGGCCCGAACAGCTCGAGTCCTGCGCCTGTGGGCCAACAGACAACCGCACTGAATTGGGTCTCCTTCTTCGATACTAGCGATCCGCGGAACGAGTTTGCCAGGCGTTTGAAGGAACGGCTCGAGGACCCAGAAGAGCGAGTGGTGCTTCGGGCTGAGCAACGAGTTGCCATAGCGTCGCAAAATGCCGGTTTCGCGAAGCAGGTCGGGCTCGATCTTGCCACGGAGCAGAAGCTGATCGAGTTGCTGACGGATCAGCAAATGGAGACGTTCGAGCAGATGTACAGGCAGGCTCCGAGGGAGCCGCATCTGCAGCAGTCCGCGGATGAAACGACCCGGCAAATGGATCAATTGCGCGATCTGCTCGGTGACGAGAACCTGGAGCGTTTTCAAAAGTTCCAGCTGAACCAGACTGCGCGCGACTAGGTCGCCCACTTCTCGTCTCGGCTTGCACCAAGGTAGCCTGCGCGGAGGCGCCGAGCGTTACGCGGGGCGCATGGAAAAGTGGGAGCGTTCAATCATCCTCAGTTTGGATGAGGCGGAGGTCGAGCCGGGCGCGCGAGACAATTGCGGAGCGCAATCGGCTCGACTCTGACACGATCGGCCGATCGGAATTCGATCCTCGCCAAGGTCGATCAGACCGCGGACTATGTGCTGGCAAACTCAAATGCGGCGCGCCTTTAACGACGCATCGATCACCGCGGCCGGACCAGGGGCAGCACTTCATTGGCGACTGTAACTAGCAGCTTGCCAGCTTCCATCGCGATAACTCTCTTCAGCTGCGACTTCTAGCTGAGCCATTCCATCTCGCGCGCGAAGCGCGGCCGCCGCTCCGAACCCGGGGATCGTCTCGTTTTGTCGGCCGATCGTGCCCCCCATCGAGCCGATTGCGCCGCTAGCAAACGTTGCGGTATCGCTGCGACTTGTGTCGTCACCGTGACACGCCGTCAACGTCCTCCTCGCCATCGCGTTATATGCAGCTCGTTCAACTCTTAGCTGGTTTCGCCGATGCTGAATTTTTCCGCGAGTCAACTGTTACTCACGTCTTCGATCTTCTTGCTCGCCGCATGCGGCAGCGACGACAACTCGCCGTCGGAGCCTCCCGTTCCCGCGGCATTCGTGGAGGTGGACAATGCAGCACGCGCTGCTTACTCGACGCATCAGGTGCCGATGGGCCTCGCTGTGTACGATCGTGAGGGCACGAAAGTGTTCGAGCGCATGTATGGCGACTTCTCCGCCAATCGGCGCGTGCCGATAGCCTCTGCGTCCAAACTCGTTTCTGGCGTCACGATATTCAGGCTCATCGACGCGGGATATCTCTCGCTTGACTCCACGACCGGCGAGTTGCTGGGTTGGACCGGCACGAAAGGCGAGATCACGCTGCGTCATCTGCTCTCGTTTACATCCGGCCTCGAGCCGGAGCATCCTTGCACGTACCAGCCCGAGATCGCGCTTGCCGACTGCGTGGAGCAAATCCGCCAGCCCGCCCTGCTCGGGCCGCCGGGCAGCCGGTTCGATTACGGCAGCACGCACCTGCACGTCGCCGGTCTGATGGCTCAAGTTGCGGTGGGCAGCGACTGGAACGACATCTTCGACGAGCAAATTCGCAAGCCCCTGCAGTTGGCGCCCGAATTTGCGTACTACGCCGCGCCCCGCCAGGGGCGCGATACGCGGCCGAGCAACCCGCTGCTCGCCGGCGGCATGCGTGCTTCGATGAACGATTACGAGCGTCTGCTGCATTTCGTCTTCGACAAAGGACGGTGGCAAGGATCGCAACTATTGGCGGCGAGCATCTTCGACACTCAGGCGATCGAGCCATATCCGAACGCCGTCATCGGCACCTCGCCCGGCATTCTCGATGCCCGCTACGGTCTGACCGCGTGGCTCGAGTGCCCCACGCCCGCGACCGGGTGCATGAGTATCTCCTCCCCCGGCGTGTTCGGCTTCACGCCTTGGCTCGACCGCTCCACCGGCTACTACGCGATCCTGGGGATGGAACTGGACGACCTGCGCTCCGACCGGGGAATCGGTACGCAGATCGAGCGGACGCTGAAACCTCTCATCGAGGACGCGATCGCTCGCCAGTGAGGCTGGAAAGCATCTGCGGTTCACGATGACGCGCCAATAGCAACGCGCATCGAAGCAAGGGCGGCACTGAAATCCAACAGTGCCGCCCTGTCCGCAACAGCGCATTTATCCATCCTTACCGCTCGTCCACGCCTGAGCGCTGGTAGCACATGGCGGTTCGCGTCATTTGTGAAAGTCGCACTGGCTCGACGGCGCAGCTATCTACCGATTCCGAGACCCGCCGCGGCAGCGGTCGCAACGCGCTCCCCGCGCAAGCTCTGGCGATAACGGCGGCTACAAGGAACGCGAGTGCCATCCTTCAGCAACAGCCGCGCGTCGCCGGTATCGAGCGGCTCGATCTCCGCCAGGAAATCAAGATTCACGATGTAGCTGCGATGTACGCGCACGAAGCGTTGCGGATCGAGTCGTTCCTGGATCGCCGTCATCGTCGAACGCAGCGGATAGACGCGGCCGCGAACGTGCAGGTTGACGTAGTTTTCCGCGGCTTCCAGCCATTCGATGTCGCGAGCCGCCACCAGGAACTCGGAGCCGACCTTGCGCACAAGAAACCGCTCCGGCCGCTCCACGGCTTCCACCGGCGCACCGGTATCCGGCGCTGTGAGTAATCGTGCCTCGCCCTGCAGCCTGAGCAACAACAGGCGATAGAAGTACACGACGAGCAGGAACATCATGTAGGTGCGAACATCTTTGAGGTACTCGTAGAACAGCTCGCGGGGCCAGTCGCCGAAGCTGTACTCGAACCCCATCCACCCATAGGTAAGGTGGCGCAAGCCAACCATCCCAAGCACGTGCATCACCGAATACATCGTGGCGGCCAGCAGGTGCCACGGCATGGCACGTCGCCACGTGCTCAGGCGTATCGGGAAGCGTCGCTCGAACGCAAATAATGCCGGCAGCAACGCGAGCGTCACGAGCACGCTGGAGAACTGCCAGCTCACCGCTTCCCACCATGCGAAGTCAAGGTGACGACGCTCCAGGTCCATCCACGACACGATGCTGTTGGCCGTGGCTGCCAGAAGCAGGCCACCGATCCACAACGCAACTTCCCAGAAAGCCCGGCGTCGGAGATAGCGATGGAGCAGCGTGGGCTGGTTCTGTGACATGGGGCGATTCTAGAGCCCTTTCCCGTCACACCGATCCTCCGCTCGTCACCCGTGGCCCTCACCTCGTCACTTCGTCCTGGAGATGAGCGGTTGATGCGTTCAGCGTCGCGGTATGAGAACGCCCATCCTGCTGTGCTGCCTGATCCCCTTCGCCGTGCTCGCTCGGCCCGCCCCCGAGCGAATCACGCCGGACAATGTGCAACGGCTCGCCATCGCCTGGACCTACGATGTCGGCAACTCCACCGAACGCCTGCACCCTGCCGGCAAGCCGCCGGCCTTCGAGGCGACGCCGGTTTATGCTGCCGGACGCCTGTATGTCTCCACGCCTCTGGGGACAGTGGCGGCGCTGGATGCCGAAACGGGCGCGGAACTCTGGCGGATCGAGCTCCACGTCCCGCAAAACGTGAATTACAGCGACCCGGCGAATCGCGGACCGGTCCTCAACGGAGATCGGCTGTATGTGGGCACGATCGACGCGCGGCTGGTTTGCCTCGATCGGCGCGACGGTCGCCGCTGCTCGAGGTTCGGCCGAAACGGCGAGGTCGATCTGTCGAAGGGTCTCAGACATCCTCCGCAATGGCGTGGTGAGTATGGCGTGACATCACCGCCCGCTGTGTATCGCAACTTGATCATCGTCGGCTCCTCCGTCGCGGATAACAGCCGAGCACAGATGGCCTCCGGCGAAGTGCGCGCCTTCGACGCTACCACCGGCGCCCTGCAGTGGACGTTCCATCCGTTGCCGGCGGATTCGCCAGCAGGCGGCGCAAACACCTGGTCGCGGATCGTCGTCGATGAAAAGTACGGCCTCGTCTTCCTGCCCACCGGCAGCCCGAGCCCCGATTACTACGGTGGCCTGCGGCCGGGGAACAACGCGTACGCCAATTCGATCGTGGCGTTGAATGCGACCAATGGAGAGGTTGTCTGGCACTTCCAAACCGTCCATCACGATCTGTGGGACTACGACGTCGCCTCACCGCCGCTGCTCTGGCCCGGCCGGAACGCTCCTGCACTCGCCGTTGGCTCGAAGACCGGTCACGTTTTTCTTTTCGATCGTCGAACAGGTGCGCCGCTGTTTCCGATTGTCGAACGACCCGTGCCCCCAAGCGACGTGCCCGGCGAGCAGGCGGCGACCACACAGCCGTTCCCGATGAAGCCTGAGAGCCTCGTGCCTCAACAGATCGGCGAGCAGGATCTGTGGGGCCCCACGCCCGCGGATCTCGAAGCGTGTCGGCAGCTTTTCCGATCGTTGCGCAATGGTGGCGTGTTCACGCCGCCCAGTCTCGAAGGTAGCGTGCACGTGCCCGGCAACATCGGCGGCATGCATTGGGGAGGGCTGACGTGGGATGCGCGAAATCGTTTGCTCATCGCGCCCGTGAACCGTCTGCCCGCGATCATTCGTTTGATTCCACGCGACGAATACGCGACAGCGAAACGCGAGTTCCCCGGGCGTGAGACCACCGAGCAGGACGGCGCACCCTACTCCATGTCGCGCGAGTTTTTCCTCGGGCCATCTGGCGCGCCCTGCATTTCGCCGCCTTGGGGTGAGCTCGTCGCGATCCACGCAGACAGCGGCGATATCGCATGGCGCGTACCGCTGGGCGATCTGCGCGAAAAATTTGGCGCATCCGAAACCGGCGCGCCGCCCCTCGCCTCGCCGAATCTGGGAGGACCCGCGTCAACGGATACCGGCCTCGTATTCATCGGCGCGACGTTGGACGATTACTTTCGCGCGTTCGACACTCGCAACGGGCAGGAATTGTGGAGCGCGCGACTGCCCACGAGTGCGCGGGCCACCCCGCTCGTGTTCACCACGGAGAACGGCCGACAGATGGTGGCAATCGCGGCGGGTGGCCATGACAGCCCCTTGTCGCGCATCGGTACCAAGCTCGTCGTGTTCGCTCTGACGCCGCCCAATTCCATGTCTGCGCGATAGCCGAAGATCCGGCCCACGCCCGCCAACTCCGGATTTCAGCGCGCCGATGTTTGTTTTCAACGAACGGTTGGACGAGTCCGAGAAGGAAGGACCGCCTGGCAACTTCCGGTCAAGCAAGCGGCGGCATCATGTCGTGCGCTTGCAGATAAGCACGAGCACCTTGGACACCGACGGGATGCATGTCCGTGCTCCTATGTCCCATCGGCCAGTAGTAGGTCGAGCTTTGCTGCGTCGGATAGTAGTAGTAGCCCATGTCGCCGATATCATCCTCGCGGCGCCAGGACTTGAGCTTCGCGTCTTTATTCTTCTCCACGTCGAAGTACAGGCCCGTGACAGAATCTTCGTAACGATTCTTCTCGGCGTTGAAGCGCACCGTGGGGAACTTGCTCAGATCGACGCGGGTGGGGTCGTCGGGCAGCGCCAGGTATGCCGTGCTGGGATCCTCGTCGCGCAGACCGGACGCGAGGATCTGCTCCTCCCAGGTTCGCAGGCCGTCGGTCTTCGTCACCTTGCGTGTCACCGGATCGAACGAAAGCAACTGCTGCGCACCCGGGCCGGCGTCTTTCGGTCCGGCATAGAGCCACTTGCCCTCGTGGTAATACATGTGCGTGTACGCGTCCTCGAATCGGCCGGCCTGCTCGTTGAAGACGAAGCGCGAGTCGTTCGCCGCTGAATTGCCGTTACGTGGCAGCGATAGATAATACTCCGGCGCTACCGGCAACTGCGGTTGATTGCCCGGCTGCTGGATATGTTCGGGCAACTCGCCCATTGCATCGATCGCGGCTCGCAGCTTGCCGGGGTCTTGCGCGTTGAGATACTCGACGAATCTCGCCGGATCGCCACCGACGGCCTGATAACTGAGGGCGAGGCCATCGCCCTTGCCATCGCCGGTCCAGAACGCATGTTGTTTCAGCAGATCCGCCTGCGGCTGGTTCACGCCGGCGCCACGCAGGAAGACGTTGTCGTACTGCTCCAGGTCGGCGATGTAACGATGCTGATCGACGACCCAGTTGACGGCCGTCGTGCCCAAGTAGGCCACGTTCACCCAGAAGCCGATCGGATTCGCGGTCAGCGCGCGCGAGCCCGCCCAACTGAGCAGGCGGCTCGCCGATAGCGATTTTGCTCCGTTCGTCAGCAGGCCGTCGGTCATGCCCGCCTCTACCATGCCAGGCACCGCCCGCTTGGCGAACTCCCGCACTTGCAGGCGCAATAGAAGGAGGTCGCTCGTAGCGTTGACAGCATGGGTGCCGGTCTTCCACCACTTGCTCCCCCATACGCCCTGGTGCTCGACGTTACCGTCCTGCACTCGATAGACGACGCCGGAAATGTCCCAGATCGAGGCAACCGCCATCAGGCCCGCGAGACTGGCAGTCAGTCCCTTCGTGCCGGTCACCGAGAAGCGCGCCCACGCCTCCTCGCGCGCAATGGCGGAATCGAACTGCTGATACAACAGTGGCGCGTGCTGTTCGAACGAACTCAACCGTCCGGCGCTCTTCATCGCATACCAGCCGTCTGCACCGACACGCGAGACTGCCACGCCCGCTTCGAGCAGGTGGAAAGCAGCAAATCCGCCGACCGTGCCTTCCAGGAACGGTTTGCGCCACTCCTCGCCCTTGTTCATACCGACATCATTGTGGATGTAGTTCCACAACTTGGCCTGCGCATAGCCGCCGCCGCCCCAGACGGCAGCGCCCGCCAGCGGGAAGCGGCCGAGGCGGCTCGCGGCATAGTTGGCCTCCTGGATGAACGGCATGTGAGAGTAGCGCCTGTAGATGCCGGCGCGGCCGTAGTCATATTTTCCTTCGCGAGCCTCGCCAGGATTGTAGGTCTTCTCTCGAGCCTCCCTCATGGCAGGCGGCATCGAATAGCCGGCGACGCGATTTTCCGGATCAGCCCAGGTGCTGTACTCACGCGTGCCGCTCACCGCGCGTGCGTCGCGTTTCTGCAGGACATACGTTTCGGCCCAATATTCGGCGAAGTCCGAGGCCTGTCCGAGCCAGCCGTACTTCTGTGGCATCTGCGATCCATGCGCGCGCTCGCCGCCGCTGAGCATGTTCATCGCGGTCTTCGCGCCGATCGCCAGCGTCGCGGTGTTGCTCAGCATGATCATGGAAATGTTTTCTTTCGAATCGAGCATTCCGTCGCGCGACTTGACGACTGCGCGATACTCGCCGAGATGCGCGAGCGGCTGGCGGTAGAAGCTGACCGTCTCGCCGAGACGGACGAGCTGATAACCGCGCAGGTCGATGGCTTCCCGATCCTTGAGCATCTGGTGATAAAGCTTTTCCCCATTCGGGCCATCGCGAAACACCGCGGTCACCGCCGCTTGCAACTGCTCATCGGTCATGTTGGTGCCGAAGCGCGCGATGGGTGACGATACCGGCGCCATGTGTTTGTTGGCGTCCTCGAACAGCTTCTTGCTCTGGGTGTTGAAAGTATCGATGCCCTCGCACACCGCTTTCACGATCAGGTTCGCCTGCGCATTTCGATCCCAACCCGGATACGGTTCGAAATCGAACTTCGGTGCGTCCGGACGAGTCAGCTGCCGCGCGGTCTCTAGCGCCAATATGACGCTGCCTTCGCTCGCGGCGAGCTTGAAACCTGCATCGAGACGACTCGGGAATGGCGGCGTGTCTACAGCCCTTTGCCCCAACCTGGGCAGTTGCGGCGCCATCTCGGCGAACCTGCGCCCGAGCCAGACCACCTCGGTCTCTATCGTCGGCGGATATCGCCCCGTGCCGACGTCCTGCGCCCGTCCCATGTTGTCCATCGCGAGCGAAAGGTTCTTGACGACGGTGTTGTAAGTGGGGAACTCGCTCAGGGAGTCACCCCCTCTGGGCTGGTCCTTGCCGAGCAGCACGCGGTGCCATTTGCCGCTCAACCCCAGGTCATCGAGGACGCGATCCATGGTGCTCGGTTTGCCATCGGCGCCGGGCTGGCGCAGCTCGCCGAAAATGCGCGCCACGATCTCCGGTTTCATGAACGAGTAGCGATTTGTATCCGTCAGCTCGAGCAGCTTCTGTGTCGCCGCGAGCGCGGGCGGAGTTCCTTCGAAGAGCCGCTGCTCGTAGTCGGCGGAATGCTCGTAGCCGTCATACGATTTGGCCGCGTTGTTATAAGCTCCGGTCACTTGATCGGCGGCCCACGTCACATAGTCGTCGACGATCCCCTGGCCTCGCGGATCCGACATGACGATGGCGCGCGTCGTGGGATCGAGCGTGCGCGGCATCAGCCGGCCGAGCGCACGCATCCGATCGTCCGGTTTCGACAAGAGCATCGCCTGGCGAAGAATGACTTCCGCGTCCAGGGCCGCCTGCAATTCCAGGTCGTCCACGTACCGTCCACCGACGCGGTTGGCGGCAACCATCAAAGGATCTTCCTTGATCAGCCGCGGGCCCTGAACGGTGGGAATTTCTACGTCGATCTCCTGCCCCACTGCCGCCAGCAACTCACGGCGCGAGCTCGCAAAGGCATCGCGCGCGTTCGTAATCGCCTGACCCGAGACGAGCTTGCCCGCCTGCCGATCCATCATCAAAGCATTGAGCTTATCGTCGGCGCGATGCAGGGCGTACAGCTTGTCGTCGGTGTTGCGCTGCTGGCGTGTCTCGGTCGTGACAATTTGTAATGCGCGGTCGATCGACTTCTGCATGCGTGATGCAGCCTCCGGTCCATTGCTCCGGTAGCGGGCAGCAATCTCACGTGCGAGTCGTTCGGTGGCCGCCTTGTTCTTCGGATCGCCGCCATAAACAGTTCGCAACTCCGCGGCGATTGCCACGTCCACGCGCGCCTGATCCGCCTTGGCGGCGGAGACTCGCATCATGTACATCTCCCATGCAACCGGATCGTCCTCAGGCTTGGTGCCCTTCTCGAAGGGCTTGCCCAACTCGTCCGCGAGCTTGCGTGAGTCCTCCGCCTGCTGTACTGCCCAATCGCTATAGGCGCGCGTTGCCGCCGGATCGGATCCCTCCGGTACTTTGTAAGGCGCGCTTGCGGTCGGGATCAGCGATCCGACGGTCGCGAGTCGCACATCGGGCGGTTGCGCAAGCTCGCTGCCCTGGGGTGCGTTGGCTGGCTTCTCGACGCGCAGCTGTGCAATGACTGCTTCACGCAGCACCGAACCGTTCGAGCCGATAGTGCGCAGTCCGTCACCGAGCAGGCCCAGCTCGTCGACGCCGCCGTTCGACACAGGCGCCGCAGGCGCGGCGCTCAACACGACGCCGGCGAGCCGCTGCGCCTGGGCCAGATCTCCTTTCTGCAAAGCTGCGGCGAACTGTGCGAGCGTCAGCTGATATTCCTGCTGATCGTCGATACCGAGGCTGGCGCCGCTCGCGCCGCTCTTGGGCAGATCGGTGCGACGAGCGTATCGTCCCAGTTGATTTGCAACCTCATCGGTCATGGGTTGCAACTGCCTCCACAAGGCAGTTCGCTGTGGGGCGGTGAGGTCCGGGTCGGCCATCACCTTGGCAAGCTCGGTCACCGCCAGTGCGCCACCCTTCTCTTTATAGATCGTATCGATGTGTTCTGCGTGCCGGGTGACGACAGGATCGGGCTCGCTCACTGGATCGAATTCGCGCCGATAGAATTGCGAGGGCACGAAGAACGTCGTAGTCATGATTGACACTCCTGTGAGTCGATTCAGCGGTCGATTCAGCTGCGCTGACGCGACTACAACGGCACCGACGCCAGCGTGTTGATGCGTATCGTCGGCACCGTACATCCGGAACGGGCCAACAGGCTCTTGGACCCTGAGGCCTGTCATGCAGTGTACCTAGCGCAGTCGAAGTCAACTCACCCTCACGCAACTCGCGCGGAAAGATCGGGGCGTGAGCTCAAATTTCCGGACTGATTCTGTTCACTCCCTACGCTGGTCCTGATACCGCAACACCGGCGAGCACTCCGGTTGTCACGCGGATGGTCGCCTCTGCATCGTTCCCTCGTCTCGGTTCAGCTCGCGAGCCGCTATCTCACGCACCACTGAAGAAGCGAAGCTGCGACCATGGCCTGCCACCGCTCGACTGTGGTGGCCAATATGAGGAGGAAGCCCCACGAGTCCGCCCTACCGGAAATTACTTATGCCTATTTCGCCGTTGATACTTCGCCCCCGGTGTCGGACCGAACCTCGATCAACGCGCCTCGCAGCCTCTATAAATTAAGTCGTCAGACCCGCCAGGATTCCAGACTCTTCGGGCATGTTTCTATAAAATGGCCCTCAACCCCGCGATTCCTTGATCGTTTACCCTGACTCGAGCTTTCGTCCAAACTTCCAGTCCGCCGGTACCACCGAGCAGGACATCACGAACTTCACCAATCGCTCGCCCTAACCGATGCTGCATCTACTGGGTCACGAAGGATGGCGGCGACTGTGGCTCGACTGACAACACCCGCCCTAATAGCAAACCACCACCGCATGAGCACCCCTCACCTCGTATGAGACTTCCCGCCGCGCTCCAGGAACTGCTGGACGAGGGCATCATCGATGCTGTCGTTCGACAATTGAAAAGCGGCAAGGAAGCGTCCGTTTATGTGGTTCGCTGCGGCGATCAGACACGCTGCGCCAAGGTCTACAAGGACATGGCTCAACGCAGCTTCCAGCGACGTGCCCAGTACCAAGAGGGCCGAAAAGTGCGCGGCAGTCGCGAGTCTCGTGCGATGGCAAAGAGCACAAATTACGGCCGCAAGGAACAGGAGAGCGCATGGAAGAACGCCGAGGTCGACGCGCTCTATCGGTTGTCCGGCGCGGGGGTGCGCGTGCCGCAGCCGTACGGATTCTTCAACGGCGTCCTGATCATGGAGATGGTGACGGACGCGGACGGCGATAGCGCGCCGCGCCTGGGTGAGGTGGAATTGTCAGCCGCGGTGGCGCGCGACTATCACCGATTCCTGATCGGCCAGATCGTGCGCATGCTCACCGCAGGTCTGATCCACGGCGATCTGTCGCAATTCAACGTGCTCATCGGCAGGCAGGGACCCGTTATCATCGATCTGCCACAGGCCGTCGATGCGGCGGGCAACAACAACAGCTTCGCGATGCTCGAACGAGACGTAACGAACATCACGCAGACGCTGGGCCAGTTCGCACCAGAGTTGCTGGAAACGAGATTCGCCCATGAAATGTGGACACTGTTCGAGCAGGGCGAGCTGAAGCCGGAGAGCGAGTTAACGGGTATTCATATCAAGGATGAAACACCGGCCAATCTCGATCAGGTCGTGTCCGCTATCGAAGATGCACGCTACGAGGAAATGTCACGCCGCGAACGCGAAGCAGCGGAGTAACGTCGGAGGCTCCGCCGTCCCTGAGGATTGCGCTCGTCGTGTACGTTGTTCGTCAACCGACAGATCG
Source organism: Pseudomonadota bacterium (assembly GCA_023391815.1). Classification (GTDB taxonomy): domain Bacteria; phylum Pseudomonadota; class Gammaproteobacteria; order Steroidobacterales; family Steroidobacteraceae; genus Steroidobacter. The sequence goes on from JAEWAF010000118.1 coordinate 45,769, forward strand.
CGCAGGATCGATAGGTACGGCCCTCGGCCAGCCCGCTTGCCGCAGCCCTCTGTGCCTCAACAAGCGGTCGATGTTGTCGCACAGATAGTCGATGAAGATGCGCACGCGTGCCGGCGTGCGCGCGGCACTGGGATAGACAATCCATACGGGCAGCGGAGCGGAACGGAATTCCTCCAGCAACGGCACGAGCAGGCCGCGATGAAGATAGTCGCGCACATACAAATGTGGCAGTCGACAGACGCCTACGCCCTCCACCGCGGCCGTAATCAACGCGGAGCCGCTGTTGCTCCGCCAGTTGCCTTGCAAGTCGATGCCTATCTCGCCGCCATCGACCTTGAAGTACCACTTGGCGCACGGATCGAAAGTCGCGACCAGACAATTGTGCCGCCGCAACTCTTCGATGCTCCGGGGAACGCCATGCCGCGACAGGTAAGTCGGCGAAGCGCATACCACGTGCGGCAATTCGTAGAAGCGGCGCGCCTTCAACGATGAGTCATCGAGCTGGCCGTAGCGAATCGCGAGGTCGTAGCCCTCCGCAACCAGGTCGACGGTGCGCATCGTCACGTGCACCTCGATTTTCAACTGAGGATGTAAGGCGCAGATCTCCGCGGCGGCCCGCGCCACATACTGCTCTCCCAATACATCGGTGCACACCACGCGCACGTGCCCTTTGGGTTTTACGTCGAGATCCAGGACCGACAGCTCGGCATCTTCCAGATCGCTGAACAGCCGCTCGCACTTCACGAACAGCGCCCGGCCTGCTTCGGTGGGATTGATGCGACGGGTCGTCCGCACCAGCAGTTGCGTCCCGAGGTGCCGCTCGAGTTGCGAGACCTTCTTGCTCAATAGCGATTTGGAAACGTCGGCGCGATCGGCGGCGCCGGAGAAGCTGCCCGCTCGCACCACTTGCACGAATGCTTCCATCAAGTCCCAGCGACTGACGGCTTTTCCCATGCCCATTGTTCTCGACCCCTCAACACTCTGTCGCCGCTGCGACCGTTTTTACCGTCCGTGGTCGTCAATAGACTTCGGCGCTTCCATACTCACCGACGGATGTTTGAATGCCATCCCGCTATGCGCCGAACGGTCGCACCGAATCCAGACCGGCGCCATTGGCCAGTCGTGCGACCGTGGCCTATTTTTCTGTGGCCTGCGTCACATTGGCGTGCACGGCGCCGTCTCATGCAGAAGGTGTGCTCGAAGTCATCACCGTGACCGCGCAAAAGCGCGAGCAAAACATCCAGGACGTCGGCATCGCCATGACGGCTTACTCCGGCGACCAGTTGCGAAAACTGGCTATCAGGGACAGCGTCGACATCGCAGCCATGACTCCGGGCGTTCACATCGGTGGCAACAACGGCGGCCAGAAAACTCTATTCACCATTCGCGGCGTCACTCAGAACGACTTCAACGACCACACCGAAGCGCCAGTGGCGGTGTACGTGGACGACAGCTACGTGGCTTTCGGCCAGGGCCAGCTGTTCGGTACCTTCGATCTGGAGCGCGTCGAGGTGCTCAAAGGTCCGCAAGGCACGCTGTTCGGACGCAACGCCACTGGCGGCCTGGTGCATTACTTGTCCAAGCGCCCATCTCGCGAGGCCGAAGGCTTCGTTGATGTGACCACCGGCTCGTACGATCAGCTACGCATCGAATCGGCGTTCGGCGGGCCGATTACCGACTCGATCTCGGGTCGACTCGCGCTCCTGCAAAGCCGCTTCGACCCCATCATCGACAACGACTATCCAAATCGCGCAACAACGTTGAATGGTCAGCCCAATCCTGCCGACAACGTCGGCACGTTCGATGAGGACACGTTCGGCGTGCGTGGCCAGCTGCAATTCGGTGCAGACGATTCGCGCAGTTTCCTGTTGGCTGCCTCTTACATGCGCACCGAGCAGAACCCCGGCCCCTTCATGGAGCTGCCGACCGTGCCGGTGTTCGACGCTGACGGCAATCACGTCGGCACGATCCGCGCCGGGACGAACGAGACGCGGGAAGCTATCGCCCCGGACGGCACGCCGATCGATCATCCGCTGTCGTTCGATGACGATCTGCTACGCCCCGCCGGCGGCAATCTGTATGGCCCGAGTTGCACCGAGCATGACCGGCGCGAGCTCTCTTGCAGCATGGACTTCATGTTCAAGGATCTGAACACCACCGACACCTACAGCCTGACCGGCAAGCTCACCTGGGATTTCGGCGGCGTCACCCTGACCTCGGTGACCGACTTCAAGGACTTCGATAAGTTTCAGGGCATCACCGCCGACGGCGGCCCGGCCTCGACCGTCGAAGTGCTGTTCGATGCCGGCGCCACCACGTTCAGCCAGGAGCTGCGATTGAACGGCGAGCTGGCCGGCGGCCGCAGCCGCTGGGTCACCGGTCTCTACTATTTATATGTAGACCTGGAGTCCAAGTTCTCGCTGCCAGCCGAGCCCAACAGCTTGTTCGAGCCGCTGGCCGGCGTGCCGTGGGAAGACGTGGCCATGGCCGATCTCACCACCCGGTCAACGTCCGCCTTCGGCCAGATCGAATACGACCTCACCGACACGCTGACCCTGATCGGCGGCGCACGCATCATCCGTGAGCGCAAGAACTTCACCGGCGAAGAAACATTCTTCCTGAACACTGCGCCCAAGACCCTCGACACCGACGTGGTGCTGTTCAACGTGCAACCGCGCACCAACCACAAGAAGGACGACACCTTGTGGAGCGGCAAGCTGCAACTGGAGTGGCGCCCGATCGATGACTTGATGCTCTATGGCGGCGTCAATCGCGGGGTGAAGGCAGGTGGTTACAACTCGCCCGGCACCTTCGGCAGCGGCTTCCCACAAGAAGACATTCCGTACGACGAAGAAATACTCACCTCGTACGAAACCGGCTTCAAGTGGAGCGGCCTGCTCGGCGGCACCACTCGCCTCAACGGTGCGTTCTATTACTACGACTACGACGACTATCAAGGTTTCTTCTTCACCCGGGTCACCGGCTACGTTCGTAACATCGACGGCGAGTACAGGGGCATGGAGCTGGAACTGGCCTCCTCGCCCACCGACGGCCTGGACCTGATGCTGAGCTTCGCTCTGTTGGACGCCAAACTCTATGACATCCAACTCGGACCCGGCGTATTCAAGGACTCCAAGCCGAGCTTCTCTCCGGAGCAGCAAGTGTCCGCGTTGGCGCGCTATCAGTTCGCACGCGAGGTGCTCGGTGGCAATGTATCCGCCCAGGTGAGCGCGAACTACGCCTCCGAGTACTATGATAACATTCGCAACTTCGATGCTTCGCGCCTGCCCTCGTATGTGCTCGCCAACGTGCGCGTCGCTTGGGAGAGCGCCGACTCGCACTGGCAGGTTGACGCGTTCGTCAACAACCTCGCCGACCGGCGCTACTACACCATCGGCTACGACCTCTCCAACGCCACCGGCTCCAACTCGCTCACGCCGGGTAAACCGCGTTGGTACGGGCTGAGCGTGCGTTACAACCTGTGAGGGCGACCCCCATGTTCATTCGCAACACCTGGTACATCGCTGCCGAGCCCGACGAGCTTTCGGGCGCACCGCTCGCACGAACCATTCTGGAAAAGCCCATCGTGTTGTTTCGTACGGCATCGGGTCGGGTGGTCGCGCTCGACGATCGCTGCCCGCATCGGTTCGCGCCGCTGTCGTTGGGCAAGGTGATCGGCGAGCATCTGCGTTGTGGCTATCACGGCGCGCAGTTCGATGCGACCGGCGCCTGCGCTCTGGTCCCCGGCCAGAGCATCGTGCCACCGCAAGCACGGGTCGCGAGCTATCCCACGCTCGAGAAGCACGGTTACATCTGGATCTGGATGGGTGATCCCGCGCTCGCGGCGGACCAGACGAGCATTCCGGAGTTTTTCTATCGGAGCGATCATTCCGACTGGCATGGCGGCTATGGGCACTTCGAATCCATCCAGGCGAACTACAACCTCATCAACGACAATCTGTTCGACATCACCCACGCCGAATACGTCCATCCGGAGTCGTTCGGCGGCGAGGAGATGCGCATCTATCGAAATGCCAAACCGGGCACCGACTACATCGATGGCTGCATGACTCACAACAGCGCCGGACGCCACATCGTGTTCCGCATGCGTTCGCTCAATATGGCGACCGGCGGCCCGTTCTATCGCTGGATGGTCGCGACTTCGCTGGGCCGCGACAGCTATCCCGATCCCATCGACCTCGACATGGAAGTCAGCTGGGGCGCACCGTCCTTCACTTCGTTTCTATTGAATGCCCGCCAAGCCGGCCTGGGTCGCGAACGAGGCGTTGAAGTTTGCAACATGCACGCGATCACGCCCGAGACGACGACGTCGTCGCACTACTTCTATCGCTCGGTCAAGAACTACGGCGATCCGGAGCTGACGCGGGCCTTTGTCGGTGGCGTCAAGGCGATCTTCGAACAAGACAAGCCGGTGCTCGAAGCCCAACAACGCCGCATCGGCAATGTCGACTTGTTCTCGCTGCAGCCTGTGTCCTTTGGCGGTGACATGCTTCAGCAACGCGCGCGTCGCATCAACCGCGAGCTGCTCCGGCAGGAGCAAATTGCGAACGACACGGCAGCTCGTAGTGTCTGAAAATTCTGTCGTCAGAGCGCGTCCCAAGAGTGAGCAGGCTCGACTCCCTCCGCCGCTGCAGTACTCAGCCGCTGACTCACTCGTTGTTTCGCAATGGCGGGAACCGCCTTGATGTCTGCAAATTGGGTGTTTGGGAGGTTGTTGAAGTCCCTGAGACGGTGCGCGAAGTTTTGATCGGGAGTCGCCTCTTCCGCGGCAAACCGCACCTCCTGACCCGACTTACCGCCCCCTGGCGATGGCCGTATCGAGCTCCCTCCCTGTGGGGCCGACGAACGACTGCGCCACACGAGGGCCGGCGAGAAGAAGTATGCCGAAGGCAAGTCCTTCGACCTCGGCCAGCATCGCGGCAAGTGGGTTGTCGTCAACTGGTGGGCCACCTGTCGTCCAGCATCGGGCTGAGTCAATTCCGCTTCGCGTTCTTTCTCGACGCTCCCGTTGTGTTGTGTGTCGATGACCTCCGCGAACGCTTCTCCCGACCGAAACCGCTTCATCGCACCACTTGCGAGCCTCACCTCCAGCGTGCCCGCAATCACGAATGCGAACGATGGTGCAGGATGCGAATGCCAGCCCGTCTCGCTACCCGGCGCGATTTCGATTACGACACCGATAATTTCCGGCGGCCCATGTGGGAGCTCGATCGGTAAACCGAACCACGTATTGGTCGTGCGCAATACTTCGACTACACGAACGGATGCGTCGGGCTCGATCGAATGCCCGGACAGCGGCAGTAGAACTGACAGCAGCAGACATGTCTTGACCAGCGCGCGGAACTTCGAAGCGTCATTTGCATGAGGAATAATCAAACGCAAAAGGGATGAGTTCACTGCTAGAGCTGGGCACCGATCGAGTGCTTGGGCTCGCGACCAGAGTGGCAGTCGCTGGCACATGAAACCAGTGATACGGTTTCAGCGATATGCTGAATGAGATTGATCTCTCGCGCACCGACCTCAATCTGCTGGTCTTGTTCGGGGTCGTGCTCAAGGAACGCTTCCGCAAGCTTGAGTTTCGCTGAATCAAGTCGGCGAATCCCGCCGCCGCGGGCACACGACGGTGGCAGTTCCATTCGTTGCGCGGGATCCTCATGTCGGGATCTGAGAGCTGATCAAGTATTCTTGAGCTACAGATGGCGTGCTCGCGAACGTGAGCGTCGGGGGCGGCCCGGTGCGACGTGCCCTGCGCCCACGATCAGGCCAAACATCCATGCCACGCCTGCGTCCATCATCGCGGCCTTGGAACTGACGGCATTGAGCCGAAAGTGCGGTAGTGGCAAAGGCACATCCGGGCTCAGGATCCCGAATCGTGCCGCATGCATCTCGACAAACCGTGCCGGTAATGCAGCGACGAAGTCACTTTCGGCGAGAACGGCCAGTGCGAACATGAAATTAGGGACGGTCAACGCTATCCGCCGCGACCTTCCCTGCTTCGCCAGAAGCTGATCGACGAAACCGTAAGGATCACCGCTCTCGGAGACCACCAGATGTTGCATCTGGCAATAGCGTTCCAACGTTGGGTTGCGCGCGAACGGGTGCCCCTTGCGCACAGCGACCACAAAGCTTTCCTCGTAAACGCAGCGCCGCTCAAAGCGCGGCGGAATGTCATCCGATGGGATGATGGCCACATCCACGGCGCGCGACTCAAGATCAGCTAATGCCATGCGCCACACCCGTTCGGGTGAAGTTTCTCCGTGTGCCGGAAGCAACTGACGCACGCTGATATCGATCCGAGGCGCCTGCTGACGCAACTTCGCGAGAAGCGAGTCCAGGATAACCGCCGACACTCCATCCGGAGCCCCGATCGTGAAGCGTCTCGCGGCCCGCACCGCGTCGAACGGCTCTGCTGTCGAGAGAACGCTGCGGACACGCGCCAGAACGTCGGCAATCGGCGCGGATAATTCCATTGCACGAGCCGTGGGTACGACTCCCTTGGGTGTTCTCAGGAACAGTGGATCGTGCAGCAGACGGCGTAACCGGCCGAGCCCATGGCTCACCGCCGACGGTGTGAGGTTCAACTTCTCCGCGGCGCGGCCAATGTGGCGCTCGGCCAGGACCACCTCGAAGAGGCACAGGAGGTTGAGATCTGCTCGCGAGAGATCAATTTCATTCAGCATATTGCTTAAATCATATCATTGGATTCAGCGACCTCGGGGTGTGATCTTTCAGGCCCGGCGAGAGGAAAGCTCCTTGCCAGCGGTCAGAACCAGGAGAGATCGACATGCCAAGTTCACGACGTTCAATGCTCGTTGCCAGTGCGGCGGGCCTCGCCTCTGCGGGCGGCTTCCATCGCACAGGCATTGCTAGCGGGAGCACCCTTACCGATGCGGAAGTCGCCGAGTTGATTCAGAGGTCGTTCGACTCCAACGCCGCACTGATGCGCGGGGATATTCGTGCATATCGAGCGGCGATCAGGCTGAGCGACGACTTCACCCTGATGTCGCCCTTCGGCGGAGCCCCGACGCGCGCGTCCGACATGACCAGCGAGCGTTGGGATGCGATGGGTCGCTTCTTCAGGAACGGCACGCTGAGGCAGGAACTCGTTCAGTCCTACGCGTCTGCCGACATGGTCGTTCTCGCTACGGTTGAGCACGCGGAGGTAGAGGTTGGCGGCCTGCCGCGACAGGAATGGCTCCTGCGTGTGACGTTGGTCTATCGCCGATCAGGGGGCGAATGGAGGCTGGCGCATCGACACGCCGACCCGCTGGTCACCGGTATTACGTTGGAGCAGGCCGCGGCGCTCGCTCGAAGTGACGCACGCTAACGGGCCACACGAACATGGAAACGTCACACGTCATACTTCTCCTGTGGGCCGGGCTCGTCTACTGGGTCCTGGGTCAGATCTGGTTTGCGCAGCTCGTCGTCTATCCGCTATTCGCGCGAGTCGGCGACGAGGAATACGTTCGCTATCACGGCTTCTATGTGCGACACATTCCGCTGCCTGTCATCATCCCCGGGTTCGCGAGCTTCCTATTTCCGATTCCGCTGGCTCTCTACGGTCCGCCTGTGCCCGTTTGGCTGAACGCGGCGAACATCGCAACCGGAATTGTGGGCCTGCTGGTGACCGTGGCGCTCGAAATACCGCGTCACAATCGGCTCGAGAGGCGTGGTAAGAGCCACGTCATTATTTCGGAGCTCATCCGTTACAACTGGCCTCGCACGATGTCGATCACATCTCAGGCGGCGATAACCGCCATGATGCTGCAGCATGTCTTATGAATTCCTCGATCCCCGCAAGTCTGATCGTCGCCAGCAGCGTCACTTCTTTGCGTCTTGCGATCGCGGAGCCGGTCAAGATGCCGCCTACGGGTGACCGTCCGGTAGTCTCCGAACAGCAGCTCTGCACTCAAGTACTGAAGGGTGAGATCTTCGCTCGAACCGAGCTGCTATTCGGACTGGCGCGCACCGGCCGTCCGGATATCACTGAGCACGAGTTCAAGCAGTTCATCGATACCAAGGTCACGCCGCGATTTCCCGATGGCCTGACGCTGATCAGCGGAGACGGTCGGTTCAAGGACGCCTCCGGCACCATCGTTGAGGAGGGATCCAAGCTGCTCATCCTGCTCTACCCCTTCAGCCGGGACAGCAGCAAACAGGTGGATCAGATTCGGCACGACTACAAAGAGCTGTTTCAGCAGGAATCCGTGTTGCGTATCGATGACTTGTCCTGCGTTTCCCTCTAGCCGCGGCCCACGGCGAGCGGGGCCAAGTCAAGCTCTGGATGCGAGATGGCACCCGCGGCTTCCGATTGTTCCTCCTTGAGGTTTGTCGTCCGTGACGGTTGGATTGTGGATCAGGCGGCGCGCTTCCTCGTCAGGAAGATATCGTCGCCGCAGAGATCGGAAAGCCCATGTCGCAGCACGACTTGCAGGTCGAGATCATCCGTACGCAGTGTTTCCACTGTGAGGTCGGCCGCACGCAGCCGGTGCTCAATGTCTGCCCCGTACCGGCGCACATGATCTTCCTGGAAGTACTTGGAGACTCTTTCTTCAGGTGTATTCAGCGGCTCATCGCTGGTGCTGGCACCCCAGATGGGAACTTGAATGACGGCGAGGCCATCTGGTTTCAGAACGCGGCGGATCTCGCGCATCGCCTTATGATCGTCGGCCACGTGCTCGAGGATATGCGAGCACCACACGAGATCGAAGGTATCGTCGGCGAAGCTCATGTTACAGATGTCTTCCTTGTGCATGACCGTCGGCACGAGCAGATCCGCAGTGTGGTAGTCATCCGTGCGGGACGACAGCCACTTGCTCATGCAAGGCTCGGGCGCGAAGTGCAGCACCTTCCCCAATCGCGCGGGGAGACGCTTGGCGAGCAAAAGATAAGCAAGCCGATGTCGTTCCTGCGACTTGCAGCGGGGACAGGTCGCATCGAACCTGAAAAATGCTCCCTGGTTCGCGGGCTCGAACTGAAATCCCGTCCAGTTGCACATCGGACACTGGCGCGTGTTCTGGAAATTGAGCCCGGTGATGAAGGCTCGAAAAGACCTGCGCGCTATTTTATCCAATAAACTCACATTGCACCCGGCGATCCGTCTCCAACATGCAAAGCGCATGAATGCGCCCCCGGCACCCCTCATTCCCAAGGTAAATCTCGGAGAGGTGAGCCAAGCCGATGTATCTCGACACGCGCTCGACCGCTCCAGAGTCGATCCTGATCCGGGCATGCGCAATTGCGGCAAGCGTATACGCACGACTCCCGAGTTGACAAGATGTGCGCTGCTGATTTCTCACAGCGCGCGAGCGACTGCCTCGGCGACTCCTTTTCTGAAGACGCCACTGTCTCGCACTTCGAACTCGGGGAATGAAGTACCCAGAGATTGCCGCAGAGCTGGGCATCTCAAAGGAATCCGCGCTCTCCGCACTCACCGCGATTCACGCCGAGGCGCCCATGTCATCGGGGAGACAGCTCGATCTTCCGGCACATCTGATTCGAATGTTTCGTAAAAGACCAAACATCTCGGTGTCGAACAGCTTTACGGCTGCTATGCTGTAGCCGCAAATTACATGGCATGGTCCAGATTTTGCAATCGCTGGAACCTTCGGGAAGATATTCAATCAGACGGAGCCTGGGTCATGACGACGCCACAAACAGGGAATGCAGAGCCAAATCTAGATATCTTGCGGGCTCTGGCAGTACTGATGGTGCTTGGGGCGCACGTGATCGAGATGGCCGCGATCCAGAATGCCAACCTGAGTATCCACCCGTACAACCTGATCCTGGGCCGGCTCGGCGTTTTGTTATTTTTCGTCCACACCGCCCTGGTGCTCAACTATTCGATGGCGCGCTCTCATCTCGCGGGCTGGGATGAGATCCGACAGTTCTACATCCGGCGCGTCTTCCGAATCTACCCACTGGCGATCGCTACCGTCGCGCTGATCGTGGCGCTCGAGGTGCCCGCGATGCCATGGCGCGAGTATGGCGCCAGCTGGGCGTCAATCGTCACGAGCGTGCTACTGATGGGCAACCTCCTATATATCGATCCGGTCGAGGTGCCGATGTGGAGCCTGCCGATCGAAGTCCAGATGTATGTGACGTTGCCGATCATCTATCTGATCGTGCGCCGGCGTCCGTCCTGGGTCCTGGGACTGTGGCTGCTCTCGCTGCCGGTGGCGTGGCTACAACCGACGTATCTGGGCAGGCTCAGCGTGCTGGGGTTTGTTCCGTGCTTCCTGGGCGGCGTGCTCGCGTTTTCACTGTCAAAGCGTGCGGAGTTCAAACTTCCTTCGTGGGCATGGCTGCCGACCTTGCTTGTGATAGGTGCGGCCTATATAGCCCTGCAGGGTCGGATGCAGAACATTCACTTTGCACCGGCGGCATGGCTGACTTGTCTGCTTGTCGGCGCGATCATCCCGTCATTCGCCGAGTCGACGGCCGCGGGTCTGAACAAGGCCGCCGCCTTCGTCGCGAAGTACTCGTATGGCATCTACCTGCTGCACGTCACCGCGCTCTGGGTCGGGTGCGTCGTGCTCGCTGATCTGCCCTACTGGCTGCAATGGACCGTCGCCGGGATCACGCTGTGTGTGCTGACGGGGCTCGGTTACCATTACATCGAAGAACCGGCGATTCGGCTGGGATCACGGCTGGCGAGCCGTCGGCCTGTCCCGATGGCGCTGCCAGGGAGAGCGGCTACTGACTGAGTGCCGCGACTCGGGTCGGCGTCGTATCTAATGAGAACGCGCGCTTCGTACTGAGAAGGCACCTGCACATCATCCATGTGGATTTCTGTAAAGGCGCCTTGGAGCGTGGGACCCGCGACCATCCGATAGGTCACCGGCTCGCCCATTCGCCATCCAGCGCTTGCAGCGATGCTGGCCGTTCAGCGATCTCCGGATGGTCCTGAGCGTTCACTGCGCCCGCCGCCAGCAAAAGGGTCGCACGGGCTATCGCTACAAACCGCATTAAATCAGAAGCGCCGCAGCCAACAAGATCAAGGCACACAGGATGGTCAAGGATACATTCGCTGCTGTCCGCAACTCGGGACGGCGGATGAGGATCGTGACCGCCACGGGCACCGCCAGGATTTCGATCAGCGGCGCCGCAAGGAATGCAACTGCCAGCAAGGAAGCGCCAAGGGATCGAGGTGGGAATCTCGCGAACAACTGTACGAACCACGCCCCGGCCGCGACGATCAGTGGCGCCACCAAGCCCATCAAGAGCAGCGGACTGAACTTCGTTTGAGTTGCAGATGACATTCTGTATTCCGTTCTCAAGCCCAACGGTTGAGCTGAGCGGCGCCCATCCCGGCGCCCCAGCCCGATGACGCCGGTCAGCGGGAGCGACGTCTTTCGCCGCGATTCGCTGGCGTGACTTTGCCTGCGGCAAGACACAGCCTGCGGCGACTCCGCCAAAGCGGGCCGCCGTCCCGCTACTGCAATTTCGAGTACTCGCTCGCGCGCATGTACACGGTGTCCACGCTTTCGATCAGACGTTCGGTGTCTTCCGCCTTCACGTACTTCTGAAATTGTGGATCGTCGTGGAATGCCTTCCAGTTTCGATCCGCGGCGGCGCGGCTGTCATGCGCAACCAGGTAGATGAACGTGTCTTTCCAAGCGGGATCGTCGTACGGAACCCAGTACCCGACTACGTTCAATCCATGGCGCGCGAGCAGCTCTGATGCATCCTGAAAGCGTGTTTCTAACGCCCGCGCCTTACCCGCACTGGCGTGATAGATATTCAGCTCGTACACGCGCGCGTCGGCCGCGATCCCTTCGTTCGCATTCACGATCCCGACGGTCACGAACGCGCTCACCGCAGCGGAACCCGTCGCGACCGCGCACCAAGCCCACCAAGGATTTCTCCACAGACCGATTCTCATCGCAGCACTCCCTGTCAGTCGAACAACGAAAGATCGACGGCATCGGCCATGGCCCGATAACCCGCATCGTTCGGATGCAGATGATCGGGTGACGCGTAGGATGCCCGCATGCGGCTCGGATGGTCCTGGTCGCGCACGACTGCGTCGAAGTCGATCACGCCATCGAATGCACCGCTGGTGCGGATCCATGCGTTGAGACGCTGGCGGGCACGCTCCTTCGCCTCGGAGTAGTAGCCCTCGAAGGTTACCCCTTCGAACGGAGTCAACGTGCCGCCAATCACTTTCACACCGTGCACGTGGGCTCGCATTGTCAACTGTTGATACGCGGCGATCAGATCCTCGACTGTAGGCGTCTCACCCGGGCCGCCGAGAGGCTGGCCGCCAAGGCTAGCGCCGGGAAAGCCCAGATCATTGAGGCCCTCGAGCAGCACGACGTGCGTCACGCCCGGAATAGCCAGCACATCATGATCGAACCGCGCGAGCGCGCTCCTGCCGAGCGCATTGATTCCGAACCCATCAGCGAGCAACCGATTCCCGGCGATGCCCTCGTTGACGATGGCAATTGCCGGCCCGGCGGAAGCTCGCTTGGCGAGGCGTCGCGCGAGCGCGCTCGGCCAGCTGCGGTCCCCATCGACTGTCGACCCATCGCCATCCGTGATGGAGTCGCCGAATGCGACAACCAACTTCTGTCCAGGCCCGGCCAGCACGAGTACCGCGGTGATCGCGATGGACGACTCCGACGTGCTTGAAATCTCCATACGAGCAGCGCGCGTAAAGTCACCAGGAGCGGAGACCGTCGCCCGCTTCAGCGCGAGAGCATGGATCGTAGGCGTAACGACGCGTTCCGGGAAATACAAGCTGATGCTGATCTCGGCACCCGCACTCACGGGAACTTCCACCACGTCGCTCAGCACCGGTGCACCGGCCGGAATGATGACCGAGCTGCGACCGCCGAACGTCAACGACCGCAGCGACTCCGCCTTCACCGTCTCCGGATCCTGAGATAAAGCAACCGTGGCGGCGCCGATCAGCAGGGGCGCCGACCCGAACTCATTGGACAACTGGACGCGCAGGCGCGGCCCACCGATGGATAGCCGCACTCGTTGCCTGACCGTCTGTTGCCGGATGTTGAGCAACGGCTCGTCGGCGTTCGGGTCCGCGGCCGTCGGGCTCGTCGCCCAGGCAGCGACCCACCGTTGCTCACTCGATGCGGAAGGCGCGCCGGCGGCGGCAGCCGAGATAGAAAGCGCCATCCCGAGAACAATGAACCGGCGTAACCGGTATCCCCATGGACTGAGCATGCACATCCCATCCCTGAGCTATGAATTGAGCTCTACAAACGCGCGACTGTCGGTCTAGTGCATCATAGCGCAATGCGGAGAGACAACACCTACTGGACATGGAACGAAAGCCTGGAACTCACATCGTTATCGGGCACGTCAGCAGTTCGTTCGCGATCCGCTCTTGACCTCAACCCGCGTTATTTGCTGAGTGATGCGCCTGAAGACGAGCCACGGTGGGTTCGAATCCGACCCTGACCACGCTCCTTCAGTAGGCTCGACATAAAAATTCAGCGCCAGCGGCAGACGAGCCGAAAGTGGGGTAGACGGCGTGGCCGCCGGCGCTGTCAGTGCCACGAGTTGGTGGGCACGCTAATCTGTAGTGCTCATCGATATGCGATCACCTGCGCCGCCCGTGATCAACGCTACCCGACTGCGAAAGCAGATCTTTGAACATTCTTTGTGTGTTTCCTGCCGTGACGCTGATAGAGCGCGGGTCCGCTACATCCTTGCAGCGGACACTCTGAAAAGCGCGAGTCAGGCCAGGGGAAGCAGTTACCAGCGCTTGGTAATGGCCACGCCAAACAAGCGCGGCTCAAGCAATTGCACAGCGCGGGTCAACCCGAGTTGCTCCGATTGCACCTCCAACCCAACGATGACGTCATCGTCCGCAAGGTTCTTTCCATACACCTGCACATCTAGATCCCATGCAAGGTTGCGGAAGAACAGGCTCGCGTTGTAGTTGTCCCAGCTTTCCAGCTGATAATCCGCCGTATTGAAATGCGACGAGTAGGACTCCGCCTGGCGGTAATAGTCGGCACGCAGTGTTACCTCCCAGTCCCCGCCAAGCTTGAGCGTGTATTGGGCGCCAAGCGCTGCCGTCCACTCAGGCGCTCCCGGTAGCTGATTGCCAGCAAGGTTCACCGGCACGCCCGCGCTACGGTTGAGTCCGAAATTGGTATTCAATGCGGCCGATCCGCACAGCCCCGCACCTGGCAACGGAGCGAGCGCTGCGGCGGGCAAGGCTCCCGCATTGATTGCGGCAATCACCCGCTCCAACGCTGCAGTGCTGACCACGCACCCGCCTTCGAGGGACTTCGCATAGTGCAACGATGGATCGCCCTGAGTACGATCGAAAGGATCCACGGAGGTGCCCGCGGTGATCTTCGTGTCGAGGTACCCGAGCTGCGCGTTGAAGCGCAGCGGCTCAATGGGCGACCAAACGGCTTCGACCTCGACGCCTCGAACCTCGGCGTCCAGATTATCGACCAGGCTCGCGAAGCCATCGAGCTTGCTGAACTGGTAGTCCTGATAGTCGTACATGAAGCCCGTGACATTGAGCGTCACTCGCCCATCGAACAGCGAATTCTTCGCGCCGATCTCCACTGCATCGACGGTCTCTGCATCATAGGGCGCAGCCGAGCCCTGCGTATTCGGCGTGTTGAATCCACCTGCCTTGTAGCCGCGGCTCAACGTCAGATAGACGAGCGTGTCGGAGGTCACAGCCCAATCCAGCGTCACGCGCCCGGTCGTGGCATTGGACTCGATCTTCTCTGGCAGCACGCGGGCCTCATTCCATCCCGGTGCACCCACGACTCCACCCTGCCCCGCGGGGGTCAGCAGATTGACCGGGTAATAGATGCGACTCTTTTCATCTTCCGTGTAGCGGGCGCCCACGGTGAACTTGAGTGCATCGGTCCAGTTCCAGTACAGCTCGCCGAACACAGCCTGAGACTCGAGCTCGTACGGCGTGTACACAAAGAAGTAGTTGTGCCCCAGCCCACTCACCGGGATGCCCGGCGTCGCATCGTAGAAACTTGCGTTGCGAGAGGCGAGGTGGAAGGCGTTGGTGGCATTGGTCGAGGTAAACGTCGTGGTCGAGCGGTCGAGGTTCAGAGCGAACACTCCGGCGTTGAAATTGATCGCGCCATCGAAGCTCGATTGCAGGCGCAGCTCGCCCGTGCGTTGAATGTCATCATTGGTGGAGTAACTCAGCGTGCGCACGCCCGTGCCCGGCCCACCCTGCGGATCGTTGAACACGCCACCGGGTGTCACAGCGGTGTTGTTGAATCCGATCTGAGACTGCTGGCTGCCCCCGGCCGAGAGCGCCTGATCGCTCGTGTAGGAGGCGAGTAGCGACAGCGTCAGATCGTCAATGATGTCCCACTGTGTTTCGAGCTCGATCAGCTCGTTCGTCGCGTCATAGCTCGGATCGCGATATGCAGACGAGCGCCGTAGATTGGGATCCCCCATCTGACCGGCGAAGGTATCGCCCGTGGTTACGCCGAGCACGTTTGAAAACATTCCGCCGAAGGTCGCGACGCTGTTGACCGTGCCGTAAGCCGAGGGCTGATAGATCGAGCCTTGCAGGCAGCCACGGCTCAGATAATTGCGTGCAACGGCACTATTGACGGGCGTTGAGCCGACGGAGGTCGGTCCCGGATCCTTGATACACAAGGTCCTCGCTCCGCCGTTGCGCGAATCTTCTTCCTCGAAACGCTCATACAGCACATAGGCCCGAATGCTGTCCGTGGGCTGGAATGCCACCGTCGCGCGGGCAGACCACAAGTCGCGCGAATCGATGTCGTGACCCGTTGCTGTGTTCTCGGTGTAGCCTTCCCGCTGCAGGTAGTTGCCAGCCAACCTTAGACCGAGCTTGCTTCCTACCGGAATATTGACATGGCCTTTCGCCTTGCGAGTGTCATAGTCCGCGTATTCGAGTGAGGTCGATGCGCTGAACTCACTTAGATCGGGCCTCGCGGTAATGACATTCAGCACGCCTCCGGTGGCGTTGCGACCATACAAGGTGCCTTGCGGACCGCGCAAAACCTCGATGCGCTCCACATCGTAGAAGTCGGCGACACCAATGCGACTCACCGTCAGCGGCACATTGTTGTGATGGGGCAGCACGCCGGAATCGCCGGTCGAGCCCGTTCCGTTTGCCGAGCCGACGCCGCGGATATTGAAGTTGGGGGTCGAGCCGGTGCCGCCGGAGAACACCAGATTGGGAACGGCATTCTGCAGATTGTAGGCGCCATCCAGACGCTGCTCTTCGAGCGCCTCCGTTGAAAACGCCGACACCGCAATCGGCACATCCTGAATGCTTTCCGCCCGCTTCTGCGCGGTGACGATGATTTCCTCGAGCGCCCTTGCTTCCTGAGCCTGCGCAGATAGCGCGAATACGCAGCTCGTGGCACTGATGAGCGTGCCGATCGCAACTGTTGATTTCATATCTCCCCCATGGACTGACGACATGCGAGCGAGGACATCGCTGCGCGCTCCGGTCGACTTCCACACCATTAGCCATGAGAGCCCGCCTGGACAGCGAAGCGTCTTAGGGTCTCATTGCTTATTTCTATTCACAGCCTCTTTCTCGGAACTCTGACTCGTCCTCGGTGCGAGCGACCCTGCCGTATTAAACATGTTTGTTGACGTTCGCACCACTACTGAGAGAATGATTTTATGACGAGCCCCGGGCGTTTTCGCTGCGCGAAACTTGGGCGACGGGCACGGGTCGAACCCGAGCCGACGAAACGTCGCGGGCGAGCAACCGCTGTCGTTGCTAACGCCTGGCGCGCGACAGAGTAGTCGCGCTCGCCAAGTTGCGTGCGCTCCAATCCACGCTGAAGCAGTCCGGTTCGCACTCGCGCCCGCTCGTCCCTGCTCGCGGTCTCGACGATCCGATCGATACGCCGGAGCATATAGATCAGATAGTGCCCTGCTGGCGCAGGTAGCATGCACCTTGCCCGTATATAACGAATGGGGGCGCCGTAGACGGTATCGCGCGATACGTCCATCGCGATGGCGACATTGCGGCTACTGCAGTCGAGCTGCAGGCCGCTGATACAACTCGATCAGGTAGCCATCGGGATCGCGAACGAAGTTTGTTCCGTCGACCAGAGGACGCGCAGTCTGGTATCCGGCGGCGAGCGCGCGCTCCGCCATCTTGCGTCCATTCGGCACGACAATGGTAATCGAGCCGAACTCGGTAGCGCCGGGTTTCACCTCCCCTCTACGAATGATGATGAGAGTGTCCTCGCGGATATTGCCGGTCAGGCCGAGCAGGTATTCGTACGGCTCGCCTTGCGCCGGGACTCGGGTGGCGACCTTCAACCCCAGCACTTCGGTGTAGAACTTCTTCGAGCGCTCGAGATCGCTCACGCGAATCGCCAGCCCTGACACGCGAATGGGCTTCACGTCCTCGGGCGGTGATAGAACGTCGGGCTCGGCAAGCGCCAATGCCGAGGCGAGCGCCAGTGCGGCGACCAACAGCTGCCGTCGAGTGCCTGGAATCATCGCCACGATCTTTTTATTCATTCTTTCGCCTTCGCGATGTTCTCTGGCGGCGTCACGACAGCGTTGGGGCCCGCCTGTTGTTTCGCGTTGGGGTCGATGAAGATGCCGTCGACGACCTGCGAGAACAGGCCCGCAACGCGCCCGGTCTCGGTCGGTGCGAGCGATTTGTACGACGCCACGGTTAGCACCTGCTGACTGGCATCCGGGCTCATGACGAAAGCCGGCAACGCATCGACACGTAACGCATACGAGATGTGAGTCTTCTCACCCTTGGCGCCGTTCGGGCTGTAGTCGGCGTTACGGCGCAGCGCGTAGTAAACGCCCGGCAGCTGCACCCATGTCAGCGCCTCGATGACCGGTCCACGCGCGTTCACCCATCCTTTGTACACGTGCTCCCAAGGGCGGTATCCACCGACATAGCCGCTCAAGGAACCATCAGCTTTCATCGTAAGCTTGATCTGCGCACGCTCGAGCTCGAGATCGCGCCAATAGGCCGGCTCTCGCAGCACCCCGGACACTGCTTTGGTCGAGGTGATTACGCCATTCTTGGCCCGGGCCGGAAAGATCGCTTCATATCTCGCGTGCGGCTTGATGCTGAAGGTGTAGTCGCGCGCGATGTTGCCATTGCCATCTTTAACCATCTTGTCATCGCTGACATAAAAGCCGACGCTCACGTCCTTGTCGTTCATCGGATCGTCGCCCTTGCCCGCAACGACGATCAGCGTCGTCCAGGCACCATTCCGCATGGAATCGTTGAACTGCAGCGCGCCGCTGGATAATCGCCGTGGACCGCGATAGGTCTTCCAACAGCCGACGGTCTTATAGAAGTTGTTATCGATCCCCTTCTCACCCTCCGGGCTGATGAAGCCGGTCTTCGGGTTGCCATCCAGATCGAGGCCTTCGGCGATCGTGCCGGTCACGCCCACCAGTCCGGGATCGGGCGTCGACATCGGATTCACATAGACATTTGCGCGATCCTTGCCGCGAAACGCCATCTGATTCTGGCCATGCACGGGGCTGCGAGTGGGATTTGCGGGATTGCGCAGCCACTCCGCTTCCTCGCGCGTATAGCCCGCATCCATCATCACCTTTACCCAGTCGATCTCGGGATTGGTACCCTGCGGGCAGTCCGTGCCGGGATCAGTCACGCCGGCCCTCGCGCCATAGTAGATGGCCGGTTCGTTCCACTCGACGACGTACGTTTTCGTCCACGCCGCCAGGGCCACACAGGGCGCTGCGATTGCGGCCAAGGCAATCACCGCTCGACCTATTGAGCTCATGTTCCCGCCCTTACGCAATGACTTCGCCGATCGGGTTGGATGTCTTCATCGACCCCACGCCGAACTCGCCAACCGGTGCGCCGGCGAGTTGCATGGCTGTGAGCGACACTCGAGTCACCGACTCGCCCTTGCCGGCGATGTGCTGTCCGGCTTTATGCCGGCCGCCGGCCCGCCCTGCCAGAAACATCGGAATATTTTCGATGGCATGAATTTTCGCGTAGCCGGTGTCGCTGAAAGCAAGGACGATGGAGTTGTCGAGCAGAGTGCCCTCGCCCTCCTTGATCGCGTCGAGCTCAGCGAGAAACGTGCCCAAGCCCTTCATGACCTCACTCGCAAGCTTGCTGGTCTCGGGTTGATAGCCCAGACGCGCATCGGTCGGCTCATCGTGCGTGATCTGGTGATAGATCTTGCTTTGGCCTGGCAGATACGTTTCGGAGGCCCCCGAGGTATGCACGAAGGTGAAGACGCGCGATTGATTGCAGGCCAGCCCCATGGCGAGCAGCTTCGCCATCACTTTCGTATTGGCGTTTACAACGTCGACCGATGAGATCCGTGCAGGATCCTTCGGCGCCTGCGGTGACACGCAAGCCTGGCGCTTTTCCGGCTTCTGCAGCTGAACGGCGAGCTGATTCTCCATGTCACGCACGGACGAGAAGTACTGATCCATCTTCAGCTGATCGTCCCTGCCGAGCCCTTTCATCAACTCGCGTCGCTGCTCGGTCACCGCGGACAGGACACTCCGACGCAGCATGATCGCGGGATCCGGTTTCCAATCATCGCTGTTCGGGTCCTGGAAGTCCGGCCCGAACAGACGCGTGTACAGTGCGAGCGGTGTGGAGTCCGGAGAGGCGAAGGTCGCGCCCGTGCGGGTGGAGTAGCTTACCGGCTGCCGCGATACCGATGCATCGATATCGATGGACTTGAAACGAGTCGAGGTGCCGATCGCATCGGCGACCTTGGTGTCGAATGAGGCGGCGTCGAACCTGGTGGCCGTGGCCGGCGCAACGCCCGACAGAATGGATGCATGACCCGTCCAATGAACGAGATTCGCGCGCCCGTCGCCGATCACGCGAAATCCCGAAAACACGGACACTTTTTCCTTCACGGCCGCAAGCGCTTCGAGCTCGGGCATGAGCTCATATCCCGGCCCGACTTTTGTCGGCACCCACCGCGTGCCGCCCGCTGGAGTGTGGGTCAGGCCCAGACCCCAGAAATATGTGCCGAACCTCACGGGTAACGGCTGGCCATTCGCCAACGCAGTGCCGTTCGTGTTGAGAAACGCATCGAGCATCGGCAGCCCGACGTAAACCGCCGAGCCGCCGAGCATGCCTTTCAGAATCGAGCGACGATCGAAACGCAGTTTCATCGGACTACTCCGCCGTGGATTGCAGCTGGGTTACCGTTGCCTCGGCAACCGGCACCTGGGACTTTGATCTCGGTGCAACGATGTTGAAGAACTCGGCGCTCGAGGCGATCTGCCGCACGAGCGCCGGGAAGCGATAGCCGCTTGCGACGAACGCTTGAGTCTGAGCCGACAGATAGGCTTTATCCCGGCCGTAAGTCTTCGAGCCCACGCCATACGAATACACGTTGCGCACGAGACAGGCCGGAACTTTCGGCTCGTTGCGCAGATACTCTCCAACTCCCTGCGCGCCTTCGATCCTCACATCCTTCAACTCAGCGGTGACATCGATGGGCGTGCCATTCTCCATCGTGCGCAATTGCCCGAGCCCATCGAAATGCTCCAGCGCAAGACCGAGCGGATCGGTGCGTCGGTGGCAGCCCGAACAACCTTCATTCTCCATGTGATCGAGCAGGCGGCCGCGCACCGTCCCTTTGGTGCTGTCCTGTACGGCCGAAAAATCGACGTTGGCGGGAGGCTGCGGCGTCGCCTGGCACATGAAGATTTCGAGCACCTTGATTCCGCGCCGGGTGGGCGATGAAGTGCCTGGATGAGCGTGCAGAGCGAGGAAGCCGATATCAGTCAGGATGCCGGAGCGCTCCGAATCCTTGGGAAATTCATAGGCCATCCATGGCGCCTTGGACGCGTATGGAACTCGATAGACCGCCGCGAGCGAACGATTGAGGTAGCCTTGGCGAGACGTGAACAAGTCGCGATAGTCCCCTTGCTGGAGAACCAACAGATCCATCGCACGCAGCAGCATCTGTTCCCGCGCAGACTCCGCCACCGACTGATCGAACTTCGGATAGATCGCCGGGTCTTTGACCAGATTGCCGAACCCGTCCAATTGGAACATGTCGGCGAAGAACGCCCGGGCGCCGTCCTGAAACTTCGGCGAAGCGATCATCCGATCGATCTGCTGCTCCAGTTCCTGCCGAGAGTGAAGCGCTCCGCTGCGAGCTGCGTCGAGCAACTGCCGATCGGGCGTCGAATCCCACAGCAGAAAAGACAGTCGCGTGGCCTTCGAGAAGGCATCGAGACGGTACTGCTGAGGATGAGCCGGATCGGGCTCGGCGGATTCGACTCGGAAAAGAAAGTCAGGCGCGATCAGCAGGCTCGTCAGCGCAAGCTCCAGGCCCGCGTAGAAATCTCCTGCCTGCTTCGCGCCACGAGCCGAGACTTCCAATCGGCTCTGGATCTCCGCAGCCGTAAGCGGACGGCGCAGCAACAGCTCTCCATAGTGAGTGACGAACTCACGAGCACAGCCATCGTCAGCACCGGCCGGATCAGTTGGCTTGCAGGGGACGGCGGCGTCGCGCCCTGTTTCGCTCAGCACTTGCTCGGCGATCGACCGGCCGAGCGCGAAGTACTGCTCGAATCCGGACGATGTGAGCGAGAGCATCGCGCTGCCCAAGGCCAGCAAGCCCTCTTCACGACGCTCGGGCTCGAAACGCGCCTCAACCTTGATCCCGGGGCCGAATACGTCCGCGATGGTGTGCCGGTATTGCGTCTCGGTAATTCTGCGCAGCCCGACCTTCATCGCCGCGACCTGCTCAGGCCGAGGCGCGGGTGTACCGGCGTGGCTCGCCAAAGTTAGAACGGTAGCAGTCAGCAAGACGCCGACCGCGTAAGTCTTGGTACTCAACGTTCATCCCCCTGCCCACGCTACCGGTTCGCGGCACCGCTTGAACCGACCGTAGTACATTATTGGAGTGATCGTCAATTAGCTCGGCGGCGCCAACAACATTCTTTACGTTGCGGCTTCGACCACAGACGCCGGCAGTGCGCCTTGCTCTGAATGCATCGCCAAATTCACCAGGCGAGGCCTGTAACGAGGGTCCAGTCCCGCCAGAAGGAACACCGCAGGCCGGCGATCTTCTCAATCGTCCTTCTCGCGAAACTTCTCATGACAACCTTTGCAGGTCCTTCCGAGCGCCTGCCACTGCGTCTTGATGGCACCCAGATCGTTGCCGTCGGCGATTTGAGCGAGCTTGACGGCCTGCTCGCCGAACATCTTCTGCGCCGCCTGGAACTCCGCCGGTTGTCTCCAGATCTCGGGACGGGCCGCAGTTTCAATCTCCGACTCCGGCCCCGTGCCGACGGGAAACCATCGCTGTTGATACTTCGCCAGGTCGTCGATCTGGTGAGCGTACTGCCGGATTGCCGATAAGGAGGGCGTGGGCCGCTTGAACTCATCCGTGATTCCCTTGAATGCGGCACCGATGTCTCGCAGCGCGGATTGGCGGCCTTCAATCACCGGCTCGGGATCGAAATCTTCGTCCGCGGCGACGCTGCCTGCAGCCGCGCAGGCGGCGATCACCAGCAAGAGGTGGCGTTTTTGTTTCGGAGTCATGTCGAGTGCCGGTTCACCAGGAGATGAAGGATGTGCAAGCGTGTCGGGGCCGCCAGCCTTCGGAGGCTGACCGGCCGCAACACCAATATCAGCTGCGTTTGGTCCACGACATACAGTGGCCCGTTGCGCTCACTGCGCTTGCGAGCACTTCGCAAGGCGCACAGGACTGCTCCGGCTTGGCTGGCTTGAAGAACGAGCAACGCCTGCAGCTTTGGCTGGCCTCCGGCGCCATGTCGGTGTATTCGAGAGACTCGCGCATGCTCTGCACGCTGCTGCTCAATTCGTCTGAGTCGACGCAGGCCGCACGCACGGAACTACCTGCCAGGACCAATACCGAAGCACGCAGTCCCGCAGTGATGAACCTGCGACGCCCGCCGCTAGCCATGAGTCATCTCCACTACTGAATCCCAATATCACTTTGAATCTTTAATGGTGTGATAGTCAACCATCGCCGTGCCCCCTCGCAGGGGCTGCGCCCCAACGACCAGCGCATCATTTGACAGGAACGCGGCAGGTGGCTAGCGTCGGTCTACTCGTCGTTTTCCGCCGTACTATCCGCAGATGAGCCGTAAATCTCCCATCACTCTGACTCGCAAAGAGTTGTACCGGCGCGTCTGGTCGAAGCCAATCAGCGCCGTCGCCGAGGAGTTCGGGCTGAGCGCCAACGCGTTGACAAAAATCTGCAATAGATTGCTCGTGCCTTGTCCTCCGCGGGGCTATTGGTCAAAGACGGCAACACGGAAGGCGGTGCCCAAGCCGCCACTGCCCGTCGCGCCCGATATCAAGGCAACCCACATCATCATCCCGGGCGAGCGGGCCGCGTCCCGCCGCATACGCACTCGCTTGGACCCACAGACCCGGCGGAAGCAAATCATCGATATCGCCGAACAACTCGTCATGGAGGGCGGCGTCCATGCGGCGACGATGAAACGAATCGCTGCCTTGGCGGGAATCAGCGAGACGCTCGCGTACAACTACTTCGGCAGCCGCGAGCAACTGTTCGTGGAGCTTGCGAGACGAGAGTTCCGGCGCATCCGGGATGCGAGGCAAGCCGACGTGCAACGCTCGAAAGATCACTACGAGCGCATCACGCGAATGACTCGGACCTATCTACGCCATATCGGTCGCAGTGGGGCGCTCCTACAAACACTCATCAGCAATCCGGAAGTGCGCGCCCTACTGCGCTCGGAGCGGCGCAAGGAACAGGACGATAGTCTTCACGCGCACGCGGAAGAGCTCGTATCGCTATACGGGATTCCTAAGCCGTTGGCGCTTGGCACGACTGTGGTGCTGACGACCTTATGTCTGCGTGCGGGCAAGCTCGTTGCGGACGGTCGGATTCCCGTCGAATCGGCGGAGCGACTCTGCCTGAGCATGATGCTGCAAGGATCGCGCGATCTGGTCAGTCGGGAACGGGCACCTTCTCGGGCGCTCTGAGCGCCTTCAGGCAACTTTCGATGAGCCCGTGGCAAATCTGACGCGCGGTCGTCTGATCGAGCTCGCGATGAAACACCAGCCGGCCTGCCTCGTCGGGAATGGCCGTCATCATTTCAATAGCTGCTTGAATCTCCTCTTCGCTACACGGCAGCTCGCGAGCCGCAAGGTGAGTCAAGCGCGTGGCGATCGCTTCACAAGAGTGGCGCACCTTGGCACTCAAATGTCCTGCCATGTAGAGATCGGTCATCAGAATGTTCAATAACGGACCGCTGCGCGCGACGTGCTCGAAATACAGCATTGCGCACAGAACCGCGGCCTGCTCGAGATCCCTCACTTGCGAGGCTGTCTCCAGCCCACCGAGCAGAAGGCTGTCGATCTCTCGCTCGAGCAGCGTGTTGAATAGATCGTACTGGGTCGGAAAGTAGGCGTAGATGAGCCCCTTGCTGGCGCCGACCTGCCGGGCGAGTTCCTCGACCGGCAGTGGCAGATACCCTTGCTCCACGATCATCCTGGCGGCCGCATCGAGCATTTGCGCTCGCCGAACCTCGGGAGCGAGCCGCTTGCCTTTACCGGCTTCAGTCTTCTTCTCCGTCTTCGTTGGCGATCGCGATTTCATGCGCAGCTCTTATATCCCGCGAGTCTGCGCACTTCAACAGCTCACCGCAGATCATCGCGGCGCCGCCGCCTCAGGTCCTCGGAGCCGACGGGCGCGGCGCACCGTCAGGAATCGTGCTCGATTTCACCAGCTGCGGCGTGGACTTGAACTGCATTACATCATCGCCTTCCGCCGTGAATGCAGGCCAGTTCACACCCCCACCGCACGTCAGCGATTTCGCCCGGGCACTCATCTTGTAGAACGCGATCCAGCAGGAGTGCACCAGCTTCGCGACTTCGCGATCCGCGGCATCGGCTTTGCCTGCGGCGCTGGCAGCCCAACCCGAGGTCTCGATCGAATCGAACGTGAACATGAGCTCGGCCGAATGGATCGCCCCACTCTTCCACTCGCCCCTGCGGAAGCCGGGCACGTAATCGAAGTGATACAGCCAGGCGCCCGCGCCGCTATCCCCCGCCAGCCTGGCGACCGTGCGTGCGTTGTCGAATCCCGGCTCGCCGCTGTTCGAGCCTATCATCACGGGCACGTCGATTTCGGTACCCGCGTTCAGTGCATCGACGGTCGCAACCGTCCGGAAGCGGTTGTCGATCGGCGATGTGACGCCTCGACGGGTTTTCTCGCCGGCGACGAAGGTCTGCGCGGATACGCTGCGCAGCTGAGCGGCGGTAACGTCTGGAGATAATCCGAGGGAAGCCGCGGCCGCAAGGCCGCGCTCCTCTGCCTCTGCCAGCGTCTGACCCCGAGCAAGAAGAGCGCCCGACTGCACGATAGCCTTGTGATAAAGACCTTTGGCGGCGGGAATCGAAAGCAAATTCATTACCATGACACCGCCCGCGGACTGCCCGGCGATTGTCACATTGTTTGGATCCCCGCCGAACGCCGCGACATTACGGTTGATCCACTCGAGGGCGGCAACCGCGTCAGTAAGCGCGAAGTTGCCTAGCGGATCCTTGGGACCCGCCGTACTGGTCAGGGCAGGATGCGTGAAGTTCGCGAGTGCACCGAGCCGATAGTTGATCGCAACCGTGACAACTCCCTCTCGCGCGTTCGCCGTCCCGTTATATGAGCCCAGATGGCCTGCACCGAGGAATGCGCCGCCGCCATAGAACCACAGGACCACGGGTGCCTTCGATACATTCGCCGGCGCGTAGACGCTGAGATACAGACAGTCCTCGGACTGTACTCCAGCAACACCCCCGCCGTTGACGGTTCCATCGCTATTGACCGGCTGCGGACAGGGCGGCTCGTTAGCAAGCGCCGCGCGCTCGCCCGCCCATTTGTCTGGCTTCTGGGGTGCCCGCCAGCGCAGCTCGCCGACCGGTGGCTTCGCATACGGAACCCCCCGGAAGACATTTACGCCGCTGCGCGTTTCGCCAACCAGAATTCCCGAGTCGATCGTCGCTCTGACAGGCGTGGGCGTGTCCCCAGCGGACTGCGCATGCGTCGTGGTTACCAATATCGCCGAAACCAGAAGAAACAAACGGTATCGCATGACACTCCCCCGATGGACAGTTGATCCGTGGGGGCCAAGGGTGCTGCCTCAATGGTGTGATCGTCAATAGCAAGCGGCAGTCGCGCACAAGCGCGACATTCTTTCTGCACCACGGATCGAGCCATGCCTTACGAACCTCCCTTGCTCGTGGCGCGCGCGGCGCGGGGGCTCGATTCGCCTGCCGGTCATGGGCGCGTGGAATGAGTCCTCGCCGAGCGCTGGATTGCTGACATCAGTAACGAACATCGAGCCGCTGGCGGCTGCGCTCGGCCTGCGCACCGAAGATATCCAGACCACTCCTCCGCCTCGTCCTGCGAATACAGGAGCGACACATCTGCTCATGCGAGTGACAGACGCATCGACGGTCGATCGAGCCGTACCGAAGCACGAATCATTGTTACCAGTACTGGCGAGGCGGGCGCTGAGGGTTGTTACATCTATGCGCACGATTCGACCGGTCCCGAGTCGGCTTATGCGCGATTCTTCAATCCGACCGTCGGGCTTGGGAAGACGCGGCGACTGGAACAGCAGCCGGCCCGCTCGCCGCCTATCTCCACCACTACGCTCGAGGTGCTCCCGCTTCAGTGCCTCGCATCCGTCATCTGGCGTTCGCTTTGCGCGGCCTCCGCGTCAGGATGCATGATGAATGCCTGGACCATGTTGACTTCGAGCGCCGAGGAGATGGCGCTCATCTCACCCTTCTCGTTCGGGTAGGCATCGGCCATTCGGCGCAATGCCCAGTAGAACTCCGCCGGATCGAGGCGCCCGTAAGAAAGGTGATGGGTGGACCAGGCGGTCAGCCAGGTGTAATAGCTCTCCACGTCCATGTAGCCTGCGATCAGGCCATCCGCCCGTTCGGGAGTGAGCTTGAGTTGCAGACGCATGTCGCGCCAGTTGAGCAGGGTTGGCACATCGTTATAAATCGCCCACGGGTAGATTCCTTGCTTGACCGGCTCGGTGGTCAACACGCCATCGACGATCTTGCCCTGCAGGTGTTGGATGATCGGCTTGCCCCAGCGCATGTCGATACGCTGCGTGCCACCGGGAGAGACGCCTTCACCCGTCGCGTCGAGCAACACCGGATCGCGGCCGCGATAAATCGTCACCTTCACGTTGTTCGACCTGGACAGGCTGTCCACGTTGGTGATCTCGATCAGCGTTCGATTCCAGTTGGCGGTGCGCACGAACTTGTTACCGAACAATTGCAGCTGGCCTTCGGGCCGGCGGAACTGCGCGTTGCAACCGAGCACCTTCTGAAGCGCGTTGTCGATGCCTCGCTCGCCCGTGGGGCTCACAAAGTCGTTCGCGCCGAGCTTTCCATCGAGGTTCATGCCGATCCCGATCGTTCCCTTGGCATAGATATAGGGGAACTGCATCGGCTGGTCCGTTGGAAAGAACTTCAGGCTCTCCCGAGCAAGCTGAGTCTTCTCGACCGGGCCGCCGTTCGGATAAAGCGCCTTGAAAGTTTCGCGCGGTCCGTAACCTGCCAGGCCCTCCGGGCAGTCCTTGTCGACGTCCTGGGTTTGATGAAAGGCCCAGTGCAGGTCGGTGGTGACGTAGCCGATCGTGCGCGTGTCAGCGATCGATTCGCTGCCATCCGCCCGGGCGGTGCTCACGGCCAGGCTCGCAAACGACAGCACTGCGCACGCAACGTTCATTGAGGTTCGCATATCAGATCACCCGCAGCCAAAATGCCCGGAAGCCATTGCGTCGCCCCTGCCATTCGCCCATCGAGTGGCCGCGGAACTCACCGGGTTGCTGATCGCCTGAATAGGTATAGACAGGCCGACCGCGAAACGCCCACACCCGCACGGATCCGGCCTGCCCGGCCGGCACCGCGAGATCGGTTTGCGGATCCATCGAGATGATCGACCAAACGCGGCTCTCGCTTCTCTCTCCTTCGGCAGCCGGCACGAAATGCCACAGCGCGTGACAACGCGCTCGATCACCGCCACCGCAAATGGCCATGCGGTACTGCTGCGGGCTGTCCACAGTGTCGCAAGACAGCTGATCAGCTGAATCATCTCCACACGTATAGAAATACACGGTCTTGCCGTGACGATCGGCGAGCACATCTCCATACGTCGTGTTCTGGACCGTGAAGGACTTCGGGGATGCCGGACCCGGCTGCGCGTACACATTGTGCCAGCCTGCCTCGTCGCTGCCGTCATAGCTCATGGCGCGGGTATCGCGCACGTAGGTGTATAGCGGCTGTTTGCGAAACGCCCACTGGCGCACACCGGGCGAGCGCTCGAGGATCGACCACTCGCCCTGGGGCTGCGCGGTCTCCGGCGCAATCACGGGCAGCCAGCGCTGCAAACAAACGTCGGTGGTGCAGTTCGATTTGTTCGGTCCGTCGGCATCGGAGACATATACGGAGTAGCGTTTGTCATTCACCAACAGTCGGCCGGTCAATGTGCCTTCGATCCGAAAGCCCGGCGGCAGCGCCGTCGGTGGTCCCACTGGCGTACGCTCGGCCGGTGTATCCCCGCCCCTACGGAAGAGTCCCGTCCCCCCGAGCGTGTCGCCCGGCGCGCGGTCGAGGTGCGAGGTATAGAGCGGCTGATGATCGTAGGCCCATTGCAACTGGCCATCGCTGCGCTTGATGAGCGTCCAATCGCCCACGGGTTTGGCTTTCGCATCGGCAAGTACAGGCGGCCACAGCGCGACGCAGCTCTTGCGTGTCTGCAAATCCGGAAGATCGAGCCCGCCGGGATACGGACTCATGTAACCGCCCGTCTTGGTCGTGACCGTGTCCTCACAAACCGACTTGTCCTTGGGATCGCCCGCGTAGCCGTTACGCAATGAAGCGATCGGCCACGCATATAACGTGCGTCCCCGCGAATCGGCGAACACCGGCCCCTCGAGCTCGCTGGACACGACTTTGAATCCGGGCGGCATCGGAACCTTCTCATAGTCCTCACGGGCGGGCGACGGCGCCGCCGATGAACTACCGATGCCGATCGCGAGAAGAATCCCGATTGCAACAATCTCTCTCATGGTCTCGCCCCTTCGGCTTTCAGACGAGGATCTCGCCGATTTCTTTCGAGGTGTTGTTCGACTGCGTGCCCCAGCTGGGAATCTCGACACCCAATGTTTTCATCATCGTGTAACCCAGGCGCGTACCCGGCGTGCCGCCGCCATCGATGTGCAGGCCGGTCTTGATCCTGCCGCCGGCGCGACCGGCAGAGAACATCGGCAGACCTTCGATCGAGTGGATCTTCGCGAACGATTGATCCGTGGACGCATAGATGAGCATGTTATCGAGCAGCGTGCCGTCGCCTTCCTTGACCTTGGCGAATGCTTCGACGAAATACACCCACTCCTCGAAGCCACGGCGCAGGAACCAGGACACCATCGGCTGATAACCGAGCTTCGGATCGATGGGCTCTTCGTGCGAGGCGGTGTGGTGCGGCTTCTCGTACCCTGGCTTGGTCGTCGAGGAGAACGATTTCGAGTAGGTGGCGTTGAAAACGCGGGTCTGATCGCACGCCACCGCCATCACTAGCAGATCGGTGAAGAGGCGATGACGCTTGCCCACCAGTTCGAAGTCCACCCCGGTGGCAAGCTCCGGCGGCAGCTTCGCTTTGACACAGGCTTCGCGCGGCTCGGGTTTCTCCAGCTGCCGATCCAGCTGACGCTCGAGCTCACGCAGGTTGGTGAAGTACTGATCGATGCGAGCCTTGTCTTCGGCGCCCACCTGGGTCATCAGCCGCTTCGCATCTTCGCTCACGCTCGAGAGCACGCTCTTGCGCACCAAGATTTTCGGGCTCGGGGTGAAGCTCGTGGCGTTTGGATCCTGGAAGTCGGCACCGAACAAGGTCGAATACAGCGCAAGCGGCGAGCCCTCGGCATTGTTGACCGACGTTGCGCTCTCATAGCTCTGCGTGTCGCGCGGATCGCCCGTAGCCGTCACGGTGAGCATCGGAAAGCGCGTGGTCGTACCGATCTTCTTGGCAATGCTCACGTCGATGGTTTCACCGGGCTTGGCATTCTGATTCAAGGGCGCGCTGCCACTGCGCAGGATGACCCAGCCGGTGGTGTGACACAGGTTGGGCGCAGCGTCGCGAAAGGCGTTGTAGTTGGTGTACAGATTCATCTTGTCCCGGATCGGCGCGAACATCGCGATCTCCTCGGGCAGATCGAAATCGGCACCGGTTTTCTTCGGAACGAAAATGGACTTGCTCATGCCCAGCCCCCAGCTCCACGTGCCGAAGCGCTGAGGGAGCGGCGCACCGCTTGCGAGCGCGGTGCCGTTGTCGTTCAGAAAACAATTGAGCAGCGGCAGACCGACCGCCACCGCCGTGCCATTGAACATGCCGCGGAGTACTCGGCGTCGCGTGAGATGTTTCATCGTGAATATCTCCTGTACGTTACTGAGCCGTCGCACCGGTTGTCGTGAGGCGGGTCGTCTTCATCGCCGGCATCGGCGCGGCCGCAGCCTCGGCGACGTTGCCAAAAGCAGGACTCAACGCGATGGCGCGCAGCAGATCGGGCACTCGGTAGCCGGAGGCTTCGAAACGTTTGTTCAGATAGGTGAGCTGTGGCTTGTCGGCCTCGCTCATCGATGCGCCAACCCCATAGCCATACAGGCGCTTGACGAGGCAGGTCGGTAATCCCGGATGATCGTGCAGCGCCTGCGCGAGCCCTTGTGGGGTGTTGAATGTCGTGCCATCCAGACTGCCGCTCGCATCGATGGTCGCGCCGCCTTCGCTCACCCGGTACTGCCCCGCTCCATCGAAATTCTCCATCGCAAGCCCGATCGGATCAGTGATCTTGTGGCAGCCTGCGCATACAGGGTTGGCGCGATGTGCAGTGAGGCGCTCCCGCGCCGTGTGCAGATTCGCATCCGGATCTTCGACCGCCGAGAAATCGACGTTTGGCGGCGGTGGCGGCACCACCTGACACAGCAAGGTCTCGCGCAGCGCCTTGCCGCGTAAGGTCGGCGAACTGCGGCCCGGATGCGAATGCAGCGCGAGGAAGCTCACCTGATTCAAGATGCCCTGACGCGGGCTGTCCTCCGGGAATGAATACGGCGTCCAGCCCGGCCCCGCGGGAACGTTGTAGACCGACGCGAGCGCCGGTGACATGAAGGTGTCGCGCGTGGTGAACAAAGCTCGATAGTCACGATTGCGCACGATCAGATGGTCGTAAGCCGTGCGCAGGGTCTGTTCCCTCGCATCCTTCAACACAGCCCCACTTTCTCTGGAATACACCATGCCGTCCTTCGCGAGGGCGTCGAACTTGTCATAGGCGAGCATGTCATCGAAGAACGCCCGCACGCCATTCTCCAAACGCGGGCTTGCGAGCATCATCTCGACCACGCGCGCGCGACCGGCGGGCGTCTGTAACTCCCCGCTTTCAGCGGCCCTCAAGACCGCATCGTTCGGCACCGAATTCCACAAGAAGAACGACAGGCGCGAGGCCATCGAATAAGCATCGAGGCGACGCTGTCCGGGACGCGTCGGGTCGGGCTCGGTGGTATCGGCCACCATCAGCACCATCGGATCGATCAGCATGCCCTCGAGCACGCTCGCGAGGCCGGCATAGAAATCTTTCAGATGCTCGGCGCCTTGATGCGCCTTACCGACCCAATCGCGAACCTGCCCCTCCGCAAGCGGACGCCGGAACAGCAGCCTGCCGGTGGCGCGGATGAATTTCGCCGCGCAGGCATCGTCTGCGGCGTTCTCCGCCTTGGGCTTGCATGGCACGAGATAGGAACGATGCGCGGGCAACGCTTTGTCGATGTCACCTTTATCCACGACTTGGGTCGCGATGGAGGTAGCGGCGCGCTGCAATTGCATCAACTGGCCGCCAGGGATACCGACGGAGCCTGCGGTCGTCGAGAGCAGGCCATCCGGTGCGCGCATCAATGGCGCAATCGGCGTGCCGATCTGAATGTCGCTGCCGAACACATCGGCGATCATGTTCGCGTATTGCTGCGCCGTCATGAAGCGCACGCGCGGTGTGCTCACCGCCTCCACGGGCCCAAGGTCCGTCGCGGGTTTAGTCTCGGCTGCTGGCGGCTCCATCACGTAGTTCGCACAGCCGGCAATAGCGAGCACGGCCGCGGCGGTCGCGCCCATCCAGAACGCGCCGCCGAACTTGCTCGCGGATCCCGCCCGCCGAGTTAGAAACAATTGCACCGATGTCCCTCACTCATGCGCATGCGCATGCCTTACGAATAGAAACATTGACTCGCACGCCCCACGCTGGATCGCAGCGCGGGGCCGACGCGCAGCCTTGGAAGCTTCAGAACTGAACACGAACACCTGCGCGGTAGAAACGACCCAGCACGTCGTACAGCGCGCTGTTCGAGGGCGAGAAGTCCCAGCCCGTTCCGGACTGCTGACGAGCAGCGATGGCTGGATCCTTATCGAAGAGGTTGCGAACGTTGAAGAACACTTCCGCCTCCGTCTTCTGAAAGCCGAGCTGGTAGTTCAGCCCCAAGTCCCACCAGATCGCACCGGCGATGTGATTTCTAGTGGTGGTGACGTAATTGGCTGCATCGACTGCCGCGGGCGAGCCGGCGGGCCCGCCTGGAAAGATCGGACAGTTCGTCTGACACTCGATCCAAAGATTGTTATACACGCCGGAGCTCACACCCCGCATGGTGAGTGTCGTGCTGAAGCGCTCCAGTGAGTACAAGGCCTGCACCTGGTACTTCCAATGCGGCAGGCCGCCACTGAAGTTGTTGCCGATGCGGTCGTTGGGCAGCACATAGGGAATACCGCCATCTTCGATGTCCTTGATGTAGTTCGTCGCTGAACCGCGGAAGGCCAGGTCCCCGCTCCAGGCGCTGACGATCGAGTCCACCGACAGACGATAGCTCGCTGCGATCTCCATGCGCTCGGCTTTGCGGCCGTTGGAATTGTTCGGCACGAGCCTCATGCCCGTGATCTGATCCGGCACTTGGTACACGATGCCGTCGGCACCGGTGACTGGATGATAGCCACTGACGGTATAGGCGTCACACGCCGCTTGAATGCCTGCCATGACGCAGGAATCGTACGTCTGCTGCGCCGTCAACGTGTTCACGCCGCGCTCGATGTCGATCCAGTAGTAGTCAACGGAGAGATTGAAGCGCGGCAGCCACGCAGGCTGATACACGAAGCCGACGATCGAGTTGGTGGCCCGCTCGGGCTGCAGATCCGGATTGCCGGTATTGGTCGATTGGAAAGTGATGTTCGATATGTTGACGCGTTTGTCAGTGATGTTGTTCGACGTGGTGGTACCGCCCTGGTACAGATCGATCAGGGTCGGCTCGCGAATATCCAGCGAGCGCACCAGCCGGATACGCAGGTCATCGAACGGATTCCAGTTCAGGCCAAGCTTCCAGGTGCCGGTCGAGCCGAAGGTATCGTAGTAAGTGCCGCGCGCGGCTGCGCTCACATCCAGCGCCCGAAGAAAAGGCAGATCCTTCGCGAGCGGCACATTGGTCTCGAGATACACATCGGTCACGGCGAAGGAGCCCGCGTACGGCAGGCCCGCCGCGAGGAACCAGCAGCTGCCATCGGACTTGGTCGAACCGGGAGCGCACACGCCCGGCGCAGCACGCTCGAGATCGTTCGCGGAGGCATCGGTCTCTTCGCGACGATGTTCCACGCCAAAGGCGAGCGAGATGGGACCGGCCCACCCCTGCCAGGGCGTCCCCTGCACGTTGATCGCCCCTACCGTTTGCCGCAGCTCCGCCGCGCTCCAGGGATTGCCGCCGACATAGGCGAGCGCTTCCGGACTTGCGACACCGATGCCGAACAAGTTCAGCGGCACGCAGCCGTTGTTGGGATTGGTGAGCGTCGAGCGGCATACGATCCTGCCATCGGGAGCACGCACGGCGTCGATAGCGAGATCGTACTTCACCTGGTTGATGGTGTTGCCGGAGATCACATGCTGCGAGCTGCGGCCGTAAGAAAGATAGGCGTCCCAGCTCCAATCGGTCTTGAATAGATTGAAGTCCCCATCGATGCCGGTCAGGAAGCGATACACCGAGCGCTCGGTGATGGGATGCTGACCGCCGATATCGCCATTGATCGTGCCGAAGTTGAAACAAGATGCGCTGCTGGCGGTATTGCAGCCCGCGGCCGCGGCGATATTTGCTGGAATGAAAGCGTTGTCGCCGGGCACGTTCCAGCTCAACTTATAAAACACCGGCACGCTCGCCGAGTAGGACTCGAGGTGGCCGTAAGAGGCCTGGAAATAGATCTCGGTGCCGTTCTCCAGATCGTAGCTCGTGCGCAGGAACAGATTCTGGCGCTGCTGCTCGGGGGTCAACCCCGCGCCACCTTTCTGGTTGCCGACCTGAAGCAGCGGATTGTTCCAGTCCCCGCCCGACATTACCGCGCCGCTGATCAGCGGGCCGTAGGTGACCGGAATCTGCTGCCCGCCCGGCCCGAACATGACGGTGGTCCCGCGCGGGAAACTCGCGATCGTATTGCGAGTGTTGTTGATGATGCCGCCCCAGGAGGCAGTCGCGAGGCTGAACTGGTCGCCGAAAATCAGCCGCGGCTGGCCGTTGGTCGCGGTGAAGGCGGGGTTGTTGACGAAGCCATAGCCGTAGTTGTTCCAAGGCCGCTTGGCGACCAGCAGGCCTTCATCGTCGCTCGCCTCGCCGCTCACGATGATGTGGCCTCGCCCGTCGGCGAACCCCGTGCCGAAAGTGAGCGAGCCTTTCCAGTTGTCGTTGTCGCTGTAGTTGGTCGTGCCGCCGGAGGCTTCGGCCTTGAAACCGGTGAACTTGGTGTCGAGCACGAAGTTCACGACACCGGTCAACGCATCCGAGCCGTAGCTCGCGGAGGCACCGCCGGTCACCACATCGACACGGGTGATGAGCTGTTGTGGCAACTCACTCACGTCCACCGTGCCTTCCAGGGTCGAGCCGACGGTACGCTGGCCGTTGACGAGCGTCAGCGTGCGAGTCACACCCAGGCCACCGATGTTCAGACCATTCACCGCCTGGGTGCCGGAGGTCACGGTAACGACCGAGGACTGCGGGGTCGCGCTGCCCTGGAAATTCGGCATCGTGTTGAGCGTGTCGGCGAGATTCGAGGTCGCGTTGGATTCCAGTGCCTCGGTGCTGATCACCGCCACGGGTGTCGGTGCCTCGAAACCTTCGCGACGAATGCGCGAGCCGGTCACCGTTATTTCTTGGAGTGTCTGGGCCGCGGTATCCGCGCTCGAGCTCCTCTCCTGGGCGTGAGCCGGCAACATGAATGGCGATGTACAGACCGCAGCCAATGTCGTGCGCACCGCCGCCCGGACCAGGCCCTCACGTGCAATACCTTTCATGATGAACGGCACTACTGTCGAGCTCATCGGTTCAATCCCCCCTGTAGACTCTTTATCTTTTCTTTCAACGACCCCGATCGAGGCCGTTAGCAAACATCTGCCGGCCAGGTCAGTGAAGGGTGCTTCGACTCCTGTGAGTGCGAGCGATGACCCGCCGACTCTAGCGCGAGAATCTGCAATCCCCATGCCACGCGAGGAACGTCATGCGCCAGGGTCGGGACCGCGGAATTGTTGGGTTTGAGCACGCAACGGGCGGGAGGATCGGCGGGATCTCGCCGATGCGGGGAGTCTCGATCGGCGGAAAATGGCCGGCGAGCTGCGCGCTGGCGCACACGAGGCGCCACTCGATCATCAATGCCATCGGGGTGAGCGTGGCAAACCTTCGCCGACCCTCACGCTCGACAACTGTTATCTTACGCAGTCACTCGAATCGACGGATAACTCATGCAGCTGGACACCCTGTCGTCCGCGGATCGCCGCACGCTCATCCTGGCATCGCTCGGAGGCGCGCTCGAGTTCTATGACTTCATCATCTTCGTGTTCTTCGCGACCACGATCGGCGCCTTGTTCTTCCCGCCGGACCTGCCCGACTGGATGCGCCAGCTGCAGACCTTCGGGATCTTCGCGGCCGGTTATCTGGCGCGCCCCATCGGCGGCGTTCTCATGGCGCACTTCGGCGATCTGGTCGGGCGCAAGCGCATGTTCATGTTGAGCGTGCTGTTGATGTCGGTGCCCACGTTGCTGATCGGCTTCCTGCCAACCTACGCGACGATCGGCCTCGCTGCGCCCTCATTGCTACTGCTCATGCGAATTCTCCAGGGCGCCGCTGTGGGCGGCGAAGTGCCCGGGGCCTGGGTCTTCGTATCGGAGCATGTCCCGGAGAGCCGAGTTGGACTCGCATGCGGCGTGCTCACGACCGGCCTGACTGCGGGCATCCTGCTCGGCTCGCTCATGGCTAACGCGGTCCATGCATTCTGGACACCGGCAGAAGTGCTTGCCGGATATTGGCGGGCGCCGTTCGTGATCGGCGGTGTGTTCGGCCTGTTCGCGCTCTGGCTGCGACGGTATCTTCATGAAACACCGGTCTTCAAGGAGCTGCAGCGACGACGCTCGTTGGTCGCAGGCCTCCCGATCCGTCAGGTGCTCGGCGGCCATCGCGCAAGCGTGGTGCGCTCGATGATTTTCAGCTGGCTGCTCACCGCCGGCATCGTCATCGTGATTCTGATGACGCCGACCCTGGCGCAGACCGCCTACGGCGTGCCGGTCGAGCAGGCCCTTCGCGCCAACTCCTGGGCGACCCTGGCGCTTGCGATCGGCTGCATCGTGTTTGGATCGGCGGCCGATCGATTCGGCGCGGGGCGCGTGGTGCTGTGGGGATCGCTAGGAATGGTCGCGACCAGTCTTATTCTGTTTCAGACGCTCGCACAGGCGCCGCACTATTTGCTCCCGGCGTATATTCTTGCGGGCTTCAGCGTGGGTGTTGTGGGTGTCGTGCCCGCAGTGATGGTGCGCGCCTTTCCACCAGCCGTGCGTTTCTCCGGCATCTCCTTTTCATACAACGTCGCTTACGCCATCTCTGGCGGATTGACGCCGCTCATCGTCACGCTATGGATGCGATCAAGTCCCGCGGCAGCGGCATACTATGTGGGCGTCGTGTGCCTCGTCGCCGCAGTCACGGCGGCCCAGATGCCGCGTGACGTCCAAAGGTCGGCAGGCGGGCTCAGCACCGCGAGCGAATAGAAAGATCGACGCGACTGATGTGCCCGGGCCGGAGTGTGATGCCCGCCCGGGCATCGCACGCCGTCTCATCGCTTCGATAACCGATCAAAACTTGCCTCGCACACCCGCAATGAACCGGCGCTCATAGCCAAACTGGTACGCCTTCTGACTTGCCCACTGGAAGTAATAGTTCTCGTACTCGTTGGTCAGATTGAGCCCCTGCAGGTACGCCGTGAAGCTCGGAGTGATGTCATAGCTCACCGAAGCATCGATATAACTCGTGGACGACTGATATAACGTCAGTCCTTCGGCCCCCCAGATCTGATTGAATGCTTCGGCTCGCTTGCTGCGGTAATTGTGAGCGATGCGCGCTTGCAAGCGGTCGCTCTCGAACCACAACACCAAATTGGTCTGGTGCTTCGAATTGCTCGGGAACGGCAGCTTGCCGCCGGCGAGGTCGGTACGGCCGGAATCGCTGGGCGAATA
Organism: Pseudomonadota bacterium; assembly: GCA_023391815.1. Taxonomy (GTDB): domain Bacteria; phylum Pseudomonadota; class Gammaproteobacteria; order Steroidobacterales; family Steroidobacteraceae; genus Steroidobacter. The sequence continues at coordinate 83,317 of JAEWAF010000118.1, forward strand.
GGTGTAGTTGGCGTCCACGCCGAAGTTGCTCCAGATGCCCGGCAGATCCGAGAACGCATGTTTTGCCGAGAGCTCCAGGCCCTCCAGCGTGCCGCCCTCGCCCTGCACGTTCGTTGCCACGTTGACCGTGCGTCGAACCACGCCGTCCTGATCCGGCAACGCCATCGGCACGGTGCCGCGCTCGATGAAACTGTCGACCTCGATGTGAAACAACGCTGCAGCCAGCATCGTCTGGTCGCGCAGATACCATTCGATCGAACCGTCGAAGTTCTTCGAGCGCCAGGGGTCGAGCTGCGGATTGCCGTTGGAGTTGGCGCCGACGATCACGAAGCGCCCACCCTCGGCATTGGAGATCGCATACGAAGGGGTCAACGCACCGCCCCACTGCTCCAGATCGAGCAGTGTCATGGTCTTCGAATAGCCCATCCGCAACTTGACCGACTCGCTCAGGTCGAACGTGAAATTCAGCGACGGCAAGTAGTCGTTGAACTCGCGATCGGTGACGACATCGCCGGCATCCATGTTCGCGGCGCCATAAGGCTGAGGCGCGCCGACATTGTTCTGGACCACATTCAGCTTGGTCTTGACCATGCGCAAGCCGATGTTCGCCGAATACGGCACATCGTCGCCGCCATTCAATCTTCCCTGCAGATAGGCGGTCGTTTGATCCACGTCCACACCGAAAGAGTTGCCGGGATTCATGACTTTTACGTTGCCGGGGAACAGGCCGTTGTGAAACGCGATCGGATCGTCCATCGCTTCGGGATCGAGCACGTACATGGGCGGTACACCCTGTGCGTGGCCGTAGTCGGTAATCCGGGTCACGTTGTTTCCAAACGAGGAAAGCGGCATCCGGCCCAGCGCCGTGTAATAGCCACCCGCGTCGCCCGCGGTGCATGCTCCGGGGATGCCGCCGCCACTCAGTACGACATCAGTGGCCTTCCACTTCACCAAACACCCGGTTCCGTTGGAGGCGGCACCGGCGTAGAACGGCGCGAGGTAGTCGTAACCAAGTTGAGTGGTTTCCCGCTCGCTGTAGCGAATACCGGCGTCGAGCGCGAATTTCTCGGTGAACGCGTAGCTGCCATCGAGGCGGAACGCTGACATATCGGCATCGCGGTCGAAGTTGTTTTCCGAGGACAGCGCGCCGATCGAGTACGCATCGAGATTGTTGACGATGTCCGGAATCCCCGAGAAGCGGATGTGCTCACCGCGATAGTCGGCCGTGATCTGCGGAAAGCCCGCGTAACCGTTCGGATAGGGATTCCGCGTGCCACCAGGATAGTAGTTGTTCTGAATGCCCCACTGGCTACCGTTCGCCAGATCGATGTCGGCGTAGCTATTGACGATGTTCTGCTCGGCATCCGCCAGGACGGCGCGGGCGCTGCCGGTGAATTTGCCCCCGTTGTCGAAGCTCAGCTCCAGGTTGAAATTCCGGGACATCGCATCGGTGCGCGCGACCTGCGAGAACGACTTCAAGCGCCGCGTATCCAGCAGGAACTGATCGACCAAGACCAACTCCCGCCCATCGATCATGGCACCGCTGCCTCGCGAAGATAACGGCGTGAACCACTCCCATCGCTGCCACTTATCTTCGGCGGCCATGCCGGCAGTGCGAACGTACTGTTCCTGATCGGTGTAGAAAGCGTCAGCCGTCAGCTTTACGGCATCCGTGATGCGCGCCTGGAAGGAGGCATTCAGGCCGATGCGGTCGCGCTCGGTGAAACGATTGAACGCGGTGTGCCCCTGATAGGAGATGATCATGTCGGTGGTATCGCCGTCGCCGTTCACATCGCCATTCACGTCACCCGGCCAATTGCTGCCCTCGTTGGGGCGCCCGCTCCAGCCTTGATCGCCTTGCATACCGCTGTAGTAGTTCGCAAGGTTGACGTTGGAATACGCCACCGAGATCAGCGCGCCGAAACGATCGTTATTCCAGGCCACCAGCAGGTTGCCCTGAGGATCTAGCTCTTCGGCGCCATCGCCGTACGTGCCTTCGATCGCGGCCGACGCGGTGAGACCTTGCGGCAGATCGAAGGGACGACGAGTGCGTAGATCGACGGTGCCGGTCAAGCCGCTGCCGAGCAGGCTCGAGTTTGCGGTTTTATATACATTCGCGCCCGCAAACAGCTGGGAGGGCACGTCCGTGAAGTTCGGTTGTACGGTGGTAATGGAATTGGCGCCGAGAAACTGCTCGCCGTTGAGCAACGTGGACACCTGCGGCAAGCCGCGCACCGAGATCTGACTGCCTTCGCCGGCATCGCGGCGAATCTGGATGCCGGGAATGCGTTGCAGGGAATCGGAGATGGTGACGTCGGGCAGTTTGCCGATGTCTTCAGCGGAAATGGCGTCGACGATCTGCAGGGAGTCGTGCTTGATATCGATGGCGGCTTGCTGAGCGGCGCGCACGCCGGTGACCACCACTTCCTCCAGCCCACCCGCGTTCTGCTCTTGAGCAAGGCCGACGTTGGCGAACATCGCTGCGCCCGAGGCCGCCAGCCACGAACCCCATCGCACACTGCGTGCAGGCATCTCTCATCCCCCTGGTTGACTACCGAACCGTTCTTCGCCGGCCTTCGGCTGATCGATCCTGCGCTCGTCCCGAGCATCCGACCGGATCGCACACGAGGCCGTTGAGCATGATTCTGCTGCGGCGGTTTTCGCCTTGTCAATAGATTCTTATATTTGTTTTATTTAAATACAGTAATTGCGACACGTCCGATCCGGCCGATGATCCGCGCCGGAATGTTTGCTCGTGTGTGGAATGATGTTCTGGTCCGCTGTAAGCGATCTCGATTCGTCTCACCTCGCCAGCCAGCGGTGAGATGTACGGCTCAACGTGGCATTGAGCACTCCGATCGCTGCCACGAGGTGATAAAAAGAGCTGGCCGGCGCGGGCTCCTCGATGAAATCGCCTCGGTCGGACATCTGGTCGCGCCACAGCCCTGGCGTCTCGGTACGCAGATACTGTTCGAGCGCCGCTGCGGAGCGTTGCGCGATATCCAGATAACGGGGCGCTCGCGTCAACTCCCAAGCAGCGCAGCCGGCCTTCAGTCTTTCGGTCTGCGGCCATAGTCTGGCCCGCCGATCGCGGACTCTCCCGTCGAGCCAGATCGAATTGACGGCTACGTCTCTTTGCGGATCCACCCCGCGGCGTTCCGCTTCGTCGATAAGAGTTGTCGCGAGCTTTGCCGCGCGCGCCTCCCCTGTACTCGAGTACCAACGCAGCAGCAGCCAAGCCCACTCGAATTGATGCCCTGGCTCTACGATCAACCCTGCTTCGCCTTGCGCCGGTTGCCACTCACCGGTGTAGAACTCTCGAATCTGCGAGCTCGCCGTGTCGATGAGCTTGGCGAACACGAGCTCAACGATGCTCGCGGCCAGGCGGCGCCAGCGTACATCGTGATCTGCCACCTGCCATGCGAGCGCTGCCTCCAGTAAATGCATATGCGAGTTGCTCGTAGCAGTGCGCTGTCGATCGGGCGTTTCAAAGAATCCGCCCGCCGGATTTGCCAGACAGCCCTGCACCGCTGCCAGCAGCGCATCGGCGCGCTGACACAGCGATCGGTCCTTCAACACATCGTAAGCAGTCGCATAGCCTAGCAATGCGAACGCCTGATCGTAGAGCACCACGGAATCGTCGACGCAGTTACCGTCGGGTGCCACGCACGCGCGGATGAGTCGATCGGCTCGCACGTAATGACGCAGGAAAAATTCCAGCGCGTGTGCGACCGCCGGCTCGGTCATTCCATCGTGACCAACGTCGTCCGCCAAACTGAATGCAACCATCTGTCGCGGATGCAGTCGTGCACGGCGCGCTTCGTTGAGCGGCTGGCCGTCCTGTTCGAGACGCTCGTGAAAACCACCGTGCTGACGATCCATGCCACGGGACCACCAGAGGGGATAGGCGTCGTCGACGAGCCAGCGCACCAAGCGCGCCCGGCTCGCATCGAGCGATCTGAAGGGCACCGCCTCCGCCGAGACGACATGGAAGACTTCCCTCTCCATGACGTTCACTTCGGCGGCCATAGTCGCGCCGCGCCCCTGACACCGGAGGAGTCCCCCCAGCGTGCCTGTACGATCCGTGTCTCCCAGCTGTCAGTGAACACATACGAACATACCGCCGCCGGCAGCTTTTCATACAGCTCGCGAACGTTCGACATGCCACCGCCAAGAACGATCGTGTCCGGATCGACGATGTTACAAATGGCCGCGAGTGCTCTGCCGAGACGGTGAATGTATCGATCCACCGCGCTCTGCGCCGCATATTCGCCGGATCGAGCGCGCTCAATGATTTCTTCGGCGCTCCGTTGGAAGTTCGTGTGCGCGACGTAATCTCGCTGCAAGCCGCTGCCGGACACCCAGGATTCCAAACATCCGCGCTGGCCGCACCAACAAGCCGGTCCCTGGACCTCTTCATGCGAAGGCCAAGGCAAGGAGATGTGCCCCCATTCGCCGCCGACGCCGTGAGCGCCTTCGACGAGTTGCCCATGAACGATGAGCCCGCCGCCGCAGCCCGTTCCCAAGATGACGGCGAATGCAACCTTCGACCCGACAGCCGCACCGTCGATCACCTCGGAAAGCGCCAGACAGTTTGCATCGTTCGCGATCCGCACCGCCCGGCCCAATGCGACGCTCATGTCCTCGCGGAATTTGCGTCCATTCAACCAGATCGCATTGGCGTTGCGCATCGCGCCGGTACGCGGAGAAACAGATCCCGGCGTGCCGATCCCGACGGTGCAATCGTTGGCTCCGGCTTGTTGCTCGGCGCCGTGTACGAGCTCGCAAACCGCTCTGATCGCTGCCTCGTAGTTCGCCGGTGTGGCGGCTCGAATGCGAGCGCGGAATTCGCCGTCACCGTCGATGGCAGCGGCTTCGATTTTGGTTCCTCCGAAGTCCACGCCGATTTGAATCAAAGCTCGCCCCCGCCGCGGTTCCCCTAATGCCCGACCGTGCCAGCGTACTTTGGCTAATTAAGAAAGTAAATTTATTTAATAGCGCGGCGGCCAGAATACGGTGTGGCGGCCGGAGAGAGGATCAGTCCGCGGAGACTTTCATCAGCGCCGAGCGAGACGGCAGCAGTCGTTCCTGGAACGGAAGGATGGCCGCCCCGATCGCCGGGGCGTCCGTGGCCATGGCGGCTCGCATGACCGGTGCAATCTTTGGAACATCGCCTGCCCTGCTACGCAGACGCTGATTGAGCCGCTCCGCGAGCTCATCCACCAGCTCGCCGGGCAATCGGCCGCCGATGAACACTGCCTTGGGATTGACCAGGCAGCTCACCGCGAGCAGCGGGTCCGTCAAGAAGTCCGCCGAGTCGGCAATCCAATCGGCGACCACCTTTTTGCCCTTGGCGTCGAGGGACCGCAGGTCCTCCGGCCGCGATACAGTGCGATTCTTCTCGGCCAATAATTCATACAGGGCGGACAACGAGACCGCCGCCTGCAACGAATGGGCCTTGGTACGTCGCGAGCGCAGCGGCAGGAAACCGATCTCTCCGCTACGACCGTCGGCACCCCGAAAATAGCTGCCGTCGATGACCAGGCCGCCGCCCAACGATGCGCTGATCAGCAGATAGAAAAACGTCGGGCTGCGCAGGCCGTGTCCGAACTGCAGCTCACCGATGGCGGCCGCAGCGGCATCGTTCTCGACCAGTATCGGCTCGGGCAACACGTTGGCCAGCATCTTGTTCACATCGACGGTGTTCCACACACCGTAGCTGGAGGGACGATGCGGCAGATCGATCTGCCCCAGATCGTCGGGCAACGCCACGCCGGTTCCGATGATTTTGCTCTTCGCGAACTGGCGCGTACGTAACATCTCCGCCATTGCCGTTCTTGCAAAGCCGACCACGGCATCGGGTAGCGCGAAATCGATCTCATCGGTGATGCGTGCCCGGACGTTCCCGGTCACGTCCAGGGCCACGGCCGTGACGTGGTCCCGATCGATATTCAAGCCTATGGAAAAAGCACCGTCCGGATTGATGGCCAGGCGCTTCGCGGGTTGCCCCCGTTTGCCACGCAGCCGGCCGAGCTCGACGATCAGATCCTCTTGCAGCAAACGATTGGTGATGTTGGCGATCGAGGGCGGGGTCAAGCCGGTGATGCGGGCCAGATCCTGGCGGGTGATCTCTCCATTCACGCGGATCGCCTGCAGCGTCACTCGTTGGTTGTAATCCGCCGCGCGCTCCAGGTTGGTTCCGGCGAGGCTGCTGTGTTTTGGCGATCGCTGGGCGGCTCGGCGCACACGGTGATTGATCTGCATGGTGTTCGGAATGGACTCGAGGCCCTGTTGTCTTCGGGGCCGCTACGTACCCGGTAAGGACACGACGGCTCCCGCCATCATGCCACAGGGCGACGCCGGGGTGTCCCGTCCGCGTCGCACGACCTGATAGACCTCACCAAAGCCAAAACCTCCGAGCACTGGTGTCCTTACGATCCAGGTTGACGATATCCGAGACACCGTGCTTATCCATTCTCTCTAACAGCGCGTCGACACCGGAACGAAGCTTCAGGTTCATCTCGCCCTCGTAGAGCGGCACAACCGCATAGAACGCGATGTCCTTGACGTTCGGAATCGCCAGCGAGTGAAAATCGTTCGGCACGGTGACGGAAGGGGTAATGAGCGCGCCACAGAACTTCGTGTTCTCCGCGTAAGGAGCCGCGGGGTCGCCGTTCGGAACTGTGTGGCCCCAGCCAAGCCATGTTTGATACTGGTGCGGCAGCCTCGCAAGAACCTTCAGAAGACGCAGCGGCCAGTACCAACGCTCGTCCTGCATATCCGATTGAGTCAGTCTCCAATCGGCCGGTAAAGTGACAAGCAGTTCAGCGTACTTGGGAAGACGAGGATCTTCAGGCGTCCGCATCGGCAGATCGCTCATTCCAGATGTGACGAGCCGGACATACGGGAACTCGTTCGTCGGCTTAACAAGGTGCAGGTCAATGTGCACCTTGTCTGAGACCAGCTCGTGGAACACAGTCTTGACGGGACCCAGATGCTTCTGGATATGCTCTGATATCTGCTCGATGTACTCCTCGCCTGTTGGAGCCACCCATGGAAGTGCCTCGCCATGTCGATAGATCGGGCTGCCGCTCAAAGACACGACCTTCGCTGAATCTTCGGGCCCTGAACTCACACTCGTCTCCATGAGGTCTAACTTGATCTAGAAATGCGCTCGGTAACGAATAACCTGAGCCATGCCCGTATTGCTCGAGCGCAGCTGTCCCGTAAGTCTACGTGCAACCACGCGAATTCACACACGCGTTGCTATGCATACAGCATCAACCAAGTTACGGAAACTGAACGTCAGAGTTGCAATTTGCGCGGCCTGCTCGATCCAGCGTCAGGTCCAGTGCTAAACCCCGGGGAGTGGGGAGGAGTTCAGGGGAACTAATCTAACCACGACTGCGTAACTTACGAATTCTCCGATTCGCGGTCGAGTTTTCGAGTCCTCCCGTTCCACTATATAACTTCATTCTAATACAACGAGTTATCCTAGTCAGACCGCGCTCCAGTGCCAAGCCCGCCGAGGCTGGAGTGGCCGTTCCGGCACCAAGCGATGGCTAATTGCCGAGCGTGGATTGACGCCATTGCTCCTCCCTTGATCGCACCCAGATCTTCAGCCTGCGAGGCTCTCGATCCAGGCACCATAGTTTCGAGCATCGTGGACACGCCGTGACCGTGTTTCTTCGCGAGCCGGAGCAAGTTCCTTCCGATCACTTGCTTTTCCTTCGCCGCTGCACAGAGACTCCCGGAATGCTGCGATTGATCTCATAGAACCCTAACGGTTGAGCGGCGCGCACGCCGATGTATGAGCTCGGCACTTTATCTCGCACGCGTCCGCTCGAGCGATGTGTTAGGCGGCATCTCACAGCGACTTGGTTACGCTCACCTTGCCGTCCTCGGTGACAACGACAAAAGCCGAAGCGACCTGCCCAGAAGTGAACGCCTTGCTGAGCTTGATATAAATCGTGCGTCCGCCCAGCTCCTTGTACCCGCCTTCGTAACTAAGCTGAATTGAGTTGTATTGTCCGCCATCAAGGGCCATGAGCTGTGGGGTGAGCCGCATCGACCTGCCCTCGATACTCAGTGCTGTAACACCAGAGGGAGTTTGAGAGCCGATAACCTTCACCGCCCCCGACTCGCCGATGCCAGCTGACTCAACCAACAACTTGTCGAGTGTAAGGATGCCCTCTTGCGACGCGGACGCGGCAGTCGACAGAGTGAGCAGAATGAAAGCAATTGCGAGACGCATAGCGCCACCTAACTGAGCCGCTGTGCCGCGAGCAACGGCGCAATGTTAGCCCGCCGGCTACGCCCGCGCATGGCGAAACTCACTGACGACTGATGGAGATAGGAGTTTCCATGCAACCACACCGAGTATCGTGATAGCTACAAGACTTGTTACATACTCTACGCCGTGGAGCATGCGAAGCGACCAAAACAACAACATGACCAAGGCTATTTCAAGCACTGCGACCGCTACGACAATGATCATGACCATGCGAGCCCAGTTCTTACGGAACATCAGGCCAAGCGCCGCAACGAGAATCACCAGAGCATTCGCAATGAAAGCAGCCGATATCGACGCTTCGTATCGGAACTGCGCCTCGGCGCGAGCCTCATTTATGCGCTGCTCTTCGAGGCTTGGCGGCGACAGATACTCGACCGCCCAGAGTACGTCGGAATGCCAGTAGTAGGACTCTGGGCTCCACGCGCCTGCATTGACAAAGGACCAGATAGCCAAGCTACCTAAGGCGAACGATATCTACGCCAGGATCGTAACGAACATGGATCGTCTGCCAGGAGCGGCGCGCATCGTTGCTGAGGGCTAACGCCCGCGCTCAGGGGCGCGTTGCTTTGAACGCGCCCTCTGGAGCGCGCTGTTAGGCATCCGGGCGCAACTTGTAGTGCCAAAGGTTGCCATCGCGCACAGGATCGGGCCAACCATTTGATCCAAAGACCTGCCGCAACCGCTGATTTGCCTTCTCCAACTGGAACTCGTCGACACGCACGCCATTGAAGGGCAACCAACAATCAATTGAGACAAACACAATTCGGTCATCATCCACATCGGTGAAGTTGGGGGCTCTGCCTCGGAACTCGAAAAGGAATTTTGAGCCCTTCCTTTCCTTGAACCTGAGAATTGGTTCGTTGATAGGATCATGCTCGAAATCATATAGAAGAAAGGCGGGTTCGCCTCGTTCATCGTTTGCAATCGGGCCCACCATCTTGCCGCTCAACTCCAGCGGATGTGGCAGATCGCTGAGTTCCGAGTGTGAGCGCAGTACCGGCTCCCATCTCATATCGGCGAGTTCAAGCGGCCGGGAATACACCTCGATAGTCCAGCTCGCGCTCCAGCCGCGTTCGCCAACCGATACATGAGCGCTGAACTCCCTACGCGCAATCTCGAACTTTCGCCTACCGATTTTGAACATCTGAACTTCTGGTGCCTAACTGTTGAGCTGAGCGGCGCGCACTGAGGCACCGGGGCGTGGCACTCTATCTATCACGCGTCCGCTCCAGTGAGGTGTTAGGCGCCACCTCGGCAGGCTCCAGCCAAAAGACGCCATCGTGATGGCCTGTAGCGCACACAAAGCGCTCCTATCCCCGCGCACACGCCACACTGACGGATGCAGCTACCGACATCCTAGGCGCTTGCTCACGCCCGGAACTATCACCTCAAAGTCTCCGCCAGGTAGATGCCCCTCCTCGAGGGACTCCAGCACGAGGGCGCGAAGCTCACTCGACCGCATCGCAACCTCTCTGCGAATTTCTCGGCCATTGTGGGAGCGGAGACGCACGACGGTGATCTCGCTGCCCGCGTTGAAGTGCCGCAAGACAGACTCCAGCTGCTCTGCGCACAAGTGTGATGCCTTTGGGAATGCCGTTCCTCGCCTGCGACGCCTAACGCCCACGCTGTGCCGCGAGCAAAGGCGCTTCGCCTTTGCGAGTCGGAACCAGCGTGTTGTTGGGCACACTCACGGCTCCACCCTGATGCAACGGCCATAGATTGCATTTGGCCCGACCCAACCGTTGATGAAGCCGCGATTGTTTCCAATCTGAAACCGCTGGCCTTGGACGGCCTTGATGAGGTGAAGGTACTCGTTCCCGTTGACCTTGCACAGAACAATGTCTCCAACTTTCAGAGCAGCCAAGTCGCCGACTGGTTCGACGGTGCAAAGCTGACCGGATTCGATCTTTCCGGTCATAGATCCGCCGCGAGGCCTGAAAGAGACTGTCTCACCGGCTTTCAATTTCGCAATGTACGCTGTAGCCCAACCCATGTGCTCTTCTTATCTCCCTTGAATGCCCAACTTGATTTAGAAGTGCGCTCTGTGACGAATAACCTGGGCCTGCTAAATAACCTGGAGCGCAACTCTCAAATAAGTCTACGTGCAACCAGGAGAAATGACACCTAATCTCTCTATGCATACAGCATTAACCAACTTATGGAAACCGGCGTCCGAAATTGCATCTGTGCGGCTGTTCGGCTAGCCGCCAGCGCATTCGCTACTGCCACTGTAGCCTACGGCCAGAGAAGTCATTGCGTCTGGGTCCGACGCCTTGTTCGCTTCTACCCTCCCCCCAGCACCCTCTTGCGATGGGTGCCCTCGGAGATTGAGACCTCCTTTACCAATCTCGCCACGGAACGGCATGTACCAGCCCTCCGCCCACGAGCAGGCACCCGCAGCTGTTCTCTTTCTGTATCGCCAGGTCCTCGATATCGACCTGCCGTAGCCGCAAGATATTAGACCGGCCGAAAAATCCGTGCCCCCTCTCGCGCGACGAGATTGCACCGCTTGTGGCTAAACATTGACGAGCGCTGGCGACCATCCCAACACGCATAGCCGCTTGCCTTGTATATTATAAGCGCCACGACAACCGAAGCTTCTCTGCACCGAACCTCAGTGCCAAATCCAGTGCCGAAAACGGGGATTCTTGAGGTATTCCGGGGATCTCCATCTAACCACAATTCCGTAACTTACGAATACTACGAATCGCGGTCGAGTTTTCGAGTCCTTCCGCTCAGTTCCCTGGGGCGCACAGGCCTCACTTAGAATGCGGTGAAAGTACAGACGATGGGATCGGATATGAAAAGCAGTTGGGAAACGGGGCACACGGTTCGAATAGATGACGCTGCGGAATCGGCTCGACCAGACTTACCTGCGTTTCTCGCTGCGCCGGAGATCGCGCCCGCATATCACGGCTTTCCTCTCCTGGCCAACTCCGAAAAGGATGGCTTCGCATTTGGCGTCATTACCGAACCTGTCGGTGCCCATTGGGGCGATGCCTTCGTGGTCGCCCCGGACGGTTCGAGAGCCGGTATCGTTTGGCAGACTGAAGGAGACCCGGAGCCGATCGTTTGCGCCCCCAGTCCGGGGCGCTGGGGCGTATACGCGTTTCGCTTTACCTCGCCCTCGAGTGAACAAGACCTGATTCGGCAGCTTCACTCTGTTTTGCCGGAACTGAAGCGCTACTACCTGACCGTAGTGAGTAGACATCCCGGCGCCGACAGATAACGACGGGGCCGCAGATCCCTGACTTTGGATGAGTGCCGAAGTGCCGGTCGAATACCGCGACATCGTTTCGAAAGAGGTGATGCTGAGTCTACGGCGAGCTTTGTGATTTCAGCGACGGCTCATGGTACGATCCGCGCGGATCGATACTTAACATGTTCTCTACCATGAGCGGCTGCGCCCCCCCCATGAGAAAACTCCTTACTGTCGCAATCGCTTTCGCGTGCACCGGCGTTACGCCGCTCTACGCCGCCCGGCCCGCCACGACCCCGGCCATCCCGAACCTCGCGGGCAAGGTCCAGACTGTGCTTGGGCCCATCGATCCGTCGGCGGTGGGCACGACGCTGATGCACGAGCACGTCTTCATCGATTTCAAGGCGCCGCCGCCCATGATGCCGCCGCCGACCAACATCTCGGTCATCGATCCGGCGACGCTGGACCCGAAGAAGCGCGGCGGCTTCATCATCGCCGACTTCGACCAGGCACTCGGCGCCATCATGGAGTTCAAGAAGATCGGCGGCGGCACCATCGTCGACGTATCCCAGTTCGGCCTGACCCGCGATCCGCTGGCGCTGAAGCTGATTTCCCGCGTCTCCGGGCTCAACGTCGTCATGGGCGCCGGCTTCTACATGAGGCAGATGCACCCGGCCGACATGGATCAGCTGAGTGTTCAGCAGTTGACGGACATCATCGTGCGCGACGTCACCGTCGGCGCGCAGGGAACCGACATTCGCTCAGGGATCATTGGCGAGGTGGGCGTGGTCGGCAAGCCGCTCGTTGAGAACGAGCTCAAGAGCGTTCGCGCCAGCGCCCGTGCGGCGCGTATCACCGGTGCTCCGCTGTCGATCCACAATTTCGAGACGCTCGAAGAAATGATGCAGATTCTCGACATCATCGAATCCGAGGGAGTCAACCTGAGTCGAGTGGTAATGTCGCACGTCGGCGAACGCGATGTGGAGACCATCGAGGCCGTGATGAAGCGCGGCGCCATCGTCGAATGGGATTACTTCGGCCAGGCGCCGTTGCCCAAGGAAGCCGATGTGAAGCGCATCGAGAGCATCTACGCCATGATCGAGGCCGGGCACGTTGAGCAGATGGTGATCGCGCACGATATCTGCTCGCAGGCACAGCTCAAGGAGAACGGCGGCGGCGGATACACCTATATTCACGACATCATCCTGCCGGGCCTCAAGGCGAAAGGCGTCAGCGACCAAACGATCCAGAAGATCCTGGTGGAGAATCCGCGTCGCGTGCTGACATTCGTGGCGCCTCAGAAGCCGGTGTAAGGATCGCCAGATGGCGAACGAAGTGGCGCCATTCACGACCCGGCGCCGCGCACGTGGAGGCAGGCCAGCGGCCACCAGTCCGAAGTGATGCTAGTTATTGCGCCGACAGTTGCTCAATGACCGAACGCTGCGTCGCCAAGCGCCGCTCCTGAATCATGCGGTAAACCTCGAGCTGCGCTGATGTCAATATTGATGCTGCCGCATCGAGCTGCTGGCGACCAAATGCCTCAGCTTCCGAGATGAATTGATCTTGCACGGAAATGCCGGAATCGTTGCTGGCGATAAGAGGAAGGCCGTACCAAGTTTGACCAGTTGCCTGTACCGGCCGCCCGGCGTATTGCTCCTTCAAACTCCGCTCGTACTGATCGCGCACAGCGATCAGAGCTTCCTCCAGCCGTCCGGCTTGGTCATCTGTGATGTCCTGGACCCCGAGGAGTTGCGTTCTCAGCTGGTTCACTTGACCCTTCGCCTGCGCTCGATGCAGCGTTGATGGATCATTGAACAGTGCCCGCCGCTCACCGGGACTGAGATTGCTATCGGCCTCCGATTCACGGTCACCGATATAGTGACCGCCAGTGAACGCAGCGAACGAGAATTGATCCTCGGAGGATGCATCCTCGGCGCTGCTCGTCTGCACGGAGCACAGAAGGACAGCCGCAATCGTTACTGCCGGTAGATCATAGAGCGGTGCCATATCAACTCCCTATCTCGCGCCAACGCTTCCTGCTGTAGGCGTCGCGCCTTCAGGCACGTCGCCACAACCATTGTTGGCACTTCTTCGACCACCCATCGAGAGATTCGTTCGATCTGACTAGTTCGCGGCGCCAGCATCGAACAGCAATGCGGCTTCGGCCCATGTCACAGGAAGCGATGCAGGATCGTCGATGGCGGCACGCGCGACCAGCTCGATGATCTTCACGCGTGACACGTCAACGCTGATTCGCTGCCCCTCCTGACCCCATTTCAGAGGTCGGCTGGTGGCGAGCACTTTGCCGTCGCCATACACCGTGAAGGTGACGCCATGGCGATCGTCTCGAGCCGAGTCATTGACGCCAACGGTGGCCGTGAACCGGCGATAGCCTTGATTGCGCACCTCCAGCCGCGAATTTGCCAGGATGCCAAGACCCGTTTCGAATTTCTTGCCGCCGATGCGGAGCGCTTCGCCGTAAGGCGCGCTGTCTGGCTGAGCCCCGCCCCACCCAGCATAGATCGGACGTTCACCACTGCCTCGCGTTCCCTGCCAGCCCAAGGCTGAGCGATGAATCGTCGGATCCGGCGCGGGCCGCATCACCCCATCAACGGCCGGGTTGACGTTGCCGGGCTGCTCGGAAAGATACAGACCGTCGGCGAGAACACGAGTGCCGCGCGCCTTTAACACGAGCGTCTGATGACCTTCCAGATGCAGCCTCACCTGCTTTCGGAAGGTTTGTTTCCGGGCATTCCACAGATCCACCAGGGCGACGTCCGAATCATCCCGGAACTTCAGGTGGGCCGCGGTCAAATCCACATCCAGCGACGACGCGTCTCTGTTGAAAATGGCCACGGCCTTATCTCCGCTGCTCAGCGTCTTCACGAAGATCTGGACCTCCTCGCTGTCGAAGGCAACGACCGCCTGATGCCCGGCCGGATCCTGATTCAGCGCAATCACTTCCTCATTGCCAAACACATCCAGCAACGCTGGCGGGGCGTGCCGCAGATCCATGCCGATCATCAGCGGAGCGTTGATCATGGCCCACATCGATAGATGAGACCGCGCTTCGGTCAGGTGGTCCGCATCGAAGTCACCCTTGCCGATGAACAGCATGTCGGGATCGTTCCATGAGCCGGGCTGAGCGTACAGCGCCCTCTTGGCGGCGCTGTCGAAGTTGGTGAGCAGCCGACCCCAGGTCGGGTTGATGTCATCGCTGGTCCGCGACATGTTGCCGAAGTCCTTGCCCCAGGCGCGCACATTTCCCGCTCCCCAGATACACAGCGACAGCACGAAGTCACCATCGGGGTTGTTGCGAATCAGGGCCCCGTCGATCTGTCGAAACAGCGACTGAACTGCAGGAATGTCCGACCTCGCGACCGACTCCATGTCGAGCAGCGGCTTGAATTCGCGATAGGCGCCCGATATCACTTTCTCGCTGCCGGCTGCGTAGGCGCGCAGGCCACATCCGTCGACTTTGATGAAGTCGAAGCCCCAGTCCGAGAAGAACAGCGAAATGTCCTGGTCGATGTGTCCATACAGCCCGACCTCTCGCTCCTGGACCGAGCCTTTCGGTAAGTCGGACTCGTCCGCCGAGTAGGCCTGTGAGCAGGTGTTGCGGCCAAGATCCGAGTAGATGCCGGCCTTCAGACCCATTGCATGCAGTCGGTCGGTGAACGGCCGGAAAGAGGGCAGGCTGTCCTCACGCACCGTGGATGGAAACCGCGTGGCACGGATGACGAGCTGGCCGTCGCTGGCGCGCCGCTGCAGCCACCATCCGTCATCGATGTTGACGTAACGATAGCCCTTGCGGGCCAACCCACTGTCCATCAGCGCTCGAGCGGAGCCGAGGATCTTCTCCTCATCGATGTCAGTTGCGAAAGCGTTCCAACTGCTCCATCCCATCGGCGGGGTTTGTGCGCGCCCCGCGGTATAGGCAGACCAACGGCCCGTCGGCGTTAACGGGTCGCTGCGCGCCTCAGAGGAGAAAACCGAAACGGCGGCAAACACCGCCACGGCGGCGGTGAGGATTTTCCTAGTCATGTCGTTGTTTCATCCAGGCTCGGCGCAGCCGTCCGCCGTAATTAGCATCGCCCCCAGCGCGCGTCAATACTCGTACAATTTAGTTTGGTGGTGCAACCTTACGCGGCGGTCGCCGCATCCAAGTAGCGCCTCGACTCGGGCAACGACAAGAAGGGTTCCCATGACAGGATTCTCGCCGGCAATGCGCCTTCCTCACCTTCTCAAGGCGACGTTACTGCTGCTTGTCTCGACCCTCTGCAGCGCTGAATCGGTGGCACTCGAGCCGGTTCAGATCGAGCCCGCGCAACGCGATTTGTGGTCGCAGGGATCGCAGCGATTTCACAAGCAATGGCTGATTGCGGGCGCACTCTCGCCCGAGGTCGCAAACAGCACCGACGCGGCAACGCTTGCACCGATGGAAGGCCGAGCGTTCAGCACGGATATCGCCAACGTGCGCTGGAAGGCGCACACGTCATGGAATGAGGTCACTGATCTGAATGCGATTGCCGGTATGCCGATCGATGGCGCGCGGCGGATAGCATTCGTTGCTGGCACTCTCTCCCGGGCGCATGCGGGCGCCGCCGATCTATCGATCGGTGCGCAAGGACCGATCGCGGTATGGCTCAATGGCCAGCGCGTTTACGAGCGCACGAAGTCCCATGCCACGTTCGCACGCGACAGCGAGCGCATCGCCGTGCAGATGAGGCAAGGCGAGAACGCGCTGCTGTTGCGTATCGAGCAAGTCGATCCAAACGCATGGCCGTTCACGGTGCGCATCGTCGAATCGGGCGCCCTGCTCGCGCGCTCCGAGCTCATCGTTCCTTATCTACGCGCCTCGGCCGATCAGGTCGAAGTGCACACGAATCTCACTGCGGATTCAGAGGCGCCCGCCGTCGAGGTGACTGCTCTCGGCGCCGGCGGGCGCGTGCTCGCCAACGCTGCGGGGGCTCGCGGCGAATCGCTGATGCTCGACGCAAGCACCTGGCCGGAAGGCGCGTATGAATTTCGCGTCGCCACCCGGGACGCTTGGGGCCAGCCGTACGTCGTGCATCTGCCTTGGTACAAGGGCGATGTCGCGGCCGCCGCACAGCGCCTGATCGATGCGGCGGACTCCGCCAAGGACGACGTCTATGGAGCCCACCTGCGATTGCTTGCGCAGATCGTGCGAGATCGCACTAACGGTCAACTCAACTCGGCGCTTCCCGGATTGGAGGCACGCATTCATTCGCCGCTGCTCGAGTATGAGGAAATCGAGTTGGATCGTGCGCGACGCGTCGGCAGTGTTCGGCCGGGCGGCTTCGTTCGCCTCGGTTATGTCGATGACCTCGACGGCTCGGTACAGTTCTGTCGCGCGTATTTACCTGCGAATTACAGCGACTCACAGCGTTGGCCTCTCGTGCTATCGCTCCACGGCTACAACCCCGAGAATCCGCCGCTGCATCGCTGGTGGTCCATCGATCAGCGCCACAGCGAAATCGCCGAACGCAAGAACATCATCTATATCGAGCCGCACGGCCGCGGGAATGCGCAATACATAGGCTTGGGCGAGCGAGACGTGCTCAGATGCCTGCAGGAAGCCAAGGTCAGGTTTGCCGTCGACGACGATCGCGTCTATTTGACAGGCGAGTCCATGGGCGGGCACGGCACCTGGGCGATCGCCTCGCGCAATCCACACCTTTTCGCGGCAGTCGCGCCTGTGTTCGGCGGCTGGGATTTTCGCGTGAGCACGATCAGGGGGCCGTCGCTTCCGGAGAACCAGCCGGGCAATGCGCTCGAATTTTATATCCAGGAGCGTCGCAGCTCATTCGTCAACGCGGAGAACTTGCTGAACGTGCCGCTGCTCGTCATTCACGGCGACAGTGACGCTACCGTCAGCGTCGAGAATTCCCGGCATGCGACACGCATGCTGCAGCGTTGGGGCTACAACGTCCGATATTGGGAAATGCCCGGCTGGGGACATGAGGACCTGCAGCAGCGCCTGGTCCTCATCGACTGGTTGCTCGAACATCGCCGAGACTCTGCGCCGAGACACGTTCGCCTGCGCTCGGCGGATCTGAGTGGCGCGCGTGCGCACTGGTTCGTGGCTCGCGCGATACAGGAGCCAGAACGACTCATTCGCGCGGAGGCCGAAGTCGTGAAACCGGGCTTGGTGCGGATCGACTCGGAGAATCTCGAAGCGTTTGATCTTGCGCTTCCGCAGAGCTTGCGCGGTTCGACATCGGAGCTCCAGGTCGTATGGAACGGCAAGTCGCAGCGAGCGCAACTCGACAATGGCGTCGCGCGCATCGGCACGGCGCCGAGCAAGTCGCAAGGGCTTCGAAAGCAACCCGGCCGGGAGGGCCCGATCTCGGACATCATCACCCTGCCCTTCATGGTCGTTGTCGGCACGACCTCACGCGATCCACACATGCGGTACAGTATCGAAGAACGTGCCCGGGACCTGCAGGACGTGTGGATGGCGTGGCAGTACCAGCCGTTGCGGATCAAGCGGGACGTGGAAGTCTCGGTCGATGACGAGCGTGCGTATTCGCTCATACTGCTCGGCGGCGCCGATGCAAACGCGGTGACGCGACGGCTTGGCAAGCGCTTGCCGATGAGCGTGTCGGCTCATTCGGTCGAGGTCGATGGCAAGCGCTGGACGGTGGACGATGCCGTGCTACAGATGATCTATCCGAGCCCTCGCGCTGACAATCGCTACGTCCTCGTCGTCGCGGCCACCTCTGCCATGGGTATGCAGTTCTGGAGGCCGGAGTTCGTCGAGCCTTCGATCGGTATCGGTTTCAGCGCGAGCGATTGGTCCATCCGTGACGGACGCCGCCCGCCCCCGCAGGCGACGGTCAAAGCCTACGATCGAGAGGTCGCCTCCGGAGTCTTCGACGCGAACTGGCGACGCGACGATCGCTGGACGGTGCAAGGCGACGCCGCTGTTCGATCTGCGTGGCGCCTGCGCCGTCCGGCAATCGAGCCGTACACGCCATCCCCCGAGCGTCTCGAGGCGTACCGCGGCGATTACGACTTCGGTCAGTTCGTGGCGACCCTCTCGATCGAAGGCAGCACGCTCGTCGCGCACGTGCCGACTCAGGCGCCGCTGCCGCTCGAGCCGAAAGGACCGAATCTGTTTCGCACCATCGCCTATCCGACCAAGGACACCCTCGAATTCATCGTGGATGCGCATGGCACGGTGCTCGGCGCCGAAGTCGACACTCAGGGCCGGACGATTTTCGGCAAGAAGCTGAAGTAGCGTGTGAGGTTCGCGAGATCATCACACGCTGCAGTCTTCCGTCAGTTGGCGGCCGGCGGCTTGTTGCGATCGTTCACCGACTGCTCGATCAGCGTCGCGACACCGCGAGGATCTTCCTGTTGCGCGACGTGTCCTCCAGGAAACGTGCGAATCGTCCAGCCTCGAGCAACGGCGTGCTGCCAGCTCTTGTCCGTCTTCGCTCGCTCCGCGGCCGACTTGTCCTTCGGAACGAAAGCGACATAGGTCACCGGCAGCGCCAGCGCGGCGGGATTCTTATAGGAGACCGGCTGGTTGAAGCATTTGATCGAGTGCTTCACGCTGTGCGGTGGCGGCGTGCCGGGCTTGACCCAGGGCACTTGCATGAAGCCGTCCGCGAAGCGTGAGGGATCCTGCTGCCTGCCGCCAAAAAGATCCCACAGCGACATGCCATCGTCGGGCACGGCGGCGTCGAGGAACACGACATGACGAATGCGCTCGGGGATCCGATCCATCACACCCGTGATTACCATCCCGCCGTAACTGTGCCCTGTCAGCACCACGTCGTGCAGGTCCTCGAACAAGATCAAATTGACCACGTCGTTGATGTGGGTTTGCAGATCGATGTCGGGACTGTTGAGGTGTTCGCGCTCGCCGAGGCCCGTGAGCGTAGCGCGGTAGACCGTGTGGCCATCGTCGCTGAGAAACTTCCCAGTACTCTTCCACTCCCAGCCTCCGGCAGTGGCGCCGTGAACGAGCACGAACGTGTACTTTTCACTCCCTGCGTAGGCAGGTGTTCCAACAGAAACCAAGGCGAAGAAGCCAACCAGCAGTGCAAACACACGAAGCACGGCTCGTGTGCTCGCAAATCGGATCATGTTATGCGCCACAGTCTTTACCCCGATGCCTCAAATCAAAGAAGCAGGATCGTGCAGTTCCACACGATCGATTCGGGCAACTGTAACGAGCAACTACTGTTCTCGCAATTTACTCGTACAAATGCGTCCTCCCTGATCCATCGTATCGCCAGGCTCTACGTCACTTCTGGGTCGATCGCGCTGGCAACAGACTGGCGCTCAGTAAAACTTCAGCGTACTCGCCACTCATATTTGCCAATGCCACGCGATGTATGTCTTCAGCAGAACGCGGCTGACCATCGAGGTCCGGTCGGTCATACGTGTAGCAAGCGTCGGCCACGACCTTGCAGTCAAAGCCCAAGCAAGCAGCACTGCGAACACTAGCCTCCACCGACATATTCGTGCTCACACCGACAAACACCAGGGAACGGATACCTCGTTGATGCAGCCAGCGCTCGAGGCCGCTTTGGGCAAACGCGTCTGTGACATGCTTGTCCACGACATGCTCGGACGCCAGCGGTGCCATTCGCTCCTGAAACTCGGCACCGGACTGACCCGGCCAAAAGGGCGAGCCCGGGGTGCGCGATAGATGGCGTACATGAACAATGGGCTGACCGCGCTCGCGCCAGTGATCCAGCAGTTGTCCGATTCGTGCCTCAGCATCAGGATTGTTACGCGGGCCGGCGTTCGCCATGCCCTTCTGCATATCGACAATGATGAGCGCTGTGAGCTGGCTCGAGGACGTCATTGCATATACCCGGTCAACAAGGCCTTCTCCCAATCAAGGCAACCGCGCAACCGCGCCAGCTCGGCCATTTGCCGATGAGGATAGGGGACGGTGAACATTTCCGCCGTCCACCCCGATGGGCCGCGCTGGAGGATCGCATATCGCGCATCGGGTGATCCCGACTCGATCACGTGCGGATGCGGATAGTCGTCCGCATAGGCTTGCAAGCCGACACTCCCGGGGTTGACGATCAGGCCGCCGTGAACCGTACGCACACTACGAGCCACATGAGTGTGACCGCATAGGATGAGCTCTACACGATGCCCACCCAATCGTTGCTCCACCTCTGCTGAAGTAGCCGGACGTTCTGCACTTTGCAGCAGCGTCACGTTATCGGCGCCCGGCGCGCCATGACAGAGCAGCACATGCTCGCTGAATTTCTGCGTATGGGTCAGGCCGCTCAGCCACTCGAACTCCGGCGCGCCCAACTCCGAGTGAGCATAGCGATCTGCGAAAGCGGCATTCGAACTCAATTGCAGAATCTGCCGCTCATGGTTGCCAGCAAGATGCACCCAATCCTGGAGCATCAAATACTGGGCCGTTTCACGCGGTAACAAGGGACCGGACAGACTGTCGCCCAAGTTGACCACTGCATCCACACCACGATTCTTGAAGTCTGCGACGACCGCTTGCAGGGCAGCCAGGTTGCCGTGGATATCGGATACAACAGCGATGCGCATAATGTCGTCGATGCTAGCTGAAAACCATCACAGCGACGAGTCGTTCGTCCGTGCTCACCTCAGCAACCAGCGCGACTGTTCCCAGATGTCATAGGTCCTATCGAAACTGGCGGTCGCGAGCTCACGCTGATGTTTCTTCATGCCGCGCCGAATGCTCGGTCCCGGAACTGACACATAGGCCATCATTCTCGGGCCCGGAATATTGGTGTCCATCGCCGCAAGCTTTGGGCTCGGCACGCTGAAGCGCCGAGCAACGTTGAGCGGTACCACCTCCGCATCGTCCTCGATCGCTGAAAAATCGGGTCATCAGGCAAACCGCTGCTGGATGTACTCATGCATGTGGCTCGCCGGCAATGCTGGAGAGGAGGCACCCGCTCGGATGTAGAACTCCTCTGTCGCGCCCGACTTCAGGAACACCGGCTTACTGCTCGGCGCGCACTCGACTGCCAGGAATCGCTTTCCGTCGAGCTCTCCAAAGCCGGGCTTCACGCATGCGAACACACTCGATCCCAGCTGCGCCTTGATGAGATTATCGAGATGCAGCGCGAGCTTGTCTTCGTTTGTGAAGTTATCCCGGTCGAGACCGACCACTTCACCACCGTCATCGACGCCGATGAACAACGTGCCGCCCTTGGAGTTCAGAAAGGCGGCAATCGTCTTGAGCACTGCATGCTCCATTTTCGGATCGGGCTGACCCGTATGCAGATTCACTCGCAGCGTAGCCTTGAACTCGGTTTGCGGCCCCTCCCCGCGCGCGATTCGTGAACCCAAAGACTCATCTTCGAATGCGACGGTTTCTCCGTGAGTGAGGCGCTCGAAGCCATCGAAGATGACCTTTGCGATCCCCTTGCGCCGCAATTCCAGAAACTGCTGATACTCCATCTCTTCCCATCCACTCGGCAGCGCATGCCAGTAACTCTGGTCCGCACGTTCTTTCGGCGTCAGGCGAGCCCAATACTTCGGGAAGTATTCGGACGGCGGTGTATCGGCGATGGATGTGTTGTCGTTCCACTCGAGCAACGCATAGTTTGCAATCTGGTTGGTGTCTCGAACCGCATCGAAACCAAGCTGGCTCAGATACTTTTTCGGAAAGAGATGATGCCGTTCCACCGCCGACCTGATCGATTGTATCGACGGATCGAGCACATCTTTCGTGTACTTCTTCGAGAACAGCGCACGAGCGTTAAGCAAGTTCAATGACGCGAAGTAGGCATACAGCAACGGACTGGTCGCGGAAGACGTATCGAGACGGCTTGGCAGCGTCACGGCCCAAAAATCCTTCGTGAGCTCAGACACCATCACCCGCTCGATCCACGAGAGAAAATCGGCCGCGGTGTTCACCGCACGCAGGGCAGCCAAGTCCTTTTCCATCTCCGACTCAGGTGCGCCACTCGTGTACCTCCCCGTCATCGAAGCCATGAAGTACCAGCGGCCGATGACCTGCCCGAGCGTGTGCGGACGCACTCGCAGCTCGATGCGGCCGATCAGATATAAAATGTACGTGTAGAAGACCGTGATCTTCGAGCTGATCAGATTTGCACCCGTGAATCCGCTCTGTCGCAGAATGCCCAGAAAGTCGTGCCAATGCGCCAGGTTCAACGCATGCGACTGCGCCTCTTTGAGACGGCTAAACTGCACATCGCGCTGCTCCGGACTGAACTGCTGCGTATCCATGTCTTTGCCGCGCAGTACCGAGTATGCGGACTTCAGCCGCGCTCTTCGGAATGCGAAACCAACGGCAACGCGTAGCAACTGATCGGGCGATGGATCGACGAAGTGATTGAACGAGCTCGCGCCGGTCGTGCTCGGCAGACGCGCCTTGCGACAGAACTCTTCCAGCTCCTTCCGGCCTTCTTCCCAGAAAACGGACATCAGCGTCAAGATGAAGTCCGCCTGATTGAGCTTCTTACCCTCGCTGTTGATCCGAACGAACACTTCCGCAACTTGCTCTTCGTCGATGTTCGCGGAGAGCTGAAGGGTGGCGAACGGATAGCTGGTCAGATTGAACAGCTTCTGGAGAGACTGCTCGCAGCGCTTGCGCTCCTCCGGTGCCAGCGTGCTGCCGTTCTTATCTCGATGTGCGGAGAGTTTCTCTATGTACTCGCCGACGATTCGATACTGGCTGGCTGCTGGCGCGAACAGCTCGGAGATGTTCGGCAGAAACTCCGGATTTCTCCGGACGGCCGCGTCGCAGACTTCGAACGTACCGTCGGTAGGACGAAATGTGATCTCGATCGTCTCGGTCGAGTAATCCTCGCGCACCACCGGAATGCCTTTGAGGACGGCGTATAAGGACGTGAGTCGCTGTTGACCGTCGACGATGAGGAGCTGCGGCACCTTCTGATGATTGTTCGTCCCGATTTGCTTCGTCTTACCGCCGAGGTAGTTCTCCCAGAACAGAAAATATCCGACGGGGTAACCGCGGAACATCGAGTCGAAGAGATCGCGAACCTTAGAGTTCTTCCAAACAAAAGGCCGCTGGATGTCCGGCAGCCCGATCTCACCCATCTCGATGTCATCGATCAGTTTCGACAGCGAGTAGCCCACTTCCTTGAATAACGTCGTGCTCATGCGACTACCTCTACCCCGCCCATCGTTCCGGGCCCATCGTCTCTAGTCGATTCTCGCGGATCGGAGCGTCCGCCCTCGATCGAGTGCTCGTCGATCGTAGATCTCTGTTATCGGAATGTACAGGAACGTCCAACGGCTTGACGAGATGCGGATCGCAGTCGGCGCGTTTCACGTGGATGCGTTGTCAACCCTGATCTTCATATCCTGGCCATCTCGGTTTCAACTTGAGCCTTTCAGCCCGCGGGCCGGCGAGTCGTCGAGAAAAATTACATATATGCTCACGCAGCATGACGTCAGCATGGGGGTGCTGCTAGCCTGCTTTCCGCCATGTAATAACAATCAACTTGAATTGGCAGGTCGGTACATCCGACCGCGATCCTGAAATTGACAATCAACGGAAGAGGTACCCCCATGTGGAGTCGTCGCGCAACCGCCGGCAAGAGCGGCATGATCGGTATCATCAGCGCAATTATTTTGTTTGGCTGTGCAACCCACTCACCGAAGCCGGGCCAGGGAGATCCCCCGCTCAGCGCGCAGGGAGAGTCTCCCCGGGCCGGCGGTGTCATCGATGCAGACGCTGACATAAACAGCCTTTTATACGAGGCATTTCGCAGTCGAGCGCGCGCCGAAGATACCGCTCGGGTCGCCGTTCAAACGATCAAGGATCCGGCCCGGCTGATGCAAGTTCGGCAGGCCTATACGGCAGCAGCCGCCACCGGCAACGCCCTGCTCGAAGCCTACAAAGCAACGATCGAGGAGAAGTTGTTTCAACAACCCGCCGTGCCCTCCACGGGTCCCTCTCTCAAAAAGCTGGTTGAACAGATGCTGAAGGATGAGGAGAGCCTCAACAAGTTGGTGTACGCAAATCCGGCGGTCCAGAGTGTACAAGCGGTGGCTGCAGTCATCGATGCACTCAACGGTGTTTACAAGTTGGTCTGGGGCTGGTTGAGCGATCGACGCGAGGCGCAGCAGAAGGACAAGCAAGCGTACCTGGATCGGGTCCGCACACGCGTCGACGAGTATCGATGGCACAGCTGGGACAAGATCACCAATCAGCCATCGCCAGCGTCGGGCCCGTCAGGCCAGTAGAGAAGCACGTCGGACATCGGTTCGCCCAGCGATCGGATCGTCGATCTCTATGAGGAGATTCTTTATGGATCGCCACTCACAAAAAAGACCGCGTCAATCGACCCGCTGCCGATGGGTGAGCATCGGTCTGATTGGCGCCATCTTGCTCGCTGCGTGGCTGTGGCCCGTGGTGCCTATCGCTCAGTACCGGAAGATTCCTAGCACGCACGTCGCCGAGGGACTGGGCACGAGTGCCGAAGAATTGCTTCCCGCCGGCATTGCCGTCCGCCGACTCTCGGTGCTGCAGTATTTGTTCACACAGTCCGTCCTGGCAGACTCGCGCCGGAATTGCGAGCTGGATTGCCCGGTCCGAGTGCGAAGCCCCTTGTCGTTGCCATATGCGCGCGAACCTCGCCGTCCGAGTAGCGTCTGGGAATCTATCAAGGTTTGGTTCGTCAAAGAGCCCATTACCTATCCGATGAAGCTCACGCTTCCCGACAGCAAGGCCATCGCGGCCGACCTCATGGATGCCCAAACCACGGTCTCGACACTTGCGACCGTCACGCTGTCGGTGCCGGGCTTCCCGCCGTTCGAAGTCGTGCGCAACGACGCGACTCCGTCACTGGCGACTGAGGCAAAACAAACCTGGAGTGGCAAGCTCACCGATGGATCGGGCGATGTGGTCGTGACCGTCGACAAGAATCGCGGCTTGATTACGCTGGTCATCTATCGCTTCAACGACACCATCACGGTCCTTCCCTCGGCGAATGGAGGAACAACCTATGATGTCGATGTGATTCCGGCCCGGGAGCAAGCGCCGAACCTGACGCAGTCATCGCCGAACGCGGGCGTGAGCTCCAGCACGGCCTTTAGCGACATGTGTGAGTCCCCGACGAGTCGATCCGCCGATGACTGGATTTCTGCGGTGCTGGCCATGAAAGCCCTGGCGGAGGCGCCCATTGCACCGAAGATGTGGTGTTCTCCTCAAGCCTCTGTGGCGATCCCCGGTGCCCTGCGTTGGCCCCGCCTCATCGAGCACTATCGAACGATGGGGACCGAGCAGTGTGGCGAATGCATCGATCGCCTCTATGCCTTCCAGCGCACGCAGAGCGCGGCGCCCGTTGTGACAGTCCTCCCAGTGGTCTCCAGTCTCTTGCTGGATGACGACCGCAATAACGCAAAAATCGCGGATGCACTCGACAAGGCACAGCAGAATATCAATGAGGCGCTCAAGAGAAGCCTGATCCGAGGCCGGTTCAAAATCCTTCAGCCGTTCGAACGCATCGAGTTGGCGAAAACCGCGCCTGACGAATGGAAAGTGTTAAAGATCGATCTACCGCAGTTTTATAAGCTGGTACGTACCAGCGGACCCGGGCTCGATCTGGCAGACGCGTGGGCACCGTACGCAGAACTACAGCGCTTACGACGACGACACAACGCTAATGTCGTCGCCTTGATCACGCTGAATGCGGCCGAGGCAGCGGACGGCTTGACGGCTCGCATCCCGGCAAACGACAACCTGTTCTTTACCGTCGTGCAAGCCGGCCGCAACTTCGAAATGAGCAGCCACTCGACCGACGCAGCCCAGGACAATCTGGCCGGCGGGCACACCTTGGCCCATGAGCTCGGGCATCTCGTGGGCGCCATGCACCAGGTGCAGCAGCCCGGCCAACGTGTGCCACCCTCGAGTCACGGATTCGAATTCGAACTGGACCACTCGGGCGAGCGCGTCCCGGTGGGCACTTTGGAAAGCCAGTTCCATCGTCGGTTACTCGCCTTCTCCAACCGATGTGGACTATGCGGGGATCATCCCCTGGGCCAGGCTTGGTTCGCTGACAGCGTCCCGACCATCGAACGCCAGATGGTTGAGGTCGCGGATCTCGGCCGAGACGAGTCAAAGCGCGCCGCGAGCCGTCGCTCCGTCTGCGAAGCGTATCCGCGCGAAAGTCCGGTCTCGACACCCGACCAGCAAGGCTTCGAGGACTGCGCTGCCGAGCCGATGATATTCCGCTTCGATCCGTTCAAGTCGGAGTTGGCCGATCCCAGCCGCCTCAACGCCTGCGCGGCACAACTGGCGAACCGCATCGAATCGCGTGACCAGAAGATCATGGACGACTCCACGAGGCGCGGCGCCGTTCGCCCCGTCGCGATCGTCGCTGGTTACGCCGATGCGCAAGGGGCCGAAGCCGATAACATTGGCTTGTCATGGCAACGTGCGGATTATGGCGCACGGACGATTCGACAGGCTTTGATGAAAAGCGAACAGCGGGCGAAATACGATATTCCGCTGTACGTTTGCTACTACGGAGAAACCCGGCCATTGTGCGATGAGAACAAAGCAAAACCGGCGCAGCTCGATGCCTGTCGGTATGCGAATCGGAGAATCGAGGTGTCCGTCATCGAGATCCCTGATGATTGAGCCTCAACGCCCGCCTAGGGGGAACTGAATCTCCAACATGCCCTCGAGGTAGATTTCCCGCTTGGGGCCGTCCAGGAAATAACCTCGAGCCGACATCCACTTATTGATGGCGCCGAACGTTCGCTCGGCGGATAGTTCATCGTCACTGGAAAAGGCGCACGCAGCCGTGACCGGCGGCAGGTCCTTCAAGTCATAGAAGGTGCGGCGGGGTACGTCGTGCCTAATCTCCACAAACGGCTCGGCAAGCAACGAGCCGGAGCGAGCGCATCGTTGCCACATGACGCCGCGTGCGGCGCCGAGAGACTCCGGAGGTAACGCGCTCATTAGTTCTTGCTCCACGAGCAGAACGTCCCTCTCGACGTACGTTTTGAACTCCGCACGCAACGAAGCGATGCGCATGCCGCGGCGACGTTTCATCACGACAGAAATTGAGCGCGCCAAGGCGGCGGGTTGATCGATATTCTCAGCGAGGGCCGCGTCGACACCGCTCAGCGCATGCGTGGCCTTTACGATCATGTCCTGCGCGCTTTGCCGAAGTCGCAGTAAGAGTGCCCGCCTGTCAGCGGGCGATCCGGCCCGAAAAAGGAACACGCGGATCTCTGGAAGAGACAGGCCCAGATCTCTCAATGCGAGAATCGATGACAGCTCGCGTAGCTGCGCGGCCGTGTAACAGCGATAGCGCGTGCGCGCGTCCACGCCGGCGGGACGCAACAGTCCCACCTTGTGATAGTGGCGGAGAGTCTTGGTGGAGACTCCGCCCAACTCCGCGAACTCACCGATTCGATACTGCATGCTCGTTTGTCCGCCGCTCGGATCACATGGGACCGGCGGCACATTGTGCCAGGATCGAGGTGACCACGCAGACGGTGCCGCATCCGGCTGCAAGAACACCGACCTCTGTGTGACAAGAATCTTGGATTGCACCTTACCCCTGCGGGAATGTTTCACTGGCGCATAGATACCCGCTCTCCACAATTTCCGCAGGAGTTCTCGTGGATAACGATATCAGCGCTCTACTCGCTCTCGCGCAGACCTACTTCGATGCCGCCTACGACATGGACGCCGACAAGTTCGCATCCATCTTCCACGCTTCGAGCTCCGTAACCAGGATCGGTGACGACGGCTCCGTAAGCGTCACGCAGATTGAGCACTGGCTGGCAGTGGTTCGCAAAATTGAGAGCCCGAAGCAGCGCGGCGAGAAGCGTCACGACGAAGTCTTGTCGATAGACATGGTACGCGAGCTCGCGCTGTTGAAAGTGAGATTGCAAATTCCGCCGCGCCGGGTCACCGACATGCTGTCGTGCCTGAAAGTCGATGGGACCTGGAAGATCGCTCAGAAAGTGATGACCGCGCAGACCCTCTGAATGTCGACTTCGCTCTGGTTGCGGCGAACGCCCGCCGACGTGGCATATCTTGCGATTCGGAGAATACTCGGCGTTTCTTGAATTCTTCATCCAGGTTGCCAGAATAGACAATGCTTCCGGCCCCGTCAGGCCCGATCCCTGGCCGGAAGCCACACATCGGTCGCATGTGTGAAACAAGACTTCGAGCCGGCAA
This sequence comes from Pseudomonadota bacterium, assembly GCA_023391815.1. Lineage (GTDB taxonomy): Bacteria > Pseudomonadota > Gammaproteobacteria > Steroidobacterales > Steroidobacteraceae > Steroidobacter. The sequence continues at coordinate 111,988 of JAEWAF010000118.1, forward strand.
CCGGATCGCTCGTGAAGGAGAACGCATGGATTACGCTCCAATCCTTTGGATTGTGGGTCGCGTGCTACTCGGCGGATTGTTCGTCATCGGTGGCGCGCATCATTTCTTCAAGTTGCCGAGCATCGCCTCCGCCATGATAGCGCGCGGCGTTCCAGCCGCCGGGTTCGTTCTGATCGTTGGCAGTGTGTTTCAGATCGCGGCGGGCGCGCTGCTGATGCTGGGCCTCTACGCGGGATTGGCCTCGCTCGGCCTCGTGTTGTTCACGGTAGTCGCGTCCATCATGTTCCTGAACTTCTGGTCTCTAGAGGGCTCCGCGCGCCAAGCGGCACTCACGGGTTTCCAGACGAACATGGCCATCATCGGAGGCTTGTTGATCGCCGCCGGGCATGGATGAATTCGGCCCGGCGCTCAGGGCAACTCAGAACGTCGTGGTCAACTTGCCATAGATTTGGCGGCCTTCCAGATCGCCCTGCGAGGCATCGAACCCCCAGGATCCCCCGGCGTTCGCAAAGGGCGGCTCCCAGTTCGTGACATTGAACGCACCCACGGTGAACTGAAGCTGCCCAAGTATCTTCTTGGAAATGTTGATGTCCCATAGAGCGCCGCCCGCGATCCTTCGTTGCATAGGCGCACCGGTCGTTGCGCTTCGGTCTCGATACGAGGAGATCACGCGAGCGTGAACCGAGGCGCGCCAGTCCTCATGCTCGAACGACAAAGACGCAATTCCTCGTTGGGCCGGGATGGTTCCAAACTCGGATGCCACGCCCACGCGGTCTTCCATCTGTGCTTGCGTGATCGGCAGATTGCTGTAGAGGAACTTGTCAGTGAAGGATACGGACAGAGCGGGCAGAAACTTCCCGATCGGTGTATTTATGATTGCCTCGATCGACAAATCGACGCCTTGAGTCGTCGCGCCGCCGACATTCGCTCTGGACAGATTCAGCGACAAGAGCCTGCCGGGGCGGCCCGCGGCGATGTCGTCAGCCGCGGGCGCTTCTCGCACGACCTGGCTTTGGGTTGCACTATCTTCGGATGCAAGCAGCGATGTCGGCGCCAACGCAGAGATGTGGCCTCGTGCCCTGATACGCCAGTACTCGGCTGACAGGTGCAACTGCTCGTTTGGCATGAACGAGATGCCGACGTTGTCGGAGTGCCCGGCGGTCGGCCGCAATGACGGATTGCCTCCGGTGATCATTTCGATCGAAGATACTTCCCCTCGCTTTGGATCGAACATCACGGCGGGAGAGATGACGCGAGGCATGTGCAGCTCCGCCAACGACGGTGGGCGAAAAGAGTCGCTGCTCGAGGCTCGCACGCTGATCGACTCCGTGATCTGCCAGATCAAGCCGACTTGCGCCTTGGTGACGTGACCAATATCACTGTAGTTGTCGCGCCGAGTGCCCAGGACGAGCTTGACATCGTCCACCCCCGGCACGCCCATCGTACCGCTCATCAACGGCACTCGAAATTGCGCGAAGCTCGAGGTGATCTCCCGTCCCGCGGCGTTGATTTCACCATCAAAGTCGACGCGCTCGCGCCGATGCTCGACACCAAGGTCTAGCGTCAAGCTACCCGCCGGCAACTCCAACAGCGGCCCACGCAGAGAAGCCTGCACGTGCGTTGCGCTAGCCCACGAGCGCTCAGCGGGAACGTCGACCAGAGTGCCCGTGGGGGCGGCGACGGGCCGCACTGTGCTGTACAGGCTCAGGGTGTCGAGCGAATTGTCCGCCTGCAGCCCTCGGGCGATCGTCGCGGGATCGGTCGCATGATAAATCTGTGCCCACGAACGCTCGTCGGACTTCGTCACGAAGGCGCCGTAGCCAACTGTGCGGAACTGCCCCTCGATGGCTACAACACCTCGCCGTGAGGTAGTTTGAGCGTGATATCTCGGCGCGGGCAATCCGTCGAGCATCGCCTCGACTCTCACTGGCACGCCAAAAGAGTTGTCGGGATGGGTTGCACCCATCACGTTCCCCTGCACGACCGAGGGCCACGTTCGGATGTCGTTTTCTCGCCGGACCGCCAGCAATTCCATCACGGCAACCGCTTGCCCGACGCGCAAAGAACCTTGTGCCAACGCGGTCGCGCGCTCCCATTCTGGAACGATGGGCTGAAAGGCGCGCAAGCTGGAATAGTTTGTGCGCCCCTCGACGAACTCGAATGTGCCCGTCTGTGGGTTGAGCTGTGCGGCGACGGAGGGCGAGGAGTGCCCCGGCAGGTTTTGGCCATCCACGGAGGTGATATTGGGCGGCGAGGCCCAACGTGATCGATAGTCCTGTCCACCGAAGCGCCGATAGTCCTGGTTGCTCCATCGATCGCGCTCGCGCCCCAACAACTCGTCGCGTCGCTCCACATCGGCGAACACGGCGATTTGACCGCGCTCACCGCCCAGCCCGCTATTGAGTGCCGCGTGTCGATGCGCGCCCCCACCGCGGTTGCCGCCATAACTGACTTCGAGGGCGGGATCGAGCCGATCGCTGAGGACGACATTGACGATCCCGCCAATCGCATCCATCCCATGCAGCAGAGAGTTGGCATCCGAGCTGACCTCAACGCGCGCGACCGCGCTGATTGGAATCATGGACAGATCGAATGCGCCACTGGCGGGATCCGCGGCACTCCCGAACGCGCGCCGCCCATTGATCAACACCAACGCGTATCCGGCGCCGAGCCCCCGAAGCTCTGCGTACTGAGCACCTGAGGCACGATAGCCTTGCCCACGATGAAACGCGGTCTGCGAGATGTAACGAAGCAGCTCGGGAATGCTCGCCGCACCCGTCTCCTCGATCCGCTTGCGATCAATGAGCAGCGTTGGCGCGGCAATGGAGTCCGTGAGCGACTCGGCGAGCTTGGGCAGGCGCGAGCCCGTGACGAGCACATGCGACTGCTGTAATCGGGTGAGCTGCGGCAGCCCGAAACTACAGGTGCACCGGCTCATATCCGCGAACACCTCGCTGCCGCCCGCACTTCCGGAACGCCTGACCACAGCGCACACGGGCGCGATCAGCGTGAGCCACGCCTCCTCGCCCGTATAGTCTCCCTCAGGTAAGGGACCGAGCATCACATCACCGCATTGACCCAGCTCAGCCTCGTAGCCGGTCAGGGCGCGAAGGCTCAGCGCATGCTCACGCGCTGAGGCGATCTCAGTTCGCAGACGCCAACGCGTGCCCGGCGCAGCAACTCCAGCGTGCACGGGGTCAGTAGACGCTGCGCTACATACGTTCGCGATCGTGATGAGGACGCCGACCACGCTTGCGCGACAGGCACGTCCGCGTGAAGAGATGCCTTGAGCCGCTCCACCGCTCATCATCTGCGCGAGCCCAAGGATCAACTGTGCGTTCCGTATCGACAAGGTCAGTGCATGCATTACCCGGACGAGGCACTCGCCCAACTGATGGAGGGACAGGCTGCCCTAACCAATGGCTCACTCGATGTGAATGTCACCGACCCCAACACTCATCGGCGCGAAACTTTGCTGGCCCGGTCCGGGTATACGGTCTGACACACTGAATGGACTCGTCCTGGTCATGACGGATGAAGATGCGCTCGAAAGCTCTCCACGTTTTTGACTAAAGACCGCCTTACGATCCGATGTGCCCCTCTTGTATCGATATTTTCAATCGCGACCCTATCGTCGGCGTCATCCGCAAGTTTATTTTTCGCAGCCGCGCGCATTCCAACTGTCCGACGCCACTACCTGATTAGAAGAACCAATGAAGATGGAATATTGAGTGAGCGAGACACGACCGCCGCGCCCCCGCCCGGAGGCGCCCGATCCGACGGACTACGCCAGAAAGTTGGCGGAGCTGTACAAGGAACACCAGAAGAGGCTGCTGAGCATGGCGAGGCGCTGGGCCCCTCCATCGATCGCTCCAGACCTGTTGCAAAACGTGTTTCGCGACCTTTTGGCTCGGCCGCGCACGATCACGGAGTTTCTGCCGTACGTCAGCGGCGCGCTCCGAAAGGCTGCGAAAAACGCTCGTCGCAAAGAGAAGAAGCAGGGCACCGTCAAGTCGGCGCTGGAGCGCGTCCGCCTGGACGGTGCGCCGCTGGATGTCCCCTCCCCCGAAGACTCCGCCTGGAAGGAGCAGCAGTTGCACGAGCAGCTCGACGCCTTGGGTCGCAAAGCCCCTCAAGCATTCAAGGCAATAGAGCTGGTGCGACTCCAGGGCCTGACGGAGGAGCAAGCGGGACAGCAAATGCGCCTCTCTCGCGACCAGGTGTCGCGATTGATCCGCCGTGTGCGGCGAGCCGCCGTGAGCGCCCTGACAGAGTCCACGCCCTTCGATCGCTCTCGACGCGCGCTGGAATCCGTCGATGGTGAGCGCGAAGCCTCATCGACCCGTCGGGACGCATCTTCAACGCGTCGCCGACGCCGAAAGGCCGGGCCGCTCATGGTCGCGGCCATTGCCATCCTGACGGCGCTCATTCCACTGCGGATGTTGCGGGAATCGGAGCTTGAGCCCACGGCCATCGTTACACGCATCGATTCTGCCCGGGGCATGACGCTTCCTGATGGCACGGTGATCAACTACGCTCCGCATGCGAACTTCAAGGTGGACTTCCGCGCCAAGGAGAGGATCATTCAGCTCACGAGCGGAGGTGCCGAGTTCAAGGTCGCACCCGACAAGAACCGTCCCTTCAAAGTCATCACGCAAGGCGCTCAGGTCAAGGCGGTCGGCACGCGATTTCTAATCGATCGTTACAATCATTGGACGCTGGTGTCGGTGCTGGAAGGCGTGGTGGAAGTCACGCCGCGCTCCCGCGACGGCCGGGCGTCCGCCACGACACTCACGTTGCACGCCGGCGAGCGGATCAGCATTCCGGACGACGAGCCACAATCACGGTGGGAACCCTCCGAGAGCATCGCCTCGTCTGGATGGCTGGAGATGAACAACGTAACGGTTGCCGAGGCTATCGATGCATTCCATCAGTTCAATGAGCTCCCAATCAAAATCGAGGGAGCGGAAGTTGCGGCCCGCCGGCTCGGCTACGGTCGCGTCAGAGTCGACTCCCCCGAGTCGTTTCTGCGAATGCTGGAGCGTGCCGAAGGCATTGCCGTGATTCGCGGTGCTCACAACGAGTTGATTGTCACGTCGAAAACGGATCGCTCCCCCGCCTCCACGGCCCCGTCGATCCCAAGCAAGCGAGCACCACCATGAGCCAGGCCATCGCATGGCTTCTCGAAACCGTGTAAACCAATCCCCACCGGCACGCATCCAACCCAACGCTACCCGTATGCGAGTGGACCATGGTGAAAGCATTATCGAAGTTGGCGGCACTGGTTTTGGTGCCATTAGTTGCTCACGCGGCCGACCTCCCCTGCAAACCGGGCGCCTACGCCTCTGAACGCGGCGAGTTCGTTGTGATATCGCCGCTGTCAGGCTCACAGCCGTCAGGCCAGCGCTATCTATTTCGCGATGGCCGACGCGGCAGCACGGCCGATCTCGATGCTCCAGTTACATGCGCCGAGAATGCAGTCACGATCAAGCGAAGCGACGGCGGCGCTGAGCGCTGGACGCAGGTACCGCTGACCATGACTGACACCGACTTCTCCAGTGTTCAAACGAAGCTCGTGGGACGATTGATCGAGCCGAGCGTCGTCTCCAGTGAGCGGCCGCTCGTGGTCTTGGTGCACGGATCGGAGCGAACGTCGGCGCTCAACTCACCTTATGCATACTCGCTAGCCGCTCAAGGCATCACCGTCTTTGTCTATGACAAGCGCGGGACGGGAGCATCCGAAGGAGACTATACGCAGAATTTCGAGCTGCTGGCCGCCGATGCCGCAGCGGCACTGGCCCACTCGCAGACGATGGCACGTGGCCGCTTCGGTCGATCCGGCTACTTCGGCGGCAGCCAGGGAGGCTGGGTTGCGCCGCTCGCAGCGACCCGTTCCAAGGCCGACTTCGTCGCAATCGGCTTCGGGCTCATCGCCTCTCCGATCGAGGAGGATCGCGAGCAAATGGTCCTCGAGGCACGCGCGCTGGGCCTGGATGACGAAGCCCTGCGCCTGATCGATCGATTGTCGGCGGCGACTTCTCGTCTGCTACTCAGCAACTTCTCCCGAGGCTATGAACAACTCGCCCGGGTGCGGCGTGAACTCGCCAGGCAACCGTGGTCGGATAAGATCCACGGTGAATACAGCGGCGACATGGTGCGCGTCCCCGAAGACGAACTCCGGCGTGTCGGTCGCGCTCGATTCGACAACCTCGGACTGATCTGGAACTACGATTCTCTAGCCACGCTCGAGCGCGTCAAGGCTCCGATTCTGTGGGTGCTCGCCGGCGAAGACCGAGAAGCGCCGATTCAAACCACGCGCGCAGCGTTGCTCCGATTGATAAAAGCCGGCAAGCCGATCGACGCTTACCTGTTTCCAAACACCGATCATGGCATGGTGGAGTTCGTCACGAACGCAGACGGCACGCGAACCGCCACCCGCATTACCGACGGCTATTTGCACCTGCTCGGGGACTGGATACAACAGCGCGCAACCGGCACTTACGGTCAAGGGCAGCGGCTGCAGTAGCGCGGTGCTGTCGGCCTCGCTCGAGAATTGGCAGCTGCACCCGCGCATTTCGGACTGCGGGTAGTCGTCTGCTCCTCACGTACAAACATCACCTCCGTCGAACCAAGCCGGATGAACTGCTGTCCGGCGGCCGGCGTTGATAGCCGTCTTGCACGCACGAGTCGGCCGCGGTCTTCGCCGAGTGATGTCGAATGAATGATCCCTTGCCATCCTCAATGTTTGACGTGTCGGCCCCGGCCGAGACGCTGCGAATCGGCTCGGACGCTCACAAACAGCTGTTCTGCCGACAATTCATCGACACCTATACCGAGTTCGAGCCGGCCGAGCTCGCCTGGCCCGAGTTGAATGCGGCCGAGCTCGATCGCTTGCGCGGCGTGCCGTTCTGGCAGGAGGTCCGGCACACCGAGCGGCGCGCGGCGGCGATCGTCGCAGCGTTCTCGGCGTGTGTGACAGATCCACTCATTCGTGAAGCGATCGTATTGCAGGGCTTCGAGGAGGCGCGCCACGCTCGCCTGCTCGCGGTGATGATCGATCGTTATGGGATCGATGCACCCGAACGGCCGCTCGCGCCGATCGACGGCGACATCGAAACGCGGTTCATCGATTTCGGCTTCGGCGAATGTCTCGATAGCTTTCTCGGCTTCGGCGCGTTCAAGTTCGCGCGGCAATCGCAGTTCCTGCCGGACTCGATGTTCGAGATCTTCGAGATGCTGATGTTCGAAGAGACGCGCCACATCGTTTTCTTCATCAATTGGATGGCCTGGCGAGAGACTCAGCACCACCGCGGCGGGCTGCTTCGACACGCCAACTCACTGCGCTTCTACAGCCGAGCCATCGGGCGGCTCGCAGGTGCAGTCAGGCGCGGACAGAAGGAGTCCGAGGGACGCGAGTTCTCGACGACCGAGGTGAGCCAGTTTCTCGAGGGGCTGACATTTCAACGCTTCGTCGAGGAGTGCCATAACGAGAACGCGCGACGTATGCGCGCGTTCGATACAGCGCTGCTTCAGCCCCGGTTTCTGCCGTTGCTCGCCGATGCCGCGCTGTCGGCGTTTCGTGTTTGGAGCCACTGCACCTGTCGCTGAAAAGAAATGCCGTGCAGGCAGGCCTTGTTGCGGACCGCCGATTCGGATTGGCGGAGCAGCTTGGCAGCCTGGCTCGGCGATATGCCTTGGCCGGCGAGCTCTCGCAAGCGCCGAACATCCGCCACGACCCAGGCATTGCGGTGCGCACCTTTGGTGAATTGCATCGGAGTGCTCTTAGAACTTGAAACGGACACCCATACGGTACTGACGGCCGACGCGGTCGTAATCCGCATTGCCCTGGCCCTGCCAGTAGGAATTGGTGAGCGTACCGCCAATGCTCGGCGGCTGATGGTCGGTCAGGTTTTCGATGGTCCCGAACAGCTCGAAGCTTGCGAGCTGGTAGGAGCCGGACAGATCGAGCGTCGTCATTTCCGCAATATGGTTGTTCTCGATGGTGGGAGCGGCCGTCGTCGACACCGGACAATCGGTGCTGCATTCGATGAACCCATTGGCGTACACGCCAGGACCGGTGTAATGCGCCATCATGGTCAGTGTGATCGGATCGCCTTGATAGCTGATCGAGAGAAAGGCGCGCAGCTTCGGCGCAGTCAGGCCGGCGAACGGCGAAATGCCACCCCAACCGCCGACCACGCCGTTGCCATCGTAGGTCGTGCCATCGGTATCTTTGGTCTCGAGCTTCAGCACGCGGCTGGCCATCGCGCGGATCACCATGTCGCCGCTCCAGGCGCCGACGAGGCTGGATACGGGTAAGCGATAACTGGCTTCGAGGTCGATGCCGCTGGCGGTTTGTCCGATCAGATTTTGCGGCTGGGTGATCACCTCGAAGATCTGACCGACGGGGAATGGATCGCCCGGCGCCACCGGGTTACGGATGATCGCCTGGCACAGCGTCGCATTGCCCTGGAAACAAAGATCGACCACCTTCTGTGCGCCCGGCGCTTGCACCGAGCCTTGGACGTCGATGTTGTAATAGTCGATCGCCATCTGGAACCCCGGCAGGAAGCGCGGTGCCATCACCACACCGAACCCCGTCGTGTCCGCTTCTTCGGGTTTGAGATTCGGATTGCCTTTGGTGGTCGAGAACGCTTGGGTACGAAGCTCGGGAACACCATTGGTGGCGCGGAATGGATCCTGCAGGGTTCCGCCCGAACCGGCCTGACCGGCTGTGAACAACTCGCCCAGGTTGGGCGCACGAATGTCGCGTGAGCGCGTGAAGCGGAACCGGAGATCTTCGATCGGCCGCCACGTCAAACCGCCCTTCCAGGTCGTGACGTAGCCGGACGTCGAATAGTCCGTCGCACGCACGGCGGCGTTCAGGTCCAGCTCTTGCGCCGCTGCCATATCGCGTGCGAGCGGCACGACAGTTTCGACGTAGCCTTCGGTGACGTTGAACTTTCCGTGACTGGCGTGATAGTTGCCGGCAAAGAACTCAGTCGCCTCGTCGTGCGCGGTGGCCCAGCCCGATACCTTTTCGATGCGGTGTTCGGCACCCACCGCAAGCGACACCGGACCGGCCCACGAGCTGAACGGCTCGCCGCTCACGTTGAACGCTCCGACATCCTGCTGCAGCACTTCGTGACGATAGGAAACGCCCACGACGTAGCCGAGCTGGCTGGCGTCGTTCACTCCGATGCCGAACGGGTTGTACGGCACGCAGGCCGGATCGTCATTCGATGGGTTGGCGTCAGCGTTGACGCGGCAAGTCGGAGTGTTGTCGACCATCACCGAATCGAGCGCCTTCAGATAGTTCGGCGTGATTCCGTTGTTATACGTGCGCGGCTCGAGAGTCGTCTCGCTATGCTGGACATAGGTGTCCCATTTCCAGTCCGTGCCCAAGGCGCCGAACGTGCCTTCGAGGCCGCCGGCGACGCGATATAGGGAACGATGGTAATCGCCATAGAAACGCCGCATATCGGCGTTGGTGCTGCCCATCCTGAACGAGGTTTCCCCGGCCGCCGCCAGTTGCTGTCGCAGCGACTCCGGAAGATAGGCGTTGTCGATGGTGATGGTGTTGTTGCCCAGCCGACGGTTTGGATTGGCGGTATTGGTGGTGCGAGTCGCCGAGTACTGCCCTTCCAGATATGCATTGACTTGATCGGTGAAATCAAAGCTGGTTCGGAGGTACGCGACATTCCGATCGACACTGCCCGCGATGTCGATGCCGTTCTCGATGCGCGAATATTCCCAATCGCCGCCCTCCTGAAAGTTGTTGCCGACGTTGGTGCCGAAATCGTAGCCGGATAGAATCTCGCCGTTCTGGCCGAAGTAGGTTCCCCTGAGAGAGCCGGTCGTGATGATGCCGCCCGGCGTGCCGGCGACGAGGCCGAGATCGCGGCGAACGAGGTAGCGCGGCACACTCGTACTCTGGCCGGCACCGGTACCGTAAGCGGGATTTTGAATGACAGCCGCGGGCAATCGGGCCCACGGACGCCCTTCGGTGCCATCGATGCCATCGCTATGCGTGTGTTCGCCCGAAAGAAGCAGATGGCCGCGGCCGTCCGCGAACGGGGTGCCATAGGTCAGTTGAGCGCTGAGGCTCTTGTCATCGTGGTACTTGGTTTCGCCCACCTGAACTTCGCCCTTGAAGCCGGTGTAATCGCGGTCGATCACGAAGTTGACGACGCCCGACAGCGCATCCGAACCATACGCCGCGGAAGCGCCGCCCGTTACGACGTCAACGCGCTCGATCAGCGCGTTCGGGAACGAGTTGACGTCCGGTGCGCTGTTGCCCGCCGTGATCGCTGCGTTGATGTAACGTTTGCCGTCCAGTAGAACCAGCGTGCGATTCGTGCCCATGCCGCGCAAATTGAGCTGGCTCACACCGGTCGCGCCGCTCGAGAGATTGCCGTTCGCCGAACGCGGGCTCGCGGATCCTGAGAAAGCAGGCAGCACGTTCACCGCATCGGCGACATTCACCGTGTTCAGTGCGTTGAGCTCATCCGCGCCCAGCACCGACACGGGTGTCGGCGCTTCGTAGCCGTCACGTGTGATGCGCGAACCCGTGACGACGACCTGGTCGAGCGTCGCGGATTCAACATCCTGTGCTTGCGTGTTGCCGACAGCAACCGTTGCCAGCGTAGTGATAGTAGACAGCGCCCAAACCTTCGCGCAGCGACGAGCCCTGCTGGATACGAGCATCAGAGTCCCCCTCGTTAGTTCGGCGTGACGCGCGATGAGCTCGCCTGCGCCCACGTCGACTGTCGAGGTTGCAATCCCTATGCCACGCCCATTGAAGGCCAGGCGCCGGCGTCAGGCGCCCGAAATATTTGAATGCTCACCCCCTTGCCGGGAAGGAATGCGGATGGGGATCGGCAGAATCTTGCCGATTCGCAGAATGCCCATCGGCGGAAAGCGGCCGTCGTGCCCTCGACTTCGACACGCTCTAAGTCACTTCTCCAATGGCACGGCTGCGCGCGCATCGCCCGGCGTTGCGACGATCGTTAGTATTCGGCGTGCAATCTCACCGTACTGGCCGCCAAGATGATGGCCGCTGCCGATCTCTTCACTATGTGCCCCAGCGAGAGCCAGGCGCGGGCAGAGTGAATGGCGTTCGCCAGCTCCATAGAGACAGGCTACTTTCGTGAGCTCGAGTCGCTCGAGCTCCGGCGCGATTGGCTTCCCGGGCGCGTCGGCGCCGGAAACCCAGTCTCTGAGATGAACTTCGAAAGCGGCCGTATCGCCGATGCCGATGAGCACCGTCGCAGCGATGTGACTGCGCAAGTCGGCTGGTAGCCGATTGACCACGAACGGCATGACGTCTGCGCCGAGCGAATACCCGATCAGCACGACTCGCTCTCGCGACCACGCACGCATGTAATGTTCGATCGTGCGCGCGACGTCGTCCGCCGTTTCCTCAGGCGTCCGCGTTCTCCAGAAGTAACGCAAGGTGTTGAAGCCCACGACGGGCAGACCGTTCGACGCAAGCTCGGTGCTCAGCGCACGATCGATACTGACCCATCCGCCGACGCCGGTGAGCAGGACCGCGAACGATGTATCGAGCGTGCCTTCCCGGGATCCCACCTTCACGACTTTCGGAGGCAGGACTTCAACCAAGGGTAAATCGGCGAGCTCCGCGGCAGGGGCCGCGCAACAGATCGAGCCGCTCATGGCCAGCAGAGCGATCGCGAATCCCAGGCACGCTGGAAGTTTCATTTCCCACACCCCGGAACCCGCACGCTACCGGAACGTGAAAGCTTCGACCATTCGCGGATCTCGCACGGAAAACATCGACACCCTTCGCCGCGGGCGAAAGCGCCATCGTTGTCGAGAAAGCGGCGGGTGAACACGTCGGTCGGTCGTTGTTCATCCGCCGACAAAGCACCTACGAGGGATTTCCTCTCCTCCCCGGTGCGCGTTACGGTAGCGCGCCGATGATCTTGCGGTACTCCTCTTCGGTGAAGGCGCAGAGCGTCTCACCCCTCACGTTCCCGGCAGCACCCAGTGCCAGGGAAGCTTTCGCGATCGTGGCGGCGTCGGGGGCTTCGGCGATCACGATCGCATCATATTGCCCGGCGACCAGGTAGAAGCCTTTGAGGTTGGCGCCGAGTTGCTCGAAGGCCTTGCGGGCCGCGTCCAGTCGGGCCGGACTTTCCTTGATCTTCTCGATTCCCTGTTGGGTGTATCGGAGCAGAGAGATATATGTAGCCATGGCTTTCCCTCCTTCAAACAAGGAATGTGCTGGTTTCAATCACGTCGTTCGTCGGACTGCATCACCTCCTTGCCGCACGCGGCGGATATCTCACCTCATCCCCACAGCCCCGGGGTTGCAGAGGCCATCGGGTCGCTGAATGAACCGTGCCGTCCGTCGCCGAGCAGCGCCAGATAGTCGCGGGTACGCAGATGCACCAGGTGAGAGTGATCGCCGACCTCGAAGTACACATCCGGTTCTTTCTCGAGCTCATCGTCCCAAATGCTTTCGACGCCGTAGGCCGGTCCGAGCGGCGGCACCGCACCGAGCGCGCAGTCGTCGAATACGCTTTGAATCTCTTCGCGAGTCGCCAATTCCACTCGGGCCTGCAGTTGTCGCCGCAACTCGTCGAAGTTCAGATGGCAATCGGCCCGCGTCACGGCGAGCACGAGCTTGCCATCCGCATTCAGCAGCACTCCTTTGGCGACCCGCTCGGCCGGGACATGCGCGGCCCGAGCGGAATTCAGGCTGCTGTCGGTAGGCCGGTGCGAGACCTTTTCATAAGCCAAGTGATGACGATCCAGGAACGCTTCGACGGTCGATGTAGCAGCCATGGCACTTCTCCTGTACGACTTTTGAATACGACGTGGTATGCGCACCCGCAAAGGGACGTCGGCCAGCGCCATCCTTATTCGGCCAATGTGCAAAGCCCGTTGAAGTTCCAAGCCGGCCGCGCGGGCGCTATGACGATTCATCCTCGCTCTTGAGCAGCCGATCGAGAGGAAAACCGGTGAATGGCTTGATCGGCTTGGTGACGATGTAGCTCCAGTAGCGCTGGATGCCCACATCGGCCCGCAGCAGCTGCTCGATCAAACTCTGATAGGCGTCGATCGAGGGCACGGCGAAGCGCAGCACGTAATCCACGCCGCCGCCGACGGCCCAACACTCGATGATCTCGGGCACTTTCTCGATGGCGCGCTCGAAACGTCGAAAGTCTTGTTCGCGGTGGTTCTCGAGCGCGATGGGCACGATGATGAGAGTCAGAGGCCCGAGCCGCTCCGCCGCCAGGTCGGCATGATAGCCACGCACGATCCCCGACTCTTCGAGCCGGCGAACCCGCTCCCAGGTGGGGCTCGAGCTCAAACCCACCTGTTGCGCCAACCGGGACGTCGGCAGGCGGCCATCGACCTGCAACGCCGCCAGAATCTTCAAATCGAACTTGTCCAGCTTCACGAGCCTCTCCGAGAGCGCGATGCCTGCATGCGGGCAGACTCTCCCGGTCCCCCGGCCGCGCTCAACCGAACTGCCAGCCGAACACGTTCCACTGATAGAAGAGGATGCAGAGAATCACAGCCGCCACGCCGCTGAATGTGTACACGAGCCGCTGTGACAATGTCCAACAACGATCCGCCCACACCTTCACGGTCGCACCGATCTGAATTGCGGTGGCCGCCGCGAATATGAGTGGCAACAGCAGCACCATCTTGATGGCTGCAGGCACTCCATAGAATGCCGCGTCGGCATAAGAGAGCACTGTAACAACGGCGGCGAAAATAGTCAGCAGCGCCCAAGCGGAGGTGCCATTCGCCAACCGGACCGCCCATCCGTGCGTGCGCTGGTTCGCGTGTGGTGAGCACCGTCGCAAGACGAACGGCACTACGATGAATGTAACGATACAAAACCCCAACAACAGCCGGGCCAGCCGCGGGGATTCATACCAGGGCGTGCGTTCGGCACCCCAGTACGGCTCCCCATCGAAAAACAAGTGGGTGGCATGGCCGCTCGGGTCGACTCGGAATGCGATGCGTTGCTCGCCACCGACTTCCTGGAACAAGTGCTCGCCGACCGGAATAAACAAACGTTTCTCGCCGCCCGCGCCGCCCACCAGCAACCGGCCAGCCGCATCCGAGGCGACTTCAATCTGCATCGCGAGGTTCATCAGCTTGTAGATGTCGCTGATGTTGCGACGACTCGGCTGATACGCGCCGACATACTGTCGCGCCACTTGCGCAAAGTTCGTCGGCACAGCCGGTGAGGGCTGCACGGGGCGTGGAAAGTATCGATCGGCGAGCGCTTTCAGCAAGCCGCTGCGGATCTCGCTGCTGCCGCCGCCGGTAAAGGAGATAAATAGTCCGAGCTGCTGCTCCGGCAATAGCGCCAGCTCGGTATGGAAGAAGTCCGTGTCGCCGGCGTGGCCCACGACGCGCAAGCCATTGACGCTCCATTCGTAGAACCCCAGCGCCATGCCGGAGAGGCGCTCGTCGTTACGAAATGCGGTCGAGTGCATCGAGGCCACGGTCTCTGGTCTGAGAATGCGTCGGCCCTCGTATTCGCCTCCCTGCAGATAGGCGAGCATGAAACGTGTCATGTCCAGCGCAGGCGCGGACGCCGAGCCCGCCGGGCGCCAGCCACCGATGATCTCGAAGGGACGTTTCACGTACTCGCCGTTCTCGAACTCGTAGCCACCGACCTCGTGCCCCTGCAACCTGGCTGGCAGCGGCTCCTCGAAGGTGCTGAAGCGCATGCCGAGCGGCTCGAAGATATTCAGCCGCACGTAGTCGTTGAACGCAGTCCCGCTGACTTGCTCGACGATGAGCCCGGCAAGCGCTGCGCCATAGTTCGAATAGGCGGACAACGTGAGCGGCGGCCGCACGCGGACGGCCATATGTCGCGTCATCGTCTCCCCGATCGACAGCTGCTGTTGCGGATCCAGGGCCGTGAGATAGAACAACGAGCCTTCCTCGAAACCCGCGGTATGCGTCATGAGCGATCGAAGGGTGACGGGAGCGGCAAACGTTCGCGGCAGCTGCATCCCTTGGAGATAGGCGTTGACGTCGGTATCCAGGTCGAGCTTGCCTTGCTCCACGAGTTGCATGACCGCCGTCCATGTGAAGAGTTTCGAGACCGAACCCACTCGGAACGTACTGAATGCCGGGTCGATCACAGCCCCCCCCGCCGATGATCTCTTCACCATAGCCTTTGGCAAAGATCGTACTGCCTTGATGCACGACGGCCACGACGGCCGCCGGTATTTTGTCGTTGCGCAAGTAGCCGCTCATCACACCATCGATGAACGCCGAGAGCTCAGCCTGGTCCGATAGACCCTCAGCGCTCGCCGGCGCGGCAGCGAGCGTCAGTGCCGCGATAAACGCGAACCAGATTTTCATACGCCGATTTCCTTGCCAGCTCAATGGAATGAATAGCGCAGCTCGACCCCGATCTCCCGCGGCCTGAGCAGCGTGCGCATGCCGCCAAACAGCGGATCGCTGCTAGTGACGACCGCGTATTCGTTTGTGATATTGCGGCCGAACAGCTCCACGGACAGGTTGTCCCGTCGCGCGCCGATTCGCACGTTCGCCGCGTCGTAACCGGGCTGATTGAGCACGCGCGACACATCGAACTTGTATCTCACATTACCCACATAGACGTAGTCGGCCCGCGCGAATCCCGCCCATTGCGACGTGAGATCGAAGTCGTACTGCACCCCCGCGCTCAAGTTGCGCTCCGGCGCGCCCGACACGCGTTCGCCGACTTCGAACTCGACTCCAGGCTTCAAATTCACGAACTCGTTGTGAACGTACGATGCGCCCAGATTCAATTCCCAGGCGGCGGCGAGCCGCGCGGTCAGCTCGACCTCCATGCCCTCGCCGTCCACGTCACCGGCGTTGAACGTGCCGTCGAAACCGCATTCAAAGCTGCTGCCGAGCTGCACGCCCTTCCACTCTTGCTTGAAAACTGCCGCGTTGACGCCAAGCCGTCCCTCCGCCAGCCGCGATTTGATGCCAAGCTCGTAGCTCCACAGCGTGTCCGGCTCGGACAGCGGCCCGAGCCCGATGGTTGCAGCTTCGCCTGCGCAGTCGCCGAGATACGCGACCGATTGGTTAACGGTGCCGCTACGAAAGCCACGTGCGGCCTGGACATACATCGTCAGATCGTCGCTGGGCTCGTAGCGCAGATACGCCGAGGGATTCAGCTCGTAACTCGTGCCTGTGACGCGCGGATCGGCGGGCGCCAGTCCGCCTAACAGGAATCCCTCAGCAGCCGGATTGAGACTCGAGAGCTCGTCCTCGAGATAGCGTGCGCCGATGCCAGCGGTCCAGCCGGGCGCGAATCGATAGCTCACCTCGCCGAACACCGAGCGCTGACGCTGCTCGAAATATCTGCGATTCTCCCCAGGCACGAGCCTCAACAGGAAATCCTGGTCGAACATGACTTTCGGCAGGCACGTCGGACAGCTGAAGTCGAGCGCCAGCTGATCGAAGTCAGACTGCTGATCCATGTAGAACGCGCCAAACAACCATTGCAGCGGCGCGTCGCCGTGAGATTGCAGGCGAACCTCCTGGGTGAACAGCTCACCTTCGGTGGTGTCACGAAGCGCCCATAACTGCTCCGGAAGCCCGGTGCTCACAGAGAACGGACCGAGATCGGAGCGGCCGGACGCGGTCATCTTGGTGAAGCTGCTCGCCGAGACCAAACTCACGCGGTCCCACTCGTAATCGATCACAAGCGTGGCTACATCGAGGCTCTCGGTGTATCTGCCGGGCTCGAACAGATCCAGAGCGCGCTGCTGAGCGTAGCGTCCCGCGACGGGCTCCACTTGCGGCTGCGCGCCGGTGCGCACGTCCTGCGTGGCGAATGTCACATCGAACCGAAGTTGATCCGTCGGTTGCCACCTCAGCGCCGCCCGAGCGCCCCACGTGTCTTCGGAGTCGATGTCTTTACGCGTGAAAGCGGGTGTTGCCGGGCGGATCAGCGTGCGCTCGGGCAGCTCGAAATCGGCGCTGTAGTCGATGCTCTCGCGTGCCGGAGAAACATTGTCGATGTAGCCGGCAACATCGTCCTTGTAGCCGACCAACCTCAATGCCAGCCGGTCCGTGACGAGCGGGATATTGATCGTGCTCTCCAGGTGATGGCTCGCATCGTCCGACTGCGCGGTAAACGCGCCGCTCATCCCGAGATCGACTTCGAAATCGCGCAGGTCGGGCGCCGCGGGCACGATGCGCAATACGCCGGTCAAAGCATTGGCGCCGAACAGCGTGCCCTGAGGACCCCGAAGCACTTCCACGCGCTCGATATCGACCAGGCGAAGGTTGGGCTTCCCGCCCTGATTGGTGATCACGCTCGTGACGGTTTCGCCGAAGTACGTGGCGACTTCGGACCCGGTGCCGCCGGTCGCGACGATGCCACGGATGCGGATGTCCGAGCTGCCCGGCCCGCTATTCTGAAAGTACACCCCGGGCAGTGTATTCAGATAATCGGCGAATTGTGAGAAGCCGCGCGCTTCGATATCC
>JAEWAF010000063.1 GCA_023391815.1 Pseudomonadota bacterium
TCGCCACGCAACAAATAAAAAAAAATTGCTGTTGCGAGCGGCGCCGTCAGGCAGCCGCGCGCACGACTCAGTCGATGTACAGAGAGCTGACGCTCTCCTCATCCCGAATACGCCGCATGGTCTCGGCGAGCAGACCCGCCACACT
Source organism: Pseudomonadota bacterium (assembly GCA_023391815.1). Taxonomy (GTDB): domain Bacteria; phylum Pseudomonadota; class Gammaproteobacteria; order Steroidobacterales; family Steroidobacteraceae; genus Steroidobacter. Next base: position 146 of record JAEWAF010000063.1, read on the forward strand.
CAGCTGACGAATCTTCTTGCAGTTCCGGGCATCCGGCCGCAACGGAATCGTGTCCGTCACCACCAGCTCATCCAGCTGCGACTGCGAGATCCGATCGATCGCCGGGCCCGACAACACCGCGTGCGTGATGTACGCAACCACCTTCTTCGCGCCGTTCGCCTTCAACGCCTCGGCCGCGTGACACAGCGTGCCGGCGGTATCGACCAGGTCGTCGATCAGCACGCAGGTCTTGCCCTCGACCTCACCGATGATGTTCATCACTTCCGACTCGTTCGGCCGGGGACGACGCTTGTCGATGATGGCCAGTTCGGCATCATCCAACCGCTTCGCCAGCGCTCGGGCGCGCACCACGCCGCCCACGTCCGGCGACACCACCATCAGGTTGTCGTACTTCTGCTTCCACGCATCGCCGAGCAACACCGGCGAGGCATACACGTTGTCCACCGGGATGTCGAAGAATCCCTGGATCTGATCGGCGTGCAGATCCACCGTCAGCACCCGGTTCACACCGGCGCTCGCGATCATGTTCGCGACCAGCTTCGCCGTGATCGGCACGCGCATGGCGCGCGGGCGGCGATCCTGGCGGGCGTAGCCAAAGTAAGGAATCACGGCGGTGATGCGTGCAGCCGAAGCGCGGCGGCAAGCATCGGTCATCACCAGCAATTCCATCAGGTGATCGTTCGCCGGCGAGCAGGTCGGCTGCACGATGAACACGTCGCGACCGCGCACGTTCTCCAGCAGCTCGACCGTGCACTCGCTGTCGCTGAAGCGACTGACACTGGCCCGGCCCAGCGGCACCATCAGGTGACGCGCGATCTCTTGGGCGAGCTGCGGATTGGCGTTGCCCGTAAACACCGCCATCGTGGCACGATCCATTCAACACTCCGACTGCAACTGCGACTGGTTGGGGCGGAAGGCATGGCGCCTCCGAACGGTGGGTGAAAACCCGACACGAGGGCTAACGAAACCAGTAAATTACTGATCTTACGCCCTTTTTAACCCTTCCACTCCCCATCGATTCCCCGTCGCCAGCACCGAAACGGCACCAGCGGCACCGTGAACCCAGTAAAGCACACGGTCGAAAGCGGGGGCGCAATATACACGAATCCAGGGGGTCTTAGCGCCCCGCTGCAAGGATTTGTAACGCCGGGCAGTGCCTGATCCAGGTGGCCGGAGGAAGCCGGGGGCGGCTTGGCCTTCGTAGGCTAAGTTGCTGATTTTACTCGAGGAGCCTGTTGTCACGGCGACAGTGGCACCGCAGTACCCGGATCGGCGGTCCAGCACCGCCACGCTCATCGATGCCACCCGGCCAGGCAGACCCGCGTTGCCATCGGTACACCGTCCTGGTCGCTTGCCAAATACTCAGTGTCAGAGCCCGGGATGAGCTCTGTTGCGTGGCACTACCGACCAACCCCGTTTCCTGTCTTATTCGAAATTGAGCCTCGCGAAACGAACGCGGCGAAATCGCCCCGGCGTCCGTACCTTAGCGACTTTTGTCGAGGCCGATTTACCAGCTCGCACAAAGAAGCGGCACGCGGTGAGCTGACCGGCACTACTACGAAGCGAGTTGACGCGACTTGGTGATCGGTGCACGGTTGCCGCGCACGAACGGTTCGTGAGCAAAAGCAATCCGGAGCATCGTCCAAGTACCGATATTCCTTTCGACTCGACCTGTTTCTCACGTTCCTTTGACCCAACGCTGCTGAGTAGATCGGAGCACTGCCACTCACTCGAGAGACGCAGTCTGGTCGTTTTATTGCTTGAAGAAATGTCGCGAAGGCCGCGATCAATTGGAGCTGATTGCATGACCATGGATGGAACTCATCGCACGGATCGCGAGGCGAGCGACCTTTTCTCTTCGGAAACACACGCGGCGGATGCTTCGGGTAAGAGAGCGTCGCCACTGTCGCTCATACAACGAGAGCTGTGGCTCGAAGCGCAGGGCCGTGCTTCACCCGACACGCTCGCCGTTCACCTCATATTGGCCGGCGATCTCAATCGCGAAGCGCTGCGTCTCGCGTTCGATCAATTGGTGGCCAGACATGAAGCCCTTCGAACCACGTTTCCTAGCATCGGCGGCAACCCGGTAGCGGCCATAGGGCATGACGACATCCGCCTGCAACTCGAACAGGCGGATGCTCGGTTCGATACGGATCCCCCGACATTCGACCTGGGCCAAGGTCCGCTCGTGCATGCCCGCCTGCACCGCATTCCGTCGCAGGAGCATTCGCTGTCGATCATGCTGCATCGGATCGTTGCCGATCACGCCTCGATTCATATCCTCATCGACGAGCTGTGCGAGCTTTATGACGCGGCCGTAGCGGCGCGCGGCAGCCGCCTGCCTCAGATAATGCTACAGCACACGGACTATGCGGTTCGCCAGCGTCACCAACTCGGCAGCGATCGCCTCAACGAGCAGCTCTCCTTCTGGAAACAAACATTATCGAATCCGCCGGCGCCGCCACTGACACCCGAGCCGACTCGCTCGGGCGAGAGCGAGCCGAGGTTCGGACAAGTTCCGCTGGTTCTGTCGAAATCACTCACCGAACACCTCAAAGCGGTCGCCCGACAGCAAGACGTGTCGTTGCTTTCGGCTCTCGTCGCAAGTTGGGCAATGTTGCTCGGCCGATGGACCGGCCAGGAAGAGATCATCGTTGGATCAAGAGTCTCGCCTCGGCGCCGTGAGAACGCGTTACGAACCGTCGGGCCACTGGAAAACACAGTGGCGCTGCGCATATCCACTCATCGAGACCTGACTGTCCGCCAGCTGCTGCGAGCAACGGAAACGACGATCGCCCAAGCCGAGGCGCGCAAGGATATTCCCTTCCAGAAAGTCGTCGCGTCGCTTGGGCTGGGCGACGTCGGCTGCTTGCTCCAGACGCAAGTCACTTTGAGCGATGACCCGCAAAACAAGCGGATGCAGGGCTTGCGACTCAGCAAAGTGTCCATCGTCGAGTCGCAATCCCCCTTCAGCATCTCCTTGTCGCTTTCCGACACAGTGGACGGACTGGTCGGCGCACTGACATACGCCCGGGACGTCGTCAGCTCAGATACTGCGGAGCGCCTAGCCACAGCGTGGCAGGTGCTGCTGGCACACGCGATCGAGGATTCCGGGCAATGCATTACCGCGCCGTCGATGTTGACGGAGACCGAGCGCGAACGCGTCATCCACGAATACAACGATACGCAGCGCGCATTCCCAGGGTCAGCATTGGTGCATGAGCTATTCGAACAGCAGGTACTTCGCTCTCCCGATGCGACCGCGGTGGAATTCGAGGGCGCCTCGCTCACGTATGCTGAGTTGAATCGCAGAGCCAACCAGCTCGCGCATTGCCTGCGAGACCGTGGTGTCCAACCGGATAGGCTCGTCGGCGTCTATGTCGAGCGCAGTCTGGAGATGGTCATCGGCCTGTTGGGCGTTCTAAAAGCGGGCGGTGCTTATGTCCCGCTCGATCCGAGTTATCCGACCGAACGCCTCGACTACATGATTGCGAACGCCGCTCCGCGGGTGCTGCTCGTCCAGGGAGCGTTGTGGAAGGATCGCAACTCCGGCATTCAGGCGGAAGTCCTGGCGCTCGATACGGATTGGGAAGCCATCGCGAGCTATTCCGCCGACAATCCTCGTCCCGCGGACGTGAATCTCACGTCACGCAATCTTGCCTACGTCATATACACGTCTGGATCGACGGGCCAACCCAAGGGGGCGATGAACGAGCATCGCGCCGTGGCGAATCGCCTTTTGTGGATGCAGGACGAATATCGGCTCGACAGCCACGACCGCGTGCTGCAGAAAACACCTTTCAGCTTCGATGTGTCCGTTTGGGAATTCTTCTGGACGCTGCTGAGCGGTGCACGGTTGGTTATGGCGCGTCCGCAAGGTCATCAAGATCCTTCGTATCTTCGCGATGTCATCGAAGCGGCCGGCATCACGACACTGCACTTTGTTCCCTCGATGCTGCAGAGTTTCCTGAGCCATCACGAATCAGGCGCGTGCGCATCGATCGAGCGCATCGTCTGCAGCGGCGAGGAGTTGCCACTGGCCCTGAAGCACAAATGCCTTTCATCGCTGCCAGCCGCCCGGTTGTTCAATTTGTACGGCCCGACCGAAGCCGCAGTCGACGTGACAGCCTGGGAATGCACGCCGCATGACGCGGACACTCGCGTGCCCATTGGGCAGCCGATCGCAAACATTCAAATGTATGTTCTGGATCGGCACCTGCAAGCCGTCCCGATCGGCGTTGCGGGAGAGCTCTATATCGGTGGAATCGGCGTCGGCCGCGGTTATCTGAATCGCCCCGCGCTCACCGCCGAACGCTTTATCGCCGATCCGTTCGGCTCGGCCAGCGACGCAAAATTGTACAAGACCGGCGACCTGGCTCGCTGGCGCAGCGATGGCGCGCTTGAATACCTCGGCCGCAACGATCACCAGGTGAAAATCCGAGGCGTTCGAATCGAGCTCGGCGAGATCGAGGCACGGCTAAGCACCCACCGACAAGTGCAGGAATGCGTGGTAGTCGCCCGCGAGGAAGCTCAGGGCGACAAGCGACTGGTCGCCTATATCACGGCTCATAGCGACAACACGCCCACGATAGACGCGATACGTGCGCACTTACGAGCCGGGCTCCCGGAGCACATGGTCCCCAGCGCCATCGTCGTGTTGGAGAAAATGCCGCTGTCGCCCAACGGAAAACTCGATCGGCGCGCGCTGCCGGCACCAGATCTCACCGCGTACACGAGCAAACCGTACGAGCCACCGGAAACAGAGCAGGAAATCGTGCTGGCGAGCCTCTGGTGCGAACTGCTGCGGGTGGAGCGTGTTGGCCGGCTCGATAACTTCCTGGAGCTTGGCGGGCACTCATTGTTGGTCGCGCGAATGATCGAACGCCTGCGTGCCTGCGGATTGACCACAGGCTTTCGAGATGTATTGAAGCGCCCGACCTTACGTGAGGTCGCGATCTCCTTGCGTGCCGCTGATCCGCCCGACGGCGCAACGCCATCCGATCCGATTCCCGAGGGCTGCGCGAGTATCACGCCGGAAATGATTCCCTTGGTGGCTCTGGAGCCCACGCACATTCAGAAGATCGTGGATCGCGTTCCCGGCGGCGCGGCCAATATCCAGGACATCTATCCACTCACGCCGCTACAAGAAGGCATGCTGTTTCATCATTTGCTCGAGGGCGGTCGAGACACCAGCCATGTGCTCAGTATGCTTCTGTCGGTGTCTTCGGCGCCAAAGCTTCGCCAGCTGATCTCGGCGCTGCAGAGGGTCGTCGATCGACATGAGGTGCTACGCACGGCGGTGCTTTGGGAAGATCTGCCGCGTCCCGTGCAGGTCGTGTATCGCAAGGCAAGCTTGCCCGTGGAGCAAGCCAAACTCGATGCACGGGGCAACGCGGTGGACATCATCAATGAATTGCTGAGCTCCCGGGGCCCGTGGAATGACATTCGCATTGCGCCGTTGGTACGCATGCGAACTGCAGCGTCCCCTGACGGCACGGAATGGCTCGTCTTGCTGCAAATCCATCATCTCGTCTCCGATAACGAGTCCCTGGATACGCTCCTGAAAGAGGTGCGAGCGCACATTCAGCAAGATGAATCGCATCTTTCCCGTCCTCCGAGCTATCGCGTTCACGTTGCGCGGGCACTGACACTCGCGAACAGTCAGGAAGCTGAGAAGTTCTTCCGTGATCGGCTTGGTGACATCGAGGAGCCAACCGCTCCGTTCGGCTTGGGACATGGAGAGCATGCCAGCCGGCCCATGGAGCAGGCGCGTCGTCCGCTTGCTGCCAACCTCGCGACGCGTGTGCGTTTGCAGGCTCGTAAGCTCAGCATCAGTCCCGCAACGATATTTCACGCAGCGTGGGCAGTGCTGATTGCCCATGCAAGCGCGCGAAACGAGGTTGTGTTCGGCACAGTTCTGCTCGGACGCCTGGATGGCAATGCCGAGTCGCAACGAGCGCTGGGAATGTACATCAACACGTTGCCGCTACGATTGCAGCTCGACGGAGCAACGAGCGCGGATTTGATCAAGCAGACACACAGCGAGTTGATCGAGCTGGTCGGTCACGAGCAAGTATCGCTGGCGCTCGCACAAAGGTGTAGTCGTATCGCCGCGCCCACGCCTCTTTTCAACGCCCTGATGAATTATCGGCATAGCTCGACGGATACCAGCGCCGCGTGGACCGTCGCGCCTGGCATCGAAGTGCTCTCATTGCACGATAGGACAAATTATCCGCTCACCCTATCGGTCGACGAGCATCCCGAGGGCTTCGTCGTCGGCATCAAATCGGCTGGCGTGACCCCGCAGTCAGTGCTGTCGTATTTCGTGACTGCGATGCAATCTTTGTTGGATGCTCTCGAGCATGCGCCGCACACGGCGGCGCTGGCATTGCCGGTGCTGCCGCAAGCCGAGCGTGACCGAGTCGTTCACTCGTTCAATCCCGCCGCTGAACAGTTCCCGCGCGAAATGCTCCTTCACGAGTTGTTCGAGCACCAGGTAGAGCGAACGCCGCTGGCGCCCGCGGTCGTGTATCGAGAGGAATCGATCACATTCGAGGAGCTCAATCAGCGCGCGAACCGGCTTGCCCGCTATCTGCGCACCCAAGGCGTTGGCGCGGATCAGCTCGTCGGTATTTGCATTGAGCGCAGCCTCGACATGATTGTCGCACTCCTCGCCGTATGGAAGGCGGGCGGCGCATACGTCCCGCTGGATCCCGACTATCCGAGCGAGCGACTCGCATCGATCCTCGATGATGCTCGGCCACGTGCGCTGCTGACGCAGGAACATCTCCGGCCCCGGCTCCACTCACTCGCTCGCGAGATTGAGATCCTCGCGTTGGATTCGCAATCGCAAGAAATCGCCAGCAACGCCGTCGGCAATCTCGACGCACGCGCGTTGGATGCAAGGCCCGACCACCTCGCCTACGTGATCTATACGTCCGGATCGACAGGTCGCCCGAAAGGCGTGATGGTCGAGCATCGAAATGTCATCAGCCTCATCGGCGGACTGGAGGAGATCTATGCGCAATCCGCTGCCTGCCAGCGGATCGGTGTGAATGCGTCCTTCAACTTCGACGCTTCCGTCAAGCAGCTCATCCAGGTGCTCTCAGGTCGCACTTTGGTGTTGCTGCCGCGGGAAGTTCGCATGGACGCGACGAAGCTGCTCGCATACGTCAAGCAGTATCGAGTGAACGGCATCGATTGCACACCGTCGCAACTGCGCGCATGGATCGATGCGGGTTTGCTCGAATCTTCGAACCTCGACTTGCACGTGGTGCTCGTCGGCGGTGAAGCGATCGATCCACTTCTGTGGTCGCGTCTCTCGCAATCACCCGCGATCGATTTCTATAACGTGTATGGGCCGACCGAAAGCACCGTCGACACGACGTTCAGCCGCATCAACGGCAGTGACACCGCCTCCCATATCGGCCGGCCGATGATGAATCGACGTGTATACATACTGAACCAGCGGCGTGAGCCCGTGCCGATCGGTGTCGCTGGCGAGCTGTGGATCGGCGGTGCCGGCATTGCGCGAGGTTACCTAAATCGACCGGAGCTCACGGCCGAGAGATTTTTCCCGGATCGCTTCAGCCCCGAGGCACAGGCTCGCTCGTACAGGAGCGGCGACCTCGCACGTTGGCGGGATGACGGAAACATCGAATATCTCGGGCGCGCCGACGATCAGGTGAAGATTCGCGGCTATCGTATCGAGCTGATCGAAATAGAGGCGCAGCTGTCACGCCATTCGCGTGTCAAGCAATGTGCGGTAGTCGCCTGTCGCGATCGCGCAAATGAGTTGCGGTTGGTCGCATATGTCACGAGCGATGCCGACCGGCCGACCGCGGATTCGCTGCGCTCTCACCTGAGGCAGGTATTGCCGGATTACATGATTCCAAGCGTCGTCGTTTTCAAGGAATCGTTGCCGCTTACACCGAGCGGCAAGATCGATCGACGCGCGCTGAGCCGATCGATAATCGAGCCTCAGCAGAGCACGCAGTATGAAGCGCCGCTCGGCGATACCGAAGAGACGCTTGCCGCCATCTGGCAGAGCGTGCTGGACACGCAGTCGGTGTCACGCAACGACAACTTCTTCGAGCAGGGAGGGCACTCGCTGTCGGCAATGCAACTGATCGTCCGCATCCGTGCCGCGTTATCGATCGATGTTCCCATCGACCTGCTGTTCAAACATCCGGTGTTGAACGAACTGGCCGCTCGGCTCGAAACGGCGCTGCAGAACCAATTGCTGGAACGGCTGCGCAATGGCGACGGGGAACTGGACGACATGATCGCCGAGCTGGCGGCGATGCCGGAAAGCCGGGTCAAGGAATTGATGGCTGAAATGACGATAGGAGATCAGGCGTGAGCACGAACCCACGATCCACCTCTGAGACGCTCGGTGCATTGTCGAGCGACAAGGCCAGGCTGCTCCGCCTGATGTTGCAGCGACGCTCGGCATCCGAGCACAACATTTTGCCTCGCGCACGCATGGCTCAAGCCGAAAGCGTCAGGCTGCCCGCTTCGTCCGCTCAACAGCGGCTCTGGTTCATCGATCAGTTGGAAGAAGGCTTCCCCGCCTATCACGTCGCGCTCGCCCTGCGGCTGCAAGGCACGCTCGACGAAGCAGCGCTGCGAACGACTTTGCAGGCGATAGTGCAGCGGCACGAAGCGCTACGCACGATATTCGTCCAGGTCGACGGCGCCCCTCATCAGCAAATCCTGGCGCAGGGGACCTTCCCACTCAACGTCATCGATCTGCGCGATGTCGCAGTGAGCGCGCGGCCCATGGAGATCCAGCGTCACAAGAACGAAGAGTTTGCCGAGCGCTTCGACTTGAGCCGGGGTCCACTGGTCCGCGGGCGCCTGCTGCGCCTGGCCGACCGGGATCAACTGCTCCTGATCACGATGCACCACATCGTTTCCGATGGTTGGTCGATGGGCGTGTTCCTGAACGAATTCCGCCAGCTGTACAGCGCGATTCGGCAAGGACGAGCTGCGGCGTTGGCGCCGTTGCCAATCCAGTACGGCGATTATTCGGAGTGGCATCGCGAATGGCTGCAAGGCGCGGTATTGGACAAACAGCTCAGCTACTGGAAGGAGCAATTGTCGGATTGCCCACCGCAGATCGAATTGCCAGCCGATCGCCCACGCCCGGCGGTGCAAAGTTATCGAGGCGGTAACGAGCGCTTCGTGCTCGACCCGATTCTGAGCCAGAAGCTGCGCGGTCTGGCGCGGAGTCAGGAAACGACATTATTCATGGTCTTGCTGGGCGCATGGTCGCTGCTGTTGTCGCGCTTGAGCGGCCAGGAAGACCTCGTCGTCGGCACTCCTGTCGCGAACCGTCCGCACACGCAGGTCGAGGAGTTGATCGGCTTCTTCGTCAACACGCTGGCTCTGCGTGTAAAGCCGGTTGCCGAGCTGTCCGTGCGAGCGTTTTACGAGCACATCAAGCAGGTGACGCTCGGCGCGTTTTCGAATCAGGACGTGCCATTCGAGAAAGTGGTTGAGGCCGTGCAGCCCGAACGCAGTTTGAGCCGCAATCCGCTGTTCCAGACCATGTTCGCTTTGCAGAACGCGCCAAAGGCCGAGCTTCGGCTGCCTGATTTGACAGCCAGCACCGAACGTGCCGGCGACGAGCCGTCGCTTTTCGATGTCTTGCTGGTGATGCAAGAGAGCGGTGATGAGCTGTCGGGCGATGTGAGTTTCGCGCTCGATCTGTTCGATCACGAAACAGTGAACAGATGGCTCGATTGCTTCAAGGTATTGCTGGCGGCACTGACCGACGACCCGGATGCGCGCATCGGCAGCTTGCCGATCCTGACGAGCGATGAGCGACGACGCGTCGTGGCGGAATTCAACGCCACCGAAGCGCCATTCCCGCAAGATAAAGCGGCGCATGAGTTGTTCGAGCTGCAAGTGGAGCGGTCGCCGAACGCGCTGATCATCGAACACGATGGAATTCGTGTCAGCTACGCCGAGCTCAATGCCCGTGCCAACCAGCTCGCGCGCCACCTCGTCGATCAAGGAATCACGACCGGCGCCTACGTCCCCGTGATCATGCCGCGCTCGCTGCAAATGTTGATTGCCGAGCTTGCAGTCCTCAAGTGCGGAGCTGCCTACGTTCCGATGGATCCTGCTCTGCCACCGGACCGGCTCGCATTCATGGTTCGCGATTGCGGCGCTATCAAGGCGCTCACCGCTGGAACCGCGCCCGCGGGCCTCACTGACCTCGCGGTGGATTGGATCGACAGCGCCGATTGGGAAGGCCTGGGCCGATACTCTCAAGACAATCTCGCGGTGCCCAGCTCCGGCACCTCCGCTTGTTACGTGACATACACCTCCGGTTCCACTGGAACGCCCAAGGGCGTCATCGTTCCCCATCGGGGGATCAACCGCCTCATCATCAACGCTCAGTACGCCCGCATCGACTCGACGGACTGCGTTGCTCACATCAGCAATCCCGCTTTCGACGCGTCGACGTTCGAGATCTGGGCGGCATTGTTGAATGGCGCGCGCCTGGTGATCGTGCCTCCGGCCGTGGTACTCGACGCCGCGAGCTTCGCCAAAGCCCTGCAAGCACATCGAATCACCGTGCTGTTTCTCACAGTGGGCTTGCTCAATCAGTATGTCGACGCGCTCGCCGGCGTCTTCGGCCAGCTCCGGTACTTGATCACGGGCGGCGATATCGTGGATCCCTCCGTGCTCAGACGCGTGCTGAATGATTGCCCCCCCGAGCACCTGCTCAATGCCTATGGCCCGACGGAGTGCACGACATATGCCACGACTTATCGTGTCGAGGACGTGAGCGAGGATGCGCAATCCATCCCGATCGGGCGTCCGATCGGCAACACCCGGGTTTATATCCTGGACAAACATCGGCAGCCGGTACCGATCGGCGTCACGGGCGAGCTCTACCTCGGTGGACCGGGCGTCGCACTGGGCTATTTGAATCGCGCACAGTTGACCGAAGAGCGTTTCATTGCCGATACGTTTGCCTCCGCACCAGGAGCGCGACTGTATCGGACTGGCGATCTGGGACGGTGGCGGGCGGATGGCAACATCGAGTTTCGTGGCCGCAACGATCAACAGGTCAAGATTCGCGGGTATCGAATCGAGCTCGGGGAAATCGAATCCCGCCTGGCTGCCCATCCCGCGGTGGCGGAGAGCGTGGTTCTGGCGCGCGAAGACGTTCCTGGCCAGAAACGCCTCGTGGCTTACTTCACGACCAGGGAAGAAGTCGTTCCTGGCGCCGATGAGTTGCGCGGCTTCCTCCGGAATACTCTGCCCGAATATATGTTGCCGAGCGCCTTTGTCGCGCTGGGACGCCTGCCGCTCAATGCCAGCGGCAAGGTGGATCGCCGCGCTCTGCAAGCTCCGCAAATCGAGGCGTACGCCAGTCAACCGCACGAGCCACCCCGCGGCGAAGTGGAGCGAGCTCTCGCCGACATATGGCGTGATCTATTGCGTGTCGATCGCGTCGGGCGCCATGACAACTTCTTCGAGCTGGGCGGCCACTCGCTGCTGATGGTGCAAATGATGGAACGGCTCCGCCGCGCCGGGCTGGATGCCAAAGTGCGGAGTATCTATGAAAGCACGTCGCTTGCCGATCTGGCGCGCACGCTGGTCGCGCAAGGACCTGAAACCGGCCACATTCCAGCCAATCTGATCGTGGCCGGCTGTACCTCCATCACTCCGGAAATGCTGCCGCTGGTTTGCCTCGATTCATCGCAAATCGGGACGATCGTGAGCTGCGTTCCCGGCGGTACAGCGAACGTTCAGGACATCTACCCGCTGGCACCGCTGCAAGAGGGAATATTATTTCATCATTTGCTGGACCCGTCGGGCGTCGACCCTTACGTGTTGCCGACACTGATCGAGACCCCGTCGCGACAGAAGCTCGATGAACTCATTTCGGCACTGCAAGCCGTCATCGATCGGCACGACATCCTGCGCACGGCAGTGCTTTGGGAGAACCTGCCGCAGCCGGTGCAGGTGGTGTATCGGAAAGCGACCTTACCGGTTACAGAAGTCTTTCTGGATCCCGCGATCGATCCTGTCGCCCAGATGACGGCTCGAATGAATCTCGAGCATCGACGCCTGACTCTAAGTACGGCGCCGCTCATGTGGCTGGAGGTCGCGGCCGCTCCTCATGGCACACAGTGGTATGCGCTGCTCTACATGCATCACGTGGTTTGCGACCACGAGTCCCACGATCAAATGTTCTCGGAGGTGATTGCGCACATCGAGGGCCGCGAGCATGCGCTACCCCAGCCCATGCCCTATCGAAACCACGTAGCGCAAACAGTTTCGCACGCGAGAACGCACGACGCAGAGGCATACTTCCGTTCGAAACTCGCGGATGTCGATGAGCCCACGGTGCCGTTCGGTTTGAGTGACGCACATGCAGGCGGCCTGCGCATCGAACAGGCGCATGATCAACTCGCTTCCGAGCTGGCGCAGCAAGTTCGCGCGCTGTCACGCAAGCTCGCCGTCAGCCCCGCAACGCTGTTTCACTCGGCTTGGGCATTGGTTCTGTCGCATACGAGCAATCGCGATGACGTCGTCTTCGGCAGCGTGCTGCTCGGTCGGATGCAAGGCAGCGCCGGCGCTCAGCGAACGCTCGGTATGTTCATCAATACGCTGCCCTTGCGGATCAAGCTGCGTGACATCGGCGCCAAGGAACTGGTGCAGCAGACCCAGCGCGAACTGAAGGAGCTGTTGAGTCACGAGCAGGCTTCGCTTGCCACCGCGCAACGCTGCACCGGACTGAGTGGGACGAGCTCACCGTTCACGACATTGCTGAACTACCGTCATAGCGGCGCGGATATCAAAGGCGAGCTCGCTGCCGTCGGCGTCACCGTGCTGGCCCACACGAGCTGGACGAATTATCCCATCATGGTGGCTATCGATGACCTCGGCGCCGGCTTTGCCCTGAGCGCCAAGACCGATCAGTGCATCGACCCGCGGCGGTTACTTCGTTATCTGGCGACCGCGATACGCTCTGTCGTCGATGCCGTGGAGAGCGCACCTGAAACACCGGCGCTCACCCTACGTATCCTTCCAGAGGAGGAGTGTCACGAAGTGATACGGGCGTTCAATGCCACTCACGCCACGTATTCGCGAGAGCGTCTGATACACCACCTGTTCGAAGCGAGAGCCGAGCGATCTCCCGATGCCATCGCAGTCGAACACAACAGTTGCAAGTTGAGCTATGCAGACCTCAATCATCGAGCCAATCAACTGGCGCGGTACTTGCGAACTCGCAACGTGGGTGTAAACACTCTCGTCGGCATTTGCGTGGAGCGCAGTCCGGACATGCTGGTGGGCTTACTCGGCATTCTCAAGGCTGGTGCCGCCTATGTACCTCTCGATCCAACCTATCCCGGCGAACGTCTCCAGTACATGCTCGACGACGCCGCTCCGCGCATCGTTCTTACTCAGCGATCGACGGCTGCCACCCTCCCTGCCACTTCGTCCGAGCTGATAACACTCGACGAAATACAGGGCCAGATCTCGCGCTACGCGGGAGACAACCTTTCCTGCGGGGAGGTCGGCGGGTCACCTGACAGTCTGGTCTATGTGATCTACACGTCCGGCTCGACGGGTCAGCCCAAAGGCACCGAGATGCCTCACGGCGCGATGGTGAATCTCGTTACGTGGCATCAGCAGACATTGCCGTGCTCGACTGGAGAAAAGGTACTGCAGTTCGCTGCCTTGAGCTTCGACGTGGCATTCCAGGAGATGTTCTCCACATTGAGTTTCGGCGGCACTGTCGTGTTGCTGGACGAATCGGTACGGCGAGATCCGGTCATGCTGCTGGACCTGCTGGGCACGCGGCAGATCAACCGATTGTTCGTGCCGCCGCTCATGCTGCAAAGCCTGGCGGAATCCTTCAATCCAGAGCAAGCCACGACCCTTTGCCCGCTTCGGGATATCGTCACCGCCGGCGAGCAACTGCGTATCAGCGCGGAGATCGTCCGCCTGTTCAAGCATTTGCCGGAATGCCGGCTTCACAATCATTATGGGCCCACCGAGACGCACGTGGTGACCTCTCTCACTTTGAGCGATGGCCCGGAGCATTGGCCCAAGTTGCCTAGCATCGGCCGACCGATTGCCAACACGCAGATCTATATACTGAACGAACAACGGCAGCCGGTGCCTGTCGGTGTGTCCGGCGAGATATACATCGGCGGGGCCAATGTCGCACGCGGCTATAAAGGTCGGTCTGCTTTGACGACACATCGCTTCGTCCCGGATCCGTACGCCGGTCCCGGAGCTAGAATGTACAAGACCGGCGACCTCGGGCGCTGGCACGCGGACGGCACCATCGAATATCTCGGGCGCAATGACGCTCAGGTAAAGATTCGCGGTTATCGTATCGAGCTCGGCGAGATCGAAGCACAGCTGGCGCGCCATCCGCTCATCAAACAATCGGTCGTCACCGCGCGCGAAGCACCTCACGGCGGCAAGTGCCTGGTCGCCTATCTGACGACTCATGATGGCACTGCCGTGGCAATAGATCAGTTGCGCGATCATGTGAAGAGCGCTCTGCCCGAACAGATGGTGCCGAGCGCGTTTGTGTTCTTGAATGAGCTCCCCGTCACCAGTAGCGGCAAGCTCGATCGTCGTCGACTGCCCGATCCCGACATGAATGCGTACGCGGTTCAGGCGTACGAGCCACCGCAAGGTCGTATCGAGGAATCACTGGCGGCGATCTGGCGCGAGTTGCTGCGAGTCGAACGCGTTGGCCGCCATGATCACTTCTTTGAGCTGGGCGGCCATTCGTTACTTGCCATGAAGCTCGCGGGACGCATCGCCGAGAGACTACGCAGCCGGATCGCGGTGCCCGCCGTATTCCGATTTCCGTCGTTGCAAGCGATGGCACAGCTCATCGAGTCGCTGCAGGTCACTGACACCGCCCCGGCAGCGGGAGCGGAGCTGGAAGAGGGCTTCGTATGAGCATGCTGTCATCGGCGCAACAGCCGGTCACGGCGCAGGCCGTTGAAGTTTTGACTCAACTTCACCGCAAAGGCGTCAAGCTTTGGGAGGAAGAGGGCCGCCTGCGCTATCGCGTGGTCAAAGGCACGTTGAATCGCGACGATCTGCAAACGCTCAGCGAGCACAAGGGCGAGATCCTGGCGTTGCTCGCGAGCATGCAGCTGCACAGCCTGTCGATCAAGCCGCGCGAGCAAATGGGCCTGTTGCCGTTGTCCTATTCGCAGCTCTCCCATTGGCATCGATATCGGTTGGGCGAGCGGCAGCACCTGCGGCAGCTGGCTTGCGCAACTCGCTTGTCCGGGCTTCTATGTATAAAAGCGCTTCGGGACAGCTTTGCGAGTCTGTTTCAACGGCACGACGCATTGCGCACGAGCATCCACGTCATCGATGGCACGCCCCTGCAACGGATCGATCGGGTCGCGAATCACGAGCTCGAGGTGCTCGATCTAAGCGCCCTGAGCGCCGACTCGCGAGACGCTGAAGTGCGACGGCACGTCGAGAGCTTTATCGGTCAGCTCATCGATGTCACGACAGCGCCGCTGTTCGGCGCCTTGCTGCTTCGACTGAGCGATCATGAGCACGTATTGGTCGTGACCATGGAGCATATGATCTCCGATGGCATCTCGCTGAACATCTTCATGACAGAGCTGTTCGAGATCTACGAAGGCTTCGCACTCCATCGTACAGTCGCGCTGCCATCGCTGCCGCTACAGTTTCCAGACTACGCGTGTTGGCAACGAGATGCCGAGCGAGGCTGGATCGAAGCTCGTGCGCGGCAGTTGTCCAGATATCTCTCCTCCACCGCACCTGTGCGGTTCCCCGCCGAGAACGGCGAGCATCCCTCGAAGAACGGCTGGGGAGTGGCGCCTGTCACTATCGATCAGCAACTTCGTCACAACTTGCGGTCGTGGTGTCAGAAGAACGGTGTGACTTTAGCGATGACCGTGTTTGCTGCTTACGCCGCGCTGATCCTGAGGTGGTGCAAGTCAGACGAGATGGTAATCCGGCACGTGGCCGACGGCCGCATCACGGCGCCACTGCAGAACGCGATTGGCTATTTCGCGTACCTGATGTTCCTGAAGGTCTCGGTGCAACAGGAGGACACTCCGCGCGAGCTCATCCGGCGCGTTACCGAGGAGTATTGTAGCGCCCAAGAGCACCCGCATCTGGGATGCATCGAGGCCCAGCCCTCCTTGCCTGAGTTCGGGCGTGGCTTCGGATTCAATTGGGTGCCCGCGGCCGAGCGCATTGTCGAGACTCGGGCGGCTCGCTCGCTACAACGCTCGCCGTTCTCTTTCGAACATCCGATCCTGCACAATTTCGATCAGGATCTGCAGCCGTTCGCGCTCTTCTACGATACCGAAGAAGGAATTACGGGAGGCGTGCACTACCCCCGAGCGCACATCTCGCACCGGACGATGAGCCGCTTCTCCCGTTGCCTGGTCGAGCTGCTCGCGGCCTTCGTCGCCCGGCCAGAGATACGAATCGTCGACATCCCGCTCGAACCGCCGATGTCATGAACACAGTGGTCGTTCTCGACGAGCGCCGTTGTTATCTGGCCTTATCGGTCGTATGCGTCGGCGTACTGATGAATTCCTTGAATTCGACCATCGTCAGCGTCGCGCTCCCGACCATCGGCGCGGAACTCGGCTTCAGTAGCAACTCATTGGCCTGGGTCGTCAACGCTTACCTCGTCGCCTACGGCAGTTGTTTGCTGCTGGCCGGGCGGCTTGGCGATCTGTTCGGCCACCGTAACATGCTCGGTGCGGGAGCCGCTCTGTTCGCAACCTCCTCGCTCGCTTGCGGACTCGCGCACACGCCTGGATTGCTCATCGGCGCGCGGGCACTGCAAGGAGTCGGTGGCGCGATGATCTCCGCTATAGGGCTTTCTTTGATCGCCAAGATCTTTCTAGCCGTGGATAAGCGGGCAATGGCCTTGGGCGCGTATGCGCTGGTCAGTGCTAGCGGCAGCAGCGCGGGCATGTTGCTTGGTGGCGTCATGACCAGCGAGCTGAACTGGCAGTGGACATTTCTAGTGCACGTTCCAGTGGGGATCGGTCTGTGCATGTGCTGCCTCATGGTGTTGCCCACCGATTCGCGCACCATGAGCAACGGCCCGCGGGAGCTGATCCCTCTGTGTCTATTTCGCAAGTACAGCTTGCTTCTGGCTGCCTGTGCCGGTGCGCTGTTATCGACCGTAGCGCTCACGTGGACGTTCTTCTCCGCGCTTTACCTGCAACGACTCCTGCACTGGAGCGCTCTGCAAACGGGGCTGATCTTCGTTCCAGCGAACGTGGCGACGGCGATCGCCTCTTTCGCTCTCACCCCACGCATGATTGCTCGCTTCGGCATTGGCCCGCCGCTGTTTCATGGTTTCGCGCTAGCCGCAGTGGGCTTACTAATGCTCGATGCGAGACTCACGGCCACGGCCGAACCAGTCGATGTCTTGCCAGGGATGCTACTCATCGGTCTCGGCATAGGCCTGACCTACAGCCCCACGATTTTGGGCGCGCTCCGGGACACCGCCACCGCTCAGGCAGGCACAGTCTCGGGGATCATCAACACCGCGTTCGCGGTCGGGGGCGCCATCGGCCTGGCTGTTCTGGTCTCGATTGCCACAGCCAGATCCGATGAGCTGCTCAGCGTGGGAGCGACGCTGCCAGTGGCGCTCGAAGCCGGCTACCAGCGAGCATTCCACAGCGGAGCGATGCTCGCCGCGACCGGCTGTCTGATCGGCGCGATGCTTCTCAAAAGCAAACATCGCGCGACCGCCTCGCGAAATTAAGGATGGCCCCACAGAGCCCGCGGGCAATCGATCGTTCCGCCGTGGTAGCGAACGGGGTCGTCACGATCGCTCCTGATGAATGCGGGACCATCCAGGTCCACTACATCGCAAAGCTGTCCGAGAACGAATGCCGGCGCCATCGCGAGCGACGTGCCCCCCATGCATCCGACCATTACCTCCAGCCCCATGTCGCGCAATCGTCGGGCCATCGCGAGGCCTTCGGTCAAGCCACCGCACTTGTCGAGCTTGATATTCGCCATGCTGAACCGCCCCGCCAGCGCATCCAACCGCGCCAGGTCCTGCGCACTCTCATCGGCGGCAATCGGAATCGGCGACCTGAAGCCGTCGAGCAACGCCTCTTCGCCGATCGCGAACGGTTGTTCGATTAGCGCGACCTTGCACTCCAACATGAGCGGCATCAGACGTTCCAGAAAAGCGCGAGTGAACCCCTGATTGGCATCCACGCTCAGCCAGACATCTGGCCGCGCCGCCCGCACGGCTCGAATGCGATCGGCATCGATCGGTTCGCCAGTCAGCTTGAGCTTGAGCGCCTTGGCCCCGCCGAAGGCACGTGCCGCTTGTTCCATCTGTTCTGGTTGCTCGGCACCGAGAGTGAAGGTGGTCAACAACGGCCGCGGCTCCTGCAAGCCAACCAGCTGCCAGACTGGACGATTGCTGAGCTTGGCTTCCAGGTCCCACAGCGCGCAGTCGAGCGCATTGCGAGCGCCGCCGCTCGGCAAAATTCTCTGCAGCGATTCTCGATCCACGCCCGCTTCGATCGCTGGCCGTATCGCCTCGATCTGCGCCGCCATCGACGCGGCGTCCTCTCGCTTGTAGTACGCACCAGCCGCCTCGCCTCGCCCGGCTCGGCCTTCGCTGAGAAGGACGACCATGATCACCTTGACCGACTCGAACGTGTAGCCGGTGATCTTGAGTGGCTTGATTCTCGGCCACTCCTCGATCGCCACCCGCAGCTCCAGTTTATGCATCGTTGCGCTTTCCGCTCGGTTACTGAATGTCCGATCGACCGAGCACCCAAAAGGCAAGGTGCGATGGATGCTCGGCATCGTGATAAATCGTTTGCTCGGCGCGAATGGCTGGGCCCGGTGCGCCACCCAGATTGGTGTTGCGTTCGAAGCGCGGGAAATCGGCCGACGAGATGTCCAGACGTATGCGGTGGCCCGCGGCGAATCGGTTTGCCGTCGCCCACATGTCGATTTCGAAGCGATAGATGCGGCCGGGCTCCAGCAAGTCCACCTCGCCGTTGGCATTTCGAAAGCGCGCACGCACGATACCCGTTTGAAGTTGAATCGCGCGCCCGTCTGGAAAGACATCGCTGAGCCGCGCCGAGAAGTCGGTATCCACGGCACTAGAGCTTGCGTACAGGATCAATCGCAACGGACCGACGACATCCACCGACTCTGGCAGCGGCTCTGTCGAGA
The DNA here is from genome assembly GCA_023391815.1 of Pseudomonadota bacterium. Taxonomy (GTDB): domain Bacteria; phylum Pseudomonadota; class Gammaproteobacteria; order Steroidobacterales; family Steroidobacteraceae; genus Steroidobacter. The sequence goes on from JAEWAF010000063.1 coordinate 19,367, forward strand.
ACACCAGCACATCGGCCCGGGTTTGTACCGCGCTCACGTCGACGCTACCCGGCGGATAAACGTAAGAAACGATGCTGCCGCCAACAGTCGGGGTCGGGTCCTCAGGATCATAAACATAGCGGCTCGAACCTTCGGCGCCGCCGGGTTGCGCGGACCGAAGCGCCCCGTCTGCATGGATGTGCAATCTCTGCTCGCGCGCTCGTGGCGGCGGCCATGCGGACGCGGCGAACCACTCATTGGCCCCCATCAAGTAATAAATGACCTTGGGCCAATGATCGAGCGCCTGCTCCCGGACCGCGGCATACCATCGCATCAGCAACTCAGCATGCTCCGGAACTCGATGACTATGGCGCAGCTCGGGATGCGCCTGCTCCCCTTCGTGATAGCCGGGCGTGTTGTGCGCACTGGGAGTGATGATCAGCCGACACTGCGAGCGCCTCGGCTCGGGCACGGTACGCATCATCAAATGCCACGTAGCCAATGCATCGTTCATGCTCCAGTCATACCAGCCCGTGATCAGCAACGCCGGCGCTTGCAACCTATGGCATACATTGGCGCGTTCAGGATGCGGCACGGTGTACGCGTCGTGCGGAATGTGTAGCCCGAAGATTGCTGTTAGCGCTTCGATTTCCAGAATCGTGATGTCGGTGGCGCCGAGGGCCTGCTTCACCAGGTCGGCACGCCGTGCACAGGGCAACTTGCAATAGTGCTCCCACAACCATTGCCTGGCTCGCGCCACGGGAAGCGAGCGCAGCTCCGGATAGCTTTCGAGAATGGTCGCGGGCAACGGTTGCTCGGCGGGTTCGTTGAAATACCCTCCCGCCAGCGTCTCCGGCACCATGTAGCGCTCCAGTTCCTCGTAACTCATGGACACCTTGTTGGTGCCCTTGCCTACGGAGCGCGCATACGCGTTATAGAACATGTACTTCTTCGCCATGCGCGGCGCCACGCCGATACCGCTCACCTCGGGCACGATGGCTGACATGCGGGGATGCATGGCCATGCACCACTGGGTTTGCGCCACATACGAAGAACCGCAGGCGCCAAGAAACCCGTCGAACCAATCCTGATGACTTACCCATTCGACGAAGTCCCAACCATCCTCGGGCTCGTAGACGTAGTAATCCCAGGCATCCGGTTCACTATCGCCCGTGCCTCGACAGTCCTGCGCGATGACAATGTAACCTCGCTGCGCCATAGCACGGAATGACCCGAGCATTTTCGGATTGGCTCGACCATACGGGGTGCGCATCGCGACCGCCGGCGCGGGCACGCGCGGCGGGAAATAAACATCCGTCGCGAGACGCACTCCGTCTCGCATCGTCACCCAAAGGGTCTGGCAACGGATGTCGGCGGCCTCGTGCACAACCGGAGAAAACGTTTGTTCCGTCGTCAGCGCCCGGTGCAACTCCGGCGCGGTGCTGGCAAGACGTTGCGAATCGTCCCTATCCATCGAAACGATGCTCCTTCATCAGTCACGCTGCCGTAGGACGCGGGCCACGCTAACGAGGTGAATGCAAATCCAGGCGGTTCCGATCAGCATGGCGATCTGCATGACCACGCGCAAAGCATCGTTGCCGAATGCGGCGGTGAATGCATCCGTTGCAACGCCAGTGACTAGCGGGCCGAGCCCCTGGCCGAGCAATGAAAACAACAGCACTGCAAAACCCACGGCCATCCCGCAGCTGTCCCGGGGCACAACTTCCTGAATGGTCGAGAAGACGGTGACCATGCCGGCCCCGGCAAAGAAATATCCGGCGGCGACGCAGGTCATCATCGACCAGGCAGAATCGAAGCTCAGCCCGATCGTGAAGCAAGCCGCCGCGCCGATTTGCATGCAAACTGCCACCCACGCCGGTCCGGCCACACTGCGCTGGCGCAAACGCGAGGCCAGCACGCCGAAGAACAGCGAGCCCATGACGGTGGAGATACCGGCCCCCAGCCCGAGCAAGGTCCCCGCCTGGGCCACCGAAAAGCCATACGTCCGCTGCAGCACCGGCGAGATCCAATTCCACGTCGCCGACGAGGTCATTCCCAGCGCGATGAAGGCGAGGACGATATGTAGATATGGACGGATCGCCAGGAGTCGCAGCATCGCCTTGATCGAACCCGAACTGCTCTCCGACATCGCGACGCTCGCATGCCGATCTGGCAATGCCAAATGAACCGCGAAACCCACCACGACGCCGAGCACCCCCACCCACAGGTAGGCCTGCCGCCAGCCATACCGTTGAGCGACATGGCCCATGAACAAATAAACGAATAGAGCGCCGACGGACGCACCGGCGTTGAACACCGACAACGCCAATGGACGGCGCGTGGCGGGCACTCGATCGTTGATCATCGATACCGCGCCTGGCAGTACACCCGCGTCGCCCGTGCCCGCAAAGGCGCGAAAGACGATCAATTGCCAATAGGAGTGCACCAGCGAAGTGAATGCGGTCGCGAGCCCCATGAGAGCGAGCGACATTCCGACGACCAGGCTCCGGGAATGCACGTCCGCCACTCGCCCGAGCGGCAGCGCGCCCAATGCGCTGAACAGCATGTAGGAGAGGCCGAGCACGAACCCGAGCTGAGAATTCGTCAGTGCGTAATCGACTTTGATCTGTTCGGCAACGACCAGGATGATGCCCTGGTTCATGAAGTTGACCGCGTATGCCAGTGTCATCAACGCGGTGACGAGCAACGCTCCATCTCGCACGTGCACCGATCGGGTGGAAACCGGTGTGCCGTCCGTAGCCGAAACGCGCACCTCGCCCGCCACGGGAGCCCGAGACTGAAGCGTGGATTCACTCATAAGTATCGATTGAACCAGCCGATCAAGGCTTCGTTCTGGGCACGCCGGGCACTCAGCGGTCCGATGGAATCACCGATATGCGAGCAGGCGGGGATTCGCACCAGTTCGGCGGGACATCCCACATCCTTCAGCGCGCGGTAGAACTGCTCCGCCTCGCCAATCGGACAGCGCAGGTCATTCTCCCCGTGGATCAGCAGTGTCGGGGTCACGCAGCGATGGGCATAGGTCAGCGGGGAGCGCGCTCGAAAGATGTCCGGGATCTCGTCCGGCCGCCCTCCTAACTCACGACGGAATGTTTCTGGAACGTCCGTCGTGTAATACAGCGTGGCGAAGTTGGAGATCGCCGCTTCGGCCACCGCGGCACGAAATCGGTTGGTATGCGCGACGACCCAACAAGTCGCGAATCCGCCATGCGACGGCCCCCAAACACCGATTCGAGTGCCATCCGCATGGCCTCGCGCGATCGCGGCGTCGATCGCACCGATGTGATCAGGATAGGCCCGCGAGCCCCAGTCGCCCGCGATGGCGCGTATGAACTCTTCGCCATAACCGACGGAGCCGCGAAAATTCGCAAAGACGACCCCGAAGCCATGCGATATCAGATGATGAAAGTCGTAGCGAAAGGCATTGCCGGTTGCCATGTAAGGACCGGCATGAATGAACAGCACAGTCGGCAGGGGTGCGCGCTGCTCCTTGCCGGCCATGAACCATGCATCGATCGTGCGCCCGTCGCTGCTCTTGAACGAAAATGGTTCCACGCTGGAATCCGGCCAGCGCTCCAGGACGGAATCGTTCAATCGAGTGAGGCGGCGCTCACGACTGCCGTCGAGCCGCGAGATCATCAGCTCGAATGGCGTGCGTAGATCGGTGCTCGCAAAAAGCAGTGCATCCGAATGCGCGGATACATCCAAAGCGATGCATGCACGTTCACCATGGATTACGGGCATCGTGGCGATGTCACCGGTGATGGCAACGCGCCATATCTCGACATTCCCACCTCTCTGCATCGTTACGAATGCGGACTGCCTGTCCGCAACCACGATCCCATTGTTGGCGGCCAACTCACGAGCCGGCATGTCATGGTTGAGACGGAACCCGACATGCGCTTGCAACCGTGGAGTGCGCAATTGGACATCTCCAGTTGCGACATTCAACGTCCACAGCGCTACCGTCGGGATCGTCAGCGTGCTGTCTCTCGAACCTGCAACGACAATGCTGTCGCCGCCCGGCACCCAGCGAGCCGCTTCGATATACCAATTGCTTCCAAGCAGCTGTATCACCCGACCATCTTCGTGATTCAGCATGCAAAGACGCTGCGCGCCCCCTGCAAACGCGATGAATGTCTTGCGCGCGAGAAACAATATCCGCCGCCCGCACGAAGACCATTCGGGCTGCGAACAATATTCGTCGCCTTGGGTCAGGCAACGCCAGGATCGAGCCGCAACGTCGATCTGGTAGATCCCTTGGCTGAGCTGATCCAGAAAGCCCAGGCCATCGACCCGATATACCGGTTCGTGAATGCGCCTTGCTCCCTCGACGACGCGGCGCTGTGATAAACAGACAACGATCAGCTTGCCATCGGGCGACCAGGCGATCCTGCCTTCCACGGCGTGTTCCGCCGGCGTCAATGGCTCGGAAATCGTTAGCGACGGAAACTCAGCTACATGCAACCTTCCATCGCCGACGAAGGCCAGGCGGCTGCCATCCGGAGACCATATCGGCGCGCTGGCATTTCCCGGATACGGCAGCTCAGCACGCTTACCGGTGGCGAGATCGGTCACCCAGATTTGAAAACATTCGATCTGCTCGGTGTGCGATATGGCGAATGCTACGTGGCGAGCGTTCGGGGACAAGCTGGCGCCACGAACATATCGCAGCGAGAACAAATCGTCCGGAGTGAGCTTGATGCATTCCGCCGCAACTTTCACCGACGCGGCGCGACCGACGTGATCCGTCGTCAGCGCGCCGCGCGAAGATCCGATACCTGTGCTACTGCGCATTACGAAAGGCCGATGACGCACAGCCTTTCTTAGAAGCGGTAAGTGAGGCCGAGACCAATGGTCCGGGGCCGGAGGCGTACTGAGTACCCAGGCGGGAAGCCGGAGGGGCCGACGACCGTGGTGTAATCATCGGCGTTGAGCAAATTGTCCACGTTGATCAGGACCTCCGAACTGTCCGTGATGGCCAGGCCGCCATGTAAGTTCACCAAACCATAGGCATCGGCCTTCACACCGCGGTGACCTGTCTGGGTGTAGTAGGAGCCGAAGTAGGTGTAGTCCGCTCGCACAAAGCCGTCTCTCTGCGCAACGCCGAAGCCATACTCGACACCGAAGTTGCCGTTGAGCTCGGGAGTGAAGTTCAGCTCATCGCCAGCTCGACCGAGCGAGGTCGTGGAGGTCAGCTCGCTCTTGACGTAGCCGACGCCGAGCGAGAGCTTCACCGTGTCCAACACGCGGAAGTTCGCTTCGCCTTCAAGACCTCGGGCCCGGGCGTGACCGCCATTGATCGTGAGCGTCGTGGAGCAGCCCGGCGGCTGAAAGACGACCGGAATATCGGACCAGTTGTTCTGATACACCGCGGTGCTCAGCATGCCGCGACCTTCCATGAAGCCCAACTTGGCGCCGATTTCGTAGCTGTCCAGGCGGTCGGAGTCGACCCGATTCAAGTTCGAGGAGATGGCGGTGTTGTCGATGAGGCCATCCTGATTCCGGTCGCATACCGCGCGAATGAATTCCGTCGCGAGCGGACGGCCGAGCCGGAACCCTTGCGACCACGTGGCGTACACCAGCGTCTCGTCGGTGGGTTTGTATTCGACTCCCGCCTTGAAGGTCTCGCCCGACTCACTCGCTTTGGTATCGCTGAAGGACGGCGCGAGGATGACGGTATCGAAAGTGTTGGTCGAAAACCGCGAGTCATAATCGAAGTAGCGACCGCCCACCGTCAGCTTGACCTGTTCGACCAGCGCGTATGACAGCTCGCCGTACACTGCTTTCTGTTTTACGTCGCGCTCCAGGTCGATCTCCCAGAGTTTGATCGCGGCGTAGGGATTCACACTGGGATCTCCGGCGTAAAAGGTGGGCTGCTGCGTCGGCTGGCCGCTGTCCTCGTAGTACAGTCCCGTCACCACTTGGAACGGACCGTCGAACTTCGACGTGAAGCGCACTTCCTGCGCGAACACATCGGCGTTGGTGGTGCTCATCTGGCTGATCGGCTTGAGCGGCGTCCCGAAGATACTGGTCAAGGACCCGATGTCCCATTTGCGAATGAAATCCTGTTCCATCCACGCCGAGGATGAATACAACGTGCCGAAGCTGAAATCGTAGGTCGCCGTGAGGTTGAGAATATCCAGGTCGATGCGCTGCGCATCGTCGCTACCGCCGACGACCGCACCCAGCTGGTAGTCCGAACGCTGGTAAGGACCGGACTGGCGCAATTCGAACAAACGATCGTCCTGCGAGTCTCTTTGCTTCACATAGGTGAGATTGATTGCCAGCCCGTCGGTCGGCTGCCACAGGGCGCTCACGCGGCCGCCAACGTACTCGGTGTCGCCAACGTGATCCTTGTTGATTGCCAGACCCGTCGCACCGGAGGCCGAGGCCGCCGCCTGCATCGCTGGATCGCTGCCCGCGTTATTTCGCACGTAACCTTCGTTGAAATGACGGAACGCCACCGCCCGTATCGCCAACTTGTCCGTGACCAAAGGCACATTGAGCACGCCATCGATGGAATTGTTGGAGCCACCATGCCGCGCGGTGTTCGAATAGCCCACGCGCACGTTTCCTGTGAAGTCGCGAAGGTCCGGCTCCGCCGCGATGTATCGCACCGCGCCGCTCAGCGCGTTCGAGCCGTAGAGCGTGCCTTGCGGGCCTCTCAACACCTCGACTCGCGCCATGTCGATGAGCTTCACGTCGGCGCTCCCGCCGATCGCGTAACCGCTCAGCGGTACATCGCCGAAATACAGGCCCACTGTAGGACCAGTTCTGAACGAATCTCCGTACGCGCCCCGAATGACGATCTCGGCCATGCCGACACCATCGTCTCTGACACTGACGCTTGGAATGGAACGCAGGTAATCCTCACGACTGACCAGCCCGCGCCGTTCCACTTCATCGATACCCAGCACGGACATGCTCAACGGCACATCGATCAATCGCTCGGCGCGTCGCTGCGCGGTCACCATCACTGTTTCAATCGATGCATCCGAGCGGGCGGAGGCCCGGCTACCGGTCTCTGAAGCTTCGGTCGCACTCGATGCGGAGGCGACTTGCATCGTTTGTTTGCTCGGCAACTCCATGGCGAGGGGCGTCAACGGCAACGCGGTGCGCTCGACCACCGATTTCGGTTTGCGCTCCTTGATGGCAATCATCTGCTCGCTGACCTGATCGAATGTCAGATCCGTGTCCTCCAGCAGCAGTCGCAATGCGTCCATCGAGGTGTAGCTGCCGACGACCGGGTTGCCGGTCAAAGTGCGCACCACCGCGGCATCGGAGAAAACTTGCAAGCCGGTGGCTTTGGACCACTGTGACAACGCATCCGGCAGGCGCGTTCTCGGAATCGAGAAGACGATAGTCTCTGCGCCATGCTGCCCGAACACGGGGCCCGCGAGAGCAAGGCTCATCGCAAGTACCAGAGGTCGAATCGGTTTCATTGAACGCACACCCTGTTGTTGTAATCCCGAAGGCCGTCGTTGCCGAAGCACTGCCTTCTGAAGCATTCATCAGCCGTTCGAAATACGAACCGAACCCGGCTCGCGGAGTGCGTCCAATGCATCGAACGGACTGATGTCCCAGTACATTCCGCGCCCGGCGGCGCATACGCCACCGCGCCGGAATGCCCATATCAAATTCGTTACGCTGATATGACCGGATCGCGCCAGAAGTTCATCCCCGCACTCGCACGGAAGTCGCAGCGGCTGACTGAACGGGCGAGGCTGTGTTCGCGGCGAGCAGTTCGCCGCTCTCTAGATGAACGAGCTTTCGCCCGATTCTCCAGCCGAGCGCGAGCAAAGCGGGAGGCAACGGATCAGGTGATGATGGCCGCTTGCGTAAACATGCCTTGGCTTTGTTCCCAGCTGCCGCCGCGAACCCACTTCGACGACGGTGTAGCGATATGTCATGCCAATCACGTCGCGCTGCTTCTCATGCCCGCAGGCCGGAGCACTGCAATCCACGCGGACGCGGCTTTGCTCATTTGCGCGTGCAAGCAAGTGGTTCGTTGTTTCAATCCGCGCGCCCGCGTGGGGCGGGATTCCGTGAACATACATCATTGGATTTCATAGTCGACATCGGGATCGACGAGATCCATCAGTGCCGCATCATTGTCGAACGCGCGGGATCGACCTCCAGGTGGAACATCGGCAACTGGTCATCGCGATGAAGAAGAGGATGGCGTAGAGACCACTGGCACTCACGAACCGAAGCCAGGATCTCGACGCGCCAGACTCGGCGACTGAGGGAAAGATCGATCGAGGAGCCGGCTGCTCGATTTCTAGCCAAAAGCACGGGACCGTGCTCGAGAGAACTGGCTGGGGCGGAAGGATTCGAACCTCCGAATGGCGGCTTCAAAACCCGCCGCCTTGCGCCCTTGACGACAAAGCTCTTGATTCTGCTGGAAATCTGGACGTTAGCCGCATGGCTGCTACAGGCGATCCTCCCCTCTACCCCCTCCTATCCCCGTAGCTGCCACTAGAACTGCCACTTGCTCGTGGTTGCCGAGGAGCCGGGTGGGCTCCCGAAAGGCGGCGAACGATACTCAGCGCGGCGGGGCGCGTTCACGATACTGAGCGCTCCAGAGTCTCGATATCGGCACGAACGGCTTCGAAGAGCGAGCGGAACGAGCGTCCAGACCCAGAGTTACTCTGCGGACAGCCTGGCGGCTGCTCGACTGTTGGTCGTCCGCAGCCGCACGAATACTTCGCTCACGAGCGTAGTACCCCGGCGGGTGATCGCGTCGCTCGCGGCGTACGTGCTCATGCGCCATGGATCGAAGTTCCTGATAGACAGCGTCATCAACTGCGCGAGCGCGGCAGCCTCGCCGTCGCGCCAATGCGCGAGCAATTGCGTCACGCCGAGTGCGGAAGTGGCATCAGGGCATCGAGTGAGCGATTGAGATGATGCCGCGGATGCCTGCCACGGGCGCTCGTCGTTGCAGCCGTCCGTCGCACGTTGCGTTCATTCGGCCTCAGCGGCAGCTCCCCCTTGCCAATTAGACGTAAGCGCAAAACGTCGGCAAATCGGCTCATGCAGGGACGAAAAAAATGGATGAGCCGATTCGCACTCCATTTTCGCTGACCTCTTTATCTGACACGCAGAAAAGGGGAGCAGCATGGATACAACATCACGTTCGCTGACGCTCGCGATTCAGTGCGCGTTGCTAGCCGGCGCAGGCGTCGCGACCACGACACCCGCGCACGCGCAGGACCCATCGATTCAAGAAATCGTCGTCACCGGCTCGCGCATCCGGCGCGTGAATGACGAAACGGCCTCGCCCGTGCAGATCGTGGATCGCGCGGACATCGAGCGGACCGGCGCGACGAACATCGGCGATGTCATCCGCAGCGTGATTCAGGCGGACAACCAGGGTTCGATTCCGACTGCGGCCACTGGCGGGTTCGCTGTCGGCTCATCTGCAATTTCACTGCGCGGACTCGGCGTGAACTCAACCCTCGTGCTGCTCAATGGCCGGCGCATGGCGAGTTATGGGCTCGCCGACGACGGCGTCCGCACCTTCGTCGACCTGAACTCGATTCCGTTCGACGCGGTGGAACGTGTCGAAGTGCTCAAGGATGGCGGCTCGGCAATTTACGGGTCTGACGCCGTCGCCGGCGTCGTGAACATCATCCTGCGCGAGAAGTTCGACGGCCTCGCCATCTCGGCCGAGAGCGGAATCACGCAACGAGGAGACGGCGAAAGCTATCGGCTGTCCGTCTTGGGCGGCGCGACCGGCGATCGTTACAGCACATACGTTTCCGTCGAAGGGCTGCGGGAAGGCGAGATCGCGCAAGGTGATCGCGGCGGCTATCTCGGCACGAACGATCTGCGCAGCTTCGGCTTTTTCGACAATCGCGTCGGCGCTCCGGCGGCCGGCCGCGGCAACCTCGCGCCCGGCATCCCGTCGTTCAGCGGCAGCACGCCGTACGGTTCGGTCCGCGTTCCCGGCGGCAGCATCGAGCAACGGATCAATCTGCTGCCGTGCCCCGAGACTTCGAGTGCTACCGGCATGTGCGTCTTCGATACCATCGACTACGTCCAGATCGCACCGGAAGTGGAGCGCCTGAATGCACTCGCGCGAGGCAGCGTGCGCTTCACCGATTCACTCGAAGGCTACGCCGAACTGGGTTATTTCACCTCGCACGTGACGGCGACCGGCACCCCTGGCATCGTCACCGACGGCGGCGTGTACAATCCCGCGGATCCGGCCAGCCCGGTCGTCCACGTCACGACCCTGCCCGCGGGACATCCTGACAATCCGACCGGCGTGAATCGCACGCTGAGTCTGATGACGACGAGTGTCGGCGGACGCAATGGCGAGACGGAATCCGAAGTGTTCCGCGGCATCGTGGGACTCAAAGGTGAGTTGGGCCCGGCGTGGGAATGGGACGTCGGCGCCGGTTACATCGACAGCAAACTAAACGACACGCGCACCGGTTTTGTGCGTCATTCGGTGCTGCAGGCGGCGCTCAACTCCGGCGAATATCGAATCGATCCATCGCTCAACTCGAAAGCGTTGCTCGGCGCGATTGCACCCACGCTCGAGCGCGAGGCTACGAGTTCGGTCATGATGATGGATGCGCGTATTTCGGGCTCGCTGCTCGATCTGCCCGGCGGCCCGCTGGGCGTGGCGTTCGGCAGCGAGTGGCGCCGCGAGGAAGTCGACACGCCGCCGCTGCCCTTCACCGATCTCGGCGACGTTATCGGACTCGGCTACTCGGCGTATTCGAAGGAGCGCAAGGTGTACGCGGGTTATACCGAAGTGGATGCGCCGGTAACTTCCTGGCTCGGGCTCAACGCGGCGCTGCGCTACGACCACTACGATGACTACGGTTCCTCGACCACGCCCAAGCTGGGCGTAACTTTGAAGCCGATGTCACAACTGCTCGTGCGCGGCACGTATCAAGAAGCCTTTCGCGCACCCGGTCCGGCCGAGAGCGGCAACAGCGCCTCGTTCGGCTTCACCAACATCGGCATCCTCACCATCGGCAATCCGAATCTGGAACCCGAGGAAGCGAAGGCGTACACCCTGGGCGTCGTGTATGAGCCGCTGCAGGGAACGAGTCTGTCGGTCGACTATTATCGAATCGATCGCGAGAACGAAATCGTCTCGGCGGATCAGGCGCTGGTCGTTGGCGACCTGCCCACCAACGGCGAGCCGAACTCACAGCGGCCGGGTCTGTTGCCGAACTCGGTTCTCTACTACGACGAGTTCGGCGATCTCGCCACCATTTCGGCGCCGTACGTCAACGCGAACGAAACCGTCACCGACGGTCTCGACTTCGACTTGCGCCAGCGCTTCGAGCTCGGCGCCGCCGGTGCATTGACCGCGGCGCTCGTGTGGACGCACGTGCTGAACTTCGAACGCGATGCCGGTGGACGCACGCTCGAATATGCCGGCACGCATGGACCCTATGTGCTGAGCACAGCCGGCGGCACACCGGCGGATCGCGCTCGTCTGCAACTCACGTGGGACTACGGCGCTCTGTCCATCACCGGCGCCGTGAGCTACGTCAGCAGTATGGAGATGATCGATCACAAGGGCGAGACGCTCGTCGATGTCGAAGACGGTACGTATGTGACGACCACCGGCGAAGGCGCCTATGTCGTCGCCGACCCGAACGGAAAAGTCTGCGGCGTCTACAATCCCGACGGCACCGTTCCCAACAACTGCAAGGTCGATTCGTTCACGACCGTCGATCTGCGCGCCACTTACCTGTACGGCAAGACGTGGGAGTTCAATGCGAGCGTCAAAAATCTGCTCGATGAGAAACCCCCGTTCGACCCGTACACGTATGGCGGTGTGAACTACAACCCTGTGTTCCACCAACAGGGCGCGATCGGCCGCGCCTTCAGCGTGGGCCTCAGGTATTCATTCCAATAACCCCAGCCGAGATCCAGAAATTTCCAACACACATCTCCTGCGAGATGTTGGAACGTGCGCCGCTGCGGCC
>JAEWAF010000072.1 GCA_023391815.1 Pseudomonadota bacterium
CCTGATCAGAACTTCATCGCGAGCGACATGCCGATCGCGCGAGGCTGCATCACACCGACACCGTATGCGCTCAGACCGGTGGTCGAGTTGCGCGGAGTGGCGCTCAAGTAGCCCTTCTCGTCGGTCAGGTTCTTGACGTAGAGCGTCAGATCCCAAGCGCCCGAGCTCACACCGGCACGCAGATCGAAAGTCGTGTAGCTCGGCATCACGAAGCGAGGCGTCGTGGCGACGTTGTTGAACGGCGCGAGACGATCGCCCAGATAAGTGACACCGCCGCTGACGAAGCCGTCGAGGCTGCCGGTCACCGGGAATTCCTGCGTCAGGAACAAGGTGCCGGTCCACTCCGCCGAGTACGGCAGGCGATCGCCACTCAAACCGTACGTGCCCAGCGGCGCGTCCTCGGTGAGAACCGCGTCGGTGTATGCACCGTTACCGTTCAAGGTCAGGCCATCGAGAATCGACCAGACGAAGCTCAGCTCCACGCCCTGGCTCTTCGCCTGACCGCCATTGGCGATGTACGACTCGCCGGTGCTCTGATCGACCTGGCGCAACTGAATGTCGGTCCAGTCGATATAGAACGCCGCGACATCGAGCGTCAGCGCGCGGCTGAAGAAGTCGCCCTTCAAGCCCAACTCATAGCTGACCAGCTCGTCGGAGCCGAAAGTCGGCGGAATCACGGTGGTCGAAATGCCAAGCTGCTGGTTCTGACCGCCGGCGCGATAGCCGGATGCGACGCGCACGTACGACATCAAATGATCGTTGATGCGATAGCGCGGGTTGAACGAGTACGTGAATACATTTTCGTCGGAACCGCCGCCATCGTGGGTCTCGCCGCCGTTGAGCGGGCCCGTGATGTGCTCGCTGTAATTCTCTTCGTTCTCGCTGTAACGACCGCCGATCTGCACATCGAAGCGCTCGGTGAACTTATAAGAGAGATTCGCGAACACCGCCTTTTCCTTGAACGTGCTGGGCGTGGTGCCGTCGTACAGCGGCGCGAGTCCGAGATTGTCGCCGCTGCGCGGATCGACCATGCGCAGGCGCTGATAACCTTCGCTGTCTTCCTTGGTGTAGAAAGCGCCGACCAGCCAGCCGAACGCGCGGCCGTCTTCCGGCGAGGCGAGCCGGAATTCCTGCGAGAACTTCTCGGTCTGCAGCTTGTTGTCGATCACCACGCCGAGGCCGGGGCGGCCGGCGAAAATGCCGGTGAACTGGCCGAACGTGCCGGTCACATCCTGCGGACCGTCGTGGTTGATCTTGCCGTAGGAGGTGATCGAGTCGAGCGTCGCCCAGCTCAGATCGGCGGTGACGGTCGTATCGAAGAAACGAATGTCACCTTCGAAGCCGTCGGTGTGCGGCAGGCGCTCATGCGTGTACTCACGTGCGAGCGGCGTGTAGTTGAACGTCACGTCTTCATTCGGAGTCGCGCCGGCACGCGCATCCTGAAACAACGCGGACGCCTGCACCTTGACCGTATCGGTCACATTCCACAGCGCCGCCACCCGGCCGCCGCGTACGCGCCCTTCGTTGACATCTTTGGCGCCCGACAATGTATTGTCGATGTAGCCCGCGTCTTCACGCTGGAAGGCGCTCAGCTTCACGCCGAGCTTGTCCGAGATGATGGGAAGGTTCGTGCCGATGCGCACGCCATAACCGTTGCCACCGTGCGCGACGCTGGAGCCATCGAGCTGAACTCGCGTGCTGTATTCGTTGGTATCGGGCTCGGTCATCACATATTTGACCAGGCCGCCCATGCTGCTCGCGCCGTACAACGTGCCCTGCGGCCCACGCAGTACCTCGATGTGCTGGAGATCGGCGGGATCCAGATCCGGCACCATGAAGTCGCCGCCGCCACGCGAGCTCGAAGAACCGAACGGCGAGTCGCCGATGGTGATACCGACCGTCGGATTACCGCCGGTGCCGGTGGAGATGCCGCGAAGAATCAGCTGAGTGCGACCGGCACCGCGAGCGTTCATGCTCAAGCCAGGCACTTGCGCGAAGTAGTCGCGCAACTCGACCGAACCTTGTTCCGACATCTTGCCCGCATCCAGCACCGAGATCGCGACTGGCACGTCCTGCAGACGCTCGGAGCGCTTCTGCGCGGTGACGATCACTTCCTCCAGATCGTTCACGGCGGGTTCGGACTGCGACTGCGCCATGACCGGCGTCATCGCGAGGCTGCACAGAACGCCGCTGGCCCAGAGAACCGATTGATCACGCATACGATTGGCATTCCCCGACGGCTGACGCGTGCCTGCGCGAGCAGCCTTATGAAAGTGGACCTGGCGCGACCCGGAGGGAGGCGCTCCCGCGAGCGAGGCATGGCCTCGATTCGCGTAAAAACTCTATAGTGGGCCGGCCGTTCTTAGTGTGCTTTCTTGGCCGGGAATCTGGAGACCCGCGTGGATTTTTAACGCGAAGACTCGTTTCGGCGAAAATTCTGGACAGCGATGCGGGAAGTCCGAATCATTGCGCCACATCAGCGCCGAGGGTCGCCATGCTCCATCACATTTCGTTCGCCGTCCAGGACCTGGCGCGTGCAAGTTCTTTCTACGACGCCGCGTTGGCGCCGCTCGGCTTCGTGCGCGTCTGGAGCGACGACACGGCGGTCGGCTATGGCTATCCGGGCGGCGGTGACAAACTGGCGCTGAAGCTCGTGCCCGAAGGCATCGTCATCCCCGGCCGCGGCTTTCATCTGGCCTTGGCTGCGAGTCGTCGCGAGCAAGTGGATGCATTTCACGCCGCCGCGCTTCAACACGGCGGACGTGACAATGGGCCACCCGGGCTGCGCCCCGAATACGGCCCGCACTACTACGCCGCATTCGTGATCGACCCCGACGGTTATCGGCTCGAAGCCGTGATCAACGCGGCCGAGTGACGGGGATCATTCAATCGATGAATTGTTCCTGACCCGCGAAGCCGATGCGCTGAATACCGTTACGCTGAGCGCTACCCAGCACCTGCGCGACATGATCGTACTTCGCGCGCTTGTCCGGCCGGACATGCAGTTCAGGTTGATTGGGCTTGGCGGCCTCGGCGCGGAACAATTGCTCCAGCTGAGCGATGCTCTCGATCACGACGCCGTTCCAAAGAATGGTGCCGTCGTAGTCGATCGTGAGGTCGATCTTCTCGGTGGCGGGTGTTCCGCCATCGATCAGGTGAGGCATATCCAAGTTGATGCTATTGGTCATCACCGGCAAGGTGATGATGAACATGATCAATAGCACGAGCATGACGTCGATCAACGGCGTCGTGTTCATGTCGACCATCGGCTCGTTGCTACCACCCGCGGAGATGCTCATCGCCATGACGTAACTCCTTTCTGTGAGAGCTATCGACTGAAGCTGCGGCTGTTTCGTTCTATGAGCGGGAAAGTAACGCGTCGCGCCGATGGATAAAGCCGGTACAAGCCACCTGAACTTCCCCTCCCGGTGCCGGTCGATATGGATTCGGTCTATTGTTTCCTGGTCGCGGTCACGAGCCACGTCGCCATCGGGAACCGGGCGGTGCCATTCTTGATATAAGGTCGGAAAGCGGCCTGAACGACCTCGGTCACGCGGGCTCGCAACGTTGCGTCGTTCATCTCTCTCAGTGCGATGCCGACCGGCCCGAGCTTTGTGACATAGGCGAGGAGCTCCGCCTCGGAGACCGCCCCCTCCACGTCCAGCCGCGCCAGATCGATATCGCTCCAGCCACCCGCTTCGAGAATGCGTCGGACGCGATCGCCATCCGCAAACGCGAACTGTCCGGGCGCGTTTGGATCGGGCGCCGGCAGATTGGGTAGCAGCGGCTCCGCCGCGCGTTTGGCGGTCGTCATGAATGGGTTGTCCGCGGGGCTTCGCCACGCGACGAAGGCGAGTTTTCCACCGATGCGTACCGCGCGACGCAGGTTGTCGAATGCTGCGTTCGGATCGTCGAAGAACATGACCCCGAAGCGCGAGATCATCGCATCGAAGCTACCCGGCTCGAACGCGTGCGTCTGTGCGTCCGCATGTACAAACGTCGCCTGGCTGATTCGTTCGGCGGCCGCACGACGCTCGGCGGCCGCAAGCAACGGCTCGGAAATGTCGGCACCGATACAGCGACCGCTCGCACCCAATCGCCTCGCCATGGCCAGCGTCGTCGCGCCTGCGCCGCAGCCCACATCGAGCACCCGACCGCCCGGCCCCGGAAAGCCCGCCTCGATCAGTGGCGCCTCGAACGGCGCCAGAATGCGATCGAGCACCTCTTGCATCTCCACCCAGATGCGCCCCGACGCATCATTCCACAACGCCAGTTGATCCTGATTGGCCCCGCGCACTTCGCCCATGCTGACTCCCTGGTTACGGACCGTTACGATGGATGCACTCTACAAGCTCAAGCCGACTTGAGGTCAAGTGTGAAGCTTCTGGACATCGCGCAAGTGGCACAACGCTCCGGCGTGCCGGCCTCGACCCTGCGCTACTACGAGCAGGAAGGGCTGATTGCGTCGGTGGGACGGCGCGGGCTCCGGCGGCTGTTCGAAGCCAAAGTACTGGAGCAGCTGGCCGTGATCGCGCTCGGCCGCTGGGCCGGCTTTTCGCTGCAGGAGATCGCGAAGACCTTCTCGCCGACGGGCGGAATTCAAATCGACCGGGCACGGCTGACCGCAAAAGCCGATGAACTGGACCAGGTCATTCATCGGCTGACCGCGATGCGCGACGGGCTGCGTCATGCCGCGGCCTGCAAAGCTCGACATCACATGGAATGTCCGCGCTTCCGTCATTTCGTGAAACTGGCGGGTGCGGGTCGGCTCGATACCGAGCCGCCCGAGACGAAGAAGCGTCGTGCGCCACCGCGCCGTGACAGCACTCGATAGCACTGCGGGTCGTCCTTGCCCGTCGGCACGTCGATCAGCGCTCTCGAACTGCGCTACTTGTTTTCGCCCCGCTCGCTGGCGAGACGCTTGTCGAGTCGCTGTTTCGTGCCTTCGGCGTAACGCTTACACGCCGACGCATTGACGAGCTTCGCCCGCTCGCCCTTGCCGTTCTCGTCGATCACGTTCCACATGCCCGACAGCTCCGCATGCGCCGTGATCAACACATCGCAAGGTGCAGCGGCGACTGCCTCGATGCTCGCGCTCAAATCTTCCGCCGCGCTCGGATAACGCGGATCGCCGCTATATCTGAACTTCTCATCCGAGACCGCGTTCAAGCTGTCGCTGTAGACCATGTTCATACAGCGGCCTGCTTCGCATGACTGCCATCGCCAGGACGTGCCGCCCGGCGCGTGGCCCGGCGAGTGGATCACATTCAACTTCAGCGGCCCGACCTCGACCGACTGACTGCGTCCCAGCGATACGACATTGGCCACCCCCGGAAACGGCAGTAGATGCCCGACCTGCGGATCGTCGGGTCCCACGCGCCCACTCCGCAGCACCGGTGCGGCCTTGTCGCTCGCAATCACTCTCGCGCCACTCAGCTTCTGCAATTCGGCGATACCGCCCGCGTGATCGTAATGCGTGTGCGAGTTGAGGATGACTTTCACATCGGTCATCTTGAATCCCAGCTGCTCGACATGCTTCGCGATCAACGGCGCCGACTGGGGCAGCGCGCCGTCGATCAACACGTGCCCCTGCGATGAGGTGATCAACACCGAGCTCAAGCCGCGCGGGCCGACGTAATAAGTGTTGCCGTATATTTGAAACGGCACTTGCTCCTTGTTCCAAGCTTCGCACTGAGCACACTCGATCGCCGCAGCTTTTACCTGGCTCACCGCCAACGCAGCGATGAGACCGAACATCCGAACGGGTGACATGATGATCCTCCTTTGCCCGCGAGCATAGCCAGACCCCGCGCGCAGATCATGATCAATTGTGGCAGCACAACCGAGTGTTCGCGGACCGCGACAACTGCGCATGCCGCTGCCAGCTGTTAAATTCGCTTTCACCTGATGAAAGCTCACCAAGCTCAATACGTCCCGGGACTGGACCTGCTGCGTTTTTTTGCCGCTTGCATCGTCATGGTGTTCCACCTGGCATTCTGGTCGTGGGCGTTCCCCGCCGGACAGGTCGCGATCGCCTCGCAAGGCGTGGCGGAATTTCACGACTGGACCACGCTCGCGCCGTTCGGCTGGGCTGGCGTGCAGATCTTCTTCGTGATCTCGGGCTTCGTCATCGTCGTGTCCGCCGAGCGCAGCTGCGCGTATAAATTCTTCGTGAGTCGATTCGCGCGACTCGTGCCCGCCGTGTGGATCTGCGCGACGGTCGCACTGCTGGCCTGGTTGCTGGTCGACGTCGAAATGCGACCGCTGTCTTTGTTTGCCATGTACATCCGCAGCGTCGTCTTCTTCCCCGAAGGCGAGTGGATCGACAGCGTTTACTGGACGCTCGGCGTCGAGGTTTGTTTCTACGCGTCGATCTTTGTACTGCTGCTCACGAGCAGGCAACGCTGGATCAAGCCCCTCATGTGCGCCATCGGTCTGATCAGCACCTTGTTCTGGATCGGCTACACCTTTGCCGCCCTGGACAGGCATGGCGAGCTGTTCGAAATGTTCAGCCGGGTGCAATGGTCGCGGCTCGCGCAGCTGTTACTGATACAGCACGGCGTGTTCTTTGCGTTCGGCGTGCTGCTGTGGTCCCACTTCTTCAAAAAGCCCTCGCGCGGTCAACTCGCGTGGCTCGCACTGTTCGCCGTCGGCGGCTGTTTGCAGATCGCTGGCGAAAGCATGCTGAAGCTCGAGAAGACCGGCATGTCGTTCTCGCCGCTCACGCCGTGCGCCATCTGGCTGAGCGCGATGCTGTTCTTCTGGATCGCAGTCGCCAACAACGCACGCGCGCAGCAGCTGCCGTCGTGGACTTTGCAACTCCTACGACGGTTGGGGTTGATGACCTACCCGCTCTACCTGCTCCACAACGTCACGGGCGGCGCATTGCTGGGCGCGTTCATCGAATCGGGAATGCCCGACCCGCTCGCTCTGGCCAGCACCATTGGCATCGTGCTGGCGCTCAGCTGGTGGATCTCCAAAGTCCCCGAGCCCGCGCTCCAGCAATCGACCCGAGCGCTATTCGATGCATTACGCGCGCGCTGGCAATCCGCGACCGGCGCTGACAGCGTTGGCGGCGCACGCTGAAAATCGCCTGGATCGCCGCGCGCGAACATTCTTCCACCGCCCCGCCTCATACCGCTTGATCGTTGCAAGCGAGCTGCCCTTTAGCGCGCGAATCACATGAACCTTTCCGACGCCGCCACCTAAACTTCTTGTTAACTAACGCGGTGTCTGGCAGCCGCGACAACCACAAAGCAGAAAGCGTGCATGCGGGATCGTCAATCTCTCGTTACGACCCGCCGCGTCCGCGGCGGTTATGGACTGGTCGCGTTGCTCCCATTCGCGGCGGCATTCGCGGCTGAGCCGACCACCACCGATCCCGAAGAGCCTCCCATCGGCGGTGCGCCGGTATCGGCCGCGCCCGTCAACACGGGCTCCGGAGTCATTCGCTACGAGGCGAAGTTCTTCACTGAGTTCCAGCCGACGACGGCGCTGGACATGGTGAAGCGACTGCCCGGCTTCGCGTTCGAGCCCGGTGACACCACGGTGCGAGGCTTCGCGGGCGCGTTGGGCAACGTGCTCATCGACGGCCAGCGCCCGGCATCGAAGGCCGTGCTGCTCGAAGATGTGCTCCGACGCATTCCCGTATCCGGGGTCGCCGCGATCGAGGTGATTCGCGGCGGCGCGCCTGGCATCAACATGCAAGGTCAATCGGTGGTCGCGAACGTCGTCCGCCTCAGCGGCAACATGAGCACGCACGCCGGTGAAGTGACCGGCCTGTTCGCCACCGATCACGAGCCCGGCGTGGGCTTGCGACTGGAATCGGCGAGCAACATCGATCGGCTCACACTGAACGGCACGCTGAATCTTCGCGACGAGCAGAAGTACGGAGATTCGGGCACCGGCGAGCTGATCCGTCGCAACGCCGACCGCGAACTCATTCTCGCCAGCGACTTCGAGACCGACTGGCGCCAACAACAGTTCCAGGCAAACGGCTCGGCCGAGTATCAAAGCGACGCCGGCCTGCTGCGAATCAATCTCGGCGGCACCAGCCAGGAAAACAAGCAGCACGACATCCTCCGACCGCGCACGGGCGTGCCGCAGACATTCGACTCGCGGATCGTGACGAATATCAGTCTCGACCAGGGCGAAGCCGGCGTCGACTACGAACACACCCTCAGCGACGCGCTCACGGGACGCGCGTTGTTACTCCAAACCCTGGAACGGAAGGTGATCGCCGCCGATTCGATCGATGCGATCAACCTACAGCGCTCCGAGGACGAAGCGTTCCGCGGCGAATCCATCCTGCGCAGCTCGGCGACGTATCGCGCATCCCCCGCCGTCACGGTCGAAACCGGTCTGGAAGGCGCCTACAACTTTCTCGATGTCGACGCGCGCCTCACTCGTAACGGCACACCTGTCGAACTGCCGGCCGACAACGTCAAGATCGAGGAGCGTCGGGGTGAAGCGTATGTCGATGTGCGCTTGAAGGTCACGCCCCGGCTCGCGAGCGATGTCGGCATTCGCTACGAACGCTCGACGATCAGCCAGTCCGGCGATCATGAAGCCAAGCGCACCTTGAGCTATCCGAAGCCGCGTCTCACGGTGCGGTTCGATTTGAACGACGACATGCAGCTGCGCGGCCGTGTCGAACGCACCGTCAGCCAGCTCGAATTCCGTGACTTCGCCTCCCAAGCGTCGCTCGATGCCGGCACCATCAATGGCGGCAATGCCGAGCTGCGTCCCGAGAATGCGTGGGAGTTCGAGGGCGGAATCGAACAGCGCTTCTGGGGCAGCGGCGCCGTCGTGCTGAGCTACATGTATTCCACGGTCAGCGACGTGGTCGATCTGGTGCCGGTCGGGCAGTTCGACGCGCCCGGCAATCTGGGCGACGGCACTCGTGAAAAGATCGCGCTCGGCCTGTCTCTGCCGCTGGAGCGCATGGGCCTGTCCGGCACCCTGCTCCGCTTCAATGGCGACTGGAACTGGTCCAAGGTGGACGATCCGGTGACGCACGAATCACGACGCATCACCAAGCACGCGCCGGTCGGCGGCGACGTGCTGATCACCAAGGAGTTTCCCTCGCTCGGCTCGACGCTCTCGCTCGAGAACTCATATAGCAAGCGCGAAACCTATTACCGGATCGGCGAAGTCCGCACTGATCACTGGGACCATTTCCTTCGACTGTATTGGGACTGGACGCCCAAGGCCGACACCGTGGTGCGGCTGATGTTCAACAATTTCACGGGACGCCCGAAGAGCCGGTGGCGCACCGTGTATGACGGCACGCGCGCCAGCGGCGAGATCCTCTATCACGAGGATCGTCACATCGACGCGCTGCGCTTCGTGCAGCTGCAAGTCCGCAAGACGTTCTGACGGAAGTTCGAGTGATCGAACGGCCCGGGCCCCTCCGTACCAAGCGGGGCCCGCGGTCTTGCTCGCCCGATCAGGCCGCGCGAACGCTCGCCAATGCATCCTTGATTCGCATCGGTGCCTTCGGGCGGTGATACATCCGCTCCATATAAGCGAGTAGCGTCGGGCACTCCCCGAGCAAGCCGACCTCGTTGCCCCAATCGAGCGTATACGCCGTCACGAAATCGCCGACGCTCACTCGATCGCCGACCAGGAATTCACGACTGCGCATGTGCTTCTCCAGCACCGCGGCCATGGTTCGAAACTCGCCCTTCGCAAGCTCGATGTCCGTCGGCTGGCGCTGTGCTTCCGGATAGAGGAACGAGTTCCGGGCGATTCGCCACAACGGTTGCTCGAGCTCGGTGACCACGAACAACATCCAGCGATTGAGCTGCGAGCGCAGCTTCAGATCGCTCGGCAGCAGGCCCTTTTGCGGATATTTCTCCGCGAGGTAAACCACGATGGCGACCGACTCGGTCAGCACGAAATCGCCATCGACCAGCGCCGGCACCTTGCCGGCGGGATTGATGGCGAGATACTCCGCGCTCCGGCCGTCGCCTTCCGTCAGTCGGACGGGCACGGACTCGAACGGGATATCCAGCTCCTGCAATGCCCAGCGGGCACGAATCGAACGGGTGGGGGCGAATTCGTACAGTTTCATAAGCGCTGCTCCTTCGAAGGTATCCCAAGGACGAACCGGAACGCCCGATACCGACAGGACCGCCGGCTTGCGGGCTGCATTGGTATGCTTTGCCGACGAACAGGGTAAGCGTCCGGGCGCGGCCCATGAGAGTGACAACTGTGACGGGATTCAGATGGATTCGATGATCACCGCCGCCGCGCATGCACTCGCGGCAGGCGACCCACTCGGCGCGTTGAGGCGCATTGCCCTGCGTGACGACGCGCCCGCGCTGGCACTTCGAGGCATCGCGATGGCGCAGCTCGGGGATTTTGTGAAAGCCAGAGCGCTGGTCCGAAGCGCATCGCGGGCGTTTGGTCCGAAAGAGATGATGGCCCGCGCTCGATGCGCCGTCGCCGAAGCCGAAATCGCGCTGGCTTCGCGCGACCTGCACTGGCCACAGAAGGCGCTTGATACAGCGCGCGTGACGCTGGAAGAACACGGCGACACCGCCAATGCCGCGCTCGCTCGCTATCTTGAAATCCGTCGTTTGCTTTTGATCGGACGCGTGGATGCCGCCGAGGACTTGCTCGCTCATCTGAACTTCGCATCCATGCCTCCCGCTCTGCGGGCTGCGCACGAGTTGATCGTCGCCGGCATCGCGATGAGGCGGATCGATGCCAAAACGGCGCGTACGGCGCTCGCTCGTGCCGGACGTGCCGCTCGCGACGCGCGTATCCCGGCCCTCACTGCGGAGGTCGAAAACGCGACACAGATGTTGAGCACGCCCGCGGCTCGCTTGATCACACGCGGCGAAGTGCGACCGCTGTTGCTCGATGAGGTTGAAGCGGTGCTCGCTTCCAAGGCGCTCGTGGTGGACGCGTGCCGACACGTCGTTCGCAACGGGCGTTCGGCAATCTCACTTGCGACCCGTCCGGTGCTGTTCACGCTGGCGCGAGCCTTGGCCGAAGCGTGGCCGGAAGATGTTTCCAGAGGCACGCTCATCACGCGGGCGTTTCGGGCGAAAGTCGCCGACGAATCGTATCGAGCCCGGTTGCGAGTCGAAATGGGACGCCTGCGTGCCCAGCTGCGAGCCGTCGCGAACGTGAGCGCGACCGAGCGTGGCTTTTCGATAGTCCCGAAGAGCTCGCGTGACGTCCTCGTATTGGCGCGTCCCGTTGAAGAAGAACATGCGTCGGTGCTGGCGCTGCTCGCCGACGGTGAGTCATGGTCCAGCTCGGCGCTCGCTCTGGGGCTCGGCGCCAGTCAACGCACGGTTCAACGCGCGCTCGATTCGCTCGCTGCGACCGGCAAGGTGCAGTCATTCGGTCGCGGCCGCGCACGTCGCTGGATGACGCCGCCGGTGCCCGGATTCGCGACGACCTTGTTACTCCCCGCTCCGCTCCCCGGCGACTAGGATGGCTCCATGAAACGCACACCAGCCAACATCGTTCGTGAATATGGTCCCTTTCCGGGCATCGACGCCGTGCACGGCGTCACCTATGACGGCAAGCAGATCTGGCTCGCCTCGGGCGACAAGTTGAATGCAGTGGATCCGGCCAGCGGCGAGACCGTGCGCTCGATCGAAGTGGCCGCGCATGCCGGCACTGCATTCGACGGCCAGCATCTGTTTCAAATCGCCGAGAATCGAATTCAGAAAATCGACCCTAAGACCGGTCGAGTACTCGCGACTATCCCCGCGCCTGGCAATGGCGGCGATTCGGGGCTGGCGTGGGCCGAGGGCACGCTGTGGGTCGGTCATTATCGGGAACGGAAGATTTATCAGGTCGATCCCGAGAATGGCGCGGTCCTGCGCACGATCGAATCGAATCGTTTCGTCACCGGAGTCACCTGGGTCGAAGGCGAGCTGTGGCACGCCACGTGGGAGGCCGACGAGTGCGAATTGCGTCACCTCGATGCGCGCACCGGCGAAGTCCTGGAATGCCTCGAGATGCCGGCGGGCGTTGTCGTCTCGGGCCTCGAGTCGAACGGCAAGGATCAATTCTTCTGTGGAGGCGCTCGAAGCGGCAAAGTGCGCGCCGTGCGCCGCCCGAAGCGTAGAGCCGCTTAGACACAGTTGAAGTCGCTGCGGGCGTCACGCAGCGACGATCGCCGCCAATCTGACGCAGACAATTCGCTGCCGCTCACCATGGCGCGCGCAGAATCCAGCTCATCCCGCTGGCAACTGCGGAACCAACAGAGCCATGGTGATGCTCGAATTGCTTCGTGTACAGGCGCAGGCCCAAGCCCAACTGCTCACTGACTGCGTGATAGCGCTGTCGCGCGACCCGCTCTGCCCCGATCAATTAAACGCGTGCTCCTCGGCGGCGCGCTCCTTCGAAGCGACCGCGCACATGGTCGGGCTCGAAGCGGGTGCCGAGCTGGCGCGCTCGATGGAAGAATGCCTGGCCGCGGTTCGTCGCGGCGATATCGAGCTTCAACAGCAGCTCGTAGAAATGATGTTACAAGCCGTCGACCTGCTCGATTCAATGGCCAAGCTGCCGCGGACCACGCCGATTGCGCCGATGCCGCCGTCGACCACGGTCGCGGAACGAACCGGCAGTCGAGTGGGTAAGCACAAACCGGTGGTGCTGGTTGCCGATGACTGCATGGAGATTCGCGAGCTCGAGCGAAAGCTGCTGCGATTCCGCGGCTACGACGTGGTGACCGCGGCCGATGGCCTCGAAGCCTGGTATGCGGTGCTGAGCGGAAACATCGATCTCGTGCTGACGGACATCGATATGCCGCTGCTCGATGGCATCCAATTGTGCCGCCGGATCAGAAGGGATCCGCGCTTCAAGCGGCTGCCGGTGCTGGTCGCCTGCGACAAGGACAACATGCAGCAGCGTTGGAGCGGCTTCGACGCGGGCGCGACCTACTACGTCATCAAGGGCACCTTTCACGACACGCTTGTGGAAGCCGTGGCCACGCGCATCGAACCGACAGATTTTTGACGCCGCGGCATCAGCCGCAGTCTGCGTCAAATTGACGCAGACTCAGGAGTCGAGAGCGCTGCCAACGGCGCGTAAACGTTCCGCCGCTGCCGCGCGAAACTTCATCAGCTCGGCTTCGAGCTCGCGCGCGACCTCGTCTACCTGAACGAGGGAACTATGTAATTCTTTCTGGCGTTCAGCTGCTAACGCCGAGATCCGGTTCGCCCCGAGCATGGCCGCGCTACCTTTCAACGTATGCATCGTTTCGACTCGCGCGGCGGCGTCCTGGCTGGCCAGCTCAGCAATGAAAGTAGCGGCATTACCAATGAATTTACGATAGATCGCGGCAACCGCGGCTGGCGCGGCGAGACTTTCGAGCAGATCCTGAAACACACTGGCGTCGAGCACATCGGTCGACAAAGCGCTCCCTGGCCGGGCGTCTGCGGAATGTGACATATGTTAGTGGTGACAGTCGCGGGTCAGGATAGGGTACATTGCACGCGGCCCCAGCCGTGGGCCGGTACGTCAAGAGACCACGGATGAAATCGCAGTCGTCTGTCATGCGTACTAACAACGAAGACGCGGCCAGGAGCCGCGTGCTGATCATAGACAACGATTCCTCCATGGTGCTGTGGGTCCGTTCGGTACTGCAGACCGAGGGCTATGACTGTCGCACGGCGCTGAGCGGTGAGGAAGCGATCGCGGTCCTGCGCTCGACACCCGATGTGCTGGTGGCCATCAGTGATATCCACATGCCGGGAATGGACGGCATCAGTTTGCTCAGAAGCCTCGGCTCGCTCGCCGGCGCCGCCTCCGTGCCCCGCTTCATCTTCCTCACCGCCTATCCCGAAGTGGACTTCGCGGTCCAGGCGCTACGCCTGGGCGCTGTGGATTTTCTCGTCAAACCGGTTCGCCCGCAGGAATTGTTGAACGCGGTACGGAGCGCGGTGGAACGCATGGACCACAACCGAGTCGCCCTGCAGTTGACCGATCAGGCCGCGATGCTGGCACAACAAGCCGAAGCCCTGGCCGCGGCCCTGGGCGCGTGGAAACATCCGGAACCGAGCGCTCGGGCAGTGGAAGCGAGCCGCGACAATCTCACAACGATCGGTCTCGATCATTTGCGTCGTCCGCGCCACGCGCTGGAACACCTCGGCGAATTGGACGATGTCGCGTGGGATCTGCTGCTCGAACTGCTCCGCGCCGACAAAACCGCACAGCGCATTTCCGTCTCGGCACTCAGCATCTCCGTGCCACACATCTCACCGACCACGGCGTTACGTCGCATCCGAGAGCTGGTCAAAGCCGGACACATCCTGCGCAATCCCGATCCCATGGACGCGCGTCGCGACTTTGTCGTGCTCGCGTCGGAGTGCCGCGTCGCACTAGAACAATATCTGGAACAAGTTGCAAGAGAGCTCGCGGCCGCGGTTGCCCCACGCACGTAGCCACTGAGATCTAAACGGCGGATTGTTATAAGTCTCGCTTGTTGTAGTAGAGCGTGTCCGGTAGAAACACGCCCGCGCGTGAAACACGATCGACATCAGAAATGGAGGACGCGATGGGGAAGATCACTCGGCGCAAGCGCTGGCTCCTGGCAGCAGGCGCGCTTGGGGTTGCACTCACATTGTTTGTATTGCCGCGTGAGGAACCATCGGAAACGCCGCCTCCTGCGGCGCCTCGGACGTCCGAGCCCGCTCCGCAGCCCGAGCCCGTCGTGCGCGTCGCCGCCGCTCCGAAGGAACAGAAAGCGAACGTCGGCGTTCGCCAACGTTATATCGTTCAAGCATCGAGCGCGGAGCTCGCGCGCAGCGCTGTGAGCCGCGCGGGCGGCGTCATCACCGGCGACCTCACAATCATCCACGCGGTCGGCGCCGAGTTGGATGACCGCGAGCTTGCGGCGCTCTGGAGCGAGCCAGTCGCAGGCTTGCGTGTCTATGACGACGCAGCCGTGACATCGAGCTCTACGGCGGCTCTTCCCGAAACTTATTATCCGACGCAGGTCGGTGCGAGCCCGCTGCACACGGGAGGAATCACAGGGCGCGGTGTCACCGTCGCCGTGCTCGACACCGGCGTGTGGCAAGAGAAAGGCCCGCTGCAACAGTCATCGTCGGGGCGCAACCCGCGCGTGCTCGCACAATACGATGTCATCCTCGCGCGTGAGAACCCGAGTGCATATCCGCTGCTGTCACTCAATAAATACAGCCGCGACATCGACGATCTCAACGGCCACGGCACGCACATCTCATCGATCATCGCGAGCAGCGGCATCGCTTCGACGGGCCGCTATCAAGGCGTCGCGCCCGGCGTGAATCTGGTCTCGGTGCGCGTTCTCGACAGCAATGGCATGGGCCGATATTTCGACGTCATCGCCGGCATTCAGTGGGCCATGAATCAGCGGCTCGCGTACGGCATCCGGGTCATCAACCTGTCGCTGAGCGCGCCGGTGCGATCCCACTACTGGGACGATCCGCTCAACCAGGCCGTGATGGCCGCGTGGGGATCGGGCATCGTCGTGGTCGTGGCCGCGGGTAACGCGGGGCCTGCGCCGATGACCATCGGCGTGCCTGCGAACAACCCATATGTCATTTCCGTCGGCGCAGTTACCGACGACTATCACCCGTACGAGCCGGCCAAGTACAAGCTCGCGACATTCTCTTCCGCGGGCCCGACCTACGAGGGCTTCGTGAAGCCGGAAGTCGTGGCCATGGGCGGTCACATTCGCGCCTACGCACCGAACGACGGCGTGCTCGCGCAACGATTCCCGCAGTGGCTGGATCTTCGCTATCCCGATATGACCATGTCGGGCACGTCGCAAGCCGCGGCGGTCACCAGCGGCGTGGTCGCTCTCATGCTCGAAGCGAATCCGCTGCTGTCACCGAACAACGTGAAATGCCGGCTCATGGATGGCGCGCGCCCCGCGGTCCGTTCCAACGGACAGCTCGCCTACTCCGTGTTCCAACAAGGCGCGGGCCTGGTGAACGCGCAGGACGCGCTCTACAGCACGGCGTCGAACTGCGCGAATCAAGGCTTGAATGTCGCGGCCGATCTCGCCGGTCTACAGCACTACGGCGGGCGCGCGAATCAGGATGCGGACGGCAATTTCTACATTATGGAGGTCGAGGAACCGATGGGCGTGCTGACAAGTTTGCTGAGCCCGCTCGGCAGTCTGCCGTTGCTCGGCCAGCTCCTAGTCGGCCTCGCCACGACGCTCGACGGTCTGCTCTGGGATGGCAGCCCGCCGACCGACGACAGCGTGACCTGGAGCGGCGGTTACACCTGGAGCAATGGCTTCACCTGGAGCAACGGTTACACCTGGAGCAACGGCTACACGTGGAGTAACGGCTACACCTGGAGCAACAGCGCCGCGCCGGCCAGCTCCGGCATCGAGCCCGCGCCTCAGGAATAACTAGCAGAATCACCGTGCGTTACGCCTGGGTGTCTGCCCTACTCGCCTGCGCGACGTTGACCGCGCAGGCGGCGACGCCTGTGCCCGAAGTGCGCCCCATGTACTTCGAGCACCTCACCATGCGCGACGGCCTCTCGCAAAGCACGGTGATGAGTATTCTGCAGGACTCCCACGAATTTCTTTGGCTGGCGACCGAGAGCGGCCTCGACCGTTACGATGGCTACTCGATTCGCGAATATCGCCGGGAGCGTGGCAGTGAGCACGGCCTCGCCAGCGACTATATCTGGAAGATTGCGGAAGATGCGCACGGCGATCTGTGGCTCGCGACGATCGGCGGCGGGGTCGCGCGCTGGGACCGACGCAACGATCGTTTCCAACAGTTCCGACACGATCCCGCCAATCCCTATTCTCTGACGAGCGATGCAATCCGCACGCTGTTGATCGACGCCGAGGGTCAAGTGTGGGCCGCGACCGAGCGCCACGGCCTCGACGTACTCGATCCGCAGACCGGTCGCGCGCGCCATTTCCATCACATCGAAGGCAATCCGCGCTCACTCTCGGCCGATGCGGTATTCGCACTCCATACCGATCGCGCGGGCCGGCTTTGGGTGGGCACCGATAAAGGCCTGAGCCGATACGAGCCCGCCAGCGATGACTTCGACAACGACGTGGCCGACGCTGGCGCGCTCGACGGCGCGAGAGTGCGCGCCATTCTCGAAGACCACGCGGGTGCGTTGTGGATCGGAACATTCGATAACGGTTTGTACCGGCTCGATCCGCGGACCAAAAGAGTCAGCTCGTTCCGTCACGATGCGACCGATCCGCGCTCGCTGAGCAACGATCGCGTGCGCGCGATCATGGAAGACGATGCGCGTCGGCTTTGGATCGCGACCTCCGACGGCCTCAGCCTGTTCAATCGCAGATCCGATACCTTCGTGCGCTACGGCCGCGAGACGGATAACCCGCACAGCCTGCGCGATGACGATGTGATGTCGCTGTATCAGGATCGCAGCGGCGTGCTCTGGGTCGGTACTCGCGCGGGAGGCGCCAGTCACTGGAGCCCACAGAGCTGGGCACTCGGCCATTACCGCAGTCACCTGTTCGCCAACACCGCCGTGAACAGTTTCGCCGATGACGGCAAGGACACGGTCTGGATCGGCACACGGGACGGACTGGTCGAGATCAACACCCGCGAGCGCCGTGAACGCCACATCACAAGTCGGTCCGAAGGCCCGATACGACTCGCGGACAACAGCGTGATGGCGTTACTTTACGACCGCGAAGGTGCGCTGTGGATCGGCACGATGAGCGGCGGGCTGGCGCGGCTGGATCCGCAGCGACGATCGCTTCGCTCGTATCGGAACGATGCCAACGATCCCACCACGCTACCCGCGGACGGCGTCATGTGCTTGTACGAAGACCGCGGCGGCGATGTATGGATCGGAACCTACGGTGGGGGCATCGCGCGCATCGATCGCGCGACGGGGAAACTCACGCGCTATCCTCACAGCATCGACGACAACGCGCTTAGCAGCCCGCGCGCCAGCGCCATCGTCGAAGACCGGGAAGGCAATCTCTGGATCGGCACCATCGGCGGCGGCCTGAACCTGCTGGAGCGTGACACGGGCCGCTTTCACTCCTATCGTCGCAACGACCGCGACCAGACCAGCCTGAGCGACGACACGATCTATGCGCTGCACGCGGATCCGACCGGCACCGTGTGGGTCGGCACGGCGGGGGGCGGGCTGGATCGCGTGATCGGTAGTTCCGAGCAACCCGAGGCGATTCATTTTCAGAGCGACCGGCGGCTCGGAAACATGCCGAGCCAGGTGGTGTACGGCATCGAGTCGGACCATCAAGGCGGCCTATGGCTCAGCACGAACAACGGCCTCGTGCGCCTCGATCCGAGCACCGGCGCGAGCCGATTGCTTCGCGAGCCGCATGGCTTGCAGGCCGATGAGTTCAACTTCAACGCGCATTACCGCGGCCGCGACGGCACTCTGTATTTCGGCGGCAACGGCGGCTTCAACTCCTTTCAGCCCGATGTCTCATCGCCGAGCGCGCCGCCGCCGCAGCTCGCGCTGACGTCAGTTGCGATCCTCAATCAGCAGCTGCCGTTTGCACAACTGCCGGCCTCGGATCGGCCACTTAAGTTGGAGCACGACGACAAGCTGGTGACATTCGAATTCGCGGCGCTCGATTTCGTGTCTCCCGAGAACAATCGCTACCTGTACCGGCTCGAGGGCTTCGATCCGAACTGGGTGCAAGCCGGCCCGATGCGTCGCGCGACTTATACCAACCTGGACGCGGGCGACTATGTGTTTCGAGTCCGCGCCAGCAATGCCGACGGTGTTTGGAATCGAGACGATCTGACCATCCCGGTGCATGTCGCGGCGGCCCCGTGGAATACGCTCACGGCGCGGATGATCTATGTAGCGAGCGCGCTCCTGATCATCACCTTCCTCTGGCGCCTGCAACGGATCAAGCGCCAGCGTGTGATCGAGCACAACCGCGAGCTGGAGCAGATGGTCCGCGTCCGCACGCACGAACTGGAAGAACGCAATCATCAGCTGCAGGAGGCCAGCCGCGCGAAGAGCGACTTCGTCGCCCGCATGAATCACGAACTGCGTACCCCGATGAACGGCGTGCTCGGCATGAGCGAGCTGTTGCTCGATACGCACCTGAACGCCGTACAGCGGCGCTTCGCGGAAGGCATTCACCGTTCCGCGGATTCTCTGCTCGCGATCGTGGACGATGTGCTCGACTTCTCGAAGCTCGAAGCCGGACGGCTGCAACTCGCGCCGGTGGAGTGCGATCTCGTCGAACTGGTCGAGCAAACGGCGGAAATGCTCGCCGCGCGCGCGTCCGGGAAGAACATCGAATTGCTTTGCGAATCCCCTGCGAGCCCCGTGCCTCGCGTGCGCGCGGACGTTGTCCGCCTTCGGCAAGTGCTGGTCAATCTCGGTGGCAATGCCGTGAAGTTCACCGAGCAAGGTGAAGTGATCCTGCGCGTGACCTCGCCCGAGATCGAAGGCGATCGACTGCGCGTGACGCTCGAAGTCGCGGACACCGGCATCGGCATCGAGCCTGTGAATCAATCGCGCATCTTCGAAGAATTCGTGCAAGAGGATGCATCGACCACGCGTCGTTACGGCGGCACGGGCCTGGGCCTCGCCATTGCGCGACAGCTCGTTGACTTGATGGGTGGACAGTTGTCGCTGGTGAGCTCGCCCGGCGTGGGCTCGAAATTCAGCGTCGAACTCTCGCTGCAACTCGCGGATTCGACAGCTCAGCCGCGCCCGCAACCCAGCGACCTGCTCGGTCTGCGCATCCTGGTCGCCGACGACAATGCTGCGGTTCGCCGCGTGATCGTACATGCGCTCGATCAATGGGGCGCGCAACCTGTCGATGTGGGCAGCCTGCCCGATGTGTTACGCGAACTGCGCGCCACTCCTTACAACGCGGTGATCATCGATCATTCTCTATTGGATGGCCCGGCCGCCGGTGAGCTGCAATCGGTGGTCGCGGAGCGCACGGTTCGACCTCGCATGATCCGCCTCGCCAGCTTCGTCAATCTCGCGCAAGCCGAGGGTGCCGACTCGCAGTGCTTCGACGCCGAGATGACGAAGCCCGTGCGCCTGTCACAGCTGCATCGAACGCTCAGTGGCGATACGAGCGCTGACACGTTATCCACCGCGCCACGGCCCGTGCCGCCTCTGTCGCTGGCAAATGGTGCGCGCGTGCTCGTGGTCGAGGATCAATCTCTCAATAGAGATGTCGCCGAAGGCATGCTCAACGCGCTAGGGCTGGAAGTCGATTCTGCGCACGACGGCAGCCAAGCGCTCGAGATGCTCGCACGCAAGCGCTACGACGTGGTGCTGATGGATTGCCGCATGCCCGTCATGGACGGCTACGCCGCCACGGCGGAGTTACGTCGACGCGAAGGTGACGGGCCGCGTACTCCGGTCATCGCGCTCACGGCAGACACCACCAGCACCGCGCGTGAAGCCTGCCTGGTCGCGGGCATGGATGACTATCTCGGCAAGCCGTTCAGCCGCGCAACCTTACGCGCGGCGCTCGCGCGTTGGATTCCGGCGCGAGAATCGGCAGCGCCCGCGCAAGTCGCATCTATCACGCAGTCTCCGAGCTGAGCAAACATTCACGCGGCCCGACGCGCACCGGCCACGCAGCCCAGCACGCCGACCGCCGTAGCGATCAACGGCCACGCCACCCGCTCCTGCAAAAGCGCGGCGGACAATCCGATCCCGAGCAGCGGCTGTAACAATTGGAGCTGCCCGACGCGGGAAGATCCGCCCACGGCCAGCGCGCGATACCAGAAGAAAAAGCCGATCAGCATCGAGAACACCGCGACATAAGCCAGCCCGAGCCACGCGCTCGAATGTAAGCTCGGCCATCCCGCGGGCCAGGTGAACGCAGCGACGGCAAGCATGGCAGGCGCGGAGATGACGAGGGCCCAGCAGATCACTTGCCAGCCGCCGAGACGACGCGAAAGCACCGCGCCTTCCGCATACCCGAGACCGCAAACGACGATTGCCACAACCATCAAACTGTCCGCGGTGAACACGCCTTCGGAGCCACCATTCAGCCACGCATAGGTTGCGAGCAACCCCGAGCCTGCGATGGCGAACAACCAGAACGCAGGATGCGGACGCTCACCGCCGCGGACCATTGCCCACGTCGCCGTGGAGAGCGGAAGCAATCCGGTAAACAGCAATCCGCGCGCCGAGCTGATCTCAGTCATCGCGATGGAACTCAGCAGCGGATAGCCCACGACGACCGAAGCCGCCACGACCAGCAGCGACGGTACTTCAGAGCGTAACGGCCGGTTATCCGCGAACAATGCGAGCGCGGCGACGGCACCGAGCGTCGCAAGCAATGCTCTCGCCGCAGTCAGGAACACCGGCTCAAATCCCGTGACAGCGGCACGCGTCGCCGGCAGCGAGCCGCTGAAGATCACCACCCCGATCAAGCCCAACATCAAGCCCTGGTCACGATTTTTCATGGCGGGATGTTGGCCAACTCGGCGGACAATGGCCAAGGACAGTCCAGTACGATATAAGTGAACTGTCATGGTCGAAGCTCCCGAACAGTTCGCGCCCACGCTCGTCGCTCAAGTCATGCGCCTGATCCGGACGCGCATCGATCGACGGCAATACACGCCCGGTGCCCGCATTCCCTCGGTGCGCGGCATGGCTGAATCCATGGGCGTTTCGAAGTCCACGGTGGTCGAGGCTTACGGCCGGCTGGTCGCCGAAGGCATCGTGCAACCCCGCCTCGGATCGGGCTTCTATGTGGCTGCCCCGCTCGCGCCGCTCAACCTCGCCGAACTGAGCCCGGACACCGATCCGACGGTCGATCCACTGTGGGTCATGCGCCAGTCGCTGCGGCCGGGAGAAGCAAGTCTGCGACCGGGTTGCGGCTGGTTGCCTGAAAGCTGGATGCCGCACGAAATGATGCGCAAGGCGCTGCGCTCGGCGGCCCGCGACGGCTCAGGCCCGACGCTGTTCGAATACGGTCCGGCCCAAGGCGCAGACACGCTGCGTGGACTCATCACGCGGCGGCTGTTGGATCAGGGCGTCGAAGCCGTGCCCGAGCAGGTGATGATCACCGACTCGTGCACGCAAGCGATCGATCTGGTGTGCCGGTTCCTGCTTGAGCCCGGCGACACCGTGCTCGTCGACGATCCTTGTTATTTCAATTTCAAGGCGCTGCTTCGGGCCCATCGCGCCAACGTCGTCGGCGTGCCGTTCACGGTCACCGGTCCCGATCTGTCCGTGTTCGCCGCCATGCTCGAAGCGCATCGGCCGCGCATCTATCTCACCAACTCGGGACTGCAAAATCCGACCGGTGCGAGCCTGACCGCGCCGGTGGCGCATCGCTTGTTGAAACTCGCCGAGCCGCACGGCCTCGTCATCGTCGAAGACGACATCTTCGGTGACTTCGAGGAACAACCCTCGCCTCGCCTCGCCGCCTTCGACGGCTTGGATCGAGTAGTGCGCGTGAGCAGCTTCTCGAAGACGCTGTCCGCCTCCGTGCGTTGTGGCTACATTGCCTGCCGCTCCGACTGGATACGCGGCCTCGCCGATCTGCGCATGGTGACGGGCATGGCCGCCAGCCCCTTCAATGCCGAAGTGGTCGAATCGATGCTGGTCGACGGCTCCTATCGACGTCATGTCGAGCGCATTCGCAGCCGCCTGGCGCAGCAACGACAGATCGTGAAGGCGAAGCTCGCCAGACTCGGCATCGTGCCCTCGATCGAACCGGGCGGCGGAATGCTTCTTTGGTGCCAGCTCCCGCACGGCGCGGACGCCGCCGAAGTTGCGCGTCGCGCGCTGGCGGACGGCGTCGTGCTCGCTCCAGGCAACGCGTTCAGTGTCAGTTCGCCGGCCACCAGCTTCATGAGATTCAACGTCACGCAGATGGAAGGCGACAAGGTCTACGCCGCGCTTCGCCGAGCGCTCAGCTGATTTCATTCATAAAACTATTTGCGGATCTGAACGAGCTGTGGTCTGCTAGCCGCGCTCGTTTCGATAGGGACGTTCGCGCATGAAACTCAGCCGACGCACGGTATTACAAGCGGCCGCCGCCACGACCCTGCTGCACTCCCGCTTCGGCCACTCGGCAGGCACGCCGCCGGGCGCGAACAACGTTCTGTGGTACACGCGCACCGCGCAGGAATGGGTCGAAGCATTACCCATCGGCAACGGCCGCATCGGCGCGATGGTCTTCGGTGGCACCGGTCAGGAACGATTGCAGCTGAACGAAGACACGCTGTGGGGTGGCGGCCCCTACGATCCCGCGAATCCCGACGCTCGCGAGGCGTTGCCGGAGGTACGCAAGCTCGTTTTCGCCGGCGAATACGCCAAGGCCACCGAGCTGGTAAATGCCAAGGTCATGGCGAAGCCTGTTCGTCAGATGTCGTATCAAAGCGTCGGGGATCTGCGGCTGTCCTTTCCAAACATCGCCGGAGCATCCGACTATCGCCGCGAGCTCGATCTCGACGGCGCCATCGCGACCACTCGATTCACGAGCAACGGCGTCACCCACGTACGTGAGATCTTCGCGAGCGCACCGGATAACGTGCTCGTATTGCGTTTGAGCGCGGATCAACCTCGCAGCGTCGACCTCGATGTTACTTTTCGTTGGCCGGTGCCATCGCGTCCTGCCGATCCGCCGGGCGACAAGTTGAAACAGCGTGAGCTGCGAGCCGAGGGGCCGGGGCCGGTGCGCTTCGACGACAGCGTGCCCTCTCCTGCTGGCCTTGTGATACGCGCGCTGCCCGATGGCGATCTGATCATGCAGGGTCGCAACTCCGCGCAGTTGGGCGTCGCGAGCGCGCTCCGCTACGAAGCGCGTGCGCGTTTGATTGTTACCGGTGGCAGGAAACAATCGAACGACTCGAGCATCGGCATTCGCGGCGCCGACAGCGTCGTTCTGCTCATCGCCATGGCCACGAGCTATCGCGACTACCAGCATGTCGACGGCGATCCCTCCGCGCTCAACCAGGCAGCGCTCGATCGCGCCGCCGGTCGTGCGTTCGACGAACTGCTCAGCCGACATCAAACCGATCATCGGCGCCTGTTCCGTCGCGTGCAGATCGACCTTGGACAGACAGCCGCCGCCGCGCTCCCCACCGATGAACGAGTGCGAACGTCGATGACGAGCGACGATCCGGCGCTCGCCGCGCTCTATTACCAATACGGTCGCTACTTGCTGATCGCCAGCTCCCGCCCCGGCTCCCAGCCCGCGAATCTGCAAGGCATCTGGAACGACATGTCGGATCCGCCCTGGGGCAGCAAGTACACCGTCAACATCAACACCGAGATGAACTACTGGCCCGCCGAGCCCACCGATCTCGGCGAGTGCGTCGAGCCATTGATCGCGATGCTCAAGGATCTGTCGGTCACCGGCGCGAAAATGGCGAAGACGATGTATGGAGCGCGCGGCTGGGTGACTCATCACAATACCGATCTGTGGCGAGCGACCGGGCCGATCGATGGCGCCAAGTACGGCATGTGGCCGATGGGCGGCGCCTGGCTGTGTTTGCACCTTTGGGATCGCTATGACTACAGCCGCGATGTTCGCTATCTCGAATCGGTGTATCCGATCCTGAAAGCGGCTTGCGAGTTCTTCCTGGACACACTGGTGGCGCATCCCAACGGTCGGTGGCTGGTCACCAATCCATCCATGTCGCCGGAGAACAATCATCGGTCGGAGCTGTCCATCGCCGCCGGCCCGACGATGGACAACCAGATTCTTCGGGATCTGTTTGCAAATACCGCGAAGGCCGCCGGCGTTCTCGATCGTGACAAGGAATTCATCGCGACGCTCGAGGCCACTCGCAAACGCCTGCCGCCCGACCAGACTGGTTCCCAAGGCCAGCTGCAGGAATGGCTCGAGGATTGGGATGCGCGCGTGCCGGATATCCATCATCGTCACGTGTCGCATCTGTACGGGCTGCATCCGTCCGGTCAGATCAGCGTCGACTACACACCGAAGCTCGCGCAAGCCGCGCGCAAATCACTGGAGATCCGCGGTGACAACGCGACGGGCTGGGGCATCGGCTGGCGACTGAATCTCTGGGCCCGGCTGCGCGATGGCGAACATGCGTACCAGGTGCTCAATCTGTTGCTCGGGCCGGAGCGCACCTATCCGAATCTGTTCGACGCGCATCCGCCCTTCCAGATCGACGGCAATTTCGGTGGCACCAGCGGCATCACCGAGATGTTGTTACAAAGCCTGAAGTCGCCGAAAGGCGAGGATGAAGTCTGGCTGCTGCCTGCTCTGCCAAAAGCGTGGCCTCGCGGCTCGGTCAGCGGATTGCGTGCCCGCGGCGGATTGCGAGTGGATTTGAACTGGCGCGCCGGATCGTTGCAGGAATGCCGGCTGAGCGCGCTTCGCGACGGCAGCTGGGTGCTTCGAAGCGGCAACTCTTCGCTGCCCGTCTCGATGAAAGCTGGTCGCAGCCAGACGATCAGGTTGCGCGAAGGTACGCTCAGCGCAACTTAGTTCGCGCTGATCTTCCTGGAGATCTCGCCCGCCGAGTGACGAATGGCCGCGATGGTGTCTTTCACCGAGATCGCCATCGGCGTTTCGATATATGGGCAGGTCAGCGCGGCGACCGCGCCGTCCGCCGCCATGACGGGCGCCGACAGATCGACGATGTGACGAGTCACATCGCTGTCCGCCTTCACATACTTTTGGGTACGAGCAAGCGCCGCTCGTTCCTCGAAGCCCTTCCAGATCTTTTGTGACACGCTGGCGGCGAGCCGTACGCGCCACTCCGCCCGGACTTCTTCGGGCTGAAAAGCATATAACACCAGCCCGGAGGTGGAATCGACCAGCGGCCGACGATAACCGACGCGCACCGAGAAGCCTTGATTGCCAGGCGCTTCGATTCGCGCCACCACGACCATCTGCTCCTCGCTTACCACGGCGAGATGACACGATTGCCCGATCACGCGGCTGAGCTTTCTCATCTCGGGCAACGCATCTTCGAGCAGGCTCTTGGTCGGCGCACGCGCCACCCCGAGCGCGAACAGCTTGTTGGTCAGCTCGAAGCCGTCGCCGGATTCGGATTGAGCGACGTAACCGCGGTGAACCAGCGCATCCACCATTCTAAACAGCTCGCTCACCGAGCGATTGAGCTCGCTGGCGATCTGCGACATGGTGAGCGGCGTGCCGCGGGCAGCCAGCAGCTCGAGCACGTCCAGGCCCTTCTCCAGGGCGGGCGCGCTGTATTTGCGTTCTTCGTCTTCGCGGACAGCCATGGGCTCGGATTATAAACAGCGCCCGCCCGACCCGTCAGCGGAGAATCAATGAGCCGCGACGGGAACCGCCTGCAGCGCACTCGCCGGCAATCGCCCGGCGGACCACGCAAACCAGGCGATGACCACGAAGCAGACAGTGGGCACCAGAATGGCGTAGTTGATCGCGCTCGCGTCGGACACGACGCCCATCGCGGCGGTGAGCACCGCGCCGCCGATGATCGCCATGACCAGGAAGGACGACGCGGTCTTGGTGAGCGGACCGAGATCCCGCAATGAATTGGCAAAGATCGTTGGAAACATGATGGACATGAACAGGCTGGTAGCCGCCAGCGCGTACAGCCCCGACTGACCGCCGACGAACACGGCGATGAGCGTCAGACAGATGTTGATGCTCGCAAAGCCGGCCATGAGCCGGGTCGGGCTGAAGCGGCTCATCAGCGCGGTGCCGACGAACCGGCCGATCATGAAGCACACCAGCGACGCGGTCAGATAGCTCGCCGCCGTTTTCTCACCCATGCCCGGCACTTCGGCCTGCGCATAACGAATCATGAAGCTCCACACACCCACCTGCGCGCCGACATAGAAGAACTGCGCGACGACGCCGAAGATGAAATGTCGACGGCCCGCCAGTGCCGAGATCGACTGGCGCATCGAGAGTCGATCGGGATCGTCCGGCCTCGGGACCCGCGCCTGCGACGGAAACGTCGTGATCGCCACCAAAGCCGCCCACGAGAGCACGACGACCGCGACGATCAGATAGGGGATCTGCACCGACTGCGCCTCCGCGGCTTGAAACGCAGCCAACTGCGCCTGGCTCATCGCGGCCAGCTCGGCTTTCGTCGGCTCGATCCCCGAAAGAATGAACTCGCGCCCGATCAAGACGCCGGTGATCGCGCCGAGTGGATTGAAAGCCTGTGCCAGATTCAAGCGTTGCTCGGCGCTCGCCGGATCGCCCAGCACCGTGATCAGAGGATTGGCCGATGTTTCCAGGAACGACAGCCCGGCCGCGATCACGAACAGTGCCGTGAGGAACCAGCCGTACTGGAGCAGCTCGGCTGCGGGATAAAACATCGCCGCGCCCACACCGAAGGTGACCAGGCCCACCAGCACCGTGACTTTATAGCCGTATCTCTGAATCACCCAGCCGGCCGGCAGCGCCAGAAAGAAATATCCCAGGTAGAACGCCGACTGCACCAGGCTCGACTGGAAGTCGCTGAGGAAAAACGCTTTGCGCAGATGAGGCATCAGCACGTCGTTCAGGTTGTTCGCCACGCCCCACAAAAAAAACAGCGTGACGATGAGGACCATCGGTGCCAGAGCAGTCCTTGTTCTCTCGTTCATCCATTCCCCCCGAAGCGATGCCTGCTATGAGGTGCGCATGGTCTCAGTCGTAAGCGATCACCTTTTGGCGTTGCTCGCCGAGGCGCTGGATGCCCAGGCGCATCTCATCGCCCACCTTCAAATACACCGGCGGCTTTTGCCCGAGCCCGACGCCCGGCGGCGTGCCGGTCGTGACGATGTCGCCGGGTTGCAGGCTCATGAACTGGCTGAGATACGACACCAGATACGCCGGCTTGAAGATCATGGTGCGCGTCGAGCCGTCCTGATAGCGGCGCCCGTTGACCTCCAGCCACATGGAGAGATCGGCCACGTCGCCCACTTCATCGCTGGTCACCAGCCACGGGCCGATCGGACCGAAGCTGTCGCAGCCTTTGCCTTTGTCCCACTGACCGCCCCGCTCCAGCTGAAAGGCGCGCTCGGAAACGTCGTTGCAGATGAAGTAGCCCGCGATCGCCGCCGCGCCCGCCGCCTCATCGACATACCGGCATTCGGTGCCGATCACGAACGCGAGCTCCACCTCCCAATCGAGCTTGGTGGAGCCGCGCGGCTGGATCACCGGGTCGTTCGGTCCCGACAGCGCGCTGGTCGCCTTCATGAAAATGATGGGCTCGTTCGGGATGGCGGCGCCCGTCTCCGCGGCATGATCGGCATAGTTGAGCCCGATGCAAAGAAACTTGCCGGGCCTTGCGACACAGGGGCCCAGCCGGACCGCGCCCGGCACCAGAGGCAGCGTGTCGACGTTCAGATGCTTCAACTCCCCGAGCCGCTGCGGCGACAGCGTCGAGCCGTCGATGTCGCCGATGACGCCGCTGAGATCACGGATTGCGCCCTCGCGATCCAGAATGCCGGGACGTTCCTCGCCGGGATCACCATAACGAACTAGTTTCATGACCTGTGCTCAGTTGGTCCAGCCGCCGTCGATGATGTGACATTGGCCGGTCGTGAATGCGGACTCATCCGACGCCAGATACACGGCCAGCGCCGCGACTTCACCGGCCTCGCCGAATCTGCCCATCGGCTGGCGCTGAATGAAGGCTGCCCTCGCGGCAGCGTAGTCACCCGTCGCTCGCAACCGCGCTTCCAGCGATGGCGTCGCGACGGTGCCAGGGCAAATGGCGTTACAGCGAATCCCCCGCGAGATGAAATCAGCCGCGACCGATTTGGTCAACCCGATGATGGCCGCCTTGGTCGTGCCGTAAATACAGCGGTTCGGCACGCCCTTGATGGAGCCAGCCACCGAAGAGATGTTGACGATGCTGCCGCCACCGCGCTCGATCATGCCGGGCAGCGTGGCGCGAATCAGCCGGAACATCGAGGTCACGTTGATATCGAACGATGTCGTCCAGTCTTCCTCGGTGCTGTCGAGGATGTTGCCGTTCGCCACGATGCCGGCGCAATTGACCAACACATCCACGGCGCCGACCTCTTTGCTGACGGCCGTGATCTCAGCGAGGCTCCGCACGTCGAGGCGGTGCGTGCGACAGCCGTCCAGCTCCGCCAACGCAACCTCGTTGATGTCGGTTGCGATCACGGCAGCGCCCTGCTGGACGAACACCTCCGCGATGGCGCGCCCGATTCCTTGACCGGCCGCGGTGATCAAAGCGGTTTTTCCAGCCAGGCGCTGTCCCATCATGAGTCTCTCCAACGATCAGGCGTGGCGTGGAAAGCAGCCAGGCCCGCTGGGCTCGAACGACTTGTACGTGAGGATGAACTCGCGATGGCCCATGTCCTCGGACTTCGTCAGCTGCCCGCCCGCAACGGCGGCCACCAGGGCGACGATCTCGTCGGCGACTTCATCCAAGTCGCTCTCGCCTTCCAGAATGCGACCCGCATTTACGTCCATGTCCTCGGTCATGCGCCGATAGGTCTCGGGGTTGCCCGTGACCTTGATGACCGGCGCGATCGCCGATCCCACGACGGAGCCTCGCCCCGTCGTGAACAACGTGAGGTGCGCGCCGCAGGCCATGAGCTCGACGATCTCGGCGTTGTCCGAGATGTTTGGAAAGCCGAACTTTGGCGGGCCGTCGGGGACGACATCGAGCAAATACAAACCGGGCGTCTGCGGAATCTCCGCGGGCTTGATCACACCCACGATGGGCGACGAACCGGATTTCACGTACGCACCCGCGGATTTCTCTTCCTGCGAGCTGAGCCCGCCCTCCGCGTTCCCCGGCGCGAAGCTGCCGAAACCCATGGCGCGATAATACGCTTCAGCCTTAGCGATCGACGCGACGATGGCCTTGCCCACTTCGGGCGTGCTCGCGCGCACAGCCATCGGTCCCTCGCAGCCGATCATTTCGCCAGTCTCCTCGAAGATGCAGGTCGCACCGGCCGCGACCAGACGATCGAATGCACGCCCCACGGCGGGATTCGCTGTGATGCCGCTGGTGCCGTCGGAACCGCCGCAGATCGTACCGACCACGAGCTCACTCAACTGCATCGGGACTCGAACCGCCGACGCGGAGATCTTTTCTTTCATCGCCCTGACGGCAGCGATCCCGCGATCGATCGCGCTCCGGGTCCCGCCGGCCTTTTGAATGACGATAGTTTCGACGGGCCGGTCGCTCGCGGCCACATGCGCCGCCAGTGCTTCACGATTGAACGACTCGCAGCCCAGCGACACCAGCAACACCGCGCCGACGTTGGGATGTGTCGCCAGCGCTTTCATCATTTGCAGCGCGTATTGGTTGGGATAGCACCCGGGAAACCCGATCAGGTGCACGTCCGGATCGTCGCAGCGATCCACGATGCGTCGGGCGACGTGGTGCGCGCACTCAACAAGGTATGCAACGGCAATCACGTTGCGAATGCCCTTGCGCCCGTCCTGACGAAGATACCCTTGAAAGCTCATGTCGCATCCACGCGCTCAGCGCGGGTGTGCGCGCTGATGTAATCGCTTTTCATGTTGTGCAAATGGATCCAGCCGCCCGCAGTCACGGCACCCTTCATCGATCCGATCGGCGCACCATACTTGATGACTTTATCGCCCGCGGACAGCGCACGGCGGGCCAACTTGTGTCCGAGGTCTGTGTCCTGGAGCACGTGAATCGCTTCGTCGGAGCCGAGGTTGATTTGCTCGCCGGCCCGCACCGCCCGACAACACACGAGTACGTTGTCGTCCGGATGCAAGAGAATGGCGGGCGCCGCTTGGTGGGCCTTGAGGCGGTAAATCCGCGCGGCGTTGCCGCCCATCACGGCACTGCACTCCGCCTCCGATAACGAACTCAAAGCGCGTTGAGTGAGTTCATACCACTGCTCATAACTCGATGCGAGCGTGAGCACCGGCCAGTCGCTGCCCCAAATAATTCGGGACGGGCCGAACAGTTGCAGGACCGTCTCGGCATACTCCAGCACTTTCGTCGGCGCCACCTCCGGCGCCACTTCGGTCAGCAGGCCGGATAGCTTGCAGGTGACGTTCTCGCAGGACGCCAATGCGCGCAGCCCTTCTCGCCATGCGCGATCCACCGAAGCGCCGATGGTTGGTTTGGCGGCGTGATCGATGACGATGGCGAGCTCTGGATGGCGTCGAGCAAGCTTCTCGATGCGACTCAAATGAACCGGCTTGATCAGTGCATCGAACACCAAGCCGTGTAACGCGAGTGCATTCAGCGCGCGAGCGCGGCTTGGATCGAGAATCCAATCGGCATCGGCAATGTCTTGAAGCATCGGCCGCACGCCTACGAACTTCGCTTGCGCGGCTCGCTTCGCAATCTGTTGCTCGACGTCCGGCGCATCGAAGCCCACCCAACCCACGACACCTCGCACCCACGACGTGCGTTGAGCGATCGATAGCAAATAATCCGACTCCGCCGGCGTCGGCGCGGCCTGCACGAGCACCGCGCCGCTCACCCCAGCACGCGTCAGATGCGAGCGCAGTTCCTGCGGATCGATCCGCCGAAACAACCCGGGCAGCGCCGGCGTCAGCCACCCGTAGTCGCCTCGTTCCGGATCCCACACATGAGCGTGGGCATCGATGATGGTACTCATACTTTGTCGACCGGCAGCGGCGCCGCCTCGTGAATCAGGTTTTGCGAGCGCAATTCGTGCCAGAACTCGGGCGGAATGCGCGTGCGGTAGAACGTCATGGTCTGCTCGACCTGCTCGCGCCCGCCGAGCCCTGGAATCACCGAAGCGACTTGCGGATGCGCCAGAGGAAACTGCAAGGCCGCGGCAGGCAGTGGCACGTTGAATTCGCGGCACACGCGCTCCAGGCGTCGCACCCGAAACACCACGTCGGTTGCCGCAACTTCATAATTGAAACGCGGTATGGCATCGCCCCGTGTGCCGGTGGCGAGAATTCCGGAGTTATAAGGGCCGCCGATCACGATCGACGTGCCCCGGCGCGCGCACTCAGGAAACAATGAGTCGAGGGCTTTCTGCTCCAGCAACGTGTAACGCCCGGCGAGCAGAATCACGTCGAGGTCGGCCTCCTCCAGCAACTCCAGACAAATCGGAATCTCGTTGACGCCGATGCCGATTGCATCGATCTGGCCATCGGCGCGCAGCTTGGCGAGCGCGCGCAACCCACCGCCATGAATCAGCTGATGCATGCGTTCGGGGTGGCGATAGCCATGCGTCATCCGCCCGATGTCGTGCACGTACAAAATATCGATTCGAGTCCTGCCGAGCCGTTGCAAGCTCGACTCCCAGGACCTCATCACGCCGTCGTGGGAATAGTCGAACACCGGCGTGAACGGCATGGCGGAACGAAAGCCGAAACGCTCCGAGTCATCGCTGACGTCGGGCGCGGGTTCGAGCAGCCGACCCACTTTAGAAGACACGACGGTGCCTTCGCGCCCTCGCAAGCCCGCGCCGACCCGCTGCTCGCTCAGGCCGAAACCGTAGTAAGGCGCGCAGTCGACATAGCTGAGCCCTTCGTTGAACGCGGCATTCAGCGTGTCCTGCGCTTCAGTATCGGTGATGGGACGGTACAAATTGCCAAGTGATGCCGTTCCCAACCCCAGTTCCGACAGCCGCAGCGCGGTGCGCCCGAGAGCGCGTCGCGGCAGAGAACTCTGGATCTGGGCGTGATGCGCGCTCATTCGGGTAAGAGCCGGCAAAGTCGGG
Organism: Pseudomonadota bacterium; assembly: GCA_023391815.1. Lineage (GTDB taxonomy): Bacteria > Pseudomonadota > Gammaproteobacteria > Steroidobacterales > Steroidobacteraceae > Steroidobacter. Next base: position 32,575 of record JAEWAF010000072.1, read on the forward strand.
GGCGATCGCATTCTCACATATGATTTCTATTTTATCTATAGAACCGGTCGGGAATCCTCCGATCCCGCCCCGCCGGACCAGACGTCACCGGGAACAGGCGCCGCGCTGCTTCGTTTCCCTACAGCGACGCAGACTCGATGAGGAATTTCATGCCCAGAGCCAAGGTGTCCGCCGCAGGTCCCTCCGCCCCCTGGTGGTTGATGGAGGGAGACGAGGAATGTCGCGGCTGCGGCCAGCTGTATATATATGAGATGGAGTTTCGCTGTCCGGAGTGTGAAATGACGACCTGCATCCATTGCCGACGACGCCACTCCGACGGCCGGCTGATCTGCGTGTCCTGCGCCGAAGCCGCGGCGGGAGGGTCCGCCGATGCCCGCTAGAGCCATCTGGAAAGGCGAGCTCAAGCTCGGCAAGCACAACGTCGGCGTGAAATTCTTTTCCGCCGTCGAAGACCGCAGCGTGCATTTCCATCTGCTTCATGAGAAGGATAAAGCGCCGGTCGAACAGCACATCGTGCGCAAGGACACCGGCGAGGATGTGCCCAAGGAAGAAATGCGCAAAGCGTTCGCGGTCGGCCCGAACACCGCCGTGATCCTGCAACCCGAAGAGCTCGAGGAACTGGTGCCACCGGAATCGCGTGACATCGAGCTGCTTCGGTTCGTGCCCGCCGATGCCCTGGGCGATCAGTGGTACGAGCGCCCCTACTATCTCGGCCCGGACGGCGATACCGACGATTATTTCGCGTTCGGCGAGGCGCTGGCCCGGAAGGAAGTCATCGGCATCGCGCGCTGGGTGATGCGCAAGAAACGCTATCTCGGAGCGATCAGTGTCGTCGACGGTTATCTGATCATGACGACCCTGCGGCGTGCGGAACAGGTCTTGAGCTTCTCCGGCGTCGAGCCCGCGAAAGCAGCCACGCCCCAGGCCAACGAGTTGAAGCTCGCGGAGCAATTGGTGAGATCCATCGAGGCGGACTTCGATCCTCAGCAATGGCAGAACGAATATCGCGAACGCCTGTACAAGCTGATCGAAGCCAAGGCGCGCGGCGAGAAGATCAAACCGCTGCCGGTGAAGAAGAAGCGCGCCGAGGGCAGTCTCGCCGACAGTCTGAAAGCCAGCATCGCTGCCGCCAAGGAGAAGAAAGTTGCCTAGTCGCAAGCGCAAACGCGAGCCCGAACCGCAGGTCGAGGAGGAAAGCGCCTCCGCCCGCGTGCGCTCGCTGTGGTCGGGAACGATCACGTTCGGTCTGGTCAGCATTCCCGTCGATCTGTTGACGGCCGTGCGTCCACGGCAGACCGCGATGAAACTGGTCGACGCCGAAGGCCATGCGCTCGGTCGCCAGTATCATTGTTCGAAAGAAGGCAAGAGGCTCGATTACGACGATCTGGTGCGCGGTTACGAAACCGACGACGGCAAGATGATCGTGATCACGGACAAGGAGTTCGAGTCCGTCGCGCCGGAGATGTCGGCGGACATCGAGTTGCGCAGCTTCGTGCCGCTGGAGCAGGTCCCGGCGCTGTACTTTCAGAAGCCCTACTTCCTCGCGCCTGCCGGCAAATCCGCGAAGGCTTATGTGCTGCTCGCGGAGACCATGAAGCGCACCGGTCGTGTCGCGATCGGCAGCTTCGTCATGCGCGGTCATGAATATCTGGTCGCCATCGTTCCTGACAATGGCGTCCTGCGCCTGGACACCTTGCGCTATGCCGATGAGATTCGCACGCCGGATTCGATCGGCCTGCCGAAGCGCGCGAAAGTGACGGCGGCCAAGGTGACTCAGTTCGCCAAGGAGATCGAAGCGCTCACCCACTCGGAGATCAAGATCGCCGAGTTGCAGGATCAGGAAGCCAAGGCGCTCGAGTCCTTGGTCGAATCCAAGCAGAAAGAGCAGGACGACGTGATTCATCCGAAGGGTGCCGAGGCGGCGGAAGACACCGAAGGCGGCGAAGGTGCGAAGGTCATCGATCTGATGGAAGTGCTTCGCAAAAGTCTGTCCAAGAGCACTGTCGTGCGAACCGCGGGCGGCAGCGAACCGATCGATTTGGCCGAGCGTCGCGCGCAACGGGAGGCTCGCTCGGCTCCCGCCAGGAAGAAGGCGACTCACGCAAAGGCCAAGCGCAAGGCGCCCCGCAAACGAGCCCGGCGCAGTTGAACGGTTTCTCTGGCCGACCGCACGCGGGCCTTGTTCCGGTGCTTTTCGACCCCATGAGGGCTGGATCGGTACTATGACCAGCTCAACCGGGATCCCCGCCATGAACGCACCGCTGAAAATCGATTTCGTCTCCGACGTGTCCTGTCCGTGGTGCGTGATCGGGCTGAAGTCGCTCGAGCAGGCGCTCGCCCAGCTCGGTCCCGAAGTGACCGCCGACATTCATTTCCAGCCGTTCGAGCTGAATCCGCAGATGGCTGCCGAGGGCGAGGACGTGATCGAGCACATCGCCAGGAAATACGGCTCGACGCCCGAACAGATGCAAGCCAGCCGCGAAGGCATTCGCGCGCGTGGCGCGGAGCTCGGCTTCACGTTCAACATGGAAAAGCGCGGGCGCATCTATAACACGTTCGATGCACATCGCCTGCTGCATTGGGCGGAGCTGGAAGGCCGCCAGCTCGAGTTGAAGCGCGCCTTGTTCGAGGCGTACTTCACCGACGGACGCAATCCCAGCGACCACGAAGTGCTGGTCGAACTCGCCTCACGAGTCGGTCTGGATGCCGAACAGGCGCGAGAGATTCTGCAGTCGGGTCGTTATGCCGCCGAAGTCCGTCAGCGCGAGCAACTCTTCGGCCAGCTCGGCATCCGCGCCGTGCCCTCGGTCATCGTCAACGACAAATATTTGATTCAGGGCGGTCAGCCGGTCGCGGTGTTCAAGCAAGCGCTGCGAAAGATCGCGACCGAATAACTCGCCTCGGCCCTCACGCGTCGAGGGCCACGCCTTCGTCGGCGGCCAGCATGCCGTCGATGTCGAGCAGCAGCACCATACGCTCGCCAAGCGTGGCGAGCGCGGGCACGCAGTTCCGATCGCTCACCGTGATGCCGCCAGGCGTCTCCTGAATGTCTTTCTCACTCAGGTGACTCACATCGGACACCGCGTCGACGACCAGACCGAAGTCGCGGCGACCGTTCTTGACCATCACCGTCAGCACCACGATGACCGTGGTGGCCGAACCTGCGACGGCCGGCATGCCCAGTCGCGTACGCAGGTCGATCACCGGAACGATGGCGCCCCGCAAGTTCAAGACGCCGAGCACATGTGCCGGCGTCTCGGGAACCGCAGTCACCGGCGTCCAGCCGCGAATCTCACGAACCCGCAGGATGTCCACCCCGAACACCTGCTGGTCGAGATGGAACGTGAGAATCTGGGCCGGCGCGGGACTGAATACCGAGCTCATGTTGTTAGAACTCCTGCCAGGAGACATCGTCGCCGCTGGCCTTCGCAGTGACCATCGCGGGTGCTTTGACGGTGGGGCGCGCCGCCGGCTTGGTCGGCCGACGCATCGGCATCACCGACGCCTTCGTTGAATATGCAGCAGTGGCGGCGCCAGCGCCAGCGATCTCACGCGTGCGGAACTGACCCACCTGCGCGACCAGGCCCTGCGCCTGCTGTTCGAGCGCCTTGCTCGCAGCCGAGGCTTCTTCGACGAGCGCCGCGTTCTGCTGAGTCGTGGTGTCCATCTGGGACACCGCGTTGTTCACCTGATCGATACCCTGCGCCTGCTCTTCGCTCGCAGCCGCGATCTCCGCGACGATATCGCTGACGCGCTTCACCGCCTCCATGATGTCGTTGAGCGTGCGACCCGATTCATCGACCAGCTGCGAGCCGGCATTGACCTTCTCGACCGAGTCGTTGATGAGATCCTTGATCTCCTTGGCCGCCGTCGCACTACGCTGCGCCAGGCTGCGCACTTCGCTCGCGACTACCGCGAAACCGCGGCCCTGCTCGCCGGCGCGCGCCGCTTCCACGGCGGCATTGAGCGCCAGCAAATTGGTCTGGAACGCGATCTCGTCGATCACGCTGATGATGTCCGAGATCTTGCGGCTGGAGACATTGATCTCCGCCATCGCGCCGACCGCACGCTGAACGACTTCGCCGCCCTTCTCCGCATGCGAACGCGCATTGCTCGAGAGCTGATTGGCCTGACGCGCGTTGTCCGCGTTCTGCTTCACCGTCGCCGTCATCTCTTCCATGCTCGACGCCGTTTCCTCGAGCGCCGCCGCCTGTTCCTGAGTCCGCTGACTCAGATCGTCGTTACCGCGAGCAATCTGCAAGGTGCCGGTCGACATGGCCGCCGAGAGCGATTTGGTGGTCGACACGATCTCATGCAGCTTCTCGATGAAGCCGTTCAGCGAAGTGGCGATCTCGCCGAATTCCGCGTCCAGCTGTGGCAAGCGATACGTGAGATCGCCATCGCCGGCACGCAGGTCTTCGGTAGCGCGCAGGACCTGGCGAATCGGCGTCACGATGCTGCGAGCGATAGCCAGCGCCAGAACGATGGAGAGCACGACGGCAATCGCGCCGCCGCCGATGAGCACGAAGTCCAGGCTCTTGCGAGCAGCTTCCGCCGCGGCGGTACGCTCGCCGAGCAGGCTCGCTTCGGTCTCGATGATGTCGTCGAGCGTGGCGCGCATCGCGTCCATACCCTGCTTGCCATGCGCGGCGCGCTCGAACGCAACGACGTCATCCATCGTCTTGGTGCCGGCATTGACCGCGCGACGAAGCGCGATCGCAGGCTCGACCGCGTCCCGTAACCAGCTCTGCAAGCTACGGTTCAGTTCTTCGAGCCGCCGCTGTTGAGCGGCATTGTCGGCGGTCAGCTTATGGATCTGCTCGAAGCCTTGGCTGAAGGCGGCTTGCCCGCCGGTGTACGGCTCGAGGAACGAATCCGTACCGGTGACCAGGTAACCGCGCTGGCCGGTCTCGATATTGATCAGCGCCTGCAGGATACGGTCGGCCTGCTGGATCACCTGGTAGGTGTGAATGTTCATGTCCTGCGAATGCAGCTGCCTGGTCTGGCTGACCTTCGCGGTGGCGATCAGCGCCACCAGAATGCCGACGATGATCGCGAAGGCGAGCATCAATCGGGCATTGATCTTGAGTTTCGAAAAGCCCACGTCTGTCTCCTGATTCCGACGGGTAGCTAATCGTCACTCTTGGTAAAGTGCTTGAGTAAGCATGGTCCGAATCAGGCCCCGCCTGATGCCGGATCGCGCCGATCGGTCGTATTGACTTCAGTAGGCCAGCCGCGGCGGGGTGCGCACCACGCCGGGCTCGTTCTTGACCTCCATCGGTGGCGGCAAGCGAGTCCCCGCCGAGTCGAAGTAAGGCCGCTCGAACACGAACAGCATCCGAGTCGCGCTCATGCGCCACTCCTTCGGCGCGCGCTTACCCATCAACACCAGGGCAGCAGCGTAAGCGTGGGAGCGCAATCTGTAGTCCACGCCCTCGAGCAGCCGATCCGCCTCTTCGACGCTGCCGCCCCGACGCAGCGTGGCGATGAAGCCTAGCGCTTGCTGAGCACCGCTGGTCGCGCTGTCACGAAACGCGGCGATATAGGGTTCGGGGTCACGACGCTCGCGCAGGGCAAGTGCCAACGACACGAGCATGGTGTCATCGTCGAGCGCTTCGGTGGTCGGCAATGCCAACGCCGCTTCGATCACCGCCGGCTCCGCACCGTCGGAAGCAGCAGCCAGCCGCAAGACGCGCTGATCCGGCGCGTTGGCATGTTTCAATTCCCGGGCCGCGAGATTCGGCGCGCCCCGACTCAAATGATAGTAAGCCTTCTCGTTGCCGGGCCGCAGTTCCCGGCCGCCCTCCACCGCGTCCAGATACTGCAACGTCGATGAGCGTTGTTTGAGCTCGGCGACCGGCACGTTGCCATCGAAGCTGAGCATGCGACGCACTCGTAGCGAGTCGATGGCCACATGCTCGCTCATCGACGGCGACATCTTCGCCAACGCCACATCGAAGATATCGGCGGCGTCCTGCCAGCGACGCTCATCCATGTGGGTGTAAGCAACGGCGGCCGCGAGCCAGCCGTGATCCGGCGCCTTCGCAAACAGCGCCGCGAATGCCCGGTTGCGTTGGGCTTCGGTGTCCAGACAACGCGCAGCCAGATACTGCAAATCCATGTTCGCCGGCTGCCCTTGCGCCATCGAACGATGACGCTCACAGACTTCGGCGTGCTGCTGTTCCTCCGAGTAATCCTGCTCCGCTCGCATCGTCAGCACGTCACCGGGTTGCAAGGCCAATCGAGCGCGCAATGTTTCATCGAAGCCCGGCATGCGTGAAGCCGCCGCCAGCCACTCCGCCGTATGACGAGCCTCGCTCGAATCCCAAAGCGCATGCATGGCGACGACGTCCCGGATCTGCTTCTCGTCCTTCATCACTTGTAACAACGCGGCCGGGCTGTCATGACCGAACGCGCCCATCACCGTGCGCGTGCCGCCGTCGCTGTGGCGACTGGTGCTGATCGACTCCGGCGGCTCCTCGAAGATGAAGTTAGCCTGCGAAGTTGTCCAGCGCACCGGTCCGACGATGCGCTCCTGCGGCGGCTGAAGATTGCCGTACGTCGCCGTCCATTCCACCAGCAGGCTGGCGCCGCCGATGTTGTAAACGCTCTGATGCGAGCCGTATGGAATATCGACCTCGAACTGCTCGATCAGCTGGCCGCCGTCGGCCGTGGTCTTGATGGCGTAATGTTCCTGATCGCTCACCGTGAGCTTGGCGTGCGAGAACGGAATCAAGTGGGTCGAGGCGCCGCCGATGTCGACCGTCACCGGCCGTCCCAGGCCGTTATAGATATTCACGATGGTCGAGCCCACCGTCGTTCCGACGCTCAGCACGGCGACGATGATGCCGCACGCCACCGTCAACCGCGCCAACGTGGGCACCAGACCGTCGGCGACATGGAAACGATCCCACAGATCCAGTTTCCTCTGGCGCGGTCGCTCGCTGTGTCCGGGCACGAACACTGGATACTGCGGAGGGATGAAACTCGGCTCCGGCGCCGCGCCCGGCTGCAATTTGGTACGCACGAAGCGCGCGACCTGGCTCTCCACCAGCAGCAATTGTTCCAGGGCCGCTTGTCGGAGCGCGGCCAGCGCCGACATCGCGCTGCCGACCCAACTGTCGATGGCCTGAAGCCAGTCACCTAGATTGTCGTCGTCCGCCAGCGGCAGCCGGAAATCGCCGAGCGCCACCTGCCAGTCGTCCACTTTCAACCGGCGCAGCAAGGTGCGATCGAGTTGAATCTTCCGGCCTTCGTCCTCGTAAATGTGACGAAGCGCGTTATGCACGTCGGCGCACGCATGAATCAGACGTTGACGTTCCTTGCCCGAGACCCGGCCGTCGGCGGTGACGACGGACAGCACGTTACGCATCGCGCCGTACGCGTCATCGAGATTCGCTTCGTTGTGTTCGGCATAGTGCAGAACCGCCAGCAGTCCCCGCAGATACTCTTCCCACCCGTTGCCCAGTTGTTTCGCGGCCGACAGATGCACGCTCCGGCAACGCTTGTCGTGCGCCAGCACGGCCGTGCGAGCTTTCTCCAGCTCCTCCTGGATTTCGTCGATGGCCTGTTGCAGATCGGCGCGGCGCAATTCCTTGCCGCGATGACGAATGATCCCGCCCGGCGCCGCGAGGAAACCCTCCTTCAAGGCGCGTAGCGCACCATGCTCTTCCTCGAGCGAGCGCAGCTGTTCCAATTCGTTCGCCAGCGTATCGGGATAAATGGAGTCGAGCTCGGCGACAATGTGCTCCTCGCGCAGAGTCACGCCATACAGCTCGTTGGTGTGCCGACAATGGTTGGTCAGTGAACGACCCAGATAGGCGCCCCGATAGGAACGATCGTAGTAGGCACGGTTGAACTTCTCATCCAGCTTCGCGAGCGACTCTTCCACCGGCACGGGCTGCGCTTGCGTGTCGGTACGAAACACGTGCGCCGTCATGCGCTCTTTCATCCCCGGCACGTCGTCGAACACCTCCCAGGCGCTGCGCTCGTCGATGGTCGCGGCAATGTAGGTTCGCTTGGCATTGTGCTCGCGCTCGGAATTCTCCGGGTGCGTACTCCACATGCGGGGCGGCTGACCGAGCGAGGTCTTGAAAACACGATGCTGCTCGGGATTGGCCGCCGGCAGCGGCTCGACTTCGCCGTAGGCGGGATTGTCGAGGATGTCCCGAAGCTTGTTCGTGATGTGTTTCTGCACGGCGAACAGATCCGTCACCCGACGTTTCTCGCGAAGCTCGGCATCGGCGAACGCGACCGCCCTGCTCCAGGCATCGTCCGCCGCACCGAGCTTGTGGAGCGCATGGATCAAAGCGTCGCTACCTGTGAGTGACACGGCCACCAGATCGGCCTGCAACTCCATCTCCCGCGACAAGGCCCGCTGCGCGAGCAGCACGATCCGGAACACCGTCTCCATCATCGAGCGGATCGACCAGACGACGAGCGACAACAGCCAGCCCACCCACGCGATGCGCAGATCGAAGCGCGACAAAGCGCGCAGGAAACTGTCCAGCGCATCGCGCTTGGAAATGATGTGAGCGGCGATCTGCTGGGCGACATAGACCCAGCGCCCTACCGCCATGCTGCGCTGAGCGAAGTGGCCGAACTCGTGCGCCAGCACCGCCTTGAGCTCACCGAGCGTGAGCGTGTTGACCAGCGCCAGGCCGATCTCCAGGTTCTTGCGCGAAGGAAACAACAGATTCAACACGGTCAGGTCGTAGAACACGGCTGCGTTGACCCGGGGCGAAAGAAACACTCGATGGGCGCGGGGCGCGCCGGCCTCGTCCGCCAGCCGGTTGATGAAAGCAAACAAGCGCGGCTGCTGCTCGGCCGTCACTTCAATGTCGTCGATCTGGTGGCGGTGTTGGACGAAGAACAACGCCTTGCACATGAAGATGGCGAGGAACGCCGAGCAGGCACCGGCCACGACGCCCATCAACGCATCGCCGCCATGAGTCATGCCGACGATCAGTCGATAGGCGGTCCAGGTGAACCAGGCGGTCAGGCCCAGATACAAGGCCACGAACAGCGCCAGGCCCCCCATGGCGAGCCAGGCATGCAAACGATAGGTCCGGGTACTGCGAGTCAGGCCCGGAGGCACGGAGCTGGGACCTGCCGGGTAGACGTGTTCCATGGTCATGACGCCGCTCTCTTCCCGCCGAAGTTATATTCGTCCTGCGGCGCGCATTGAAACAGAGCGGCGCCGCATTGGGAATGATTGGCTTCACAAAGGTCGCCCGCCGGAGCGGGCGACGCCGGTGCTTACGGCAGCAGCCGCGCCTGACGATTCATCTCAGCTCAGCGGCGCTCGGGGTCCACATCACTTCGCGAACTTCGATGGGCAGGCCGATCGGCTTGCCATCGGGGCCCGGCGCCGAAGACGCCAGCGCCGCGATCTCATAGGCCCGCTCCGGTCCCGGCACTTCCACGATCCAGAAGCCGGCCAGAAACTCCTTGCTCTCGGCGAACGGCCCATCGGAAATCACCGGCGAGCGGCCCTCCGCGTGGCGCACGATCCTGGTCTTGCCCGGCGGCTGCAGCGCGTGGACTTCGACGAATTCGCCCGAGCGGACCAGGGTCCGATTCAAATCCATCATGAACTGCGAGTGCGCCTTCCAGGAGGCCTCGGTCCAGTCCTGGTGCTGGTAGTCGCCGCTGGCGTACGGCACGTTCATCATCAGCATGAATTTCATGATGCTCTCCTCAAATGTGAGCGGACGGGTCAGCGGCGCGACAGGAAGATGCGCGCCCCCAGCCAGGCGCTCGGCAGCGTGACCGCGATGATGGCGAGCGAATACCAATGGGTCCAGGCATCCCAGGTGGCGATGGCGCCGATCGTGCCGACGATCACGCCGATGCCGCCCAACGCGAGCGCGTGCGCCATCGGGCGCGAGCCGGCCAGACGAGCGGCGACATAGCAACCGAGCACACCGAACAGCGTGCGATAGATCAGTGCCAGCAGCAGCAACGAATCGCTGTAGGCGGCCGGATTGCCAAAGTCACGCAGCGGCGGAAACACGCCGATTGCGACCAGCAACAGATCGGTTGCGCTCGACAGGAAGGCGTTGAGAAGCAGGCCGGCCAGCACGGCACCGACACTGCGGTACCAGCGAGGACGGACGGTGGCGATCGGGGTGGCAAGCGAGGCGGCGGTGTTCATCGAGAATCTCCTTGAGCTCGGTATCGCGTCCCGGTTGGGACGTTCTGCGGGTAAGTCGGAGCCGACCTCGGTTTCTCGACATGGCCCGGAAAAAAATTCGCGGCGCGCCGGCCCTGGCGCGCAAGCTCATGAAGCCGGATGATTTTATTCGGTCAGCCGCCGGGCCCGATCGCGGGCAGGAGCAAGCGGAAGATGGCCCCGCCCGTATCGCCGCGCTCCGCCCACAATCGCCCGCCGTGGGACGCGATGATCTTTTGCGAGATCGACAAGCCCAGCCCCAGGCCGGTGGACTTGGTGCTGACGAAGGGATCGAAGATCCGCTGCAACATCTCCTGGTCGAGGCCCGGCCCCGAATCGCGGACCGTCAGCTCGACCCCCTGGCGAGGATGCGCCGACGTGCTGATCCACAGCCGGCGCTGCTCGACGTCGACGGCTTCCAGGGCGTCGCACGCGTTGACGATCAGATTCAGAATCACCTGTTGGATCTGCACTCGATCGACCAGCACCGGCGGCAGGTCCTGTCCCGGGTTGTGGACGGCGATCACTTGTCGCCGCTCCAGGTCGCCCCGCGCCAGCGCCAGCGTTTCCGTCACCAGCTCGTTCAACTGCTCGGGGTTGCGATCCGGCTCGCTGAAACGAAGCATGGACTGCATGCGCTGGATCACCTGCGCGGCCCGGCGATTGTCCGCGATGATGTCCGCGACGATCGGCTTGACGCTCGCCAGATCGGCCTTGCCGGTCGCGAGCAGCGCCGACGCGGCTTCGGCATTGGCAAGCATCGACGCGAGCGGCTGCCTGATCTCGTGCGCCACGGCGCCCGAGATCTCCCCGAGCGTCGCCACTCGCGACAGATGCGCCAGCTGCTGATCTCGGCGGGCGGCCTCAGCGGCCATTGCTTTGCGTTCGCGCAGCAGCGCCGCCAGCATCAGCAGCGGTACGCACAGCACGTTTAGAAACAACACCGTCGTGAGCGCATTGCGCACTGGCGAGTGCGCGACGAAGGGGCCGACCTCGTGCACCCCACCCCAGATCGCGAACACGCCGACCAGCAGCATCGAGACGCATACCCCGACGATCTCGTAACGAACCGCCGCCCAGATCAGAAACGGCAGCGGCGCATACATCAACGCCGGCGCCCGCTCATCGTGCATGCCGGGCCAAACGAATACATACACACAGACGAGCGCCAGGCAGATGCCCAGCACACAAATTTCGAGCGCGGCGCCCCGATTCGCCGGCCGCCATCCGCCATCGTGCTGCCCGGCGAATTGAAGAATGAGCGGCACCAAGGTGATGACGGCAAACGCGTTCGTGCTAGTACGCGCGATCACGGTCAACCAGAAGTCCCCGGTCAACCCGAGGTGCACGAAGGCCGTTGCCATCGCAACACTGGTGATGAACGGCGCGGCGATGCCGCCAATCAACACCAGATGAGTCGTGGCGCTCAGCTGATCGAGTCGTCGCGGCTCGGGATAGAGTCGTAACAAAGCAGCGGCGCCGATCAGAGCCTCGGCGCTATCGACGACGTATTGGATGCCGATTTGCGAGAGCGATGCGTAAGCGAACTGCGCGAACACATGGCATGGCAGGAGCGCCGCCAGATAGATCCACCACCGATTTGCCGGTGCCAACAGCAACGCAGCAAGCAGTATCGCGTTCGGTGCCCACAATGCGGAGACGGGAACCGAAGGAAATCTCAGCGCTTCGCCCAGCATCGCGGCGAACAGATACGCGAGCGCAGTGACCGCGGGCCCGACTGCGAGCTTGACCCACGCTCCTTGATTGATCATCGGCGCATGGCGCCGAACAAGACGCTCCGTCCGCTCATGCAAGGTCGCGGCCCTCGCTGCGACATTTCAGCAAAATGAAATGAGTCGCTATCGAGACAAATGAAACGGATCGCGAAGATATCTGATTCGCTGACCGATGGTCGATGACAACGTTGCAAGCCGGGCCGCGCAGCTTCGACACAATTAGCCCTAGGGCCAAGATGCAGCGCCGGGCGGAAACGATTTAATCGCGCCTCTCCCATGCTTCAGCGACGTGCGCCAACCAACGTGCGCCGACTCATCTTGTCTTCAGGAGGTGCGGATCACCATGCAAGCGCCACTGGCTCGGGCTCCTCTTTCCCTGGTCCGCCGCGACAGCGGCCGCGATATGCTTCCGGATGAAGAGGCAGGTCATCACATGGCCGACATATCGTTATCTCCCGACTCGAGCGTCATCGAGCACGCTTTCGAGAACAGTCACGACTGCATCGCAGTGGTCGATATGCAGGGCATGATCGTGTACATGAACCTGCCCGGCTCGTATCTGATGGGCCTCGATCGCCGCCCGCCCGAACAACGCGTGTCGTGGTCCGAGCTGTGGTCGCCGGAGAATCACGACCTCGCCGAGTACAGCATCGATGAGGCCCGCTCCGGACATCAGTGCCGCTTCATGGCGTGCCGGCCCACCGCCAGCGGCTTGCCACGCTGGTGGGACATCGCCGCCAATCCCATCTTCGACGCGCGCGGCGTGCCATCACAAATGTTCTGTGTGTGTCGCGACGTGACCGAAATGAAGCAGCTCGAGCGCTCGTTGCAGCAGGAAATCGCCTCCAAGGAATTGCTCATGGTCGAGGCCAGCCACCGGGTCAAGAATCATCTGGCGGGCATCGCCGGCGCATTGGGCTTGCAGGCCCGTTACAGCGGCGATGAAACGGTGCGCGCCTCGTTGCAACAAGCGCAGTCCAGAGTTCAGGCGGTGGCGTGCATTCATCGCCTACTCCAGCATGGCCGCGGCAACGAGCGCCTGGAGCTGTGTCCGTCGATCACCGAAATCGCCCGCGAAGCCATTGCAGCCTTGGGCGCGGAAGATCATATTGCCGTGACGATTTCCTGTCCGCAGGGACTGACCTTGGCGACGGACCGCGGCGTGGCGCTGTTGCTGATGACGACCGAGTTGCTCACCAATTCCCTGAAGCACGCCCATGCGACGGGCGACAAAGGTTCGGTGCGCATCACGGTCAGCGGCTCGCAGCGCCAGCTGATGTTACAGGTCGACGACGACGGTCGAGGCTTGCCAGTCAATTTCGATCCGCGCGCCGGCACCGGTCTGGGGATGCGAATAGTTCAAGGCCTGATCGCGCAACTGGGCGGCGAACTGCAGATCGAAGCACAGTCGCCGGGGGCGCACTTTCGCGTGCGCGTGCCCAGAGACACACCGAGAGACCTGGCCAAGAGCCTGCCCGCCGACCTGACCCGCGTGATTTGATCTGTTGGCGACGCCGTCCGAGGGGAGACTACCGTTGACCAGGATCGCGACGTGGACCTCGAGCCACGCAGGCTCCGCTGCATCGGGGGGCGACTCGGCGGCGATCCTCGGGCCTTTGTGCGGCCTGCTCTATTACCTGGCAGCGAGCCTGGAACTGACGCTGCGCGGAGCGGATGGCGTGCCCGTGTTGTCCCCGCAACACGGCGTGCTGGTCGCGCTCTTCATGCTGACCCGTTACGAACGTTGGTGGATATTCGCCGCCGCCGTCGTTCCCGCTCACCTCGCCGCGTATTGGAATACCGGCCTGCCGCTGTCACAGCTTGCCTGGCAAGGTCTGTTCAGTCTCGGCCTTGCCACCGGTATCAGCCTGGCGCTGCGGCGCTCGCTCGGCGAACGCAATCCCTTCGACGACCTGAACGAGTTCGCTGCGTACGTTCTGATCGCGGTGATCGCGGGGCCGGCGCTGTTGACCCTGGCAAGCCCGAGCGTGGTGCTCCCGGCGCTGGCCGGCAATCGCGATCTGGCGCTGGCTGAGTGGCAGACCGAAGCCGTCGCGAGCGCGCTCGCGATTCTGACTTGGTCGTCGTGGATCTATCTGGCGTTGCTGCCGCAACCCGGCTGGCTGCAACGACGCACGCCAAGTGAATATGCCGAGGCCCTGGCGATCGCGGCCGCGCTGCTGGTTTGTTTCCATCTGATGTTCATCAGCGACGCCCAGCATCACGCGGCGTTGTACCTGCTGTTCATTCCCCTGCTCTGGCAAGCGGTGCGCTTCGGTATCGACGCGGCCGCGATGGCCGCCATGCTCATCGCCACCCTGGCAAGCGCCGCCGAGCGCATTCCCCACAGCGTGCGCATTCGAGAAGCGCCGCAAGCCGCCACCCTCGATCTGCAACTGTTCCTGGTCGTAATGACGCTGATCGCGGTCGTGATCGCCATCGTCGTCGAAGAGCGTCGACGAGTAGCGCACGCCGCCTCCGAGAGCGATGCCCGTTATCGCGCCATCGTGGACAGTCAGACCGATTTCGTGTGTCGCAGCCTGCCCGACACCACGTTGACGTTCGTCAACGCCGCCATGTGCCGATACTTAGCCATGCCCAGAGAGAAAGTGCTGGGCACCCAATGGCTGCAGTTCGTGCCCACCGCCACGCACGATGAGTTGCGGCAGGCGCTCGAGCGCGCCACACCGGAACATCCAACGTTCATCCTGAAACATGCCGTGAGCCTGCCGGACGGCCGCACCGGCTGGCATGAATGGACCAACACTGCGATCTTCGACTCGCAGCAACGCCTGGTCGAGTTTCAAGGCACCGGTCGTGACATCACCGCACTGGCGCGCGCCGAGCTGGCCCTGCGACAGAAGGACGAGCGGCTCTCGTTCATCGCGCGCGCCGCGTGCGATTTGATTTATGAATGGGACATCGTGCGCGGCGAGCTCTGGTCCAGCTCCGGCGACCGAAACGAGGGTGCCCCGAGCGTCCGACAGTTGAGCATCGAGACGTGGGGCAGCTGTATTCATCCGGTCGATCGCGAGCGCGTCGCGCGCGATTGCCGGGCCGCCTTGCGAGGCTCGGCGACGACATGGGAAGCCGAGTATCTTTATATCGGCCGCGGCGGTCCGCCGCGTTGGGTGCGTCACCGCGCGTACATCGTTCGAGACACGACCGGGATGGCGGTGCGAATGATCGGCGCGATCACCGATCGCAGCGACAGCAAACATCTGGAAGAAGCCAATCGCACGCTCGAGCGGTTCGCGCGCCTCGCGACAGTCGGCCAGATCACCGCGTCCATCGCGCACGAAATCAATCAGCCGCTGGGCGCGATTCGTTACAACGCCGAAGCCGGATTGTTATTTCTGAATCGCGACAGCTACGACAAGGACGAATTCCAGGAAATCTTCGACGACATCCGGCGGGACAATCGTCGCGCCAGCGACCTGGTCACCCGGCTGCGCGAGCTGTTGCACGATCATGAGCTGCGGCTCGATCCCATCGACCTGAACGACGTGATTCGCGACGTGGTCAAACTGATGCGAGTCGAAGCGAGACAGCGCCACGTGCACCTGGAAGCTCAATGCGCCGAGTTGCCGACCGTGCTCGGCGACTACGGTCGTTTGCAACAGGTCTTGCTCAACCTGATTCTGAACAGCATGGACGCGATGACCGCCCTGCCCGAGTCGCGCCGATGGATCGCGATCCGGACCGCGCGCTTCGGGGCCACGCGCATACGAGTGGAAGTCGCGGACCGAGGTTGCGGCATCGACCCGGCGACCCTGCCGAAAATCTTCGAATCTTTTTTCACCAGCAAGGCGCAGGGCATGGGGCTGGGCCTGGCCATCGCCCGCTCCATCGTCGAGGCACACGGCGGACGGATCTGGGCGGAAAACAACGCGGACGGCATCGGCGCCACGCTGACCTTCGAGATCGACAGTCTCGGCTCCAAGGTCATGCTGTCGGCCCGCGACAACACCGACCGCTACGGCGCGCGACTGAACTGATCTCACATAATCACAACGTACTTCCGGTATTTTCCGCGCGCCAGGCGCTAGCTTATTGCGGCAAGTCGCGATAACGAGTACATCCAGTTTTGAAACACTGCCGCAGGTCGACCCTGTCGCGATGAAATCAGAACGACACGTTCCGGGGGTGTACCGAAGATGAACGGGCCGAAGCACAGATGAGCGTGGTGCTCCTGATCGACGACGATCGGCGGATTCGCACCAGCCTCGGTCGGCTGCTCCGCGTGCTGTCCTATGACGTCGTCGAAGCCGCCGATTGGGACATGGCCCTCGAGCTCACCGCGGGTGCCCGGCCCGACGTGGTGCTCACCGATCTGCACATGCCTGAGCACAGCGGCGTCGATATCGCGCGGCTGCTACGCAGCCATCCCGAGTTCGGCAATACTCCCATCATCGCGCTGACCGCCACCCCGCCCCGCGACGATGAAACCATTTCATTGTTTCATACCATTCTGGAAAAACCGTGCGCGGCCGAAGACCTCGAGCGGGCGCTGACCGACGCATTACAACGCAGCGGATGATGGCACGTTCGCGATAGCGCAGCGGCGCACGTTTCGGTGGTGGGCGTGTACGCATTCACATCACGATTCATCATTGCGTGAGCCCCGCATCGAATGTAAGCCTCGCCACGCAAGCGCCGCCATGAGCACTAGGGCCAATGCGAACGGCCTGCTTTACCTGTTACGAAAGCTATCCGCGATCCACGAGCCCGCTCACAAATGTTCTCCGATGCGGACAGGTATTTCGCGATTCTGCTGATCGTGCAGATCGCCATCCTCATCGTGCTCGGTGTGCAGACTTATCTGCGACACCGCGCCGCGCGCACCAAAGCGCGCCGAGACTATAACGAGGTCGCACAGGTCGCCCGGCTCGCGCTCGCCTCGGAGATCACCGCATCGGTCGCACACAAAGTCACGCAACCGCTCAGCTCGATCCTCGCCGATATCGACACCGCGCAGTTGCTCTTGAGCCGCAAGGAGCCGGATCTGGCCGCCGTCCGCGACATCCTCGCCGATGTTCGCAGGGAAGATCTGCGCGCCAATCGTTTCGTCGAAGGCATGCGAATGCCACTGCGCAGGCATGAGTTGCACCTGGAACGTGTCGATGTGAATGAGCTGACCGCGGAAGTGCTATCGATCGTGCTGCCGGACGCCATGCGTCGGAAAGTCGCGGTTCAGAGCACCCTCGAGCCCGGCCTGCCTCGCATTGACGCGGACCGCCTGCATCTACAGCAGGTGTTGTTGAATCTGATCGACAACGCGCTCGATGCGTTGGACGATGCGCCGGCCAGGTCGCGTTACTTACAGGTCATCACCGAGTCGCAGGACGAGCAGAACGTCAGAATCGCCGTGCTCGACAATGGCCCGGGCATCGACGCCGCCCGGGCCGAGCGGATGTTCGATTCGTTCTTCACGACCAAGAGCGATCGGCTCGGCCTGGGCCTGTCGATGGCGCGCGCCATCGTGCACATGCATGGCGGAGAGATCTGGATGGAGCATCGCCCGTCGGGCGGCTCGGCGTTCATTTTCACCGTCCCCATCTCGCAGAAGACCGAGCCACCCTCGCACCGACCGCGTGCGGTCACGTCTTGAGCGAGGACAACTCCATCACGTCCATCCCGACCTGGAGCATGCCGCCCAAAGCGCGACCGGAGCCGCGCCTGGATCCGGGTAGCCTGACTCAATGAGTCGTCTCAGCCTGCCGACGGCGTTTCTGCGCGTAGTCCTCGATAACTTCCGAGCTCGCGGACTCGGCCCACTCCATGCCGTCGTCCAATTTCTTCGCCGCGGCTTCTCCCATCTCGGCCACGCCTTCCTTGACCGAGTGGACAGCGTCCTTCGCCGTGTCGGTATCGAATCCTTCGCGCAGGTTTCGTTCCATCGCGCGCTGAAATTCGCCGGCGACTCTCGAGCCGAACTCGCCTAATGCCTTGCGCTCGCGAATGCCCCAGATCAGCAGCGCGCCACCGGCGCAACCGGCAAGCACACGCCCGGCCGTACTCCAGCCGCCGCGTCCGCTCGCCGACCTGAACATACGTCCGCTATCGATGGCGTATTCGCCATCGCCGTGCTGCTGGCCCAGGCGATCGGTGAGAATGAACACACCCGCCAGGCGACGCACTTCATCGAGCAGACGCTGATGTTCGTGCGCCCGCACCTGGCCGCGAAGAATGACATGTCCGTGATCGACCGCCACGTCGATGGATTCCGGATGGGACACCGAGTTGCGGACAGCCTCGCACACCGCTTTGCTGACAGCGCGATCCGGTTTCAAACGGAACGCAGCTTTCGACCGCGACGCGAAGGAACGTTCCGGCACCTCTCGCCGCAGATCTCGCGTGCTCCGGTTGATCTGTCGCGCGGCACGCCTGACTCGGTCCTGCAGCAGCACCCGACGTTCTCGTCCATTCATCGGGTCGAGGAAATACACGGCGGCGGCGGACACCGCGGCGCCGACGAGCGATCGTGCCAGAGAGTTCATAGAGTGCTCCTTAGAACGTAAAGTGCCGCGCCCGCAACGCGCTGCGGCTGCCGATTCGATGCTACCCGGCCGATCCGCGCAGGTAAGATGGACCAAGGGCTAACGTCGAGTGAGACGCAGATTCAGCACTTGTGCCTTGGCATCGCGAGCGCCCGCACGCTCGATCGGAGTGCGTGGCTCGACATCGTCTTCGAAAGGCGAGTAGTTCCACGACGCACAGATCATCGCGGCGACCCGGCCGGCCCATCCCGTACGCTGACCGGTGCTCGCGGCCCCTCTCATATAAACGTATTCGCAGAACTCCATCAGCCTGGCCCGATTCACCGCCGCGACGCGCGCGACCACATGTTGTTGAACGATCCATTGACACAGCTCGGACGGAGTCATGACCGAGCCCGCGGCCTGACATCGGATGCGAATCGCGGAACCATAGAGCGCTTCGATTTGTAACAAGGCGCGGATCAGCAGCATCCCGGCGGGCAGCGTGTAGCAGGCGGGGTTGCTCGGCCCTCCAAACAAACGCTCCAGCAGACTGCGCAGATGATCGAGCTTGCAGATCCGGTCCGCATGCTCCTGATGAACGAAACGCACTTGCTCGCAGAAAGCCGGCAGACCGGCGAGAGTGGCGGCCCGGAACGCCACCGCGCCGCTCACGGCCAGCAAGCCCAGCGCAGACAGCACCTGAAACTGCATACGATCGCTGATGATCAGCCGGAAGCCCGGATCGTCATCGAGCTCTTCGTTCTCTCGATCGAGCGTCGACGCCTCGCAATCCAACGCGGCGATGGCGGCGATCAAGGACACGTAACATTCGATCGCGCGCTGCTCGTAGCGCACGTCGTGAGTCGCCAGCTCCAACGACATCTCTAGCATGCTTTGCGCGCGTATCGCCGCCCATCCGCCCCCCGCCGTCTGCGACGACAACGCTTCGAAGTTCTCGATCAGGTCGCTGCGCGCATCCTTCGGTCGACGTGGCCGCTGCAATCGATACATCAACAGCGCCGCCCACGGTTTCAGCGCCTGCCACTCATGATGGATGGCACTCACTTTGCCGCTACGATTCTTCAGCTCGCCCTTCACCAGCAAGCGCAGCTGATGAGCCGCGAGGTCCGCATCGACACAGGCCAGCGCGAGGGTGTGCAACAACCACGCGGGCGATTCCAAATGAGGACACTCACGCTTGTGAGGCGGCGCGACCACTTGCGCGACTTTCAAGCGAAACGCCGCCGGCTCGTGCACTTCACCCGCGGCCGAGCTCGTGCGTCGGTCGTAGAGCCAGCCGGTCACGGCCGACACCCAGACCGCTTTGTTCCACAGCATGTTGCAAAAGGCGCGTCGCACGTCGAACGCCGCGGCCGGGCTGTCGCATGCGTAAGTGATCACGGAAAAGAACTCGTTCGCATCGTGGCGATGTTGTTTCAAGCTCGCGAACAGCTTGTCGAGCGATGGCTTGCCGACGGCCGGCAGCGACGAGGTCAATAGCATACGAACGCGCTGAACGGCTCGTGGCGCGAGGATGACCAGATAGTGAGCAGCCGCTCGCGTGCCGCCACGATGGGGGCCCGCAGGCTGTGTGCAGCCGGTGAACAAGAACGCGCCGGCCAACTCGCAATGCAGGTAGTAGGCACCCAATTCCGGGTGGCGTGCGATCAGACACGGCACATCGACGCGACCGACCGCGCGCTCGATGACAATCCGTGGATCGACGAGCGCACCGGCGTCCTGCCGAAACCACAACTGCGGCAACACCTGCAGCGTCGCGATCTCACTGCCGGTGTTCTTGATCTCGAGCTGGATCAGGATCTCCTCCGGACCCGCTTTGGCGTACTCGACCGTGAGGTCGAAGCACGCCGCCTCACGATGAGCCACTGGCCGCGCTCGCTCACGATATCTGTAATGCGCACGCAGATAAGAATGCGTCGGCAGATTGTCCGCCTGAGTGCAACGTCTGGAGACCTGCACGGGTATGGCGAGCGGACGTTCCTTCAGAGTGTCGTCACCGCCGCTGCGAATGGCGATTGCGAAACACAGTCGCATCTGCTCGTCGCAGATGCCAACCGGCCCGTCATCGCTGGATTCGTAAGCCCACGAGCGCAGTTGACCGGATACGACCGGTGGCGCTTCGTTGCCGGAGCGCGCCCGAGTCCCGGGGCGCGCGCTATCACGCAGGTACGGACCCCATTTGCGCCATGGCACGCCTCGTTCGTTGGCCTCGCGCAGGCGGCCATGCTCTGCGGTCATCGGTGCTCTCCCGTTGGCTGCGTTGGCGAAGACTGTGGCGATCCCGATGCACCGGCAATTTACCCTTGGTCCAACATCTCAAGGTTCCTTGCCGAACCGGGCGCGGATGCGCTCCGAAAAGTCATCCCGCGAGTCCGCGGCCCGCGCGATTTCGTTGATCCTGGCCCGACGGCGCAGCTCATCGAAGGGCAACGAGGTATCGAGCAGATCGCGATGATAGAGATAGGCGTCGAACAGGCCGTTCAGATAGTGCCGAAGATCGAATCCCGATCCGGGGTGGACGGCGTTGGCGTAACGCACGATGTTCAACGTGCAGTTGTTGCTCAACAGGTGATAGAACTCGGGCCGCCGCGCCAGCTCGTTGATGCGCTCCATGTAAATCGCGAACAAACGGCGTGCATTCTCCGGGCTGGTGCTGATCCGATACATATAGACATCCTCGGCGCGGTAGTTGGTGCGCACGCCGACGATGTCGCGTTCCTCACCCACCACATAGATCAGCTCGAACTGCTTGAACAGCGAGCCGAGCGGGTCGAACCCTTCGTGTACCTCCGGCCGGGCCTCGATGGAGATGCTGATGGGCTCGACGTCATCGAACACGAAGCTCAGGAAGGTGTGGCCGACCGGCCCCGGCATCCAATAGGAAATATAGAAGTCGACTCCGGTCAGATGCGACAGCTGCACGTCTCGCTCGCGGTAGCGCGGCGTGAAGTCGTCGACGCCGCGGTACTCGAAATCTCGTACGCCGACCAGGCGCACGTTGTCGCCGGAAACATAAGCCCGCGGCAGCACCGCGACCTCGGGCCGCCAATCGCGATTTTGCTTGGGCTTGATGGCGCTCCAGCCGACGACCAGCACCACATACAACGCCGCGAACGTGATCCACACGCGTCGCGAGCGCGCGATCCAGAGCGCCCAAATACCGAATCCCGCGAAAGCGATCGCCAGGGCGAGACGCAAGCCCGCGATCTGTGTCGGCCAAAACCACAGAGCGAGCGCCGCCCATAGAAGTAACATCGCCCGGACCAGGTGACCGGCCGCATGCGCGAGCCATTGCAGAACCCATCGCGTCCGAGCCAGCCTCACCCGCTCATCTCTGGGCATGAATGCCGGGACCGTGGATGGTGAGAACGGCGGCGACGCCCGCGATTGACGCGGCCAGGCCAGCGAGGGGATGCCTGCCGAGAATCAGGAACGCCGCCGCCGCGAGCGAAACCAGCACCAAATTCCCAGCATCCGCGGCGATGCTGGACAGGGCGATTAACATCGGAATGAACCGTCAGGCCGCTTCGAGCGCCTCGCGCAGCGTCTGCTCGGGGTCCTTGTCGAGCGAGATCTGATACACAACAGCTACCTGCGTGCTCATCGCGCATCTCCTTCGTGGGTGCGAGGGAGCATCGAAGCGTCGCTCCGGGACGTCTATTGGGCCAAGGCCCAACGCATCACGGGCGCGCCCGGCGGTATCAAGCAACGGCCATGCATGCGTCATCCGGCACCGACGGATTCAAATGGCTGCCGTTGGCAACTCTGGCGAGCGCGCAAGTGCCAGTGGCGCGCACCCGATAGATCAGAACCGACAGGTCGCGGCGACGCCGGTGTCGGTGGGCATTCTTTCCTTCGGTACGATGACGACTTGGCCTTTCATTCGCAGCACCAGGCCCGCGAGATCGCTCAACACATCGCCGATCTCGGGATTCGATAGCGCGCCGCTCTCGATCTTGCCCGACTGTGCATCGACGCGCCCCGGGATCTGACGGTCGGCCTCGACGAGCAGATTCTGCACGCGTCCGGCGACCGTCGCCGCCGCGACCTCGGCGACATCGTCGTATCCGAGCCCTCGTGTTCGTGCCATTTGAAACTCGCGCACCAGCAATGCCAGTCGTTCGAGATACAGCGGCTCCATCTGTTCCCACGCGAGCACCCGCAATTCTTCCAGGCCGATGGCACCCGGATCGACATCCACTCCCATGGTCAACAGATGCGGATTGCGGCTCAGATTCCGAAACGGCGTGTGATATTCCTTCAGCGCCACCAGCATCAAGGGCAAGCCGGTGGGTTTGGAATGATGCTCCATGACGCCGCGGTCGACCGCGCGGAAGAACCGGTCCCGATCCCGGTCGACTTCTTCCTTCTTCTGGCCGACGCCGTGATAGATCGGCGTCTGACCGACCGCCGAGCGCACCGATTGATGTTGCGGAGTCAGCTCTGTGCCGAGTGCTTCGGCGATGGTCGAGGGCGTGTCGATGAGCTCGACGGGATCGAGCGTGTCGCGATCGCCTTCGAGCAGCCATGCCCGATCGCGCGTCAGGCACAGGATCTGATAACGATCGGCCGACTGCGAGATACGCAACAGCGGCTTGAGATAAAACGTATCGGCGACGATCAGATTCTCCCGCACCGGACGCTGCAGCTCGAACACCTCGAACAGGTCGGGCGCCGCCAGCATGGCCAGCCCGTCGGTGCGATGATTCCAGAATTCCTCGTCTTGGGTCAGCGGCTCGAATTTCTCCAGCAACGAGCGCACTTCGCGCTTCTCGTACTTCTGTTGCAACGAGCCTTCCATCTGTCGCAGCAGATTCCGATAGCGAATCGGATCCTGCAGGCTGTCCGGATGATGCCGATGCGTGAATTGATAGAGCGAGATGCACGGCGGCCCGTGCTTGTCCAGTAACGAGAGCAATTGATCGGTGGAGAATTGCCGCATGGCGCGCCCTCTCTACGAAAATCGACCACGAACCGATCGCGTGGCCCGCTCGGGCGGATCTCGCGCAGGCCCGCTCGATCGACTCCGCCCTCCACCGTTCCAGCGCGATCCGTTGCCTTTCGCAATGACCCTAGCTCACCTTGCAATGGCAATGCGTAGGACCAAGGTCCAACTGTTCGCTGCCGGGCTCGCGCACAGAGTCGGCCGCGGTGAGCCGCTCCACAGTTGTTTACTCCAACTTGCTACGCGCAGCCGCCAGCGAGTACGTGCGCGATTACGCGCACTACTTCGCCGGCGCGATGGTTTACTACGCCTTGCTCTCGCTCGTACCATTGCTCGTGCTGGTGATGGCTGCACTGGGATGGCTGCTGCGCCTCTCGCCACTAGCGGCGAATCTCGAGCACCAGGTCCTGAGCACGATCGAAGTCACATTCGGGGCGGACTTACGAGGCGCTGTCGAGCAAGTCTCCCTACACTTGCAACGCGGCTCCATCCTGGCCACGCTCATCGGCGTCGTCGGATTGCTGTTCACCTCCTCGGCGCTGTTCGGCCACCTGCGCATGACCTTCCGTGCCATCTGGAAACAAGCGCCGCCGCTCGCGTCGGGCTCACTCCTGCGCATCTTGCGGATGAAACTCACCGAGCGCGTCATCGCCTTCGGCATCATGTTCGGCGGCGGCGCGATGCTGTTGGCGCTGCTGGCGGTCATGGGTACGCTGCAATGGATCGCGGCATTGCCCGGTGAGCTGACGCTTCTCGGCGATACGCTCAGCTGGCTGCTTCCCATGCTTGCCTCGCTGGTCATCGCTCCGATCACATTCGCGTTGCTGTTGCGAGCCTTGCCGCCCGAGCGAGTGAGCTGGAGCGACGTTCGGCTGGCAGCGATCTTGTCGGGACTGACCTGGATCTTCGGTGCCGAAATCCTGTCGGTGTACGCCGCGCACGCCGCCAAGAAATGGAGCGCTTATGGCGCCATCGGTGCGATCTTCATGCTGATGCTATGGATGCACGCCATGAGCAAGGTCCTGCTATTCGGCGCCGAGCTCACCAAAGTCACATATCGTGACCGCACTAGTATTGGAAAAAAGCGTCCTGCACCGCCTGGCGATCCAACTCATGGGCGAGGCACAGCTGCAGCAGTATCCGGCTCTTCTGCGGACTGAGCTGATCGGACACCACGAAACCCAACTCGTCATCGTCGAGCTCGACGCCTCGCTCGACGTCACCGCTGCCGACTCGCGTGGCACGGACCACGATCACGCCGGATTTCACCGCCTCGGCGAGCGAGCTCACCACCGGTCCCGGCGCGTTGCCGTTGCCGACGCCGGCAACCACGATCCCAAGCGCGCCGAGAGCAACACTCGAACGCACCAGGTCGGCGTGCATACCGGCGTGTGCGTACAAGACATCGACGCGTGGCAAGCGACGGCGGGCCCCGGCCGAAAAACTCGAATGGCTCGTATGCCGTCGCACGGGGCGTCGGAAGTAACGAATGCGGCCCAATCGCGCCGTGCCGAGCAATCCCGGCCCGGGCGAGATGAATGTCTGCACATCGTTGGTGCTCGATTTGGTCACATCTCGCGCACTGTGCAGATCGTCATTGATCGCGAGCATTACTCCGCGATCGCGCGCGTCTCGATCCGCAGCGACGGCAACGGCATTGAACAGGTTGAGCGGACCGTCCGCGCTCAGCGAGCTCGCGGGGCGCATCGAGCCGGTGAGCACGACCGGGCGATCGGATGTCACGGTCAGATGCAGGAAGTAGCCGGTCTCTTCGGCGGTATCCGTACCGTGCGTGATGACGATGCCGTCCGCGACGTCACCATCGAACAGCTCGTTGATGCGATTCGCGAGTCCGCGCCACAGCAGCTCATTCATATCCTGGCTGCTGATCTGAGCGAACTGCTCGCCCGTCACATCGGCCAGCGTTTCAAGCCCCGGCACGCTGGCGATCAGGTGCTCGATCATGATCGAGCCGGGGCGATAGGGGGATGAAGTATCGGTCGCGCCTCGGCCCGCGATGGTGCCGCCGGTCGCCAGAATGTGCACTCTCGCCATGGGGCTTGCCCACCAAGTGAGGTCGCAGCTCACCTTTGCATCGCCCCCCCTGGCTCGCAATTAGCCCCTGGTCCAATCAAACGCTCACCAATGAGCGACGCCGCCACCGAGCGAGTGACTGCTGCCGGTGGCGCCCATCGGCCCGGTGTATTTCACATCGGTGGGCACATCCTCGGAGCTTCGACTCGGCGGCTCCAGTACCACACCCGATGCTGCAATCAGCTTCACCAGCTGAGCCAGCGAGCGCACGCGCATCTTGTGCATCACTCGCGCGCGATGAACTTTGATGGTCTTGAGCACGGTGCCGAGATCGCCGGCGATTTGTTTGTTCATGCGACCTTCGACCACGTGCGCCAGCACCTCACGCTCGCGCGGCGTGAGTGTCGCTATCCGCTCCTGAACGATTTGTTTCAAGCCCGTCGCCCGGCGTTGCTCTTCATCCATGCGGATCGCTTCTTCGACCGCACCGAGCAACTCCTCGTTCGCAACCGGCTTGGTGAGAAAGTTCACCGCGCCGGCCCGCATGGCGATCACACTCTCGGCGATGGTGCCGTGGCCGCTGAGAAAAATGATGGGACGATGACAGTCCGAACCGACCAGCGCCGACTGCACGTCGAGGCCGCTACGATCGGGCATGGCCAGATCGAGCAGCAGACAGCCCGGCACGCTGGGATCGTGAAGCGCGAGGAACTCGCTCGCCGATCCGAACGAGCGCGTCACGTAGCGAGCCGCGCATAACAATCGGGCCAGTGCCCGTCGCACATCGGCATCGTCATCGACGATGAACACGGTAGGTGGTGTCCTGCTCACGAAAACTCCCGCTTTGCACCCGACGATACATTTCGAATGTATTTAGCGCGCTCCGAAACGTGGCCACATGCATGAGCGCGGTCCCCAAACCTCACCCTCGCGTCGAGCTCGCGGCGCACCTGTGTAGTCAAGGACTTCCGCGCCGATCATGCGGCATGCGGGTTACACCAGTAGATCGGGATTTGCCGAATCGAAACTCATTTTCGCTCTGCCCGGTTGCAGATATCGGCAAACTCCGGCGACCTCGCGCATTCGGGCCGCAGCATCACTGCGCTTTGGAAAGCGAGATCGCGGTGGCCTCGGTGTAGGTGACACGCACTTCATCACCCGCTTTGAGGGTGCGCAGAAACTGAGTCGCCTTCGGACTCTCGACAGCCACTGTCCGAACAATCCCGTCCGGACGTTTGAACGTGACGGTATCGAAGGAGCGGTCGACCGACTGAATCACCACGTCGGTCGATACCGATGAGGTGAGCGACGCGGCTGGCATTTCGCCCGGCTCGGATCGACTCTTGGAAATCGTGGTGCGCGGCTCGCCGGCGGCTGCCGAGCCTTTCGGCAACACTTCCGCCAGCAGCGCTTCCTTGTAAGTGGCGGTCACGGTGTCGCCCGGTTGGATCTGCTCGAAGTTGCGGACTTCGGGTCCGGCGACGATCAGCGTGTCGGTACCATCGGCAGTGCGAAGCACCAGCGAGCGGGTATCGTGATCGACGGACTCCACCGTCGCGGTCGCTTTAGTGACATTCTCCTCCGAGACTTTCTTCGGCTCGCCCGCGGCCGCGATCAGCGGCAGCCACGCCATACAAACGACGACAATTTTGCCGATCATGATTCGCTCCTCGATGGAATTTTCTGAACGACTACCCGGCGAGCGCGCTCCTGCGGCCAGCGACGTTCGATCTGTTTACGTCGTAGCGCGCCCACACCGAACAGCGCCCGTAAACCCAACGCGGCGCACGCGAGGAACACACCGACCGTCGCGAGGATGGGCGCCGGTCCGGCAGTCGCCGGCATCTTCGGTCCGGCATTCGCTACGCGATTGCCGCCGCCCTCCTGCACCGCTTGTTGCTCGATCAAGGGCACGATGACCAGTTGTTGCGTGCGATCGGCGGGTTCGAGCGCCATCACGGGACGGCTGACCTCCACGTACGCTTTGAGATTCTGATTCGGCTGGAGCTCGGACACGCGCATCGGCGTGCCGTCGATGAGCACACGGAAATCGGGCGGCGGCGTCACTGTTTGCGTCGGGCCAAAGGTTCCGTCGGGCAACTGGAAACGCACCCGCATGCTGTTGCCTTGAACTTGCACCACTTTCGCATTGAACACCGCGTAGTCCTGGCCGGCCCGGGAGATCACATCGAGACAGGCTTCCGGCGCCCGTGGAAATCGGGCCAGCACATCGTCACTGAATTTCACCGAGGCGCACCCTGCCGGGTTTTGTGCCAGCGCCGCGGTAGCAACGAGCGCGAGGATGGCGCTCGAGGTCACGCGAAAACCGATACTCATCGTTGTCTCCCACATTGCTTCAGACGGTTTAAATGGCTGCCGTTTTTTCCCGAAGCGGCGGCGTCATCGGCGCGGCGGCGTCGCGAGTCGAAACGAGCTGGCCGCGCACCACGAAACGTTTTGGCGCCGGCCCCACGAATCGGAACGGGTAGCAGGTCACCAGCGTGATGGCGGATTCATCGGTCTGCCGCAGGAGCGCGGCATCGGAGCGATCGACGACGGCGATCGACGTGACGTGATAGATGTAGTGGAAGTCGGCCGTTCGCACCTCGATTGCGGCGCCGACGTGTATGTTTTCCAACGCCCGGAACGGGCCGTCCCGATGCGCAGCCACGCCGAGGTTACCGCCCTCGCCCGGACCGGCCATGCCGGCAATGACGCCGGCACCGCGATTGAGATTGACCTCGCTCGTGTCCGAATACAGCGGGGTGCGCAAGCCGAGCGACGGTACTTCCACCAAACCCAACAGATTCCCGGCGGTGCCAGCGGTCGCGGGTGTGCGAACGATCGGGCCGGCCGGCAGCGGTGCAACCGGCGTGACATTCGCTGTTGTGGGCGCGTCGGTTGCGGTCGAAGTCGAGGTCGCCCTGGCGAGATCGGCGCCGCCGTTTACAGTCGCATCCGTTCGGGCCAGCGCATACAAACCGATACACGCGCACGCCAGGGCCCAGCAGGCTCGCTCCATCATCCTGGCCAGGCCACTCGCGCTCGCTCGAGCCATGTTCCAGCTCTGATTGCTTCGGGTCGAACAGCGTCGGCTGGGACGGAACGAGCGGCAATTAGGCCAAGGTCCAACCGCGTGATGTCGCCGGTCCGGTGGCTCGACGCGAAGCCGGCGCGGGCCTAGACTCGACAGCACATCGCATGCGATCGGCAGCGGAGATTGCCCCATGACGGCGAAGAGCAGTGCCCCGGTTGTCTTGAATGTGCTGTCAGCGGCGTCCTTGATGCTGGCCGGCCCCGCGCTCGCCACCGATGCGCCGGTCACGGCGGTCTACAAGGTTCAGGAACTGTCGTTCAACTACCAGCTGCCCCGCCACTTTCAGGCCTGTCACGAGTTGCAGCAGCGGGTCGCGAACATCCTGCTCGCGGTAGGCGCCAGAGACGACATCAAGGTCGATGTCCGCAACTGCGACTCCTTCGTCGTCGGCGACGACGACATGATGGATCCGTTGCCGGGGCACAGCAGCTCCGATCCTTTCGATCGCGGCGACCCGTTCGGCCGCAACGATCCATTCAACCGCTCGTCGTCCACTTTCCGCACGCCGGGCGGCGACCGTCGCCAATCGGCGCACATCCGCATCCAATTGCAGATGCCGGTGGAGTTGACGCCGGCGGTGATGAAGGAAATCGAAAAGGATAAATCCCGTCGCGAGCTGGTCTCGCGCGTGACCCGCAACCCGAACGCCGCGATGAACGATCCGATCGTGTTCGAAGCGCAGCGCCAGCAAGTGACGTTGTCCTCGCGCACGGTGCGCCTGCAACCCGAGGACTGCGATCTGCTCGATCAAATGAACACGCAGTTGTTCCGCAAGCTCGCAGTCAAAGTCACCCGTCGCACCGCCAGCTGCGGGCCCCGCGACTCCTCACGTATTCCACCCCAGATGGATGTCGAGGCCCTGCTGCCGACCGGCAAGCTGCTGCCCATGCCCGATCCGGAGAAGCAGAAGAAGAGCGGCGCCGGTCCGTCGGAGGATCAGGCGGCGTCGACGGCACAGCCGACGCCGGGCGAGCCGCCCCCTCAGCAACAATAGGGGGCGGGGCATCTCGCCGGCGGCACGCCGAATTCGGTGCGCGCTCGAGGCGCCGAGCCAGCCCGCTGTGAACGATTTCGGACGATGCTAGGATGCGTTCCCCCTACACACTCAGCACATTCGCATGAAAATAAAGTCGCTTGTCCTCGCCCTGTCCGTCTGTGTGACGCTCGCGGCCTGCTCGCCCAAGTCGGCGGCGCCGGAACAACAGGCCCGGGAATCCGCTCCAGCTGCGCCGGCGCAAACGGCACAGGCGCCCGCCGGCAGCTTCACCATCGGTGAGCTCTCCGCCGTAGCGTTGCGTGACGGTACTTTCGAGTTTCCGAACGACAACAAGATTTTCGGCGTCGGCAAGACGCCCGAAGACGTCGCTGCCGTATTGGCCGCCGCCGGCGCGCCCACCGATAAGATCACCGTGTCGCTTCAGCCGTTGCTGGTGAAGAGCGCGGATCGTGTGTTGTTGTTCGATACCGGCGCGGGCTCGGCTTTCGGTCCGGCTGGCGGTCAGCTGCCGAAGTCGCTCGCGGAGGCTGGCGTCGAGCCCGCCGCCGTGACCGACATCTTCATCTCACATCCGCACGGCGATCACATCGGCGGCCTGCTGAATGCCGAAGGCACGCTGGCGTTTCCCAACGCGACCGTGCACATCGGTGCCGCCGATTGGGAGTTCCTGAAAGGATTGAGCGCCGAGAAGGCCGCCGCGGTCGGTCTGTCCAACCTTGCCGGGTTCGTCACCGCGCTGACCCCGAAAATCGATGCGTTCGCACCGGGCACCGAGCTGCTGCCGGCCGTCGTCAAGGCCGTCGATCTGCATGGCCATACGCCCGGCCACTCCGGTTATCTGATCGGCTCGGGCGCGAATACCTTGCTGTACATCGGCGACTCTCTGCACAGTTCCGTCATCTCGGTGCAGAAGCCGGAGTGGACGATCGCCTTCGATAGCGATGCGGCGGTGGGTGCGAAGAATCGTAGCGATGTGCTCGCGACGAGCGCCCAGAGCGGTCAACGCATCTACGCCGTGCACTTCCCCTATCCTGGCTTGGGCAAGTTCGAGCGTCGCGGTGAGGGCTATGCCTGGATCGCCGAAACGCTGTAACTCGATCAACACAGATCGAGCGATGGCTGCGTGCGGTTTGTGTGACTGCGCGCAGCCTTCTTCATCCATTCCCTGCCTGTAAAGTTCCTACTCGCCCCGACGCCGCGGTAAATACCACACCGCCTCGCTCAAGATTCCGGCGCATCGCGTCGAAACAGTCTTCATCCATAACAGCTCACTCGATCGGAGCATATGAAGGCTCAGCGACTGCTCTCGCTATTCATTTCGTCGCTGCTGGCGACCTGCGCCACGCAGGCAGCCGAAGACCTGACCGATCTGGACCTGGCGACGTTGATGAGCATGGACGTGACGGTGACGTCGGCGGCCCGGCGCGCCCAGGCAACGGCCGATGCCGCCGCAGCTGTGTTCGTCATCACGCGGGAGGACATCCATCGCAGCGGCGCCACCAGCTTGCCGGAAGTGCTGCGTCTGGCACCGGGCCTGCAAGTCGCGCGCATCGATGCACGCAGCTGGGCGATCACCGCTCGCGGGTTCAACAGTCGTTTCGCCAACAAGCTCCAAGTGCTCGTCGACGGACGCAGCATCTACACGCCGCTGTTCTCGGGCGTGATGTGGGAAGAGCAGCACGTTCCGCTCGATAACATCGAGCGCATCGAAGTCTTGCGCGGACCCGGCGGCGCGCTTTGGGGCATCAATGCCGTCAACGGCGTGATCAACATCATCACGCGGCCTGCCGCCGATGACTCCGGCGTTCAGTTGCAGGCCGGTAGCGGCACCGTCGATAGCGCCGGTCTGGTGAGCTATGCGGATCGCATCGACCCGCTCGGCGACTATCGTGTCTACGCCGAGCACACTCGCACCGATTCCTATCTGGATGGCGGCGAGCCATGGATCAGAACTCAGGCCGGCTGGCGACTCGATCGCGCCGCGGGCCTCGGCCGGCTCTCGTTCCAAGGCGATGTGGCCAAGAGCGACTTCGGCGACATCGACGGCTATGCGGACTCGAACCTGCCCGGCAATTCGCGCACTGGCAACGTCACACTCAACTGGCAACGTGACATGGCCTTGGGCAGCATCGACGCCCACACTTATTACAGCTGGGCGGACCGCGGCATGCCCGGCCGCTGGAGCGAAGCCACCGCGGGACTGGAATTGCAGTTCAGCGCTAATCGCATCGGCCGGCATCTGCTGACCGGCGGCGTTGGATTGCGCGAGCTCAAGGAAGAACAACGCGATCCGGCGGCGCGAGTGCGCTTCTCGGCGATCAAGTCTTCGCAGGATCAGTGGAGCATCTACGCGCAGGACGAGATCAATTTCTTCGACGATCGGCTCCGTGTGATCGCTGGCGCCAAGGTCGAGGATTTCACATACAGCGATCTCGCCTTCCAGCCGACGCTTCGCACGCTGTGGCACCTGAGCCCGACACAAACATTGTGGGGCGCCGTGTCGCGCGCGGTCCGTACGCCTTCGCGCATCGAGTTGTTCTCACGTGTCAACGTCACGGTGCCGGAAGCCGTGCCCGTGGTGTTTCAATTGAGAGGGAATCGACAGCTCGCCGAAGAAAAGTTGAACGCTTACGAGCTCGGCTGGCGCTGGCGCCCGAATCCGCGGCTGTCGCTGGATGCCTCGCTGTATCACAACGACTACCAGGACCTGATCAGCGTGGTCGGTTTCGAGCCGGTGTTCGCGCCCGGACCGCCCGCGCAAATCGAGAAACGCTTCGTGTATCTGAACTCGACCGACACGACTGTGTACGGCGTGGAAGCGGGCTTGGAATGGGCGGCCACCGACTGGCTGCGCTGGCAAGTGAACGGCAACTGGCATCACATGACGAACCAGCCGCCCGCCGCCGAGCTGTCGTTGCAGATCGCGAGCGATCCGAACGAATCGCTCGGCACGCACTTCCGCGTCGACCTGCCCCATCGGATCGAGCTCGACCTGGGGTGGCGCTATGTCGACAGCCTGACCAGCTACGACATTCCTTCCTATTCGTCGTTCGACGTGCGTGCCGGCTGGCACGTGCGGGACGATTTCGAGCTGTCCTTCACGGTGAACAACGCGCTCGACGATGCACACGTCGAGTTCTACGACGAGACCAGCCACGCCATGGGGGCACGCATCGGACGCAGTTTCTTCGGCCGCTTCGTGTGGCATCCGGGTCGGTAGGTTTCGCCGATCATGCGATCACTGCGCTCGCTGCTCGCGCTGTTCCTACTCCTCTCCGGCGCCGCTCACGCGGACGGCCTGCCGGTCGACCGCGCCGACCGGTTGCGGGCCGCTTATCTATTCAACTTCCTGAAATTCGTCGAGCTGCCGCACGCGGAGAGCGAGTCGATTCGGGTTTGTTTCATCGGTGCGAGCGGCGT
This sequence comes from Pseudomonadota bacterium, assembly GCA_023391815.1. Lineage (GTDB taxonomy): Bacteria > Pseudomonadota > Gammaproteobacteria > Steroidobacterales > Steroidobacteraceae > Steroidobacter. Next base: position 65,481 of record JAEWAF010000072.1, read on the forward strand.
GCGCGAGTCGCTCGCTGCATCCACTGTCGACAAGAAGATCGGCTCGCGAGCTGTCGCCACCGCGGACTTGCCCGTGTACGGAATCTGGTCGGGCTGCGACGTCGTTTATCTGGACGCCGCCGAAGATGTACAGACCGCCTTGACCTACGCCGCCGGCAACGACGCGCTGACGATCAGCGAAGCCGCTGCCTTCACCCGGCTCGGCGGCATCATCCGCTTGTTCACCGAAGACAACCGCCTGCGCTTCGAAATCAACATGGGCCACGCCCGCCTCGCGGGCCTGAAAATCAGCTCGGACCTGCTCCGACTGGCCTCGCGCGTCGAGCCCTGAACGTCAGCGAATCTTCTCATCAATGCCGTTCCAGCTCCGCGAAGCCGCTGCCACCGGGACTGGTCGGATCGAGCATCGCCAATATGCGACGCACCAGCGCTTTGTAATCCGCCTGGCCGGCGTAAGTGTTGGCGAGCAGGATGACACCTGCCTTGCGCGAGCCGTCGAACTCGTAGGAGCTCACGAATCCTTCTGGGAATACACCGCCATGGCCGATCGCCGCGAACTTTCCGTCGGGATCGCGAACGACAGCGAAGCCGACGCCGTCACCGTATTGCAGATTCGCGTTCGTGGGCAATAGCAGCTGATACGAGGCCTGCAAGGCTTGGTCACTGAGCACGCGCTCCTGGCCGCCGAGGCTTTGCATGATGACCTGAACCGGGCGGGCGGAGTGTCGATTGTAGCGCCGTCAGGTCGTATCATCGCCGGCCGTGTGATCTCGCGCGGAGAAGGTGAATGAAGTGTCCGGTATGCAAGACGCCCGAGCTGCGGCCTACCATGATCGAGGAGCTGCTGCCCTCGATGGGCTGCGATAAGTGCAAGGGTTCGCTGGTCGCGTTGCTGTATTACCGCCACTGGGCCGAGCAGCACAAACCGGCTTCGGAGGCGAGCGCGCCGGCGACGGTTTCGGAGTTGCCGACCGACACGACCAGCGCCCTGCGCTGCCCGAAGTGCGAGCGGATCATGACCAAATATCGGCTGAGCGGCACGGTCGCCAACCGGCTCGATGTGTGCTCCCTGTGCGACGAGGCCTGGCTCGACGGCGGCGAGTGGCAGTTGCTCGAACAGCTGCATCTGAGCGACAAGCTGCCCGCTGTATTCAGCGACACCTGGCAACGGAAGATCCGCAGTGAAAACAGCGAGCGGACTCGACAGGAAATCCTGCGTCGGGACCTCGGCGCGGACGACGCGGCCAAGGTCGAGACGATTCGCGAATGGCTCAAGGGCCACCCGGCAAAGAGCACGATTCTCACTTATCTGTATCGCGACTAGCGCCGAGGCTGGACAAGCGCCGTCACTAAGGCAATGCTGGCGCTATCTTCATCCGGTCCGAGGATGGCGCCATGTCCGCCGCTGCCCGACCCGTTTCATCCCAATCCGTGGCCTCCACCGACGATCCATCGGTGGGGCTGCCGGCCTGGATTTACCGCGATCCCGACTTCTTCGAGCTGGAGAAGCGCACGATCTTCCGCACCGGCTGGCAGCTGGTCTGTCACGGCAGCGACATGCCGAACCCCGGCGACTATCACTGCTTCGATATGCTCGGCGAGTCCATCGTGTCGGTGCGCGGTCGCGACGGTGAGATTCGCAGCTTCCACAATGTATGCAGGCACCGGGCCTCACGCCTGGTCGAGGGGCCGAAGGGACATTGCGGGGGACGCATCACCTGTCCCTATCACGCCTGGACCTACTCGCTCGACGGCCGCCTGATCGGCGTGCCTCATCGCGAATCGTTCCGCGATCTGAAGCCGGAGCTGCACGGGCTGGTGCCGCTGGAGCAGGAGATCTTCATGGGCTTCATTTTCGTGCGACTGGAGCCCGGCCTGCCGAGCGTGCGCGAAATGCTCGCGCCCTATGCGCATGAATTGGCGGCGTATCGTCTCGAAGAGCTGGTGCCACAAGGCCGCGTCACGCTCCGCCCCCGCGCCGTGAACTGGAAGAACGTGGCGGACAACTATTCCGACGGCATGCACATCGATGTCGCGCATCCTGGCCTCTCGCGCCTGTTCGGCAACAGCTATGGCATCGAAGCGCAGCCCTGGGTCGATAAGATGTGGGGCGTTCTGCAAGACAAGCCGAGCAGCAACTGGTCGGAGCGCCGATATCAGCAATTGCTGCCCGCGGTCGAGCACCTGCCGCCCGAACGTCAACGGCTGTGGACGTATTTCAAGCTCTGGCCCAACGTCGCGTTCGACATCTATCCCGACCAGATCGATTTCATGCAGTTCATTCCAATCTCGCCGACCGAGACCATGATCCGCGAGATCGCCTACGTCCATCGAGACGACCGACGCGAGATGCGCGCCGCGCGCTATCTGAACTGGCGCATCAACCGTCAAGTAAACAAAGAAGACACCACCTTGATCGCGCGCGTGCAAGCCGGCATGGAGTCGAGCAGCTACACGGTCGGACCGTTGAGCGAAGGCGAAGTCTGCCTGCGCAGCTTCACGCGTCGGATGCACGAAATGATTCCGGAGAGCCGTAGTGCCCGCAAAGTCTGATGTCCTGATCGTCGGCGGTGGCCACAACGGGCTGGTCTGCGCCGCGTATCTGGCCGCCGCCGGACTGAAAGTCACCGTACTCGAACGCCGTCACGTGGTCGGCGGCGCGGCGGTGACCGAAGAATTTCATCCCGGCTTCCGCAACTCCGTCGCCTCGTACACGGTTTCTCTGCTCAATCCCAAAGTCATTCGCGACCTGGACCTGCACTCGCATGGGCTGCGTGTGGTCGAGCGTGAAGTCTCGAACTTCCTGCCGACCGAGGATGGCCGTTATCTGGCGACGGGCGGCGATCGCACCAAGCACGAGGTTGCCAAGTTCTCAGCAAAGGATGCGGAACGACTCGACGCGTATGGCGATCGACTGGACATCATCGCCGACCTGTTGCGCGATCTGGTTCTGCAAACGCCGCCGAATGTCGTCGATGGCGGCTGGCGCGCCGCGCTACCACAGTTGGTTCACGCCGCCGCGCTCGGCAAACGTTTCAGCAAGCTCGATATGAACATGCGGCAGGAGCTGCTGAGCCTGTTCGTGACATCGGCGGGCGACTATCTCGACGGCTGGTTCGAAAGCGCGCCGATCAAGGCCGTCTACGGTTTCGACGGGGTCGTGGGCAACTACGCCAGTCCCTACTCGCCCGGCTCGGCGTACGTGCTGTTACATCACGTATTCGGCGAAGTGAACGGTAAGAAAGGTGCGTGGGGACATGCGATCGGCGGCATGGGCGCGATCACGCAGGCGATGGCGAAATCGGCGGCGAGTCGCGGCGTCGATATCCGAGTGAACGCCGGGGTACGCGAGATCATCATCGAGAGCGGCAGGGCCGTCGGCGCCGTGACCGAATCGGGAGAAACCTTCCGCGCCGCCGCCGTCGTCTCGAATCTGAATCCCAAACTGCTCTACACCAAGTTGATCGATGCAGCCGCGTTGCCGACGACGTTCCGAGAGCGCATCAGCCAATGGCGCTGCGGCTCGGGCACGTTCCGCATGAACGTCGCGCTGTCCGAGCTCCCCGATTTCACGTGCCTGCCCGGCAAGCAGCGCGCACCTCATCACACCGCCGGCATCATCATCGCACCGACGCTTGGATACATGGAGCGAGCCTACTTCGATGCGCGCATGCAGGGTTGGTCGAACCAGCCCATCGTCGAGATTCTGATTCCCTCGACGCTCGACGACAGTCTCGCGCCTCCCGGACAACACGTGGCCAGCATGTTCTGCCAGCACGTCGCGCCAACCTTGCCGAACGGCGAGTCCTGGGACACGCATCGTGAAAAAGTGGCGGACCTGATGATCGAAACCGTCAACGCCCATGCGCCGAACTTCAAAGCGGCGGTGCTGGGCCGGCAGATCAACAGTCCGCTCGATCTGGAACGCACCTTCGGATTGATCGGCGGCGACATCTTCCACGGTGCGCTGAGCCTCGACCAGATGTTCTCAGCCCGCCCGATGCTCGGGCATGGCAACTATCGCGGTCCGCTGCCTGGCTTATATATGTGTGGCTCGGGGACTCATCCCGGCGGCGGCGTCACCGGTGCGCCCGGCCACAATTCGGCTCATGAAATCATCGCCGACTTCCGCCGCAAAGTGGTCCGCCAGGTGAGCTGATCAGACCAGCGCGTCGATCACCTTCGCCAGTCGCACGTCGCGCTCGCTCACGTCGCCCGCGTCGTGCGTCGTCAGCCAGATGTCGAGCTTGTTATAAACATTGGTCCACTCGGGATGGTGATCGGCCTTCTCCGCCTCCAGCGCGATCCGCATCATCAAGCCGATCGCCGCCGAGAAGTCCTTCAGCACGATGCGCCGATAGAACGCACGGCGGTGCGCGTCGTAGATCCAGTGGGGTAATGAAGCAAGCGCGTCGTCGCGTTGCTCGATCGTCAGAGATGCAACCATGACGTGCTCACCTGCTCGCTGCTTTAACTGCCTTCGCGCGAGCATGCGCCTGAGTGCCGCGGCTGTAAACACGATCGGTCGGCAGGACGGCATCGGTCGCGAGCTCCGGCCCGTTCCCGAGTCGCGCGTACAGCGGCGCGAAATCCGTCTCGACCGTCTGACGCAACAAATCCTCGAAGCTGTCGATCACGAAGTACGTCTGCTGATAATCGTCGATGCGATAGTGGGTCCGCATCACCCGCTCCAGATCGAAGCCCAAACGATGCGGCGACGGATCGTCGAGCGCGAAGATCGATTCGCCGTATGAAGAAACGATACCCGCGCCATAAAGCTTGAGCGCATCGCCCTGGCGAATCAGCCCGAACTCGACCGTGTACCAGTACAGCCGCGCCAGCGAGTCGAGCGACCCGAAGCCATGCGCGCGCAAGCCACCCTTTCCATACGCTTGCATGTAATCGGCGAACACCGGGTTCGCGAGCAGCGGCACGTGACCGAACACGTCGTGGAAGATATCCGGCTCCTGCAGATAGTCGCGCTGCTCGGGAGTGCGAATGAAACGTCCGGCGACGAAGCGGCGATTGGCGAGATGCTCGAAGAACACGCGCTCGGGCACCAGCCCGGGCACCGCGACGACCTGCCAGCCGGTGGCTTTCATCAACCGTTCGGAGAGCTCGTCGAAATGCGGGATGCCGGGCCGCGTCATGCGCAGCACCTGCAAGCCTGCCATGAACTCGGGCACGACGCGCTCCGGCAACATGCCGGCCTGGCGCTCGAACAAGTGATCCCACATGGCATGCTCCGCGGGACTGTAGCGATCCCAATCCTGTGGGATCGTCCAGTCCTCAGCCGTGCCCTCGGGCCGCTGAAGTAATGCGTCTGCCATGTGGGTTGCTGTCGTGCTGCCCGTCACAACGCGGGCGGTATCGGGGCGCTATTAGCTCACGAGGTCAGTTTCAGACCCAGGATGCCCGTCACAATGAGGGCGACACAGGTCAGCCGCGCCATTGTCACCGCTTCGCCGAACAGCACAATGCCCAGAAGGACCGTGCCCACTGCCCCGATGCCGGTCCAGACGGCGTAGGCCGTTCCCACCGGCAACGAGCGCATCGCCCAGCTCAGCAAGGCCACGCTGACGATCATCGAAACGATCGTGACGATGCTCGGCCCCGGGCGCGAAAAGCCGTGCGTGTATTTCAAGCCGATGGCCCAGCCGATCTCGAACAGACCGGCGATGACGAGAATAGTCCATGCCATGAGAACCTCCGGGGTGCGCCTGCGGCGCTGTTAGAGGGGTCGTCCCCGGGTAATCAAAAGCGCGGCTGGGTCGTCCCAGCCGGCGTCAACGAATTAGACCGCGAGCGCTCAGCGAGTTCCAGTCATCCGCAGCGGCTCTTGTCCGGCGTTCTCGTGCACCAGCGGCGCACGCTTCACCGAGCAAAGCAATTCGTACGGACTCCGGCTCGCGCACTTCGCGACAGTCGCGACGGGAACTCGCGGTCCCCACAACTCGACCGCGCTGCCGACGCCCGCATCGGTCAGGTGCGTGAGATCGACCGTCAACATGTCCATCGAGACTCGACCGATCAATGTCGTCGCACGACCATCGACGACCATCGGCGTGCCGGTCGCGGCAGTCTGCGGATAACCATCGGCATAACCGGCGCACACCAGTCCGACGCGCGTGCGTTGTGAAGCAACGAACGTCGCGCCGTATCCCAGCGAATCGCCGGGCTCGAGCGTGCGAACGTTGAACACTCGACTTTCAAACGTCATGACCGGCCGCAGCTCGGGCACTGCGAGCCCATGCGTGGTCACGCCGTACAACATCAATCCGGGCCGCGCCCAATCGCTCCGTGCCGACGGCCAGGCCAACAACCCGGCGGAATTGCACAAGCTGCGTTCGCCTTCGAGCGTCGCTGTCGCCGCCTCGAACGCTTCGATCTGCTGCGCCGTCATCGACTCGCCCGGCTCATCGGCGCGAGCGAAGTGTGTCATCAACGTGATCGAGCTCACCTTGCCCGTGTTCATCAAACGTTGATAGGCAGGCGCGGCATCGGCCCGTCGGAAACCCGCGCGGCTCATGCCCGTATCGATCTTCAACCAGACGTTGAAGCGCGCCCCGGTTCTGCTCTGCTCGATCAGGCGGATCTGCTCCTCCTGATGCACCACCAGCCACAGATCGAGCTCGTTGGCGATCTTCAGCTCGGCTGCGTTGAAACAGCCTTCGAGCACCAGAATGGGATTGCGAATCCCGCCTTCGCGCAACACACAGGCTTCATCGAGAAACGCGACGGCAAATCCGTCCGCGATGGACGCAAGGGAATGGGCCGACGCCAGTGCGCCGTGGCCATAAGCGTTGGCCTTGAGCACGGCGAGCGCACGACCACCGTGCACGCCGCGTGCGTAGAGATAATTGTTTCGAAGCGCCGCTAAATCGATTCGAACGCTGGTCGGACGCGTCACGCCGTCTCCTCGCCCGTCACCAGTCGCTGCCGAGGCGCGCTCGCCTTCTGATAGCGCGACACATCGAGACCATCGGTACGAATCGCGGGCCGATAGCCCGTCACTAGATCGGCGATGAGCTGGCCCGAACCGCAGGCCATCGTCCAGCCCAGCGTGCCGTGACCGGTGTTGATGAACAGATTGCGGTACTCGCTCGCGCCGACGATCGGCGTGCTATCCGGCGTCATCGGACGCAAGCCCGTCCAGAACTGACCCCGCTGCAAATCGCCCGCCCCGGCATATAGATCGTTCACCACCAGTTCGAGCGTCTGACGACGCGCCGGCAGCAGTCGCAGATCGAAGCCCGACAGCTCGGCCATGCCGCCGACTCGAATGCGATCGTCGAAGCGAGTCACCGCCACTTTGTATGTCTCGTCGAGCACGGTCGACACCGGCGCCGAGGACTCATTCACGATGGGCAGCGTCAGCGAATAGCCCTTGACCGGATAGACCGGCAAGTCGATATCGAGCGGCAACGCCAGATCGCGTGAGTAACTGCCGCACGCCAGAACGTAGGCATCCGCGGTGATGCGCTCTTCGCCGATGCGAACACCGGTGATCCGACCGCCGCTCGAGTCGATGCCGGTGACATGCGCACCGAAGCGGAACGTGACGCCGAGCTTCTCGGCGGCTTCCGCCAGACGCTTGGTGAACAGATTGCAGTCGCCCGTCTCGTCGTTCGGCAGGCGCAGACCGCCGGTGAGCTTGCCCTTCACCTGCGCGAGCGCGGGCTCGGCGGAAGGCAGCTGATGCTCTTCGAGCAACTCGTAGGGAACATTGCAGCGTTCGAGCACGCGAATGTCCTGACGCGCGGATTCGAACTGCTTGCGAGTGCGGAACAATTGCAGCGTGCCGCCGGTGCGCTGCTCGTACTGAATGCCCGTTTCGGCACGCAACGTCCGGAGACAATCGCGGCTGTACTCGGCAAGGCGGAGCATGCGTTCCTTGTTGATGTCGTAACGCTCGGGCGAGCAGTTCATCAACATCTGCGCCATCCACTTGAGCTGATGCAGGCTGCCGTCCAGGCTGATCGACAGCGGCGCATGCTTCTGGAACATCCACTTCAGCGCCTTGAGCGGAATGCCGGGCGCGGCCCAGGGCGTCGAATAACCGGGCGAGACCTGGCCGGCGTTGGCGAAGCTGGTTTCCGCCGAGACCGCCGTCTGCCGATCGATCACCGTGACCTGGGCACCTCGACGCGCGAGGTACCACGCGCTACACACGCCGATGACGCCGCCACCCAGAACCACTACGCGCATGAACTCTCCATCGATTCCTGAACGCGTCGGCCATTCTAGGGACAGCGCGGCAGTGACTTCCTTCGAAGTGCCGCGTTTGGCAGCGGTTTTCGCTGCCCCGCGGTGACATAAACCGGCCAACCCAGTGAAAATCACTGCCCATGGAACGCAATGCCAGCCCAGAACCCTGGCATCGGGCCATACCTGACCGTAATCTATGGGCCTCGCCGGCCCGCCGCCGGCTTCCACGAGCGCGCGTTCGGCCCCGACATGCAACAGTTCGATCGCATCGACCGGAAGATCCTCGACATCCTTCAGCGCGATGGACGCATCTCCATCACCGACCTCGCCCAGCAAGTCGGCCTGTCCGCGACGCCCTGCGCCGATCGCGTTCGCCGGCTGGAGCGCACCGGCGTGATCACCGGGTACCACGCGCGGTTGTCGCCCAAGGAGGTCGGCCGGAATCTGCTGGTGTTTCTGGAGATCAAGCTGGCGGTGAAGTCGGACGAGGTGTTCGAGAAGATCAAGAACGAGCTGCACAACATTCCCGACGTCATGGAATGTCATCTGGTCTCGGGCGACTTCGATTATCTGATCAAGGCCCGCATTCCCGACATGCACAACTATCGCACGCTGCTCGGAGACATTCTGCAGCGGCTGCCATCGTCCGCGCAGTCACGCAGCTACGTGGTGATGGAAGAGATCAAGGAGACGTTCTATTTGCAGGCGTGAGCGAGCTCTTGGCAATCGCTCCGTTCTTGATGATCACGACCAGGTTCTTCGCCGGGTCGTCCAGCAAATGAATGTTCTCCACCGGATTGCCATCCACCAACAGCAGATCCGCGTGCGCGCCCTCCTCCACGACCCCCAGCTTGCCCGGATAGGGATTGCGATTGCCCGACAACGCCAGCAACTGCGCGTTGGTGCCGGTCGCCATGATCAGTGTCTGCGCCGGCGTGTACCAGCGAACCAGCCGGGTCAGCATCGCGTTCTGCCCTTGCGCCAGCTGCGGTGAAAACAGAATGTCGCTGCCCCAGGCGGTCTTGATCTTGTATTTCTTCGCCAGCGTGTAGGCCCGGTCCGTGCCCTCGGCGACTTGTTTTTTCTTCGCGGCTTGTAACGAGCCTTCCGGAAATCGATTCGAGCCCGGGTCGTCCGAGAAGGGTTGCAGACTCCACCAGACGGACTTCTCGGCCATCAGCTTTACGGTCGCCTCGTCCACGAGGTGGCCGTGCTCGATGCACTTCACGCCCGCTTCGAGCGCGGTCCGAATCGCTCGCGGGGTGTACGCATGGACCGCGACATAGGTCCCCCAGTTGTCCGCCGCTTCGACAGCGGCTCGCAATTCCGGCAGCGTGAACGTCGATACGTCGAGCGGGCTGTGAGGCGAAGACACGCCGCCGCCAGCGGTCAATTTGATCTGAGAGGCGCCTTGCATCAGCTGCTCGCGCACCCGGATTCGCACTTCATCCGGCGTGTCCGCGATCGCGCTGGCGCCAATCTGTTCCATGCGAGTGGGCGGCCCACCGATGGTGCGCGGGAGCTCATACATCTGCCGGAAGTCACCGTGACCGCTCGTCACCGTGATCATCGCACCGGAAGGGTAGATGCGCGGTCCGGGGACCACGCCTTCATCGATGGCCTGTTTCAACGAGAACGCCGCGCCGCCCATGTCACGCACGGTGGTGAAACCTCGCAGCAAGGTCGCTTTCGCCTGGGCCGCCGCTAGCAAATTCAAGTAGCCGACATCGCTGGTGAGCCCGACCACCGGCGTCGTCGCAAGAAACATGCTGTGCCAATGCGCGTCGATCAGGCCCGGCATGAGAACGCGACCGCCGCCCTCGATGCGCGTCGTCTCGCTCTGGAGGTTCGCGATGGGCGTGGCTGAAATGCTCTTGATCGTCGGCCCCACGATGAGCACGTTCATTGGAGGCGATACCCGCGGCGACTTGCCATCGAACACACGAACATTCTCCAGCAGAATGCTCGTAGCGGGTTCGGACGCGGCGTAGCTTGCCGATATGAGTGGAAGCAACAGTGTGAAGCCGCACAGAGCGCGGCGGACGAACTCGATCATGGTTCGACCTCGGTGCTTGCGAGCAGAGTGGAGCGCAGCGCCTCGTCCAGCACGTCCGCCACCCCGCGATTTCTCAGGATCTCCGAGTGAGAAACATCGAAGCCCACCACCCGGTAGGCCTGATCCTGCGCCGTGCGGACCAGCTGACTGGCGACGCTGGTCACCGCATCTCCGGACAACCCGAGCGACGACCAGCTCTTGCGATAAGAGAACAAGAGATAGTGACGAGTCGCGGCGGGCAACTGTCGAGCCCTGCCCTCGGCATCGACGAATAGCGAGCTCAGATACGGGCTGCCGACGGCGATGTCGCGCCAGGAATCGACCACGACGGGCGACATGCGAACACCGAGGCCCGCGCTCGACACGCCACCCCAGGGACTGGACATCGTGATCAACACGGGAATCTCGACGCCCGCATGCGAGGACTGATTCAAGACCACGTCGCGTGCGATCAGGCCGCCGATGCTATGCGCGACGATGACGAGCGAGGTGATCTCATGTCGGCGGTGGACGTCGCCGATGGCCAGCGACAGCTCGCGACCGCTCTGGCTCAAGCTGGCGCCGGACGCATAGAAATACACACACGGCTGAAAGCGTGCGCGATCCAGATGCGCGATCAGGAATCTGAAGTCGCGGGGCGAACCGTTGATGCCGTGAATAAAGAGCACCGCCGTGCGCCCGGGGACTGGCGCGTCCAGAAAAAAAATGCCGCCACGCGCCTGGCGCTCGAACTCATCGGGCGACCACACGCCTTGCTTGACCAGCGCGGGCGAGAATCGCCCTTCCTCCAGGCCGGTGACCTCGTTGCCGTCACGACTCTTCGGCGTGTGCGAACAACCTGCCGTCACTATTGTCAGCAGGAACCATAGCCCGAGAATCCCGGCTGATTTCATGATTGGGCACGGCACTCCAAACGGCGAATGCGATACGACCGCGCATGACTGCTACATCAGGTCAATCCTCCCGCATCAGCCATTCGTAGCTAGGGCACGGCCGCGCACCCGCCATGCCGATTTTTCAATGGACACGGCGACGCACGATGCACCCCCTGGACATCGCGACGGTGCGCCGTCTTGAGACAAGCTCATTTCCACATCGGCATGTTTGCTGTGCTGCTGATTGCGCTTTCGGCACACGCCGACTCGTGGCCAGACATCGAGAGCGCCCTCGCCGATCAGGTCGTCGACATGTCCTCGTGGTCGGCGAGTCGAATCGCCGCCTATCGCCACAGCGCGATGCCGGCCGAGAAGCCCGAAGCGATGTTGAGGATTCCGAGCGTGAACCTGGTCGTACCGGTATTCGCCGGGACCAGCGAAGCCGTGCTCGATCATGGCGCGGGCAGGATAGAAGGCACCTCGCGCTTCGGTACCGGTGGCAACACCGGCATCGCCGCACATCGGGACGGCTTCTTCCGTGCGCTACGCAAGGTGAAAGTCGGCGATGTCCTGCAAGTGGAGCTGCCGGCGACCACTCTCACTTACAGGATCGTACGCACGCGGGTGGTCGAGCCCTCCGAAACGAGTGTTCTCGGTCCGACGCACGAGCCCACGATCACGCTGGTGACTTGCTATCCCTTCTACTTCGTCGGCTCGGCGCCCCGGCGATTTATCGTACGCGCCACGCGCGAATCGATGGACGAGGAAAGCCGGCTGGCCCGGGCACCGCCCTGACCACCATCTGCGTATGGTCTGGCTCCAGAGCGAGGATTCATATGCTCGTTCCGAACAGCATGCGCGCTCGGCCCCCACAAATGCTCGATCTTCTGCAGGATACTCTCGCACGCTTCTGGCACGACCTGCTCGCGCGCCCGAGCGGTCCATTCGCATTTCGTTTCCTGCTACAGCCGACGATGGCGGCGATCGCGGCGATTCGTGCTGGAATCATCGACGGACGCACCGGTCGCTCGCCCTATTTCCTCGCGTTGTGGACCGAGCCCGCCGAACGCGCGGCGCGCTTGCATGAGGGCCTGTCCGCGACAGCCAGAATCTTTTTTCTCGGCCTGGTCATGGACGGCATCTACCAGTTCGTCGAGCTCAAGCGGTTCTTTCCGCTCGAGGCGCTGGTCATCTCGATCGTGCTCGCCGTAGTGCCCTACTTCATCATCCGTGGGCCGGCCGGGAGAGTTGCGCGGTGGTGGCAGTCCAGGCACGAAACCCATCACAGAGCCGCGCACCGATGAAGGCCATGATCACATCGCAATCGCCATCGGACGAGATCTCTGTCGAGTTGTCCTCGCGTCGGACGGGTATGTCGTTTCATCGCACGCGCATGAGTGCGGATCGGACGCTGATGTCGATCATCCGGACCTCGCTGTCGCTGATCAGCTTCGGCTTCACCATCTTCCAGTTCTTCCAGAAGCTCGCCGAGAACAACGTCGTCAACACCGCGGAGTCGACCCGAGCGTTCGGCATCGCGCTGGTTTGGATCGGCATCGGCATGCTGGCGCTGGGGATTCTGTTCCACGCGCAATTCATGCTGGGCCTGCGGCACGAGCGCAATCAGATGAAAGAGGAAGGACTGGTGCACGCGGAAAGTCATTTCCCAGTGTCGCTCACGCTGCTCACCGCCATAGCGCTGCTGCTCCTCGGGATCGCCGCGATCGTGAGCATGACGTTTCGCATCGGGCCTTTCGGTTGATTCGAAATAAATCGAGGAGCATCCATGGCACGTCAGCCCAAGCAGTCGGACAAGCCCAATATCCTGGTCATCTGGGGCGACGACATCGGCATCGCCAACCTCAGCTGTTACACGCACGGACTGATGGGCTATCGCACGCCGAACATCGATCGCGTCGCGCGCGAAGGCATGATGTTCACCGACTCGTACGGAGAACAATCATGCACGGCGGGCCGCTCGTCGTTCATCACTGGCCAAAGCGTGTACCGCACCGGCCTGTCGAAGGTGGGCATCCCGGCCTCGCCCGTCGGCATGCCCGACAGCATCGTCACCATCGCGGCGCTGCTGAAGAATCAAGGCTACGCCACCGGTCAGTTCGGCAAGAATCATCTGGGCGATCTGAACCGGCACCTGCCCACGGCGCACGGCTTCGATGAGTTTTTCGGCAATCTGTATCACTTGAATGCCGAGGAAGAGCCGGAGATGGCCAACTATCCTTCCGACAAGGACTTCCCCAACTTCCGCAAGCAGTTCGGACCGCGCGGCGTGATTCGCTCCCGGGCCACCGACAAAGACGACGCCACCGAGGAGCCGCGCTGGGGCCGCGTTGGCAAGCAGAAGATCGAGGACACCGGCCCGCTGACCAGGAAGCGCATGGAGACCTGCGACGATGAGTTCATCGCCGCCGCGAAGGACTTCATCACGCGCCAGAGCAAAGCGGGCACGCCGTTCTTCACGTGGGTCAACACGACACACATGCATCTGTTTACTCACACCAAGAAAGAAAGTCTGGGACAGGCGGGCCGCTGGCAATCGCCCTATCACGACACCATGATCGATCACGACCGCCACGTCGGCCAGCTGCTCGATCTGCTGGACGAACTGGGCATCGCGGAGAACACGTTCGTGATGTATTCGACCGACAATGGGCCGCACATGAACTCCTGGCCCGATGGCGCCATGACGCCGTTCCGCAGCGAGAAGAACACCAACTGGGAAGGCGCCTTCCGTGTACCGATGCTGGTGCGCTGGCCGGGGAAGATCAAAGCCGGATCCATCTCCAATGAGATCATCCAGCATCACGACTGGCTGCCGACGTTCCTCGCCATGGCCGGCGACGCCGACGTCGTCGAGAAGCTCAAACGGGGCGGCTATAAAGCCAACGGCCGCGAATATCGCAATCACATCGACGGCATGAACCTGCTGCCGTATCTAACCGGCGAGACGCCGAAGAGCCCGCGCAATTTCTTTTTCTACTTCAGCGACGACGGCGACGTGCTCGGCTTGCGCTACGACAACTGGAAGGTCGTGTTCATGGAGCAGCCCTGTCACGGCACATTGCAGGTGTGGGCAGAGCCCTTCACGCGACTGCGGCTGCCGAAGTTCTTCAACCTGCGCACCGACCCGTTCGAGCGGGCGGATACTACATCCAACACGTACTACGACTGGGTCTTGCACAACGCTTACTTCATTTATGCGGCGCAGACCGCCGCTGCGATGTTCGCGCAAACGTTCAAGGACTTTCCGCCCGCGCAGCGACCGGGCAGCTTCACCATTGACCAGGCGCTCGCGAAGATGCGCGAAGTTCCCAGCGGCGACTAGCCAGGACCGAGCGTGCGCCAACGTGAACATCTGCTCACATTGCTGATGGCCGCGCCGCTGGTCGCCGCGGCGACGGTTGCCTCCGCCGATCCGTTGCCCTCGTGGGAGGATGGAATCGCCAAGAAAGCCATCGTCGAGTTCGTCGATCGTGTCACCCGCGAGGATAGCGCGGATTTCATCGAGCCTCGGCAGCGGATCGCCGTGTTCGACAATGACGGCACCTTGTGGGCCGAGCAGCCGATGTACTTTCAGTTGGCGTTCGCGCTCGATCGCGTGAAAGCACTGGCGCCCGTGCATCCCGAATGGCGTACGACGACGCCCTTCAAGGAAGTGTTGGCGGGCAATCCGCAGGCTCTGATGTTGAACGGCCAGCAAGGGCTCGTGCAAATCATGGCAGCGACCCATAGCGGGATCACCACCGAGGATTTCGACACCATCGTCGGCTCGTGGCTCGCTACGGCCAAGCATCCGAGATTCGAGCGACCGTACACCGAGCTTGCGTATCAGCCGATGCTCGAGCTGCTCGACTACTTGCGCAGCCAGAGCTTCAAAACATTCATCGTGTCGGGTGGCGGCGTGGAGTTCATGCGCGTGTTCGCGGAACAGGTGTACGGCATTCCGCCCGAACAAGTCATCGGTTCCTCCGCCGCCACCAAGTTCGTCGCCGTGGGCACGAATGGCAAGCCGGCATTGATCAAGGAGCCGCGGGTCGAATTCATCGACGACGGCCCCGGCAAACCTTCCGGCATCCATCGATTTGTCGGCCGCCGCCCGATCCTCGCCGTCGGCAACTCCGATGGCGATCTGCAGATGCTGCAATGGACCGCGGGCGGCGCGGGACCGAGTTTCGTCGCATTGATTCATCACACCGACGCCGATCGCGAGTACGCCTACGACCGCCAGTCGCCGGTCGGCAAGCTCGACAAAGCACTCAATGAAGCCCAACGCCAACGCTGGCTGGTCATCGATATGAAACGCGACTGGCGAGGCGTCTTTCCCGATCGCCAGGATGCGCCCTGAGCGGAGCGAACAGCGCATGACGTCGGTGACTGCGTTACGGGGAATGGTGTTCGTCAGCGGCGGCACGTATCTGATGGGATCGGACCGTCACTATCCGGAAGAAGCGCCCGCGCATCGCGTGACGGTCGATGGTTTCTGGATCGATGTGACCCCCGTCACCAACGGCGAGTTTCGCGAATTCGTCGAGGCGACCGGCTACGTCACTCAAGCGGAGCTCGCGCCCGATCCGAAGCTCTACCCCGGCGCGCTGCCTCACATGTTGAAACCGGGCTCGCTGGTGTTCACGCCGCCGAAACATCGCGTCGATCTGCGCGACTGGCAAGCGTGGTGGCGATTCAAGTTCGGCGCAAACTGGCGCCGGCCCTACGGCCGCGCCTCTTCCAATCGTCACTTGAGCGATCATCCCGTCGTGCATGTCACTCATCAGGACGCGCTGGCGTACGCGCGCTGGCGAGGCAAGGAGTTGCCGACCGAAGCGGAATGGGAGTTCGCCGCGCGCGGCGGACTGGCGGGCGCGGAGTTCGCGTGGGGCGACGAGTTCACGCCACGCAATCGTCACCTGGCCAACACCTGGCAAGGCGAGTTCCCCTATCGGAATCTCGCCACCGACGGGTATCCACGGACCTCTCCCGTGAAAGCGTTTCCTCCCAATGCCTACGGCATCTACGACATGATCGGCAACGTCTGGGAATGGACCGAGGACTGGTTTGCCTCGAACCATCCACCGGACGCAACCAAACCTTGTTGTATTCCCCACAACCCTCGCGGCGGGCTCGAGCGCGGCAGTTACGATCCGAGTCAGCCGCACATCCCGATTCCCCGCAAGGTTCTCAAGGGCGGCTCGTTCCTGTGCGCGCCCAATTACTGCCAGCGTTATCGCCCGGCGGCGCGTCATCCGCAGCCCATCGACTCATCGACCTGTCACATCGGCTTCCGCTGCGTCGTGAGAAAGTTGTCGACTTACAGCGCCGCGAACGAGCCGGCGGATCAGGCGATCGCCTAGCTCAGCGTCGAGCAGCGTCGTCGCTGAACTTCTTGCCCGAGGCGATGAACCATTCGCCTTTCGTATCCTTACAAAAGGGAAATGTAAACTGACTCTGGGCTCCCTGGCCCTGAGCCCGCAACTGCAGGCGCCGGCAACTCAGCCCTTCCGAGGAAGTCATATCTCCGCGCCCTTCCACCCGACCGCTGAATCCGGTCGAAGGATTGCTCCATTCGCGCGTGGCGCGAGCATCGCTGCCCTCGAGCACTGCCATCACGGCCTCGTACTGCAGGTTCTTATCAGCCTCGCTCATCTTCAACGAGGGACCGGTGAGAAGATCCTTGGGCAAGGCCACGACGATGCCCGGGAGCGACGCCGCGATCGCAATTCCGACAAGCATGCTCGCGAGAGATCTCATATTGAACGAACTCTGGGACATCGGTGCGAGTGAAGTCATTGCGCGCATCGGGCCCGCGGCCGCGCCCCTCGCACTGATTGCTGCCTCGCTTCAAAACGCGATGATGCGATTGTCTCGTCCCCCTGGAGGCCGTGGCGCTGACTCCCCGTGCAATAGCGCAAGTTCCTGGCCTCAACGCCGCCGGCTGCGTTTCGCCCGAAGCGCACCGGCGGCGCGATTTTTGGCGATGAGGCGTGCCCGGCCCCGACATCGGCGGGCGCTTTCGTCGCAGTCGACCTTGTCAAGATGCCGCGCGCCGGTCCTGAAGGTCGAGCTTCGGCGCCGGGCGCGAGTTGGCCCTAGGTCCAACTGTTCCGGCGAGGGCGGGCCATGCAATTTTAATTCACCAGCCCTGGCCCTCGGACGTTAGCCGCTCATGACGGGTGACTTTCTCAGCTATGCCTATCTGATCGGAATCGTCCTCCTCGCACAGCTGGCGTTGGTCGCGATCATCCTCACCTATGATCGCCACGGAAATCCTCATCGACATGCGGAGACATTGGGTGCGGAAGTAACGCACAACGCCCGCCTGGCGCTCGCCGGCGAGCTGACCGCCTCCATCGCCCACGAGATCGCGCAGCCGCTCAGCGCCATTCTCAACAACGTGGAAACGGCGGAGCTGATTCTCAGGCAAGCCTCGGACAGCGCGGATGTGCAATCGCTCGGTCCGATTCTCGCCGATATCAAGCGCGACGATTTACGAGCCAACGAAGTGGTCAATCGCTTACGCGCGCTGCTGCGTAAGCGCGAGTTGAAGCTCGAGCCGATGGACATCAATCCGCTCGTGAGCAGCGCAGTCATGCTGGTGCGCGCCGATGCGGGGCGCCGGCTGGTGCAAGTACGCACCGAGCTCGAGCCCGACCTGCCGCAGGTGGCGGTCGATCCGGTTCATTTGCAACAAGTCGTGTTGAACCTGCTGGTCAATGCCATGGATGCCATGAGCAAGACACCGCCGCCGGCGCGCTGCCTGTACGTCCGGACGCGATTGCGCGCCGGCTCGGCGGTGGAAATCACGGTCCGAGACAACGGTGACGGCATCGATCCGGCCCATGCCAGTCGCCTGTTCGATTCATTCTTCACCACCAAGGAAGGCGGCATGGGACTCGGACTGTCCATCGCCCGATCCATCGTGCAAGCCCACGGCGGCACGATCTGGGCCGAGCGCGCCCGCGGCGGCGGCTCGGTCTTCGCGTTCCGACTGCCGCTACCCCAGCGCCAGCGCGTATCCCGAGTTGGCGTTCCTCAATTAACAAGCCCTGGAGGCTGATATGGAGCTGTTCGAGCTACCCGCCTGCGAGCACCGTATATACATCGTCGACGACGATGACAGTTTCCGCACCAGTCTGACCCGACTGTTGAGCACCGCCGGAATGTTTCCTGTGCCGTGCCGAAGCGTCGGCGACTATCTGCTGGCCGATCATCCCGACTGTCCGAGCTGCATCGTGCTCGACATGCTGATGCCCGGACCGAGCGGACTGGAGCTGCTCGCCTCGCTGGCCAATCAGAGGAATGCCCCGCCGGTGATCTTCGTCACCGCGTTCAACGACATTCCCGCCACCGTGCAGGCCATGAAGGCCGGCGCCATGGACTCGCTGACCAAGCCGCTCGATATGAATCGGCTGTTGCAATCGCTCCGGGATGCGATCGCGCGCGATGCCCGCCGACGCGCCGAGCGCCGGGAGCTGGAACAGCTGCAATCCCGATACTCCGAACTGACGCCGTGCGAGCGAGACATTTATATCGGCGTGGTGCATGGGAAACTGAACAAACAGATGGCGCTCAAGCTCGGCATTTGCGAGCGCTCCATCAAGTCGCATCGTTCCAACGTCATGCGCAAGATGCGGGTCTCGTCGGTCGCCGGGCTGGTGAAAACCGCGAAACAGCTGGAAATGCTCAGCAGCGTGTCCGACGCCAGAACGCTCAGCCAGTAGCCCGCACCGTGCGCAACGCCATCGGGTGCGCCGAATGCAAGCGTGCCGCGCCAACGTCATCGTCGTCGAAGACGACACGGGCTTGAACCGTGCCGTTGCGCGGCTGCTGACCATCGCGGGCTTCCGCTCCCGTTGTTTCGATTCGGCGGAGGATCTGCTTCAGAGCGACTCGGCGCCGGGCGCGGACTGTTTCGTTTTCGACATTCATCTGCCCGGCATCACCGGCGTGGAGCTGCTCGACAGACTGGACGCGGCCGGCATCCACCGGCCCGTCATTTTCATCACCGCCCACGACGATCTGCACACGCGACATTCGGCGCGCGCCGGCGCTTCTTATCTCACCAAGCCCTTCACCGGCCAGGCGCTGATTCAAGCCATCGACGCCGCGCTGCTGCCACCGGCGTGAGGATCGCGCGAGTGGCCGCTCACCGCGACAATGCTCGATCCGAGCTCAAGGACTGAGCGGCCCGAATAAAATATTTCTTTGGCCGGCCGTTCCAGCTGGAACTTGCGCGCGCAGCGTTCGTTCGTGCCTAGCGAACGGATAATTCAATCAATCTCTCCAGGGGGGCGGCTCATGCGCACGATGATGTGTCCTTCGGCGTGCCTGCGTCTTCTGCTCGGCATCGCACTCGCCTGCTTCTTCAGCTCGTTACCTGCCGCACCCGTGGTGTTGCTGGAAAAAGCACGATTGGTTGCCTCGGATGGCGCACCCGAAGGCGGCTTCGGACGCGCGATCTCGATCAACGGCCCCGTCGCGGTGGTCACTGCCAACGCGCAGCGGGCCACCATGGGCGCCGACGACGACATGCCGAGCGCCGCGTATGTTTTCGAACGCCAGTCCTCGGGCGCCTGGATACAAACCGCCAAGCTGACTTCCGGCCTCGAAGGCGATTTGTATGGAATCGACGTGGCCGTCGAAGGCAACGTGATCGTGGTGGGCGCGGTGTTCTCGGGCGTCACGTACGTGTACGAAAAAATCTCAGGCAGCTGGCAGCAGACGGCGGTGCTGGGCCGCCAAGCCGGCAGCAGCGGTTATTCCGTGGCGATCGAAAACGGCATCATCGCGATCGGCCAAGGCGAGCCCCATGGCATGTCGCTGTATCGACGCGGCACCTCCGGCTGGGTGCAAATCGCCCGGTATGTCAACGGCATCGGCCAGTCGGACGACGAATACTATTCACCGCGCGTCGACATCTCGCCGAACTTCGCCATCCATGGCAGCTGGGGCTGGGACTCGGATCCACCGACTCCATCCACGGCCTACATTTACACGCCCGCGGCCGGCGGCAATTGGGCGCAAGCTTCCGTCGCGACGATCACGGAGCCCAACTGGTCGGGTGTGTCGAACGGTTGGTCGCGAGATGTGACCATCACGGACAGCATGGCATTGATCAGTGGCGACGTGTTCCGATTCGAAAACAACCAATGGCACTTCGAGGCGGCGGTGCCCGGCGCCACCACGCTCGACGATGACGGGGTCACTCTGCTCGGTTTCGGCGGCCCGTACCGGTACGCCCAGCTTCGCCGGCGCACCACCTCCGGTGATGCATGGCCGATCCGCGCCGAATTGACGACGAGCGACGAAGCTCCGCTCACATCGGCCAGCAGCGATGCCGGGCGCGCGCTGCTCGCGTCCAGCAGAGGCGCACCAGTCTACTTGTACGAAGTGCCATCGAACCTGGACCGTGACGAGCTCGCGCAGGATGATTTCCAGGACGGTGACTCGGCCGGCTGGTCCACCACGCCGGGAAGCATGTTTGCCGTCGGCACCAGCGGAACCTCACGGTTCTACCGACAAACGAATACGACCGGGAACGCGGCAGCGCTCTGGCAAACAGGCATCGGCAACGATCAATCCATCCAGGCCGACATCACCCCGCGCGCATTCGACGGCGCGGATCGATGGTTCGGTCTGGTGACCCGTTATACCGACGCCAATAATTACTACTACGTGACCGCTCGCTCAGGCGGCGGCATACAGCTGAAACGCATGCAGGGCGGCGCCTTTACCACCTTGGGTTCCGCGTCTCTACCGGTCGCCATCGGCTCGACCAACCGTATTCGCCTGGAGTCGGTCGGCGATCACGTGCGCGTGTTCGTGAACAATCGACCGGTCATTCGCGTGCGCGATACCGCGCTCAGCGGCGGTCAGCCCGGCCTGATGATGTTTCGAACGCAAGCCGACTACGACAACGTCGTCGTGAACCCGAACCCGGCGTTCACGGCGCTGTTCGACGATTTCGAGATACTGAATTTCGCCTGGCAGGTAATTCCGGCCACATCGCTTTGGACCCGCACCAACACCGGCGCCAGCTGGGTACGCCGTCAAAGCGATCTGACCGGCGGCACACGCTTGGTGACCGGCGGCTCGGGCACGCTGGGCGATCAGATCGTGGAAGCGGATCTGCGCCCGACGCAGTTCTCCGGCACGGACCGCTGGGTCGGGTTGATCGCGCGCTATCGCGACGATGGCAACTATCACTATGTCACCTTACGCAACAGCGGCTCGCTGGATATCAAGAAGCTGGTCAACGGCGCCATTCAGAACCTGGTCACCGTACCTTTCACGGTCCAGCCGAATGTTTCCTATCGCGTCCGCCTGGAAGTCATCGGCACTCGCGTCCGCGCGTATGTGAACGGCACATTGCGGGCCGAAGCGACCGACGCGACGCTCACGCCCGTTGTCTCCAGAGCCGGGGTTGCGACCTACAAGGCGGCGCTGGACCTGGATAATTTCCTCATCGCCAAGCCCTGATCCGCCGCGTTTCGCCGACAGCCAGTGCTAAATAGCATTGGCCGTCGGCGGTATTCAGGGCAGAATCCTCAGCCAGGTTCTGCTGCTGAGAGGTAAGGAATTCATGGCTGAGTCCACCCGCGCGCTCCCCGGCGTCGATCGTCGCGAATTTCTGGCCGGCGCCCTCGCCAGTGCCGGCGCGATGGCAATAGGCTCCTCGGCGTGGGCCTCGGCCGCCGCTCGCTATCCGACCATTCGCAAGGCCGCCGAAGCGCAACGCGAAGCCGCCATCAAACGCATCCAGGACTGGATCGCCCATCCCTCCATCGCCGCCGAAAACCTCAACATGAAGGAAGGCGCCGAATACATGGCGACGCTGGCGCGCGAGGCCGGCTTCGACTCGGCCACGATCGTTCCGACCGAGGGCCATCCCGGCGTGTTCGCGACCATGGACAACGGCGCGAAGCGAACGCTGGCGCTGTACTTCATGTACGACGTGAAGCAGTTCGATCCCGCCGAATGGTCGTCGCCACCGCTCGAAGGCCGCATCGTCGACAAGCCCGGCTTCGGCCGCGCCATCGTCGGACGCGGCGCCGTGAATCAGAAAGGTCCCGAGGCCACCGTGCTCGCCGCGCTCCATGCGATGCGCGCCGCCAAAGTGAAACTGCCGGTGAATCTGGTGCTGGTCGCCGAGGGCGAGGAAGAAATCGGCTCGCCGCATTTCCATCAGGTCGTGCAGAGCCCGAACGTGTTCGCCGCGCTGAAAAAAGCCGAGGGCATTTTCATTCCGGCGAGCTGGCAGGACATGAACGGCAATGTCGCGGTCAATCTCGGCTCCAAGGGCGTCGTCGAGCTGGAGCTGATCGCGAGCGGCGAGAAATGGGGTCGCGGGCCGAAAGGCGACATTCACTCCAGCATGAAGGCCATGGTCGACTCACCGCCCTGGCGCCTGGTCCAGGCGTTGAACACGCTGGTGACACCGGACGGCAATACCGCGGCTATCGAAGGCTGGTTCGAGAACGTCCGCCCGCTCACGGCACGTGAGAAGGAATTGATCGCGCAGATCGCACGCGACGGCGATGAAGCGACCCAGAAGAAACTGCTGGGGGTGACGCGCTGGATCGACGATCTGCCCTATGCACAGGCACTCGAGCGCCTGGCTTCGCAACCGACCGTGAACATCGAAGGTCTGGTGTCCGGCTACACCGGCCCGGGCGGCAAGACCGTTCTGCCGGGACGCGCGGTCGCCAAGCTCGACCTGCGGCTCGTTCCGAATCAAACACGCAAAGAGGCCGTGGAGAAACTGCGCGCGCATCTGAACAAGAAAGGCTTCAACGACGTCGAGCTGAACGTCACCGGCGGTTACGATCCCACCGAGACCGCCGAAGACAGTCGTATCATTCGCGCCGAGCTGGCGACATACAAACGCGCCGGTGTGAAAGCCACACTCAATCCGCGACTGGCCGGTTCCTGGCCCGGCGCTGTCTTCACCGCGCCGCCGTTATCGCTGCCCGCCGGCCACTTCGGCCTGGGCCACGGTTCCGGCGCGCACGCGCCCGATGAATACTACGTCGTGGAATCGACCAATCCCAAAGTCGCGGGCATCGTCGACGCGATCATGGGCTACGTCGACATGTTCCATCAGATCGCCGAAGTGAAATAGAGTGATCCGCATCTTCCGCTGCAGCGATTACATCGAAGCGCATCTCGTCGAGGGACTGCTCAGAGAGCGCGGCATAGGCACATTCCTGCAGGGCGCGATGTTGCAAGGTGGCCTGGGCGAACTGCCCGCGCTCGGCCACCTTGCGATCATGATCGATGAAGCCGACCGCAGCGCCGCCCAGCTCGTCATCGACGCCTACGAGCGCGGCGAGCTGAAGATCGACGATTCGCCGGACAGCGACGACCCGAGTCTGTAACAAGCCGGGTCGGTCGTGTAAGCTTCCCAGCCTTGGTCCGCGCACCTCGCGGCCATCGCTCCATACCAACCCGTCCTTGCACGCCGCCGCCTCTTTACATCGCCCGATCCTGGGCATCGCGCTGAAGCTCGTCTCCGTCGTGCTGTTCGCCGGCATGACGTTGTGCGTGAAGCTGCTTGGTCAGGCGGTTCCCATCGGCCAGACCATCTTCGTGCGCGGCGTCGTTTCGGTGGTGCTGCTCGCCTGGTTGGCGTGGCATACGAACCAGCTACATCTGTTGAAGACGGCGAACTGGCGCTCGCATGCACTGCGCTCGTTGTCCGGCACGGTGAGCATGTTCTGTCTGTTCGCCGCGGTCACGATGATTCCGCTGGCCGACGTGACCGCGATCTCGTTCACCTCGCCGATGTTTCTAACCCTGCTCGCGATGGTATCTCTCGGCGAGAAAATCCATCGCTTCCGCTGGACGGCATTGGCCATCGGCTTTGTCGGTGTGCTGATCATGCTCGGCCCGCATCTATCATTTGCGGACGGCGCATCGCTCGGCGCGCTGGTCGCGCTCGGCGCGGCCATGTTCTCGGCCATCGCGATGGTCTTCCTGCGCATGATGAGCGGTGGCGAGCACGCGATCACCATCACGTTCTATTTTTCGCTGACGTTCATGGTGCTTGCGGCGCTGACCGCGCTCGGCGGCTGGGTGATTCCGACGCCGATGCAATGGCTGCTGATCATTCTCGCCGGACTGTTCGGCGTCACCGGCCAGGTCGTGATGACCTACTCTTATCGATACGCGCCGGCCTCGACGATTGCACCGCTCGACTACAGCAACATGATCATGTCCGTGATCCTGGGCTATGTGTTCTTCGCCGAAGTGCCGTCGACCTCGGTGTGGATCGGCGCGCCGCTGGTCGTCCTCGGCGGTCTGATCATTCTGTGGCGCGAATACCAGCTGAAGAAACGTCCCAGCCCGCCGGCGCCGGAATCGGCACCGGAAGCCTGAGCCGGCGTTACTTCAACAGCACCAGCTCCTCGGCCATGGTCGGATGAATTGCGACCACTTCATCGAGCTGTGATTTGCGGAGCCCCGCCTTCACCGCAATGGCGAGGACCTGCAGAATCTCCGGCGCGTCCGGGCCGATCATGTGGGCCCCGACGATTTTGTCGGTCGCGTCATCGACGATGATCTTGTAGAGCGCGCGCTCGCTGCGTCCGGCAAGCACGTTCTTCATCGGCCGGAAGTCCGCGGTGTAGACCTTCACAGCCCCGAGTTGATTGCGCGCCTCGCCTTCGGTGAGCCCGACGCCAGCGAGCGGCGGGTGACTGAACACCGCCGAAGGGATGCACTTGTAATCGACCTTCGTCGGCTTCTTGCCAAACACCGTATCCGAGAACGCCTGCCCCTCGCGAATCGCCACCGGGGTGAGCTGGACGCGATTGGTCACATCGCCGACCGCATAGATGGACGGACACGTCGAGCGACTCTCGTCATCCACTCGAACCGCGCCATTCTCGTCGATCTCGACGCCCGCGCTCTCCAACCCCAGGCCGCGCGTGTTCGGCACGCGTCCGGTAGCAAACATGACCCCATCGAACTCCACCGGTCCGCCGGGCATGTAGACGGTGAGCGCGCCGCTCGATTCCTTGACGATCTTTTCGATAGGCGAGTTGAACAGGAACTGGATGCCCTTGGTCATCGAGATCTGCAACAGCCGGTCGCGAATCTGGGCGTCGTAGCCGCGCAGGATCACATCCGAGCGATTGACCAGCGTGACCTTCACACCGAACTCGTTGAACACCCCCGCGAACTCATTGGCGATATAGCCGCCGCCCGCGATCAACAGGCGCTTGGGCAACTGTTCGAGATGGAACGCCTCGTTGGAGGTGAAACCGTGCTCGCATCCTGGCTTATTCGGCACATGCGGACGCGCACCGGTCGCGATCAAGATGACATCGGCTGTGTATTCGCGCTCGCCGACGCGCACGCTATGCGGACCGGTGATGACCGCGCGCTCCGGCAAGATCTTTACTTTGTGATTGTCGAGCGTCTGCGTATAGAGCCCGCTGAGGCGGGTCACTTCCGAGAGCACGTTGTCACGCAACGTCGGCCAATCGAATTTCGCCTCGTTCACGTGCCAGCCGAAGCGACCCGCATCTTCCAGGTCCTCGGCGAAATGTGCGCCGTACACCAGCAGTTTCTTGGGCACGCAGCCGCGAATCACACAGGTGCCGCCGATCCGATATTCCTCGGCGACTGCAACTTTGGCGCCGTGAGCAGCAGCCACACGCGCCGCGCGCACACCGCCGGAACCGGCACCGATCACGAACAGATTGAAATCGCGCTGACTGGGCATGAGAGAAATCTATTTGAGCTTGCGTGTCACGACGATGTCGACCGAGTTGGACTGCGGATCGAACATGATCTGCGCCTCGCCGCGCTCGAGCTGATGCAAGACGTGCGTCAGCTTTTCTTCGAGCGTGAACTCGCGCTCGCCGTACTCCGTCCCCTCGCGCAACACGAACGACTCGATCACGCCGCGAAGTGCGTCGGCCGACAGCTCGGTGTGCGGCACCGCCACGGGCGTGAGCTCGTCATCGTCGGGGTGCGTGTTGGAGGGATCGAACGGCATGCGCGACGATAGCACAGCTCAGCCCGAGCGGCCGCGCGCCAGACAGCGCTCGTAACGCTCGTCGACACGCTTCGCGAACCACTCGGTGGTGAGTTTGCGTGTGATCTTGGGACTTTCCAGACGGATGTTGGGCAGCACCGCGCGCGGCAACGGCGTCTTCGAGCGCTTGTCGGCCAACGCGAACACGCGCTTGAAAAGCTTACTGTCCTCGAACGCCTGCTCGCCGCCGAGCTCCAGGTCGCGACGGATCGCACGCTCGTCCAGATCCAGGTCGCCGGCCAGGCTGCGAATGGCCAGCTCGGTATTGCTCGGCTCGCTCGTGCCATGAATCAACAGATCGCCATCGAGCGCGAGTTTTTGCTTCGTCAATTTGCTCACGGCATTTTGAAACGCGGCGTTGCGGCTCGCGTAATGACCGGCGTTGTAATCGGCGAAACGAAACAACGGGTCGGTGTAGCTCACCGGGTAATCGAGCAGATGCGCGATGCCGAAGTACAGGCCGCCGCGTCGCGTGAACACCTCGTCACGAACGCTGCCCGGCATCGGATAGGGATAGCGCTTCTCGCGCGCGTGCTGTTCGGCGTACTCGATGCTCACCTGCATCGGCCCGCCGGTGTGCACCGGGTTCAAGCGGCCGAACAAACGTTCGCCGAGCGGCACCATGCCGATGAAGTCGCCGAAGATATCGCTCAGCTCCTGTTCGGTCTGCACTTTCTCGATGCGCTCGCGATATGTCTTGCCGGTCGGCGACTCGACCGCCAACGCCGCGTCCACCAGGAACTTCGGGATCTTGTAACGCGCCGCTCTGGCGTCGATCTCACGACGCGCGATTTCCGGCAAGCCCGGTACTGCAGGGCTCGCTTGAAACGTCGACTCCTGTTCCGTCACCGCGATCACCGAGCAGATATTCTCGGGCGTCGGCCGAATCGACAACGCCTCGAACGCGGCAAACATATCGACCGCCCAGGCTTCGCGATTCTTCACCGTCGGGGCGATGCGCTTGACGATCTGCGCCCGTGCCACGTCCGGATCGATGGCCGGCTCACGCACCGGTGGAACCGAGCAGCTGGAGATAAAGGCGAGGCACAGCAGTGTCGCCACTCTGCGGATCAGGAACGGACGTTCAGCGCCGAGGCGCGGCCGGGCCATCATGACGGTTGCTTGTCGGCTCGCAGCTTTGCCCAGGCCAGCCGCGCCGGGCGATCCAACTTCTTCAGGGCCGCTTCCGCTTTCATTGCCTCGGACTTGGTGGCGAAGGACTCCGACCCAAGCACGCGCACCGGCGGATTCGAACGAGTGAATTTCGCACCCTTGCCGCGACTATGGGCTTCGAAGCGGGCGGCGACGTCGGTCGCGATCCCCGCATAGGTCCGGCCATCCCGGCACGCAAGCAAATACACCCACCAGCAGTCACTCATACGGAAAGATTACCGTATGTGCCGTCGACTCGGACAGCTTGGAGCCTCCTAGCGAAGCCCCGACCGGTCCGGCGCCATCACGCCGCCGATGGCCGCGCCGACCAATAAACTCACACTCGAGATCAGCGCCCACAGTCCGACCGCGAGCCCGCCGAAGAAACCGAGCACGGGGCGTCCGTACGAAGCCAGCAATCCCCACAGCGCCAGACCGACCACGATCGCGGGCAACACCGCCGCGCTCAGCCCGCGCCCCGCCGACCCCGCCTTGTAGCCACCGACCCAGCCGCCGATCAGGCCGTTGACGGCCGGCAGGAAAAACAACACCAGACTGATGACGATCATCCACAGCGCGCTCGCCAGGATGGAGCTGTCTCGTGCTTGTGCCATGGTGAATCCCTCAGCGGTGAAGTCGAGTTGATAACACACGATCGCGAAGGCGGTTCCCGGTCGCGTCTTGGCCGAAACTGGCGGGTGTCGAGTCCCTACATGGGGCATCATACCGATATGACATACACCCTCTACTACTCTCCCGGCGCCGCCAGCCTGGCGGTTCATTGGATGCTGATCGAGCTCGGCGTGCCGTTCGAGGCGAAGCTGGTGAGCATCGACGATGGCGCGCAAAAATCGCCGGAGTATCTGCGACTGAACCCGAGCGGTCGCATTCCGACGATGGTGGTCGATGGCAAGCCGCATGGCGAATCGGCCGGCCTGCTGATGCTGCTCGCGGAACGTCATCCGGAAAAAGGATTCGCACCTCCGCCCGGATCGCCCGCGCGCGCCGATTATCTCGAAACGATGATCTTCCTCGCGAACACGCTCCTGCCCGCGATGCGCGATTGGTTCTATGCCGAGAGCGACGGCGATCCCGCGGGTGCCGATGCGGTGAAGGCGCTGGCGCGACGGCGAATCGAAGCCGCCTGGGATCGTCTCGACGCTCGCCTGGCCGACGGTCGCACTCATCTGTTGGGCAAGGACCTCGGCGCGGCCGACTTCCTGGCAACCATGTTGATGCGCTGGTCGCGCAACATGCCGCGCCCCGCCACCACTTGGAAGAACCTTGCCCCGTACATTCATCGGATGCGCGCCCGCCCTGCGTTTCTCGATGTCTACGCGCGCGAGGGTCTGACCGAATGGCAAAACTAGCGCGTCCTGTCGGCCATCCTGCTAAGGCCATGTCGTAGAGGAATCGCAGACCTCGCCGTAGGGGTCATTGGTCCGTGCCGCCATATTTGGGCCTGCATGCCGCTCGTATGCTCATCGACAGCTTCCTGTTATCGCTTCAGCTGCCGAGGACATACGCAATGCAGACTTCGATTGCCATCTCCGTCGCCACCACCGTGCAGAACTCCCCCGAGTGGGTGAAAACCGCCGCGAAAGCCACGTTCCTGGCCCTGTTCCTGAAGGGCACCATGTGGGTGGGCGCGTCGTGGCTCGCGCTGCGAGGTTTTGGCGCGCTGTAGTCACCCGCCTTCCCCGGATCGAACCAGCAACATCCGGGACCCGCGGCGCGTTGATCCGGGTCCCGTCAGAGTCTGGAGAGATCCATGAACGACGACACCTTCAATCTCAGCATTCGCAAATTCCTCAAGGCCGTCGGCATCGGTTCGCAGCGGGAAATCGAGCACGCGGTGGCCGCCGCGCTCCAGGACGGCAGGATCGCCTCCAATGCCAGCCTGCCCGCGCGAATGACGCTCGAAGTCGAGG
This sequence comes from Pseudomonadota bacterium, assembly GCA_023391815.1. Taxonomy (GTDB): domain Bacteria; phylum Pseudomonadota; class Gammaproteobacteria; order Steroidobacterales; family Steroidobacteraceae; genus Steroidobacter. The sequence continues at coordinate 94,758 of JAEWAF010000072.1, forward strand.
GCGTCCAGCTCAAAGTCGTCTTCGACGGGGAAATCGAGCTGGGCTGAATCGACCGACGCACGACGCGATCGGCTGAAGAAACATCTGGCCCGGTTCGATCAGGATCGGGCAGCGCCCGAGCAATAGCGCGACCCCGCGCTCGCTATATCTTTCGATACACCTGGAGCAGCGCTTGACACGTTCAGACGGCTGGCGGATAAGTACACGCCGTCACGGTAGCGGTACCATTTTACCGGGAGGTTGGTAACAAACAGCACATCGAACGCCTGTTTTCAATTGACGCCACAACGAAGGGGGATCGACCATGAATGGAATCTTCAGAAGATTGACCGTTGCCGGCACGCTGTTCTTCGCGCTCACCTGCGCTGCCGCCCTGCTCGGCCCGGTCGCGAACGCTCAAACGCTGACCTCGAGCCAAACCGGCACTCACGGCGGTTATTACTACTCGTTCTGGACCGACGGCGGCGGCTCCGTCTCGTTCACGCTGCAATCCGGCGGGCGCTATTCGTCGCAATGGAGCAATGTCGGCAACTGGGTCGGCGGCAAAGGCTGGCAGACCGGCGGACGCCGGAACGTGAGCTACTCGGGCAGCTTCAATCCGTCCGGGAACTCGTATCTGGCGCTGTATGGATGGACGACCAATCCGCTGGTGGAATTTTACATCGTCGATAGCTGGGGCACGTGGCGCCCGCCCGGCGGCGAAGGCTATCTCGGCACCGTGACCAGCGATGGCGGCACGTACGATGTCTATCGCACGCAGCGAGTGAATGCACCTTCCATCGAAGGCACGCGCACGTTCTATCAATACTGGAGCGTTCGCCAACAAAAGCGGGTCGGCGGCACCATCACCACCGGCAATCATTTCGACGCCTGGCGTAGTTATGGCCTGAACCTCGGCACATTCAACTACATGATCATGGCGACCGAAGGCTATCAAAGCAGCGGCAGCTCCGATATCACTGTAAGCGATGGCGGCAGCAGTAGCAGTTCCTCGTCGTCGAGCAGCAGCAGCAGTAGCAGCAGTGGTGGCGGCGGCAGCAAGACCATTCTCGTTCGGGCACGAGGCACCGTCGGCGGAGAATCCATCAGTCTTCGCGTCAACAACACCAACGTTGCGACCTGGACGCTCACGACCAGCATGCAGAACTTCACGGCCACGACGACCTTGAGTGGCGGCATCACCGTTGCGTACACCAACGACAGCGGCAACCGCGACGTGCAGGTCGACTACATCCAGGTGAACGGCCAGACGCGTCAATCCGAAGCTCAAAGTTACAACACCGGGTTGTACGCCAACGGCAGTTGCGGCGGCGGCTCTTACAGCGAGTGGATGCACTGTAACGGCGCCATCGGCTACGGCGACACGCCCTGACTCCGCTGAACGAAGCTCTTGAACGCGGGATCGATGAGCACCGACAACCTTCGGTCACGTTCGGATCGTCGGGAATCGACGCGATGAACGCGCGAAACTTCGCATCCGAGGCGTCGAGCACGCCTCGGGTTGCACTTACGAAGGGTGGACTCACGTCCACCCTCTTTCGCGGCCGGCGCTTCGTTTCGAACTACTTCTCGACGCTCGCGTTCATCGCTCTGTCGTACTGGATCGTTGCGCAGCTGAGCGATTTCCACCGCTCGATGCTGCAAGGTCAGTGGCAAGTCGGCGACGTGGTAGTCACCGTGCACGCCCTGTTCCTCGCGTTGATCGTGCTCTATGCGGTGATCCTCGTTCCCTACTACGCGGCGTATCCGTGGATGCGATCGAAGGCGTTCACGTTCGCACAGGGCGTGTGGTTCGCTTTGCGCCGGAATCGCGCGAATCCGCGGCTTTCACCCCTTGCCCGGCAAGCGGGGCTCGCGCTGCTGCTGAAATTCTTCTTCGCACCGTTGATGATCAATTGGTGCCTGATCCACATCGCCAACCTCTCGGGGTCCTTGCAGCAGTTGCTCAACGGCATCGACGATGGCCTCTGGGGCCGCGCGCTGTTCGACACATCGCTGTTCTGGGCGGCGTTCCAGCTGATTCTGTTCGTCGATACGTTGCTGTTCACGCTCGGCTATATCATCGAGCTGCCCATGCTCGGCAATCGTATCCGCACGGTGGAGCCGACGTTCTTCGGCTGGTTCATCTGCCTGGCCTGCTATCCGCCGTTCAACGATTTCACATTGCGCTACCTGCCATGGCAGAGCAGCGATTTTCCACAGTTCGGCAATGACTTCGCTCACTTCGCCGTCAACGCTTTGGTGCTCGCAGCCCTCGGCGTTTTCTCTTGGGCTTCGATTGCACTGGGCTTCAAGGCCAGCAATCTGACCAACCGTGGCATCGTCACGCACGGACCTTATGCGCTCGTCCGACATCCTGCTTATGCGGCGAAGAACCTGGCGTGGTGGCTCGGTGCGCTGCATGTCCTGGTCACCGAGCTCGCCGCCGGCGAGTGGCGAGCTTTGACCTCCTCACTGGTGTCGCTGTTCGGCTGGAGTGCGATTTACGCTCTGCGAGCGATTACCGAGGAGCGACATCTGCTCCGCTCAAGCAATGGTTATGCTGAGTACGCCCGCAAGGTTCGCTGGCGATTCGTTCCCGGCATCTTCTAGCGCGATCGATGGTCGAACACCGTACGCCCGCCGTACTCATCGGCGTGCGCGCGCTCATCGGAGATGAACGCATCGAACGTCGGCCCGGCAACCTGCCCTTCGAGCGCGCGTGCTTGAGCATCGAGTCGGCGAATCGCCGCCAGTCGCTCGTCGTTACCGAGCCTGGCTTTGCCAACCGCGTCCTTGAGCACTCGAATCGTTTGATCGTAAACCTTCAAGGGCACCGGAAACGGATGGCCATCCTTGCCGCCGTGAGCCATCGAGAAGCGCGCAGGATCGCTGAATCGCGCCGGCGCGCCGTGCAGAACTTCAGCGACCAACGCCAGAGCCGCGACCGTGCGCGCACCAACGCCCGGCGTGAGTAATAAATCAGCGAAATCTTTCGGGCCACGATCCGCGGCCGCCGCGAGCGCCGCATGCAAACGTCGCAGGACGACGTCCGATGCGCGCACTTCGTGATGAGCGGGCAAACGTAAATGCGGAGCTGGATCCGGCTCGGGAAACAAGCTCAGCGCCGCATTGCCCGAATCGCGCCATCGCTTCAGCAAGGCGACGGGTCGATCCGGGCCGGCGTGCACGAGCTCGAGACCGGCGCGTCGGTTCCGCTCCGCTCGGGCGTCCGCGAGATTGACGATGGAGCCTTGATTGCGACCTTCGATCGCAGTGTGCGGCGAATCCAGAAAGCTCTGCAGGTTCTCCGACAGCCAGTGATAGCGGCGAGCTTCACGCCGCTGCTCGTTCATGCCCTGCTGGACCACGCACCACCGACCTTCGGTCGTCACGATGAACGCGTGCAGATACAGGTCATACCCATCCTGCACGGCTGCGCTATCGACCTTCGCAACCAAACGACTCGCGTTGGTCAGCGGCGTCGCGTCCAGTCCGGTGCGATCGCCGAGCGCCGTGAGCTCCGACGGCGTTTCACGTGACTTCGCGCCCTTGCCGCCGCAGACATAGATGCCGAGCTCCTCCTGTATCGGAGTGAGGCCGCGCTTCAATGCCCCGATCACGCTGGTTGTGATGCCCGAGGAATGCCAATCCATCCCCATGACGGCACCGAAGGATTGAAACCAGAACGGATGCGCGAGTCTTCGCAGCAGCTCATCCCGACCGTACTCCAGCACGATCGCTTCGACGATGATCCGCCCCAGCTTGGCCATGCGCGCCGACAACCAGGGCGGCACGTGCCCGCCGTGTAGGGGAAGATCCGCGCTGCCGGTACGTTTGCCCATGATGCGGGCACGTTACCGGCTGTGGGACGCGCTGTCGATTGCAAATGTTGGCGTCAGGCTCACAACGCCAGCTGTTCCAGCAACCAATCGCGAAACATTCGCCTTGCGCGCGAACGCGAGGAACCGCCCAGCAACCAGTATGTGCCGCACGGTGCAGTCGTTTCGAACGCTCGAATCAGACGCCCCGCTTTCAAGTCGTCCGCAGCCAGCAGATCGTCACCCAAGGCAATGCCATGGCCGTTCGCGGCCGCCTGCAGCACCAGAGCGACATCGTTGAAGCGCATTCGACGCGGAATCGAAATCCCCGGCAACGCCGCTGCCCGGAACCACGCCTGCCAGGAACGATCTTCATCCTCGTGCAACAGCGGGTATTGCAGCAGGTCTTCGGGCTGCTTCAGCGCCTGCCCCGGACGAAGCAGCGATGGCGCGAGCACCGGGTACATCGCGACCTCCGCAAGCAGGATTGCGCTACGTTGCGGACTGCGTCTGGGACCTTCGATGTAACGAATCGCCATGTCGGTCTCGCTGCCCAGCTCCCGCATGATCTCAGTGGAATCGACCTCCACGTCGACCTGCGGCTCGCTCGCTACGAAACGAGGCAAGCGCGGCAGCAACCAACGAGCGGCGAAAGCAGGCTCCACGCTGAGCCGTAACCGTTCGCGTGTTTCACCGCGAGCCTGCGCGACCGAGCGCGCGATCTGCATGAAACTTTGCGACAGATCGGCGGCCAGGCGCTCGCCCACCGGCGTCAGCTCGACGCGTCGGTGCAAGCGAACGAACAGCGGCTGATCGAGCAGTTCTTCGAGCTGGCGAATCTGCCGGCTCACCGCGGCCTGCGTGAGGTGCAGTTCGGCAGCCGCGCGCGTGAAACTCAGGCGACGCGCCGTGGTTTCGAAAACGTGCAATGTATGAAGCGACGGCAAGCGTCCCGAAGTTGGCATAAGCTGAGATTATGGCAGCCGGTCAGCAATGTTGCTTGAGCGAACAGGGCCGCGCCGGTTCAATGTGCCATGAACTTCCTGACGCGGGCGATCGCGGATCTAGCCACAATCGTGACGTTCCAGCAACGTCGGCCGTCCGCGCCTGTGGACGAACCGAAGGATTGGAACCAAACATCGTGGGTGACGCCATCAATCACGTGCCATTCGCCCAGTGCTCACATGGGTCCGGATGAGGAGCGCCAAGACGTCTGATCCGCTCGTTCATAACCATCTCATAACCCGCCTGCGACTGACCGGATGACCCCGCCCGAGTAGATTGGTCTACGGGGCTTTCCCCTGCGATGCCTGTGAACGTCGATGCAATATTCATGGCCTCAGTGGCGCGCCAGCGTGGTGGCGATCATTCGTTTCGATTTCGGCGAAGTGCTCCCGGATGTGAACGACGGCGATATCGATTGGGAATCGTGGCGATCGTTTTTCGATGAAGGCCGCTCGCCGCAATCGGCGGTCGACTGTGCCTTCCTGCGGGATCTGCGGCGGTCCGGCTCCGCCTAGGGTCGGCTCCGGCGGTCTGTACATTCTGCCTGTCAGCGTATGCGGACAGCTTGATTCATAGCTTTGACCTCCGCTGCTGGCGATAATCGTTCTTGGACCGCAAGAACACGAAGCCGCAGGAATGAAGCCGACCGATTCGACTCCGCTGCTCAGCTCTGCAGCGCGCCCGACGATCCTGATCGTCGATGACGATGAGGCGATTCAAGAGCTGGTGAACATCTATACGTTGGAGCAAGGCTTCCAGACGCGCGCCTGTCCGAGCGGCGAGGCGGCGCTCGAAGAGATGCGCAACTCGTTCTGCTCCATCGTGATCACGGACGTGCGGATGCCAGGCATGGGCGGCCTGTCGCTGTGTCGCAAGCTACGACATGGCAAGTGGCCCGGCTATGTCTACATCATCGTCATGACCGGCCAGGATCAGGCGGATGGCGTGGTCGAGGCTTTGAACGCCGGCGCCGACGACTATTTACACAAGGGCGCGCCGCCGGCAGAACTGCACGCCCGGTTGCGTGTCGCCGAGCGCATCGTCACGCTCGAACAGCGCTTACGGCGCACGCTGGAGAGTAAGGCGCGACAAGCCGCCTCCGATGCTCTGACCGGGCTGCCCAATCGCCGCACCTTCGATCGCCGCCTCAATGCCGAGTTCAAGCGCGCGCGTCGCTTCGCTGAGCCGATCTCGGTGTTGCTGATCGACGCGGACCACTTCAAACAAGTGAACGATCGGTACGGGCACACCGTCGGCGATGAAGTGCTGCGCGGTCTCGCCGCCACCCTGAGAGAAAATCTGCCTCGTGAATACGATGTGATTGCGAGAATCGGTGGCGAGGAGTTCGCGACGATCCTTCCTCACACCAGTCGTGATGACGCGGCGCTCGTCGCCGAGCGACTGCGTGCCGCTGTGGAGCGCTCGACGATCGCTACGACCGCGGGAGTGTTGAACGTCACCATCAGTATCGGAGTCGGCAGCTTGCAAAGTCGCGTCAGCCCGGAGCCGCAAACGACGTTGGATGTGCTCGACGAGGCTGATCGTGCGCTGTATGAAAGCAAGCGGCTCGGCCGCAATCGCGTCACAGCCACTCTAGTGCCGGAGCCTCGCACGTTGCTCGAACTGTCGAGCTAGAAGCGATAGCCGAGGCCGAGATAGATCTGGTTCTGGAGCTTCTTGTTCCCCTGCCCTTGGGTCAGGTCGAACTGGAAATAACGATAGCCCAGGAATCCCCTCATCTTCTTCGACAACGGCAGCTCCAGTTGTCCGCCCACATCGACGACCTTGTCCGCCGAGCCGAACGTGAGAATATCCGGCGCATAGTAACCAAAAGCCATGACCGCGAGATCGTGCTCCTTCTCGAGGATGAAGCGCACTTCCGCACCGATGCTCACCGCCATCACATCATTGGTCGGCTCGGTCAACAGCGCCGCATACAGCTGCGGCCCGATCACCACATTGAATCGTCCTAAATCATAGTCCACCGGGAACAACAATCCGCCGCTCAGCACGATGTCCCGATCCTCGCTCAGGAAAAAAGCCCCGGAGAAACGAGTGTTCCTGACGCCCACCTTGCTGCCGTTGGCAATGTACTTCAGTTGCAACGTGTCATTGCTCAATGCAACGTCGACCTCACGGACGCCGGGCGGAGGAATGTTTTCCGGCTTCTCGCTCGTCTGCGCCACCGCACTGCCGGCCGCCGCCATCAGCAGGATGATCGCGAGAATGTTCTTACGCATATTCTTCCCCAACCTCATGCCGAGCCGGATGCATAGCCAATGAGCCCGAACAGGAAAGGTTCCTGCTTTGCCCGAGCACGCAGCGGGAGGGTTGGAAAGGATTAAGTAGAAGGACGCCGCGCGTTGCCCGACGCGCTAACCGCCGGCCCAGGGACCTCGAAGCACTTCCGCGTTGCGCGGATACTCACGCCGCACGTGTTGCAGGGTCACCCACTTGTCGGTGGTGAATGCCTGCACCGCCCACTCGCCGCCGAAGCGGCCAATGCCCGAGTTCTTTTCGCCGCCGAACGGATTGTTCGGCAGGTCGTTCACGGGTTGATCGTTGACGTGCACCATGCCCGCCTCGATTCCCGTAGCGAACTGCGTTGCACGCTCGATGTCGCGGCTGAACACGGCACTCGACAGTCCGAACGTCGTTTGATTTGCGAGGTGCAGTGCTTCGTCCTCGCTGGCAGCGGGAATGATCGGTGCGATGGGTCCGAAGATTTCCTCACGCGCGAGGGGTGAGTCGTTCGTGACCTCGGCGAAGACGTGCGGTGGCAAGACCTGGCCCTGTGCGTCCCCGCCCAACATCTCGCGCGCTCCGCTCGCCCGTGCGTCGACGATGCGTTGTTTGAGCCCCTCCAGCTGCTTCTCGTTGATGATCGGCCCGATCAACGTTTCCGGATCCGCTGGATCGCCGGCCTTCAGTTCGCGGGCCCGCTCGGTGAAGCGCTCGACGAATGGCTCGTACACATCCCGCTCGACGATGAAACGATTGGTGATCATGCAGATCTGACCCTGATGCAGAAACTTTCCGAACACTGCCGCTTCGGCCGCGCGATCCAGATCGGCATCCGCAAGCACGATGAAGGGTGAGTTGCCACCGAGCTCCAGCTCCAGACGTTTCATGATGGGCGCCTCCGCCGCGAGCTTCGCGATGTTTCGTCCCACCGGTGTCGAGCCAGTGAAGGAAATGACGCGGGATGCCGGATGACATACGAATGCGTCCCCGATGCTGCTGCCCGCACCGACGACGACGTTCAGCACACCCGGAGGAAGTCCTGCTTCCTCGAAGATCTTTCCGAGCAACAGTCCTCCAGTCACGGGCGTATCGCTCGCAGGCTTCAGCACGACGGCATTGCCGAGCGCGAGCGCAGGCGCGACGGAGCGATTACTGAGCTGCAGCGGCCAGTTCCATGGACTGATCACACCGACGACGCCGACCGGCTGTGCATACACCCGGCACTCCTTGCCGGGCACATCGCCTGGAAGAATGCGGCCTTCGACGCGATATGGAACGAACGAGGCTTCCAGCATCGCCGCATGCACCGCGGCCCACTCGAGCTCGGCTTTGATGCGCGTACTGCCGGACTCCGCGATGAGCCAGTCCACGATCTCGTCATGCCGCGCTTCCATGACCTGCGCGGCGCTTCGCATGACTTCGGAGCGTTCGGCCGGTAGTCGTTGTGCCCACGCACGTTGCGCTTTCACGGCCGCGGAGTGTGCATCGTCCACGTCGCGCTCATTCGCATGAGGAATTTCGACGAGTAGTTCGCCTGAGTACGGGTTGTGGTCGGCGAGCCGGCCCTCGCCCCTGCCGCTTCGCCACTGGCCATCGATGAATTGGCGCTCGAATCCCGAGAAGCGACTCTCGTTGCGACGCGCCCCTGAATTGGCGGCCATGGCTCACCTCCGGTCGTTGCGGCAGAATTCTTTCACTCCTCCAGGTTGGCCGCTGTAGGCGGTCGACGCGGATTGAATGGTTCGAATCTCCGGCCGTAGCCTGCCCGGGTCGGCCTTCTTCCTCTTGGCTTGCCGCCGGACTCCTCGCACCATGTCTGCATGGACTTCACGAGGATCACATTCCTCACACTGTATCTGCTGCAGGCGAGCGCAAGCGCCGACGCTGACCCGCCCGATACTTCCTGTCCCATCCCGAGCGCGGCATCACCCGCCAGCTACAGTCGTCTCCACCAGATTCCCACCGTCGCTCGCGACAATGATGTCAGTCATACGGTCGTCACTCCGGGCGGCATGGTGCTACACACACCGGAAATGGTCGCCGCCACGGATGTGCTGACCGTGCTCGCGCACGATCCGACGGCGATGTGTTTTCACTTGCTCACGCTGGGAAAAGATCGAAACAAGTGTGAGATTGAAGGCGTGGCCCGGCCGGAATCTCCGAGCTCGTATCTGTTCGATGATGGCGGCACGAGCGTGCGCTTCACCTTCACAAGTGAAGATCGGGTCGAAGTCACTCCGATCGGAACCGGCTACCGAAATCGATGTGAACGATCCGGGAGCATCCAGCGCGCGGTCTATACCTTGGGCGGGCAATCGCAATGACGATCTGCCACCGCCCCGCAGACCGAGACATCATCGCACTTCCGCTGTAAAGCCCCGAGCTCTTAGCCAGGCGACCATGGTGTCCACATACCCCCGCGCGAACACCGAGGTCCGCCGAGGCGGCGACTCGCTCGGAAACATCTCGTGGTCCGCATCCGCAAACAGCTTGATGGTCAAATCGCGATTGCCCGATCGCTTGAATGATCGACGATACACATCAACGCTTTCCCGCCAATCCACTACGGCATCGCGCTTACCGAAGATCGCCAACGTGGGCTGAGTGACCTGCTCCAAGAACTCCGCCGCGCTCAGCGACCACTCAGGTGCAGCCAGCAGCGCTTGCAGCTGCTTCGCACCTGTCTCGTCCATTTGATACGTCGGGCGGAGTGCTGAATATTTCCTCAGGCTCTCCGAGATCGCCAGGGCCTCTTCCACTGTTCCCCCTGCCCGCAACACTGCAAGCGTTCGCCGTAACGTTGCGTATGCCTTTTGGGCTTCGGCAGCGCTTGCACCTGCACGCTGAAGCAGACCTACCGACGGATATGCTCCTTGACTCAGAGCATCCGCGCCTGGGCCGCTCACGACGATCAGGAAAGCAAGGTCCTTGGATCGAACAGCGGCCATGGGAGCGACCCACCCACCCTGACTCAAGGCCCATGCTCCGATCCGCGTCGAGTCGATATCCGCCCGCTGCCTCAGCATCGCAAGCGCCGCAAGCACTTCGGTGGCCCGCTCCTGAATCGGCAGCGCACTCGTATACTGTCCGTCACTGCAGCCATTTCCCGCTTTGTCCCAAATCAAGGTCGCGACTCCGGCCCCTGTGAAGGCATGCCGCAGCTCGTCCAGATAAGTGTCGACCATCACACGTGTGTTTGCCCCACCGTGCACGATCATGATCGCTGGATGTTTTCCGCCGCCAGCGGGCAGATCGATAAAACCGCGCAGGATGTTATTGCCGGATTGGAACTCGATCGCCGAGGTACCAGCGGGTGGCGCACAGGGCTCGCCGCCTTGTGCCCGCGTGGGAAGCGAGATCGCCAATACAAACATGAGAGCAACCGAGCCCCACCACGCCGCCCACCGAACGTTCCTGAAATACTGCGTCATCCTTGCCCTCACGAAATGTTCGCGGCACTTGCGCGTGCCCGATGGTTCCCGCCGGATGGATAAAGCTCACATCTGGCGAGCGCGTCTTCGTTGCAATGATACTCTCCCGAAGGCCTTCCGGCGCCCGAGGAGGATACGTGATCCTATCGACGCGACTGATAGGGCGACCGGCGCGCCGTCCCGATGACGTTTCGATCAGTCGCTCACCCGGACCTCTCGGCCATTGAGCGGCTGGACGGGACGTGCGTTCATCGGATAGATCGCTGCGAAACGAGCGATCTCGGCGGCTGACACTGAGGCCGGTTGTCGCAGAACGAACCATGTGACGCCTTCGGTGCACGGGGGCGTAGTGAGCGATCCCGCGAACGTGTAGTAGGCATGGTTCTCGGGCAGCAGATCCGCCACGTCGATGGTCACGCGATCGATCGCGATCTCTTTATTTTTCTGTGTCGGCAGATGACTCCAGAGAGTATCGATGAGCGGGCTCGCGCGTCCCTTGACGAGGGGCACCGCTACGACGGCCAGTCGACCCTCGCGATCCCTGTGCACCAGGTGTGCAACCATGTCATAGCTTTTCTCGTCGACCTGTTCTTCGGACGGCTTGTGAAAGTGGAATTGCACCAGCTCGTAACGCCGGCCACCCACATCGATGAAGCTGCCCGGCGCGTAGTTCACCTGAATGGTGTGGCCGTTATCGACGATCCTGAGCGGCGACGGCCGGTAAGCAAAGACGATGGCGGGAAGATGCTCCCGATGCACCTCATCGTCGCGGATATCGATCGGAGACTGCGCGTGTCCCTGCGCACAAGAACTATATCCGTGCTCGAGCGCACCCCATCTCTCCGGCCCCGTCGATCCACCGTAGCTCCAGTGCGCACCTTCTTCGGCGGGGAATGAGATTGGCGCGGTCAACGTGAGAGAGACCGCGAGAATTGCGGCCAGCGCCGAAGGTCGCCATGCGCCAGTGCCTGACATGGAAGATGCCGTCTCGATCGCACTCAGGCGCGAGCGTAGAAAAGTCCCAGCGACCCGTCAAACCAGGAGCGCGGAGTTTCGGGATCTACCCTGCTCCGCTCGACTCCAGGAACGTGATGATCAACCGCAGCACCTCGTCCCGCCGCTCCCGATGAGGCACATGGCCGCAGTTTCCAGCAGGATCATTTGCGACGGGCCGCCTACCCGGCCGGCGATACGTCGGAAGAATTCCTCCGAGCCGTACTCGTCGCGATCGCCATGGAGCGTTCGGGCCGCGAAAAAAAAAGCCGCCTGCATCCCAGCCGGACGCAGACGGCAAATATTCGAGGCAAGCAGGTTAGTTGTTCGCGAGCGTCGGCGACGCCGGGGAAGCGGCCGACCGACCTTCGACCTCGGCGGCCATGCCGTGCAACCACAACTCCAGATTGGTGTAACCGCTCGCGTTCACCGTGTTCGGATCCGCCGGCAGCGTCAGCGTGCGATGGTTTTCCGCCAGCGCGGGATAGCCGCCGCCATTGCGCTCGCAACGGGGAGTGCCGTTGGCCGCGACGCAATTGATCATGCGGTTCGTACCATTACGCACACCTTCGATGATGCGAGTGTCGACAGCATCGCGGTCAGCCGGACGCGCGCCTGCGTTCTTCAACACATGATTCTTCGCGACGTTGTCCGCGGTCGGGATCGTCGTCATGCCGGCCGGCCACGCGACCGGCGAGCTGGACTTGAAGTTCGCAGCCGTCAACGATCCATAGATGGCGCCGGCCGCCGACCATGGGTCGCTGGCCGTCGCCTCCGCCGCCTGATTGTCGGCGAGGAACACTTTCGCGCCGGCTCGCAGCGCGGTCCCGTCGGCCCGCAGCCCGATCGGCGAGTTGCTGCTCGTGGTATCCGGACCGTGCACGTACACGTTACCCACGACGGAATCCTGAGTCACAGCACCGTGACTTTGCAGATCCGTCGCCGTGTTGCTCCAGTTATAGACCACGTTATTGACCATCGCGAGATGCGTGGCGGCAGTCATCGGCATGCGCGATTCCATGCTCGCCAGCACGTTGCCAGCCAGAGTCGCGTTGCCGTCGACCGGTCCGAGCAGCACGCCGAAGCCGTGGTTGCCTTCGGGATGAATCGACTCGTGCAGCGGCTCGGCGAAAATGTTGTTGATCAGGCTGATGTTCTTCCAGTTCTGCCAGGCGCTCGCCACCTCGTCGATCGACCAGGTGAAGGTGCAATGATCGATCACGATGTTGTCGATCGCCGCCTCACCGTCCGGCCCCTCGATTTTCAGAGCGTCGCGGTTGCTGGCGGGTTCGCCGCCCGCGTCGTCGCCGGGACGCACCCGAATGTGCTGAACGAGCACATTGGACGTCTTCACCAAAAGACCCGCGCCTCGTAGCGTGATGCCGGGCGACGGCGCCGTCTGGCCCGCGATCGTGATGTTGGGATTGCGCAGCGTGAGGTCGTCGCTCAACGTAATCGTGCCGGACACTTCGAACACACACACGCGCGGACCACTGGCGTCGACGCAGGCGTTGAGCGAGCCCGCACCAGAGTTGTTTAGATTGGTGACCCGATACACGGTGCCGCCGCGACCGGCCGGTGTGGTGATACCGGAGGTTTTCGCGCCGGGGATGACGGGAACCTCGGCGCCCGCGTTGAAGGACGCAATGCCGGAAGCAACGGTGGCCGCGGCGAGCAGGCAGACACGCACGGCGCGGGCGGCGGAAGGATGACGGTTCGAGACGATCGGCGCTTGTTCGGTCATCAAGTGGGTTCCTCGTTGTTTGGGACTGACCCGGGCCGGGCCGACGCCGGGGGTTTTCATGGCGGCCACGTTACAAGTCCCCCCGATACGATCACATCGGAGAAGCCCTGAACGCGGGTACAGATGCCCTTGGGCCAGGTAGTGTCTTTTCCTGCACGGCGAAGGCCGCTCCAGGGTTGGCCGGTGTAGATAACCATCGGATACAATCGCCGCGCGCCGATCCCACCAACTTCAAGCAACAATGGAAGCGCTTTTACACGATGGCCTCAGGACTGGCAGCTCTGCTGGATGACGTCGCGGCAATCGCCAAGCTGGCGGCCGCTTCGCTGGACGATGTGACCGCGGCGGCCGGCAAAGCCGGCTCAAAGGCGATCGGCGTAGTCGTCGACGACGCGGCGGTGACGCCCGGGTATGCGATGGGATTCACGCCCGAGCGCGAGCTGCCCATCGTCTGGAAAATTGCACTCGGTTCGCTACGAAATAAATTCCTGTTCCTGCTGCCGGGCGCGCTGTTGCTGAGCGCGTTCGCACCGTGGGCGGTGACGCCGATTCTGATGGTGGGCGGTGCCTACCTGTGTTTCGAAGCGACGGAAAAAATCATCGAGGCCCTCTCGAATGCCGGCGACGGTGAGGAAGAGACGCCGGATGTCCAGCAGCTTGCCCAGAGCTCGGCCGAGATCGAAGCACAGAAAGTCGCGGGCGCCATTCGCACCGATCTGATCCTGTCCGGCGAGATCATGGCCATCGCGCTCGCCACCGTCGCCGATCGTCCGTTTGCAATTCAAGCAGGCGCGCTCGTCATCGTGAGTCTCGCGCTCACCGCGGGCGTGTATGGCGTCGTCGGGCTGATCGTGAAGATGGATGACGTCGGTGTGCATCTGGCACGCCGCGGGTCGGCGGTCACTCGCGGGTTCGGGCGCGGCCTCGTGAAGTCGATGCCGCACGTGATGCAAACACTCAGCGTCGTCGGCACGGCTGCGATGCTCTGGGTCGGCGGCGGCATCATCGTGCACGGTCTGGAACATTTTCAGCTCGACACCGTGCCCCATTTCATCGAGGGGCTCTCGGAAAAAGCACACCATGCTCCCGTGCTCGGCACAGTTGCCGCGTGGTTGACCTTCGCCGCGGGTTCGGCCGTTGTGGGCCTGGTCATTGGCGGCGTGATCGTCGCCATGCTGCACCTGATCCCGGGGCGCAAGCACTAATCGATATAACCGCGCCTCATAGATCGCCGGCCCTATTTGTTGGGTTTTCCGCTGTCGCGGCGCTTGTAAACTCGAGCGCGCGACAGGAGGAGCCATGGCGCGTCTGGATATCGAGTCATTCCGCTTCGAGGCGGAGCCGCAGGCACTGGAAGATCTACAGCAGCGACTACGCCGCACTCTCTGGCCGGACGAAGTGTCCGCCGAGCCGTGGCGATACGGCCCGCCCGTGGCGTACATGAAACGTTTCGTCGAGTACTGGCGCGACGAATATGACTGGCGCGCGCACGAAGCCCGGCTGAATTCATTTCCTCAGTTCGTCGCTCGTATCGACGAGCACCGCATCCATTTCATCCATCAGGTCGGCATCGGTCCCGCGCCGATTCCCCTGGTACTGACGCACGGCTGGCCGGGAAGCATCGTCGAGATGCTGAAGATCATTCCGCTGCTCACCGATCCGGCAGCCCATGGCGGCGATCCCGCCGACGCATTTACCGTCATCGCGCCCTCCATCCCCGGCTACGGATTTTCGAGTCGACCCGCGCAGCCGGGCACGAACGTTTTCGTCGTCGCGGACCTGTGGGCGAAGCTGATGACCGGGTTGAACTATCCGCGCTTCGGCGTGCAAGGAGGCGACTGGGGCTCGTGGATCAGCGCCGCCACCGCGCTTCGGCATCCAGAGCGAGTGGTCGGCCTGCATCTCAACTACCTCTCCACCCGCTTTCGGCCGGCGATCAGCCCGGAGGACCCGCCGCTCAGCGCGGCCGAGCAGGATTACCTGGCGCGGGTGGCCAAGTGGGCGGACTCGGAAGGCGCATACATCGCGATACAAGGAACGAAACCATTGACGCTCAGCTACGCGCTGACCGACTCACCGACGGGCCTGGCGGCCTGGCATGTGGAGAAGTTTCGCAGCTGGAGCGACTGTCGCGTGGCGCCGGATGAAGCGCTCAGCAAGGATGAAATGATCACGGATATCATGCTCTATTGGCTCACCGGCACCACCCATTCCGCCCTGCGCTTTTACAGCGAGTCGCGCGAGCATCCGTTTCATCTCGCGTCGGGTCAGAAAATCACGCCGCCCTGTGGCATCGTCCACCTGCCAAGAGAACTACCAATGCCGCCACGCAGCTGGGCCGAGCGCGCATTCAACATCGTGCACTGGTCGAACCTGCCACGCGGCGGCCATTTCGCGGCCTGGGAACAACCGGAATTACTCGCCGAGGACATCCGCAAATTCTTCCGGCCCCTGCGAGCTCAGGGAAGCTCGCGCGAAGAAACATGATTCAGCGCGATCAGAGCTGATGTTACGGCGCCAGCGTGTTCGCCGTGACGAACTGAGGTGCGATGTCGACCGGCACTTGTCCTAGCTGGTCCAGCACACGTTGCACCTCGGGTCGGATGACGGACATCTTGTCGAGCAGACGTTTGACGCCGGCGTAGTCACCATGCGCCTGCAGCGTCATGATCTGGCTGGTCAGCGACGTCACGGCCTTCTTGGTCTTCGGCACATCGAGCGAGAACCGGCCTTGAGCGTCGATGCGAATGGCGCCCGCGTCCAGCAGGTTGTTCACTTGCAGCGCCATACCCTTCGCGTGCGCGGCATTCAAGCCGAAGCGCAGTGTGCGGAAGGTCGAAGCAAGGAACGTTACATACATATTCCGTTCCTGCTTCTTGTCGAGGAAGCCTTTATCCATCAGGTACTGGAGCGCCCACAGGCCGGAAACATCGGCCTTGGCCTCTTCCAGCGGCCCGTTCAATTCCTTCAGCTCCTGTCGAACCGTGCTCTGCCGGCCGCCGACCTCGATGGTCTGCGGGCCGAGCCCGTGCATGAGTTCGTGCATCAGAATGTGAGTGAAAAAGGCGTCGAAGGACAGCAGCGAACGATCCTGAGGCGCCAGCGCGATATCCGCGATGGGCGTCAGCACTTTGTCGAATTTGGCCTGCTGGAAGTTCTTCAACAGCACGCGCTTGGAGCCCTTCTCCGCGACCACGCGCTCATCGTTCGGCAGGTTGAACGCGGCGGTCTGCACGCCGTGGTTCGCATCGCCCGCCGAGAACACCACGTTCACGACGCGAATCGGCGAATAGCCGCCGAGCTTGGCCTTGCGGAATTTCTTGTCGATGGGCAGATGATCTTCGAGCTCCTGTAATTGCGAGCTGAAGCGTTTGAGCTTGTCGGTTTCGCCCGCGTCGGTCAGCGTGATGAAGGCTTCGAACGCGGCCTTGAAGTTGAACCACTCGTCTTCGTAGACCTCGTAGGGCCCGATGGTCGGCTCGATCGACGCATCCAGCTCCATCCAGGCCACGTCGCTCGCGTAGTAGTCATTGGAAACGAACGCCTCGGCACGCTTCTGCAGAAACGCTTTCAACGTGGGTTGCCGGGTGAGCGCCGCCGCTTCTTGCAGCAGGCGCGCCATTTCCATCAGCTCGCCCTGATACTCGAGCGAATAAGGCACGGAGATGAATTTGCCGTCCGCGCCTCGTCGGATGGTCGTGAAGAAACCGGTCGCCTCGGCCTTCTCCGCCTGCGGTAGAGCTTGCATCCAATGATCGACCTGCTCGCGTGTCGCATCGGCCGGATAGAAATTTCCACCCGGCGGCTTGACACCGACGCCCGGCAGAAACGCGCGGTCTTCATCCAACTCCGACCACGGCCCCTTGTTGAGCAGAAAGTAGTCGACCCGCGCGCGACCCAGCGCAGTCCGATCGGACAGTAACTGCAGCAGCAACGCGTTATTGCCTGCGAAACGCTGGCGCATGAACAAGGCATCGACATACCGGGATGCCTCGACCAGCTTCGCCAGCGCCGCTCTTTCCGGTGCCGGCAAGCTCGCCACGTCGACTTTGACATCGACCGGGGCGAAGCGCGCCGCCATCGACGAGAGCTGTTCCGGATTGGGAAGCTCTTCAGCCATCGACGCTACCGACCACAGATTGCATACAGCAAGTGCCGCACTGGCGAGTAAGGTTTTACGCATGGAGCGTAATCTGCCCGCGACGGCTCGGCCGCGCAAGCGTTCGCCACTGAACGATGCACCGGCCCTACTTGATCCGCATCGACAGCTCTACATCGTCGCTGAAGGGCACGGAGAGGTAGCCGTTCTCGGCCGAGCGCACGTGTTCGAGATACTCCGGGCAGAAGTCGGCGTTGTCGGCGACGATGAGCGCGCCCGGTCGCAGTCGGGTTTCCACCAGGCTCAGAACATCGGGATACAGCGTCTTGGCGCCATCGAGCAGCAGCAGATCGACGGTCTCCGGCAAGTCCTCGCGCAGCGTTCGCAACGCATCGCCCTCGCGGATCTCGACCAGGTCGAGCACGCCACCGGCTCGTAGATTGTCGCGGGCCCGGGCCACTTTGGAAGGCTCGAATTCGGTAGTGATCAGACGACCACCGCCGTTGTCGCAAAGCGCGGCCGCCAGGTGCAGCGTGGAGATTCCGAACGAGGTTCCAAACTCCACGATGCTTCGCGCTCCGGAGCTTCGCGCCAGCATATAAAGGAGCCTGCCGGTCTCTCGCGACACGGGCAGCGGCAAATCCTTCAAGCGGGCGTACAGATCGAGATACTCCGTCTTGCTGGTCATGAGCCGGTTTCGTTCCTCCGGCGGGATGGCAAGTACATTCGGGTCGCGCAGCGGGCGGGCACTGTCCGCCTCTACAAATAAACGATCGAGCAGCGGCGCGATGGGCGCCTCGGTGAGCGTGGTCATGGCGATTCTCATCTTCGGTTGAGCGCGTCCTCGCGCCGGATCTAGAATGCGACGAATTCGTCAGCTTTACCAATCGCATTCCGTCCCGCCATGACCCGCCGTCGAAAAGTCCAGATTTCCTCGCGCAAAATGCCCCAGCAGGCTCGTTCGAACCAGCTGGTGGCGGCGATCCTGCAAGCGGCTATTCAGGTTTTGGAAAAGGAAGGTGCCCACCGCTTCACGACGGCTCGGGTGGCCGAGAAAGCCGGCGTCAGTGTCGGTTCGGTGTATCAATACTTCCCGAACAAGGCAGCGATTCTGTTCCGGCTACAGAGCGACGAATGGCGGCAGACCAGCGAGCTGCTGCGATCCATTCTCTTGGACGCCCGAACCTCTCCATTGCAGAGGCTGCGCACGCTCGTGCACGCTTTCGTCCGCTCGGAATGCGATGAGGCCAAGGTGCGCACCGCGCTTCAAGATGCTGCCCCACTCTACCGCGACGCGCCCGAGGCACGCGAAGCGCGAGCGTCGGGACAACGCGCCGTGGAAACATTCATGAAGGAAGCTTTGCCGGACGCGTCGGCGGGGGCGCGAGACCTGGCGGCCACCTTGATTACAACGACGTTGGGTAAAGTCGGAAAAAGCTTTTCCGAAAGTCCGCGCACCCCGGCCGAGATAAAAAACTTTTCCGCGGCGATGGCGGATATGTTTTGCGCCTACCTCGAGCGGCTCGCCGCAAGCTGAAACGCCGTCGGTTACTTGACCTGCCGCTTCAGCAGTTTGCGTGCCAGCGTGCGCCGGTGAATGCCCAGCCGGCGGGCGGCTTCGGAGATATTGAAATCCGCATCGGCCAAGGTCTGCTGGATGCGCTCCCACTCCAGGGTTTTGATGGTCGAGGGCCGCGAGCCGAGCTCCACATCGGTGTCGCCTTCGGTCTTGCCGAACGCTTTTTCGATATCGTCGGTATTGGAAGGCTTGGCCAGGTAATGACGAGCGCCGAGCTTGATCGCCTCCACCGCCGTCGCGATGCTGGCGAAGCCGGTGAGCACGACGATGTTCATTTCCTCATCATGCGCGTGCAGTGTCTGCACGCATGCCAGCCCCGATGCGCCATGCAACTTCAGATCGACCACCGCGAAGCCCGGCGACTCGGTCTTCAGCAACTCGACCACGTCGTCGTGGCTGGACGCCGTCAACACCCGATAGGCGCGACGCTCGAACGAGCGCTTCAGCGTGCGCGCCAGCGACTCGTCGTCCTCGACGATCAGCAACAGTTTTTCGGCGGCGGTCTCAGTCATGATAGAGGTCAGCCACGATCTTTCTCTCGATATGCCAAAGCCGCCAGCGGCAGCTCGACCGTCACGGTGGCGCCGCGCGGCTCGCGATTATGGGCCGTAACGGTGCCGCCGAGTTTGCGAATGACATTGACCACCAGAAACAAGCCCAGCCCGGCGCCGCGTCGATCCTTGGTCGAGTTGTAGGGCTTGCCGAAGTTCTCCAGCATCTCGGGCGTGAAACCGGGCCCCAGATCGAGCACTTCGATCCGCAGCATGTCACCGCGGCGCTCGGCGTTCAATCGAATCCAGTCCGGCGACACCTCGAACGCATTGTCGAGCAGATTGGTTACCACCTGTTTGAGCGCCGGGTCCGACACGATCTTCATGTCTTCGCCCAAAGCCCCGCTGCCCGCGTGGTACTGAAGCGTTTCGCGAGGTCGGCCATCGCACCACTCGCCGGCGATCCCATCGAGAAAGCGGTGAAGCGATGTCACCGCCGGCGCTTCGCCGCGAGCCTCGCCCGCCGACATCAGAATCCCGCTGAGAATGCTCTTGCAGCGACGAATCGCGGCCTGCATCTCCAGCAGTTCCTGCAACATCTCGGGATGCTGAGCAATCTCGGGCATGCGTCGCCAATCGCCCAGGATCACGGATACCGACGCGAGCGGGGTCCCCAGCTCATGAGCCGCCCCGGACGCGAGCAAGCCGAGCCGCACGATGTGATCTTCTTCCTCGGCACGACGCTTCAGCTCGACCAGATACGTGTCGCGCTCCTGCAGATTGCGAGACATGCGGCTGATGAAGACGACCAGCAGCACCGCGCCCAGCACGAAGCAAACAAACATGCCGAGGATATGCAGCCTCAGCAGGCTGGCGGGTGGATGCACGTCGAGCGGCTCGTTGATACCGATCAACGCGACGAACGCGACACAGGTCACCACGACGATCAGCCAGGCACCCCGCCCCGGCAACAACACCGCCGCCAGCGCGATCTGTAACAAGTAGAGCGCCGTGAACGGGTTGGTCGCGCCGCCGCTGAAATACAGCTGGATGGTGAGCGCGGCGACATCCAACAACAACGCCGCGAACAAAGCCTGGCTGCTGATCTGCAGCCGCTGGCGCAGCCATACATGACTGAGCGCGTTCAATGCGAGCAACGCGGCGAGCACCATCACCATCGGTGCCAGCGGCAAGGCGATGCCCAGCCCGTAGTGGACCACCGCGATGGTGATGACCTGCCCCAGCACCGCGATCCAGCGCAGCTGAATCAGCAACGCCAGGTTCTTTCGATTCGCGGTGTCGATATGGGACGGAGCGGTCGGCTCGGTCAGCACGATTGAGTTCACGTTGTCTGCGGCCTGCGCAAGCGCCACTCTTGGCGGAGCACCAGCCCGGTGCCGGCGATCATCAGCAAGGCCAGCCCGAACCAGGTCAGCGCATACTGAAGGTGATTGTTGGAAAATGCGATCACGGTGAGGCCGCCGACGGGCGCACCCGGGAGCTCTGGCGCCAGCGCCTCGGCATCGATGAAGTACGGCGCTACACCGGTGAGACCGCGCTTGGCCGCGATCGCCGCCACATCCCGTGAAAACCAGCGGTCATTGGCCGGCTCGTTGGCGCGCAGGTAGCCGCCGCCCGGCTCGGACATACGCAGCAGCCCGGTGACTGTCGTTTCGCCTTCGATCTGACCTTGCGGCCGACTCTCGGGATCCTGCTCCGGCGGCGGCACGAAGCCTCGATTGATCAGCACGGTGAAGCCTCGATCGGTCACGAAGGGCGTTAGAACCCAGAACCCACCGCCTCGCTCGGTGACCGCCTGAACCCGCGTTTCCGCATCGTTTCGATAGCGCCCTCGCACGGCCACGCGGAGATATTCGCTGTTGGCTCGATTGACGTCGGGCCACTGCTCGCGCCCCGGCGCCGCGACCGGGTCCTGATGAACCCGCGTCTCGACCCGCTCGATCAGATCCCGCTTCCACGCCAGCCGATGCACCTGCCATACCCCCAGGCTCACGAGCACCACGATGCCGGCCACAGCGGCGATCAACACCGCGGCCAGCTTGAAAGCGGACAGCGGCGCACGAGCCCCAAGGCTCAGCGCGGCTGGCTGACCTCGTGCTTGGGCATCATGTTGTTGTCCATGTGATACATCACCCATAGCGAACCGGCGAGCGTGATGACGACGAGGATCAGCGTAAAGACCAGCGAGGTCAGCGTCCAGCCGTCCTCGCTCTTGGGCGTCATGTGAAGGAAGTAGACCATGTGCACGATCATCTGCACGGCCGCAAACACCACCACCGTGAGCGCGATGGCCTGCTTGCTCCAGGAAATGTCCCCCATGACGAGGTAGAACGGGATCGCGGTCAGGATGACCGACAGCACGAAGCCGGTGAGATAGCCCTTCAGCGTGCCGTGCGGCTCCTCGCCGTGGATCAAGCCGGCTTCGGGCTCCGTGCCATGTTCGAGCAGGCTCATCGCAGCACCCCGAGCAGATAAACGAAGGTGAAGACGCCGATCCAGATCACGTCCAGGAAGTGCCAGAACAGGCTCAGGCACGCCAGCCGGCGCGCGTTCGCCTTGTTCAGACCGTGCTTGCCGATCTGCACCATCAACGTGACCAGCCACACGATGCCGAACGTGACGTGCAGGCCGTGCGTGCCGACCAGCGTGAAGAACGCGGACAGGAAGGCGCTGCGCTGAGGCGTCGCGCCCTCATGGATCATGTGCGCGAACTCATACAACTCGATGCACAGGAACGCGGCACCGAACAGTCCCGTGACGGCGAGCCACGCTTGCGTCGCAGCTACCTTGTTCTTGTACGAGGACAACATGGCAAAGCCGTACGTCATCGAGGACAGCAGCAACATCGTCGTGTTGAGCGCGACCAGCGACAGGTCGAAGAGATCCTTCGGCGCGGGCCCGGCTGCGTAGTTGCCGCTCAATACGCCGTAAGTGGCGAACAGCACGGCGAAGATGAGGCAGTCGCTCATCAGATAGATCCAGAAGCCCAGCAGCGTGCTGCCGCCAGCCTCGTGATCGTGCTCGTCGAATTGATGGAACAGGGTGCGATCCGCAGCCTGTTCGCTGGTCAGTGCGTGTCCCATTCGTTCAGCTCCGCACCGTCGCCAGCAGCCGGGTGCGCTCTTCCTCGGTGCGAACGACTTCGTCCAGGGTCAAGTGGAAATCCCGCTTGTAGTTGAACGTGTGATAGATGGTGAAGCCCACGATGCCGATGAAGCTCGCGATCGCCAGCCACCACATGTACCAGACCATGGCGAAGCCGAACGCCGTGCCCAGCACCGCCAAGATGAAGCCCGCGCCCGTGTTGGCCGGCATCAGAATTGCTTTGAATCCGCCCAGCGGCCGCTTGTAGCCACGCTGCTTCATGTCCCACCACGCATCGCCGTCGTGAATGATGGGTGTGAATGCGAAGTTGTAGGCCGGCGGCGGCGACGACGTGGACCACTCCAGCGTGCGGCCATCCCACGGATCGCCGGTCGTGTCACGCAACTCGTTGCGCTTGCGAATACTGACGTAAAACTGAATCAGCATCGCGCCGATACCGATCGCGATCAGGAATGCGCCCACCGCAGCGATCTGGAACCAGATCTGCAGCGACGGGTCCTCGAAGTAACGCAGTCGACGCGTCACGCCCATCAGGCCGAGCACGTACAACGGCGCGAACGCCACCCAGAAGCCGATCACCCAGAACCAGAACGACACCAGGCCCCAGAACCGGTCGAGCTTGAAACCGAACGCCTTCGGGAACCAGTAGTTGATGCCGGCGAACAGGCCGAACAGCACGCCGCCGATGATCACGTTGTGGAAGTGCGCGATCAGGAACAGGCTGTTGTGAAGCACGAAGTCGGCGGGCGGCACCGCGAGCAGCACGCCCGTCATGCCACCGATGACGAATGTGAGCATGAACGCCACCGTCCACATCATCGGCAGCTCGAAGCGGATCCGACCGCGATACATGGTGAACAGCCAATTGAAGATCTTCGCCCCGGTCGGGATGGAGATGATCATGGTGGTGATGCCGAAGAACGAGTTGACGCTCGCGCCCGAGCCCATCGTGAAGAAGTGATGCAGCCACACGATGTACGACAGAATCGTGATGACCACCGTCGCGTAAACCATGGAGCTGTAGCCGAACAGTTTCTTGCCGCAGAACGTCGAGGTGACTTCGGAGTACACGCCGAACAACGGCAGGATCAGGATGTACACTTCCGGATGGCCCCAGATCCAGATGAGGTTGACATACATCATCGGATTGCCGCCGAAATCGTTGGTGAAGAAGTTCGTCCCCACGTAACGATCCAGCGACAGCAGCACCAGCACCGCCGTCAGCACCGGGAAGGCGGCGACGATCAGCACGTTCGTGCACAACGAAGTCCAGGTGAACACCGGCATCTTCATCAGCGTCATGCCGGGCGCGCGCATCTTGATGATGGTCGCCAACAGGTTCACGCCCGATAGCAGCGTGCCTACGCCGGCTATTTGTAGCGCCCATATGTAATAGTCGACGCCGACATCCGGGCTGTATTGAATGCCGGAAAGCGGCGGATAGGCGAGCCAGCCGGTGCGCGCGAACTCGCCGACGAACAGCGAGAACATGACCAGGATCGCTCCGGCCGTGGTCATCCAGAAACTGAAGTTGTTGAGGAACGGGAACGCGACGTCACGTGCGCCGATCTGCAACGGCACGATGTAGTTCATCAGGCCCGTGACCAGCGGCATGGCCACGAAGAAAATCATGATCACCCCGTGCGCGGTGAAGATCTGATCGTAGTGATGCGCGTTGAGGTAGCCCTCGGAGCCCCCGAACGCCATCGCCTGTTGCAACCTCATCATGACGGCGTCGGCGAAGCCCCGCAGCAGCATCACGATGCCGAGGATCATGTACATGATGCCGATGCGCTTGTGATCGATCGTGGTGATCCACTCGCGCCACACGTAACCCCACAGCTGATAGCGGGTGACGATGGCGAGCAACGCGAGGCCGCCGATCGCGACGGCGGCGAACGTTCCGACCAGGATCGGCTCGTGCAACGGCAAGGCCGCGAAGCTCAGTCGGCCAAAGATCGGATCCAGAACCGGCGAATCTGCGTGCTGCATCGTCAATTACCGCGCGCTCGGGGAATCGATGTCCGCGAGCAATGAACCGGAGCGGCCAGAGGTGGGCCGTGGCAATCCCGCGCCTCGCAGTGGCGAGCGATCGACCTGCGGCAGCAGATCGTCTTCGAAGGTACGGACCAGCGGCGCCGCGCAGATGCCGATGACATGTGACTTATCCGAACCGAACACGGCGCGCGGCTGATCGTCGGAGCGACGCGCGACGTTGTAAATTCCGGCTTTGCCCAATCCGCCGCGATCGTCGATGGACATCATGTCATGCATGCACATCTTGCCCGGCTCGACGCACATCCCGACGATCAGGTCATAGAGTTGTCGGTCGACCGAGGCGAAATAACGCACCGGCTCGCGCTCGGAGGGCTTTGCCAATTGCAAATATGCGTCGCGCGTCAGCGATTGCTGGGCGGTGCGTGCGGTGGCCACCCAGCGTTGAAACTCGGTGTCGCTCACGCTGCGCACCTTGAATTTCATGCCGGAGAAGCCGGCGCCGCTGTAATTGGTGGAAAATCCTTCCGACTCGCCCGGTTCGTTCAAGACACCGTGCAAGCGGGTCTCCATGGCGGGCATCGCGTAAATCATGCCGGCCAGATGCGGCACGTAGAACGCATTCATCACCGAGGATGCCGTGATTCGTAACGCCAGGGGCCGATTCACCGGCACCGTCATTTCGTTGACGGTGGCGACTCCATACTGGGGATAGATGAACAGCCACTTCCAGTCGAGCGCGACCACTTCCACCTGCAAGGTGCGCGTGTCTTCGGGAATTTCTTTCCCGGCCGACAACCGATCGAGCGGCCGATACGGATCGAGCAGATGGGTGCCGAGCCAGGTAAGCGCGCCCAAACATATGATAATGAGCAGCGGCGCCGACCAGATCACCAGCTCCAGCCGCATCGAGTGATGCCAGTCGGGCTCGTAACGCGCTTCGCGATTGTTGTGTCGATAGCGCCAGGCAAAAATGACCGTGAGCGCCATCACGGGAACGATGATGAGGAGCATCAGCCAGGTCGATGTGACCAGCAGATCGCGCTGTTGAGCGGCCACGTCGCCGGCCGGATTCAGCACGACCATGTCACATGCGGACAGTCCCAGCAGCAACGGTAGCAGTTTGACGATTCGCAATGGCTTCATCGGACACGCAGGATAGGCTGTTCGGTTGCGCGGCGACATTGGGCGTTTTGCCCAATGGTTCATAACGCCGCCCGGCGATATAAAGGGACCATGTGCCGTAGGAGTGAGTCATGACCGCCGCGCAATCCCATGCGCCTACTTCATCGCTGGAACGCGATGCCCGGCGGACCAACGAAGCGCACGCCGGCGAGGTGCGGCCCGGCGATATCGCGATCGGCGTCATCATCGGGCGAACTTCGGAGTTTTTCGATTTCTTCGTTTATGCCATCGCCTCGGTGGTGGTGTTCCCGAAGCTGATCTTTCCATATGTCGACGCATTGACGGGTACGTTGTACTCGTTCGCGATCTTCGCGCTCGCGTTCGTCGCCCGACCGTTCGGTACAGTAATTTTTACCGCGATCGATCGCACCTACGGTCGCGGCATGAAGCTCACCATCGCCCTGTTTCTGCTCGGCACCTCGACGGTGGCCATCGCCTTTATTCCCAGCTACCAGGACTTCGGCATCGCCTCGGCCTATTTTCTGGGCATTCTGCGCATCGGCCAGGGTCTGGCGCTGGGCGGCTCATGGGACGGCCTGGCGTCGCTGCTTGCATTGAATGCGCCCAAGAATCGGCGCGGCTACTACGCGATGATTCCGCAGCTCGGCGCCCCGCTCGGCCTGATCGTCGCAAGCTCGCTGTTCGCTTACATCATCGCCCACCTGTCGGCCGAGGATTTCCTCAGTTGGGGCTGGCGCTATCCGTTCTTCGTCGCGTTCGCCATCAACGTGGTGGCGTTGTTCGCGCGCCTGCGCATCGTCGTCACTCCCGAATATACAAAGTCGTTCGAGACGCAGGAGCTGCAACCGCAGCCCATCCTGGAAACCTGGCGTCAGGGCGGCAAGAACATCGTGGTCGGCGCGTTCGCGCCGCTGGCCAGCTTTGCGTTGTTTCATATGGTGACCGTGTTCCCGCTGTCGTGGGTGTTTCTATTCACTCAGGAAGGCCCGGCGCGCTTCCTGATCATCGAAGCGGTCGGCGCCGCCTTCGGTGTCGCGGCCATCGTGGCTTCGGGCTGGCTGGCCGATCGGGTCGGCCGCCGCACCCTGCTCGCGGCCACCGCTGCCGCCATCGCCGCGTTCAGCGGCTTCGCGCCTCAGCTGCTGGGCGCCGGTGAGCTCGGCGAGTTGGTGTTCATGATCTCGGGCTTCCTGCTGCTCGGCCTCGCGTTCGGCCAGGCATCCGGTGCCGTCGCTTCCAACTTCCAGATGAACTACCGCTACACCAGCTCCGCGATTACTTCCGATCTCGCGTGGCTGTTCGGTGCCGGATTCGCGCCATGGGTCGCGTTGGTATTGTCCAGCCGCTTCGGCCTCGGCTTCGCCGGCGCGTACCTGTTGTCTGGCGCGGTAGGTACGCTGGTGGCGTTGTTCATCAACCGGCAGATGATCCAGGACCGCTAGCGCAAGGCCGCGTTATATACTGGATGTCCCCGGACGATGGAACGGAGACATCCAATGGACCCAGCCAACAAGCCGTCGAGAACCGCCGCGATCGTCGGGCCCGGCCAGGGTCGGGTGTATCCGATGGGGAAGATGCGCGCGGTGTTCAAGGCGGATCTGGATGAGACCGAGGCGAAGTACTCGATCTCGGAGTGGTGGCTGGAGCCGAATACGACGGGTCCGGGCGCGCACTCGCATCCCGAGGACCATGTCTATTACGTGATCGAAGGCGAGCTGAGCGTGTTCTTCGACGGCGCCTGGTCACAAGCCGAGCGCGGCTCCTACATTCTCATTCCCGGTGGCACCCCTCACGATTTTCAGAATCGTGGAACCGCCCCCGTCGGGTTCATCAGCATCAATGTCCCCGGCGGTTTCGAGCGGCAGATGCCGGGAATCGTCGAGTGGTTCGCCGCGAACCCGCCTGGCGAGGCAATCGCCCAAGGTTGAATCGCCCGAGCGGGTGCGTCTCCCGAGCGCTCGGCGCAGACGATCTATCAGCGAGAAGTGACATGCGCCCGGCCCGCGCTACGGATGGCGACGGTCGAGGGCTGATCGTCATATAGGGCTCTATCCGCAGGAGTCCATGTCATGCGCACCTTGATCGTCCCGGGCATTCTGGCTGCCAGCCTGTCATGGTCCGCGCAGGCTCAGCAGACCCGTCCGCCAGGGCCGGAATTCGGCGTCGACGTGGTTTATCAGCTGAGCAGCAAAGTCACCTTCAACGGCGGCTCGACCGTCGACTTCGACGACGACCTCGGCGCCACGCTGTGGTGGGGATATCGCTTCAACGAGCACTTGGATTTGCAGGCCGCGCTCGACTGGTCCGACGTGCACTACAGAGCCACGCTCAACTCGGCGATCCTTCCCGGTCTGCAAACCGGCGTCAACGGCAGCGTGGAAACGTTCGTTCCGAAACTGGTGCTGAACTACAACTTCTTGAAGGGACCGGTCACGCCGTTCTTGAGCGGCGGCATCGGCTGGGCCTTCGTCGACACCAACATCCCCAACAGCCGGGTCGAAGTCGGCTGCTGGTGGGATCCCTGGTGGGGCTACATCTGCACGCCGTATCAGAGCACGCGCTCGTTCGATGACTTCACTCACCAGCTGGGCGCCGGCCTGCGCTGGGACTTCAACAGGGGCTATTCGATGCGGTTCGCCTACGAGAAACACTGGATCGATTTCTCGCGGTCCAACCACACACCGAACTTCGACCAGTTCAGGCTGGGCCTGACCTTCATGTTCTGAACCGCGCCAGCGCCGTCGGGGATGCCGGCGCCATCGACGGCGTCATCTGATGATGAACGCTCAGGCTTCCGGCTGCCCGGCGGGCTGCCTCGGGAATGTCGCGAAAATCTGCCTGACGACTTCATTGATCGCCGGTTCCGGATCCTCGCGCGCCTTTTCATGAATGCGACCGACCGCGATGCCCTCCCACACCAGCTTCTTGGATGCGCTATCGACGGCATCCACGTTGAGCGTGCCTTCGGTGTAGTTGTCCACCGTAGTGGAGACACCGGCGCCCCAACCATACATTCCGTAGCGATAGCCATAGTAGCCACCGGGGTTGGGAGTCTGGTTGACCTGAACCTTGTCCTTGGTCTGCACGTGCGTGTTGATCAGCAGCTGCGGATTGTTGCTCTTCCGGAAGCCCCGCAGTTGCATCTGGTGATCGATGGCGTTCTTGATATAGCGCGTGGCGAACGAATCGTACGGCGATCTGCGACCGGTCACTTCATCGAAGTAGCCATAGGTCTGGAATCTCGAGAAATCCGCGGTCGGATCGACGTTGGAACGGATGGTCGGTTTGCTCGCACAGGCGGCAAGCAGCGCCACCGCGATCGTCAGCATGCCTGCGCCGATTGACCTTGACAGTCTCATGGATGGCCTCGCTTGTCGGTTTCGATCATCCTGGCGCGTATCCGGGCGAGCTATCGATTTATCGCATTGGCCGTCAGTGCCAGCCTGGCCTGCTCCTGGTAATGCAACACCGAGGCGCGCACGTTATCGTTTTCTATATAAAAAGGCGTTTGCGCTATGTATTGAAGGACGCGCGGCACGCCGAACTCCGCGATCAGAGGACGCATCAGCATCGAGCCGCCCAGCTGCTGCACGTCGCGATACGCCGCATCGCCTTGGCGCCAGCCACGAGCACGCAACTCCTCCAGATTCTCCGGCCAATAGATATCGACCCGGTTGGTATTGAACATCGGCGGCGCCGGAAGACGTGACGACAGCGCGCCCGAGATGAGCATCTCGCAGCCCAATCGTTTTTCCATCTCGATCGAGGAGCAATCCTGGTGAGGCCACGTCAGTCCCTTACGATGCGCGGCCTCCTGCAAGTGTGTGGTCCAGAGCGCATCGTCGACGATTTCGATCACCGGCAGCAGAGCACGAATGTCGTCGTGCTTGTAATAGGGCCAGTATGCCTTGGCCCACGTCTTCACTCCTCGACCGACCGACCCGAGCAGTTTGCGACGAAACGTCAATGTATGTCGGGAAGGGTCATACGACGCTGCGATCCCCGGATGCCCCTCCTCGTCCGGCATGGCGAACTCGATGGTGATCTTGGTGCACGCATCTTCGAGGATCGGGCCGAGCGCATGATCGATGGCCGCCTTGCGCATGACCACGAGTTGGAGGAAACGTCGCTGCGCGGCCGGCGCGCCCGGGCGGACCATGAATTGATCGAAACTGGTCTGAGATACCGGCTTGCCGAAGCTCACTCCCATGGCGGCGAGCAGCAGCACCATGATGAGAGCTCTCACAGCTCCCCCGCCACGGCGACCGGCGCCGTGAGTTCGACGCAATCGCAGTCGCCTCGATCGATCCGGCCGCTTGCCCGGCCCAGCGTGACCGACGGCAGCTCGCCAAACAAGTCGTGGTAGTCCTTGGAAAACTGGCTGAGGTGCCAGAAGCCCCACTTCATCGCGAGCTGCGTGATCTTGCCGCTCGAATACGCGGAGAAGCACAGCTCATGCCGTACACGAGACAGTCGCGCGCAACGAATGTATGCGATGGGCGAGACGCCGAAGATTTCTCTGAATCCATATTCGAGCGCTCTCGGACTCGCGTAGCTCGCCTGGCACACGCTGGAGAGCGTCAACGGACGGTCGAGATGGTCGTCGATATATTGCCTGGCCCGCACGGCGGCCTGACACCTGGCCGTGGATACAGGTAAAGTCACATCTTCACCACGGTGTTCTCGCAGCCATGTTTCGCACGCGTCCAACAGGGCGTTGGCAGCGAGGTCCGAGGCATCCGACTCCACCGCCTCGATCGCGCGTCGGGCGCAGGTTTCGAACGTTTCCAATCTTGTCGGCGATGCGTGCAGCACCCGGACCCGAATGGAGCCGGTGGCCGCATAGTCCTGAGCGATGAACTTGCCGACGCCCCGATCCGGCATCGAGACAAACAACGATCGATAGTCGCGATCCGTCCAGGACACCAGCTGCACCGGTCCGTGCGCAAGGATTGCCTGGCCGCGCTCGACGCTGGTGGTGCCGAATCGCGCACGCCCGCGGATCGGTACGGCGAGAATCATTTGTCCGCGAGGAACGTCGAGCCACTCGACCTTGTGCCGGTCCGCACCCACGTAGCCAACCGTCAAGGGTTCCAGCCGCGCGACCGCGCCTCGCGAGCACGCCATGCCCCGCTCAAGTTGCACGTAGCGAACTCTCATGAACGGAGCCAGCTGCTCACATGCCTCATCCAGGCCGTGAGCATGAATCCGCGTCGTGCAGCTATCGAAAGTGAGCGTCGATGCATTGGTAGCCATGTCTCTCCCACCTGGCTCAAAAACGCCACGCTGCCGACGCCCACACCACGTACGGATCTTTCAGATCCCTCTGCTGATCCATGTATTCGTATTCCAGCAGAAAGTGGAGGTGGTCGAACGCCGTGACGCCCGCGCCGACGCCGTACGTCCATGCCTCGCCATGGTTGTTGGTGTGAAGGACGTTGCCATTCTCCGGGCCGACGTTGTTCAAATTGACGTTGAGCTTCACGTCGTTCCAGTAGTAGCCGACCTTCGCCTGCAGCTCGAAGATGCTGATGGGCAGCGTGCCGATGAGATAGGTCCCGAATCCGGAGATGTCCAGCGAATAATTGCCATTCGATCCCGACGCTTCAAAATTCCCGCGTGGTGTGCCCAGGTCGATGTAATCGCCCTCGAGCGACAGATATCTCATGAAACGCCAGCCGAAGAACGCCTTCCAGGCCACATCGTCGGTGCTGAGATCGCCGATCACATCGGTGACGCCCGTGGCGTTCTCGATCTTGACGTTGAACTGGCCGCCGCCGACGCCGATGTACGGACCGGAATCGTTGCCCTCCTCGTCCGCCATTGCCTGGCCCGCGAAAGCCACGGCCGTCAGCACCATGCAAGCGTGGAGAAATGAACGCGTGATCGAGCTGCGCATGACGTGCTCCTGAGGATTTCGGCGAGCATAGGATGTTGCGTCCCGTCACTCGGCGAGCACAGTCCGTATGGCGGGCACCGGCGCAACACGACATCGCGCGTTGCGTGACCACAACGGACGGCAGAGCACGGCGCTGCCGCGCGTCGAGAGTCTCGACCATGAAGCGCCGACAGTGCTGAAGTGTTCGTTCTACTCAGGCGGGGGAATGACCGGTTGATCCGGTTGTCCTTCGAAGTGCGGCGTCATGATTTGCACCCGCGCCCTCATGAATGCATCCAGGATGTTCGAGTTCAGCGTCGACAGGACCGTGGCCCGTTGCTCGGAGTTCACCAAGCGGACGTGGAGTTGATAGTGGACAGAGAAATCGGTGAGCTTCCACCGGAAAACTCGTGGACTCGGATCACGTCGCACGCCCTCGGTTTCCGCTGCCGCCTGCAACAGCAGCGCTTCGACCAGCCGCCACGGCGCGTCGTAGCCTATGCCGACGGAAATGTTGAGCAAATCCCCCTGCTCATCGCCAAGCCGCGAATGATTGATCAGCTTCTCACTGGTGACGACGGCGTTCGGCACCGTGACCTCTTCTCGCCGGATCGTGTGCAGCTTGGTCGCAAGCGGCCCCATCTCCGTTACAAAACCTTCTATATCGCCGATCTTCACGAAGTCGCCGATGCGGAAGGAGCGTGAGTACAGGATCACGACGCCGCTGATCCATTGATTCACCAGGCCCGCCGACGCGAGCGACGCGCCGAGGCCGAGCACGATGCTCATGCCCTGAAAGACGGGATTGTTCGACCAGGGTAAGAGCGAGTACGCGACCGCCAGCCCCAGGATCCAGATCAGACCGGCGGCGATGCGTCGGGTCGCGCGTGCCTGCGCCTGCCCCAGCCAGGATACCGTGCGCAGGCCATGCTCGACTTCCGCGACGACGCGACACACCCACAGCGAGATGGAACGCGTCATGAGAATGATCGCGACGATCCCGATGATGTTCGGGGCCGCTCGCAGGGCCGCGAGCAAAAAGGCCGCGAGCCGTCCTCGCAAGTATTCGCCAAGTCGTGCCCCGAGCGGCTCGGTGTAGGGAAAGGCTTGCAATACGAACACGGCCAGCAGGTAGGTGAGGGCCGCGATCATTCCCCAGGTCAGCACTCGAAACGTGGTCCGCTCGAGAGTCGCGAGCGTGGGAAGGATGTCCACGCCTCCGATCACCCAATGGCGCAAATGCAGGAGTCGATCGACGGCGGCGATCGCCCATTCGCGTGCCATCAAGATGAGCTTGATGGCAAAGACATACACGACGAACGCGAGCAGCGTCAGGCCCACGCCACGCGCAATCACAGCGGGACGCTCCTGCTTCGCTCGCGCCTCTATAGCATCCTGCAAGCGCCTCGCCGCATGCGCGGCCGCTTCCTGGAGGGTCATCGACGTTTCCCCTTCCAGATCGCCCTCGACGAGCCCGAACGCGACGTCCGGCCCCATGGTGATCAGAATTCCCTTGAGCTCTCCGATCGAGCTTTCGCGGGTCGACACCGGCACGGCAAGCCCCTCCTTGAAATGCTCGTCGATGCGACTGCGGGAGTTCTGCACGCGCTGCGCTGGTGTTACGCCGTCGACGGTTGCGCGAAAGGTCACGATCGGCCGGTTCCACATGGACAACACCGCCGGCTCGACTTCCTCCTTCGTCTCGGCATGCACCGAGGCACACAGGCATACGAGTAGTAGCGCGACGATGCAGACCCCTCGTGTCATTTCAGATTTGCCTTCTCCCAGGCACGGACCCGACGCCGTGCTTCGTCGAACAAGCGTTCGTAATTTCCCTTGCGCAGTTTCTCGCTGGCCTCGGGCGTGAGCTGCGCGAACAGCGGCTGGTACATGTCATAGATTTTCAGATAGCTCGCCTGATCTTTCGGCGCGACCTCGTCGGTGCCGAACAGGAAGCGGTCCGGGTAGCGATTGATGGTCTGCGCGACCCGACGCGTCGTCTCGGGGGTTGCGAGGATGTACTTCGCCGTTTCGGTCCAGGAGATATCGATGTTGACGTTCGACGTGGACACCTCGTTCAGTGCCAGCTCGAGCAGCTCCAGCTGATTCTCGACCGGCCTGACGACGCGCCCCACGCCGCAGTGAGCCCAGATGATGCTGGTGCGTGGATGCCGGCGAAACAGCGCCGAGAGCTGCTGTATCTGATACGGCTGCGCGTCCTGCTTGGGATACGGCACGTCGATGTCATTGTGAAGAATCACGACCATGCCGGCTTCGGCGGCGAACTCGAAAATCCGATCCAGCGCCGGATCGGTCAGGCTGGCGACTTCACCGGCGATCTTCGAGGAGACGAATTCCTTGTGAATCGTGAACTCGCCGATGCCGGTGAACACGCCGGGAAACGTTCTGAGTACCCGCTTGATGTGATCCACCGCGTACATGTCGGCGGGATTGAATCCGGTGATCATCGGATCGAAGCGCGCCCGGTCCTTCTCGGGCAGTGACAGATACGCCGTCGCGATATATGCATCGGTGAACGAGTAGTAATAGAGCGGCGAGTCGGTCTGCAGATAATACGTGGGCGCATAGTCGCCGCTGTTCCGATATGACCACATTTGTTGCAGCGGAATGCCGAACAACGCCACGCGTCCGACACGGTCGCCCATGATGCGGACGAAGTCGTGAATATCAGTCCCCTCCTGCACGTAGTTGGTGAGATGAAGATGCGAGTCGTTGACCTCGTACCTGGATTTGACTTCGGCAACGGCCGGGCTCGTGCCAACGGCGCATCCGAGCACGGCGATAACGGCGAATGCACGCATACCTTTCCTCTCAGAACAGCATCGAGGCAGCCACGGAGT
Source organism: Pseudomonadota bacterium (assembly GCA_023391815.1). Classification (GTDB taxonomy): domain Bacteria; phylum Pseudomonadota; class Gammaproteobacteria; order Steroidobacterales; family Steroidobacteraceae; genus Steroidobacter. Next base: position 129,150 of record JAEWAF010000072.1, read on the forward strand.
ACGTCGTGCCGGTTTGACCGCCGACATAAAAGCCGAAGGTGCTGCTCATGGCGGACTTCTTGACATCGATGATCTGCGCGTTCACGCGCAGCTTGCGCGTGCGTGCCGGGTAATAGTTCGTGCCGATGAGGTACTCTCGCGATTCGCCGAAACCCGCATCCTTGTCGCCGAAGACCCATGAGGTTGCGCCGTAGAGCTCCAGCTTCTGCTTGATCGGAAAGAACGCGCCCTGCACGTAGAAGCCGTCATCCACGATTTTGCCGACCGGCAGCGGCCCGTCGGCGACGAAACTGTCGAGCCGACGACGGTAATACTCGGCCTGCAGAAACATTCCTTTGTATTTGAAGCCCGCATCGACGGAGACGGATTCCCAATCGGCAAACTGGACTGTCACTCCCGGCGCGAGCGACCCGGTGTTGAACAGCAGCAAGCTATCCGCCAGCCTGACCTGCGTGTTCTCGGGATTGTTGTTCTCGAGAGTCTGACGATTCTCCCGGCTGCGGATGTGAGAAAAGCCGAAGCGCGTGGCGGGCGTCTCGTGATATTCCCAATCGCCGTAAGCGCCTTGCGGGCCGAACTCGTGCGTGGTCGGCATCCACCACATGCCGTAGCCGGTGCCGAGATCCCGAGTGAGCTGGGCGGCGGTGACGCCGAGCTGGCTCAGATTGTTGACGACGGCGAGGTGATACCACAGGCCCGGCAGAAGCTCGCCGTTCGCCCACACCGTGCCCGTGAAGCTGCCGCGGAAGAACTCGTCGGCCATGACGCGATCGTTGGCGAGCCACAGGGGATGCGAGCCCATCACCGAGCGCGAGCCGCCCGGCGTGTTGATCCCGCCGTAAAGATTGAACCACTTGCTGAATTGATAGCCGAGGAATCCATACAGCGTGGTCTGGTCCGTCGACATCACCGTCCAGACCGTAACCTGGTAGCGGAACTTGGGCGTATAGAACCAGCCTTTCAAATGAATCATCGCGCGATGGAACTGGATGTCCCGTCGCGGATCGACTTCGTGCTCGTTACCCAGGTGATCGAGAAAGGTCTGCTGCGCCGGACGCTGATCGATGTAACGCACCAGCGCGTACGCGCTCAGCGCCACCTGCCCCATGTTTGGCGAATCGAACAGCACGATGCCTTGACCGGTCGAATCGAGCGCACCCCAGGTGGGCCGCTCATTGGCAAGCCTGGGGTCGGGCTCCAGGACGTTGCGCGTCGACTCGCCGCCCTCGGTCGACACAGGCACGCTCGCTTCCTCCGCGATCGCGGCGCCAGTGAGGAACAGCAGTAAGGGACCCATCGACCAGCGCAGCGCGCGAAGCCAAAGCAACGACATTGCGCGCATGCTGCCCCTCGCCGATTGCAGTCACTTCAACTTGCTGGCATACGGTGCGTACGGATTGCCGCCGAGCATGTTGGAAACATCGGCGATCGCCTTCTGCGCTCGCACGCTGTTGCCGGCATCGTCGAGCGGCGGAGACACGACCGCGATACCGAACTTGCCGGGCGAGACGGCGATGATGCCGCCGCCCACGCCGCTCTTCGCCGGCAGACCCGTTGATAGAGCCATTTGCCGGAGTCATCGTACAGCCCCGCGGTCGCCATCACCGCCAGCACTTCCGGTACGTTCTGGGCCTTCATCACTTGCTTGCCGGTCACGGGATTCTTACCCGCGTTCGCCAATGTCGCCGCCATCGTCGCCAGGTCCTTGGCGTTGACGCTGATCGCGCACTGCTCGGTGTAGATATCGACCGCCTGCTGCGGGTTGTCCTTGATGAAGCCATAGGCGTACATCAACGCCCCGATCGCCTGGTTGCGCTGATTGGTCTCGGCCTCCGACTTGAACACTTCCTCGTTGACGCTGAGCGGACGGCCGGCGAACGCCGAATGAAAATCGAGGATGCTTTTCCAGATATCGTCCCGCGAGCTGCCCTGGACCATGCTGGTCGCGGTGATCGCGCCGGGATTCACCAGCGGATTGATCTCCGGCCCGCCGAGCGACTTCTGGGCGAACTCGACCGCGACGATGGAATTGAAACGCATGCCGGTCGCGTCCACGCCGATGCGCTTGGCGATCGCGTCCGGGCCCTGCTGCTCCATCACCTTCGCCATGGTGAACACTTTGGAGATCGATTGAATCGAGACTTCCGACTTCACGTCGCCGGCCGTGTGGATCTTGCCGTCGGTGGTTACCAGCGCGATGCCGAAGATGTTTGGATCGACGCGCGCGAGCGCCGGGATGTAATCCGCGTTCTTGCCTTCCTTGAGGTCTTTGTACTTCGCGTACACCGTATTCAGCGCCGACTGGATCTGATCGCCCTGCTGCATCTTCTCGGCCGGTTGCGCCATCGCGGACGCAATAGCGAACAGACTCAACAGCCATGCCCACCTCATGAAACCGCAGCGCGAGCGCATGTCATTCTCCTCCGAAAATCCGGCTGTAGCTGTACTTGAACGAGAACTGCACCCGCAGATCGTCCGAGGTGAAACCGCCGCGGAAGTTCTCGCGCCGCCCGTACTGCACCTCGCCACCCCACATGAAGTTCTTCACCGGTGTGAACAGCAGATTCACGAGCGCATAGTCGCCGTGCCTGAATGCGTTGTCCGACTGGCCATTGGCATTCTCGATCTTGACCAGCGAATAGCCGATCGAGGACGACATGCGCTCGTTCCAGTTGATGTCGAGAAACGCGACGCCGCCCCACACCGGCAGCACCTTGCCGATGATCGGCCGGGTCGGATTGCTGAAATTGTTGTGAATGGCGACGTCCTCGGGCGCGTCGTTCATATAGTTTTCGATGCCCTCGCCGTAGAGCGCCTGCAGCCGCAGTGTGTTGTTGCCGAGCTTGATGTTCGAGCTCAGGTTGACACCCCAGCCGATGTCGTTACCCGACAGATTGAACTGATCCGCGAGGTTGTCCTCCCAGGCGATGTAGCGCGCGATGCCCGCAATCTCGACATAGCCCCAACCCCGCCCGAGCCGGAACTCGCCGGACACGTCGGGGTACGGAAAATGCGGCGTGATGTTTTGCAGCTCGATGCGATCGGCATATCGGCCCTGATCGGCGGAGGCCCCGGGCCGCTCGAGTGCGAACGTGAGTCGTGTGTCGCCCTTGATCGGCATCCAGCGCACCTGGACGTTGCGAAAGAACGCCATGCCGTTCGGCCCCCAGTACTCGAGCGAGTTGGGAAACACGTCGATGTCCATGAACGGGCTCCACGTCTGCCCGGCCCCGAACTGACCGAGCTCGCCGTACGCATGACGCAGGCGCAGAGTCGTCTGGCCGGCATCGACGCCGGTGCCGAACAATTCCCATTCGAACAGGGTTTTGAGGTCGCCGAGCCCGGTCGGCGTATTGGTTTTGACGCCGAAGCGGGTCTGACGCACGCTCGCGAACCAGTTCTGGTCCGCGCCGAACTCATTTTCAAACGCCGGCAGCTTGGTGGGTCGGAGCACGTCGAACCAGTTCGGATCGTTCTGTTTGGTCTGATAACCGTTATCGAGCATCACGAAACCGTAGATCTCCATCGTCGTGCTCTGGGCCTCCTGTGACATTGCCGCCGCCGAGCACAACAGCCCCGATAGTCCGAGCAGCAACGTTCGCATGTGGCCGTCCCCCGCTAGTTCGCCCAGGTGCTAGAGCACATACAAACTAGTGAGGTCTGTGGCACACCGACACTGGCTCGTGGTGCAAGCCGGCGTGCCCTGAATCACATTTGCAGTTGCAGGCGCGTTTGGAAGAAATGAGTGGAGCCCTGCACGCCGAAGCGATCGAGCAGCCCGTAGCCATAGACGAACTCGAGCCGCACATTATCGGAGAGGTGCCAGTTGACCATCGGCGTGATGCGGCGAAAGCGACCGCCGCGAATGGCCGGTTCGTTCAGGTCGACATACGAATATCTAAGCACCAGTTCCCACGCGCCGGGCCCTCCCTCGAAGACGGGGCGCGCCGGCGAGACCGCTTGAAACAGTGCGCTGCGAGGACTATAGGGACGCGTTTCGCCCGTCAGCAGCCAGGCGCCAAAGATCTCTCCTCCATGGAACAGCGGATCACGGAACGCCGGTGCCGAAATATCGTTGAAGAAGTACTCCATGCCGAGCATCCACGCTCCGTCGCGGTAATACGTCTCCACGCCATACATATTTGAGTTGTGTGCCGCGAAGATGCCGGTGTCGACGGCGTACGATTGCGCCGGAAACGATTCCGGCTTGGAACGAAACCGGAACGTGCCATCGTCCGATTCGCCGTAGCGATATTCCAGTGCGAGGTGCAACAGGCGTGGTGACTCCTTGCCGGTGCCGAGTGGCAACCACACGCCACGCACCGCGAACTGCTTGTCGTTGCGATTGAACGATTCATTCTCCGAGCGCGTATCCTTGAACCAGCCGAGGTTGTAGACGAACTGGCCGCCCGCTGCGACGCCGGTCCATTTCACACCGTCGGCGAGAATCGGCAGGAAGGCGTCGTTCGCCGCGGAGCGCTCGTTCGCCCAACCGTGATAGCCCACCATCGCCTTGTTGGTCGAGAAACCTTCCTTGGTACGACCGATGAATAGATCGCCGCCCAGCTCCGGCACATCGATCATCAAGCCGGTCTGCCGGAAGCGCCACGATTCGATCGCGGCGTCGTACATGTAGCCGATCGTGTAGCTCAGCCGGGGCACCGCCGGGAATCGCCCTTTGAGCAGCAGACGAAAGTCGCGCAGCTGACCGGTCGGCCGCAACGTCATCTGTTCTTTACTGTCGCGGTCCTGCGCGTAAGCAACGTAGTCGTAGAGAAAGCCGCCGCCGAGACGAGCGGTGAAGTAAGGCCCCTTATATTCGTTCCAAGAGACGAGTTGGCGGCGCGGGCCGGGACTGTCCGCCTCGCCTGCATCGCGCGTGTCATCCGCGGCCGAGGCGGACACCGCAGCCAAGAGCAGCAGGTACCACGCCCAGCGAGCACGACCTCGCATACCCTATCAATAGAGGTCGTAGAGCTGCTGAATGTCCGACACCGAGCGTTTTTCCAGCAACGCGAGCGCCAGCAGAATTCGCGCCTTCTGCGGATTCAGCTCGTACGATGCAACGAATCCGAGCTTGTCGTCGTCGAGCTCGACGTTACGTCCGACGACACCGGTCGGGACCCGGCTGCTACGAACCACGACGACGCCCTTCTGCGTAGCCCTGGAACAGGCATCGACCGCCGCCTTGGTCATGTTGCCGTTACCAACACCCGCGATGACGAGTCCCTTCGCGCCGTTGGCGACCGCGGCATCGATCAGATCGGTCGACATGTCGATATCGGCGAAGATGACATCGACGCGCGGCAGTTTGGTGACGTTGGAGATATCGAACTGGCTCTGAGTCGTATGCTTCCAGGTCGGTGAATTATAGAAATCGTTCTTGCCATACAACGACACGCCGACCAGGCCGCGACCGGGCGACATAAAGGTTTCAACCGCGGTCGTGCTGGTCTTGGTCAGCGAATGTGCCGCATGGATCTGATCGTTCATGACGACCAGCACGCCGCGCCCTTTCGCCCTTGGATCGGCAGCGACTCCCACCGCGTTGTACAGATTGAGCGGACCATCGGCGCTCACGGCAGTCGATGGCCGCATGGAGCCGACCATCACCACCGGCTTGTCGGTCTTGACGGTGAGATTCAGGAAGTACGCGGACTCTTCCATGGTGTCCGTGCCATGTGTAATGACGATGCCGTCGACATCCGCATGAGGTGCGATCTCATTGATACGTTTGGCGAGCTTGAGCAGGATCTCGAACGACATGTCCTGTGAGCCGACGTTCGAGACCTGTTCGCCTTTGATCGTCGCCAGCTTGTCGATGCCGGGCACCGCGGCGAGCATCGCATCGATAGTCACCGCACCCGACGTATACCCCGCCTGGGTTCCGCTGGCCGCCGCTCCGGCGATCGTTCCGCCGGTCGCGAGGATCGTGACCTTCGGCTTCGGTTGCTCAGCGATCGCATATGACGCTATCGACCAGAGCAATACCGCGACCCACGCCGCGGACCAGGTTCTGAGTCGCGCATTCATACCAAGGTCTCCTGTTTCAATGCGATTGGGTCAACGCGGATATTTGCTCTTGTCGAGGTTCGCGAGCTTGACCGGATCGAGCAGCTCCTTGATTTGATCCTCCGTCAGCACTTTCTTCTCGCGGATGATTTCCAGCAGACCCTTGTTGGTCCGATAGGCTTCGTTCGCAAGCTCGGTCGCTTTCTCGTAGCCGATGACGGGATTGAGCGCGGTCACGATGCCTACCGTCTGTTCCAGGTAGCGGCTGAGGACCTCCTCGTTGACGCTGATGCCATCGACGCATTTGGTTCGCAGCGCGGCCGAGCCCCGTTGCAATAACTGCTGCGATTCCATGACCGAGAGCCCCACCAGCGGCTCGTACGCGTTGAGTTGCAGTTGTCCCGAATGGGCGGCCATGGCCACGCCCGCGTCGTTGCCCACGACCCGAAACGCGATGATGTTGACCAGCTCGGGCATCACCGGATTGACCTTACCCGGCATGATCGAGGAGCCCGGTTGTACGGCAGGCAGATCGATCTCGTTCAAGCCGGCGCGCGGCCCCGACGACAGCAGAATCAGGTCGCTGGCGATCTTCGAGAGCTTGATCGCGACGCTTTTGACCGCGCTCGAGTAAACCACGAAGCTCTGCTGATCCCAGGTCGCCGCGAACATGTCCTGCGCCGGCGCGATTGGCTTGCCGGTGAGTTTGGCCAGTTCCTTCGCCACGGCTTCCGGATAGCCTTTCGGCACATTGATGCCGCTGCCAATGGCGGTCGCGCCCATGTTGACGGGATACAGATATTTCTCGGTGTCCTTCAGCAGATCGATCTCGCTTTCGAGCGACGCGCCGAAGGCATGGAACTCCTGACCGACGGTCATCGGCACCGCGTCCTGGAGCTCCGTGCGTCCCATCTTCGGAATCTCCAGATACTGATTGCCCTTGGCCCGAAACGAATGCGCCAGCTTCTGCAGTTCGTCGATGAGCTTCGCATTGCGCAGGATGAAGGCGATTTTGATCGCGGTCGGGTACGAGTCGTTGGTCGACTGCGACATGTTGAGGTCGTCGTGCGGATCGAGGTACTGATACTCACCCTTCTTGTGCCCCGTCAGCTCCAGCCCGATGTTCGCCATGACTTCGTTGGCATTCATGTTCGCCGACGTGCCGGCGCCCCCCTGGTACCAATCGACTTTGAACTGATCGTGGTACTTGCCGGCCTTGATGGCTTCATACGCCTTCTCGATGGCTGCGAGGCGCTCCGGCTTCATGGCACCGACACTCGTGTTCGCCCGTGCCGCCGCCACCTTCACCATCGCGAACGCTTCGACGAACTCCGGATAGAAGTTCATCGGTACATTGGATATCTGGAAATTTTCGAGCGCGCGAGCCGTCTGCACACCGTAGTAGGCGTTTGCAGGCACGGCCTTGTCGCCGAGCAGGTCGTGCTCGATGCGAGTTCCCGCCGGCGCTTGTTTCTTCGGCGTGTCGTCGGCGAGCACTGCGAGCGGCAGGCAACAACATGCGAGGACTGCCGTGAACCGAGCTGTCCGCTTCATTCTGCGTATCCTTCGAGAGGTACGCTTCAGTATCGAAGTGGGTATGCGGCAATACGATGCGTAATGCGGGCACTACGGACAGCGCGTAGTACCGAACCGATCGTTGCGACGGCGTCGGCCGTTCTTATTTGATTCCTATTTCCGCCGTCGGCACGCCGTTGCGGCATGCCGACCGGATTGAGGGATTACTTCTTCGGCTGAGGCACCACGCGCAGGTACGGCTTCACGGTCTTCCAACCCTGCGGGAAGCGCTGTTTCGCTTCCTCATCGGAGACGGACGGCACGATGATCACGTCGTCGCCGTGCTTCCAGTTCACCGGCGTCGCGACCTTGTGTTCGGCGGTCAGCTGAATCGAATCCAGAAGTCGCAACACCTCGTCGAAATTGCGGCCGCTGCTCATCGGATAGACAAGAAGCGCCTTGATCAGCTTGTCCGGGCCAACGATATAAACCGTGCGCACCGTTTGATTGGTGGCGGCAGTGCGACCTTGGGACGACGTACCCGCATCGGCGGGTAACATGTCGTACAGCTTCGCGATCGACAGGTCGTGATCGCCGATCAGCGGATAGTTCACCGCCGCGCCGCCGACTTCCCTGATGTCGTTGAGCCAGCGCTCGTGGTCGGTCACTGGATCCACCGACAAGCCCAGAATTTTCGTGTTGCGCTTCGCGAACTCGGGCTCGAGCTTCGCCATATAGCCCAGCTCCGTGGTGCACACGGGCGTGAAATCCTTCGGATGGGAAAACAGAATGCCCCAGGAATTGCCGAGCCATTCGTGGAACCTGATCGGTCCCAGGGTGGTTTGCGCCTGGAAGTCCGGGGCCTTATCGCCGATTCGCAATGACATGATGCCGCCCTCCATTCGTTCGATTCGGGGGGCGATCATAAATCCAAGCGTCACGGCTGTCGCTAACTGGAATGTTACGAGCCGCTCTGCGTCGTGAGTAGTCTTCAATACTTCGCTGCGATCGGCATCTGTCTGCCGCTACCGAAGGCCCGCGACCGCACGCGCAGAATCGGCGGCGCCTGTCGACGTTTGTACTCGTTGCGCGCGATCATTTTCTTCACCCGCTCGATGAGCGCCTTGCCCTGCTCCGTCGACGATGTCTGCAACACCAATTTCATCGCCTGCTCGCCTTCCTGCTTCGACAAGCGTGAGCCTTCGATGATGGTCTTCAGGATCGGATCCAGGACTTCGTACGGCGGCAGGCTGTCCGTGTCCTTCTGATCGGGCGCAAGCTCGGCCGACGGCGGCTTGTCGATGATCGCAGTCGGAATCAGCTCGCGGCCCGCCACATCGTTGTAGTAGCGCGCCAGCTCGAACACCTCGGTCTTGTATAGATCGCCGATCACACCGAGGCCGCCATTGGTGTCGCCGTACAGGGTGCAATAGCCCACGGAGATTTCACTCTTGTTTCCCGTGGTCAGCAGCAGGTGGCCGAACCGATTCGAGAACTCCATCAGGATCGTGCCACGAATGCGCGCCTGCAGATTCTCCTTGGACAATCCCACCAGCGGCTCGCCGAATACCGCGCCGAACCGGCTCGCGTACTGCTCGACCAGATCGCCGATGGGATGCGTGTACAGCACAATGCCCAGGTTTTGACACAGACGCTGCGAGTCGGTGACGCTGCCGGTGCTCGAATATTGCGACGGCATGGTGATGGCGACCACATTCTTCGCGCCCATCGCCTCCACCGCGATCGCAAGCGTCAGCGCCGAATCGATACCACCGGAGCAACCGACCACGACCGTGGAGAAGCCACAACGGCGGGCGTAGTCACGCAGACCGAGCACGAGTTGCTGACGATAGAACTCGTTGGTTGAAAGTCCCTTGACCTCGATCGGAGCGAGCTCCTGGCCATTGCGATCGAGGAACTTGCCGCGCGAATGCACTTGCAGGACCATGAGGTCGGGCTGAAAGCGAGCGCCCTCCATCACCACGCCACGCGCCGGATCGACCGCGAACGACGCGCCGTCGTACACCAGTTGATCGTGACCGCCGATCTGATTCACAAACACCAGCGGGAGACCGTGCCGCGCACTCGCCTTGGTGAAGATGTCATGTCGCATTTCACGCCGGCCGATGCTCGACGGGCTGGCGTTGATCGAGACCACCAGATCGGGCGCCGCGTCGGCGAGCCGCTTGAACGGATTGACGACGTAATCGCGCTCTTCGTCGTTCCAGCCGTCCTCGCAGATCATGAAGCCGACCCGCACGTCTTCGATATCGAGGATCCTCGACACGTCCGGGCCCGGCTCGAAGTGCCGGCGCTCGTCGAAGATGTTATAGGTGGGCAGCAGTTGCTTGTGATACTGAAGCAGCACCTCGCCGTTCTTCACGACCAGCAGCGAATTGAACAGCGGCTTGCCGATGCCCGTGTTCGGTGTCGGTGCGCCTACGACCCAATACAGATTCGGCAGCTCCTGGCTCGTCGCGATCAGATTCTCGATGCCTTTGGCCAGCCGGCGCTGAAAATCCGGGTCCTCCAGCAGATCGGCGGGATAGTAAGCGGTGAGCGAAAGCTCGGGAAATGCGACCAGCCGCGCGCCCTCCGCGTACGCGCGCCGCGCGGCCGCCACGATGAGGGCCAAATTGCCGTCGATGTCGCCGATGGTGGGATTGATCTGAGCAAGTGCGATGGTCAGCGTGGGCATGTCAGGCAGCCTGTTTGAAAACCTGGCGCAGATACGCCAGGAACGTTTCATCGGTGCACAACGTCTTGCCGGGCGTGTCGGACAGTTTCGCGACCGGCTGACCGTTGCACTCGGTGAGTTTCATGACGATGTTCAATGCAGGAACGCCCAAGTCGTTCGAGAGATCCGTGCCGATGCCGAATCCACACTGCACGCGGTCGGAGAAGTGCTCGTACAGGCGGAGCGCTTTGGGGATATTGAGGCTATCGGAGAACACCAGGCGCTTGGTGTGCGCATCCACGCGCAACCGTTGATAGTGAGCCAGCGCCTTCTCGCCCCAGACAACCGGATCGCCCGAGTCGTGGCGCAGACCGTCGAACAGCTTGGCGAAGTAAAGATCGAAGTCGGCAATGAACGCGTCCATGCCGACGACATCGGTGAGCGCGATGCCCAGATCGCCGCGATACTCCTGCACCCAGGCCTCCAGCGCCGCTTTCTGGAAATTCTTCAATTGCACCCCGACCGCCTGGAAAGTCTGCAAGTACTCGTGCGCCATGGTGCCGATCGCGGCAATCCCGTATTTCCTGGCCAGATGAACATTGGATGTGCCCTTGATGTATTGCGGCACCTCGCGAGCCAGCGTGCCCACCATTTCCTCCTGCCATTCGCGCGAGAAGCGCCGCCGTGTACCGAACTCGAAAAATTCGAAGGGGTGGCGGATCGTGTGGAGAGCGCCGCCCGCCATCGGCGCGGTCGTGCCATTCGCGAATTTCAGCACCTTGGGCGCGGGCACCTCGCTCACCGTGCTCTGAGTTCGAAAGTCACGCAGCATGAGGATCTTTTCGGCGAGCCGCCTTCGCCCTTCCTCCAGCACTTCGGGCGTGGCGTAACGCCGGAAGTACAATTCGTTCACGATCGCTAGCACGAAGATCTCGAACCCCATCACATGAATCTGCGGACCGCGCGCGACGACTTTCAGCGTATCGCCCTCGGCGCTGACGGAGATGTAGCGCCGCTGGAAACGGAAGATGCGCAGGAAATCGATGAAGTCGCTCTTGAAGAAAGTTTTGGTCGAGAGGTACGCGAGCTCCTCCTCCGTATAAGCGAGCGTGCACAGATGCTCGAGCTGCTCCTCGACGTCCGCCTGCAAAGTGGCGAGCGGATACTGAGGTGAGTTGCGACACACGAAGCTGTAAACCGCCTGGTTCGCCGGAAACCGATGCAGCATCGGCGACCACATGGTCAGCTTGTATAAGTCGGTGTCGAGAAGCGAGCGAATGATGGGTTTGAACATGCGAGATTTCGCCAGATCGTTATTGCGCGAAGATTTCGGTAACGGCACGGAGTGCTGAACGATGCACAGGCGCCGCGAGTATTGTGCCCCAGGCGGCGATCACAAATCGAACGCAGCGGTCGAACGTGATTGGTTCCGATCGCCAGTTCGACATTAGCGTGCTGAAGCAGCAGCGGTCCCGGCGTCGAGTGACGCCTATTGCAGGCTTTCCAAATAGTCCGCCAGCGCGATGAGTTGTTCGCCGCTGAGCCCGGGCAGATCGGGCATTTGCGAGCCCGGCTTGATGGCCTGAGCGTGCGCCATCCAGGCCGTGAGCGTGCCACGATTGTTGGGCAGCATGCCGCCAGCGATGCGAGAGCGGCTGGCGACGTGCGTGAGGTCAGGGCCCACCTGGCCAAGCGCCGGAGTGCCTCGCACCTTGTGACAGACCGCGCATGCGGCCGACATGAAGACTTGCTCCCCTGTGTGTTGTCCCGACGTCTGTGGCTCGCGTGCGTTCGCGCGCTGATCCTGTAACCAGCGGTCGAACTCCTCCGGATTCTGCGCGACTACGAACAAACGCATGTTGGCATGATGAGGGCCGCAGTACTCGCCACACTCGCCGGAGTACACACCCGGCGCATCGGCGCGGATGCGAATTCTGTTGGCCATGCCGGGGACCAGGTCCACCTTGCCGTGCAGCTTCGGAATCCAGAAGGAATGAATGACATCGCGAGTGACCAGCTCGATGTCCACGGGACGGCCGACGGGAATGTGAACTTCGGTCGGCGCACTGACCAGATCCTGCGGCGTCTCACCCAGATACTCCGCGTTGAACCACCATTGTTGACCGGTGACGCGAATGTCGGGCCGCGAGCCGTCATCATCTGGCATCGGATAATGACTCATCGACCGCAGCGAGCTGACGAAGATGATCGCCAGCACCGCGACCGGCACGGCGATGCCACCGATTAAAATCCAACGCTGACTTCCGTCCGCGTCCAGCGGCGCATGCCAGTCCAGCGTGCCCCGGCGGCGCACCGCCACCCACAACAGCAGCGCTAAAGTGATGATGCTGACCACGCTGAATGCGATCAACGTGGCACCGCCGATCTGAGCGAGCTTCGCGGCGGCGGGTCCGCCCGCCTTCATATAATTCTGCGGCCCGTCGCAGCCCGCCAGCAGGCCTTCCGCCCAGAGCGCTCCAGTCGCAACCCATCTGCGCGTATTCATGGCTCAGCTCGACGGTGCCGCTGGTTCGGCCGGCGTACGCAACGACTGAATGTAGGTGGTCAGCTGCCAGATCGTTTGCTCCGGCAACAGCGCTCCCCAGGCAGGCATGCCGTTGCCCCGGCCTTGCGCGATGGAGTCGAAAATGTCGCTGGCCTTGTTGCCATAGACCCAGTCCTTGTCACGCAAACTCGGCCCCATGCCGCCGCCCCCTCTGCCGCCATGACAACCGGAACAGTTGAAAGCGACGAACAGCTTGCGCCCTTGGGCCATCGCGGACGCATCGCCGGCGAATGGATTGTTGCGCTCGACGATGTCTCGCTTCGGCCCGGGCACCGGCCCAACGACGGGCGCCCGCATCGCCGGCGGCGGCCCTTCCTCGGTGGGAGCTTGCTGCCCGCCTTTCGGTGAACACGAAGCGAGCAGCGCCAGAAAGACGACCACCATGCCGGTGATGTAGCTGCGCTGTTTCATGGCGAGTCCTTCGCGAACGCCGCGTCTACGAGCGGAACGCCGTAGCTCGCGAGCAGCTCACGGATATCGGCACGCCGCCGGTCGATCGCCCGACCGAGCTGTGCGCTGAGTTCAGAATCATCTCGACGCACCCCCATCGCGATCGAGTAACGCATCGCCAGCCGCGGCTCCTCGACTTGCGCCGACAAGACGTTCACGTCCAGCGGCACCGCTACCTTGCCAGCGAAGTAGCCTGCAATGGGTCCCCAAGCAATGGCGACGTCGATCTCGTCTCGCGCGACGGCGTCGATCAGCGCGCGTGCGGGTGATGGTTGCGAATAGTCGCCGTAGATCGGATAGCCGCGCACATTGCGAGTAATGCCTCGTCTAGCCAGAGCTTCGGCCGGCGGTACGTTGCTGTAATCGTCTCCGATCGTGTGCAGACCGATGCGTAGGGTTCGCAGGCGCTCATCGTCGAACGTGTCGATGTGCAGTCTGTCGGCGCGACGGGTCACGAATACGTAGCTGGATCGATAGTATGGCGCCGTGGTATGCACCGGCTCATATGACGCCGGGACACCGATGACGATGTCACATCGACCGGCATCGAGCGTGTTGCGAATAAAGCCGCGTCGCTGCGGCCACCACGTGTACGCCACTTGCTTGTGCAGATCGCGAGCGAGCAATTCGGCGAGCCGGTTCTCGAAACCTTCGCCGCGATCGTTGGAGAACGGCAAGTTGTTGGGATCGGCACAGACACGCAGCACGCCCGCTGCAGTCGGTGCGGACTGCGCTCGCATCATCCTGAGATCCATCGCGGCCAGCGCAGCGATGACCAGGATCAGCAAGAGCAGCGGCAGCTTATAGCCCGAAGACATACAGCATATTCCCCGGCGCGGTGTACTGCTTGATCTGCGCCATTGCGCCTACCACCCCGAGGCCCGCATACGGGTCGTCGTCGGAAATCGAGGGGAACGCGACTGCGCCCATCCACCCCCCGACTCCGGAATACACCGCGACGTACTGCTTTCCGTCCGGCCCCAGGTAAGTCATCGGATTGCCCACGATTCCCGAGCCTGTCTTGAATTGCCAGAGCTGCTCGCCACTGCGCGCATCGACGGCACGGAACCATCCGTCCATCGTGCCGTAGAACACCACGTCGCCCGCGGTCGACAGCACGCCGCTATACACCGGCAGATCCCGTTCTTTGATACCCCACACTTGTTTGTGAGCAATGGGATCCCACGCAACCAGCTCACCGTGATAGCCGCCCGGGCCCTGAAACATTTTGACGTCCGCTCCGAGATACGGCGTGCCGGCGATGTAATTCGATTCGACGCCTTCATAATCCATGCACGTGTTGTGCGCCGGGATGTAGAGCAGACCGGTGCGCGGCGACAGCGAGGACGGCACGAACTCCTTGCCGCCCGTCGAGGACGGGCAGATGTTCTTGGTCACGACGCCGAAATGCGTGCGCTTGTCGGGGTTCTCCCGCGGCTCGCCGGTCCGCACGTCATAACTGTCCGCCCAGTTGACCGGCTGGAACTTGTCGGCCGACAGCAGTTCGCCGCTCTCGCGATCCAGTACGAACACGAAGCCGGTGCGGCCGGGATGGATCAGCAGCTTGCGCATGCGCCCGCCGTAATTCATATCGACCAGCACGTTCTCCATGATCTCGTCGTAGTCCCACGCATCGTGCGCTGAGATCTGATACGCCCACTTGGCCTGCCCGGTGTCCGGGTCGCGCGCCAGAATGGAGGAAGACCATTTGTTGTCGCCGACACGGATGTCCGGATTCCACACGCCCGGATTGCCGGTGCCGTAATAGATGAGGTTCAGCTCCGGGTCGTACGAGATCCAGCCCCACACGGTCGAGCCGCCGAGTTTCCATTGCTGCCCCGGCCACGACGACGCGCCCAGATCCTTGCCCTGATCTTTTTTATAGAACGGTTTGAAATCCGCGCCGATCAGTACTTCGTTGTCCGGGCCGGTATTGAAGGCCCGCCAGACTTCGTGACCGTCTTTCAAGTCCAGTGCAAGGATCCAGCCGCGCACGCCGAGTTCGCCGCCGGAATTGCCGACGATGACTTTGTCCTTGACGACCAGCGGCGCCATCGTGACCGTCTCGCCGACATTGATGTTGCCGACCCGCGCACGCCACAGTTCTTTCCCGGTTTCAGCATCCACTGCCACGGTGCTGGCATCGAGTGTATTGAATATTATTTTGCCGTCGCCATACGAAGCGCCGCGATTGACGATGTCACAACAGGCAATGCCGACCGCGCGCGGATCGGGGTGCGGCTTATAGACCCACTTCAGCGCGCCGCCAGGCTTGGTGAGATCGAGCGCGATGAGATAGTTCGGATACGGGGTGACGACATACATGGTGCTCTTCACGACCAGCGGGTTGCCCTCGTGTCCGTGCGGCACCCCGGTCGACATCGTGGTGATGACTCTCAGATTCTTGGCATTCGCCCGAGTGATCTGATCGAGCGAGCTGAAACGAGTGTTGGCGTAGTCACCGGCGGGCAATAGCCATTCGCCGGCGGGCAGCGGCGCGATCGTCTTCACCTCGGGGCTCGTGCCCGCGACCTGGCCTTCGTGCCAGCTCATGGGCTGCTGCTCTTTGGCTTTGTGCTCGCATGCGCCAAGCAACGCGGCGAGCAGCGTCGCCAGCGCCAAGGGATAACGAGCGCACTGACGCACTTTCATCGCATCCTCTCACACATTGGCAACAGGAATGCCGACAGCGCCGCCCAGACGATGCCCAGCGAGAACGCGACGGCGACGATCAGCGCCACCGCCGCGAGAAAATCCTGGCGCACTTCGGCACGAATCGCCGTGATCGTCGCATCGCCCGAGTGGCGCCACGCGCCCAGTCCGACGCCAACACCAACGAGAGCGATGATCAACGCCAACGCCGAAATGATCATTTCAATCGTGCGCGCCCCGCCGCTGTCGAGACTGCCGGCGCAAGCTCGCCCAGCGACGAACCAGCCGATGAGTCCTTGCGCCGCCCAGGCAGCCGGCGCACCGAGGATGGCGAACCAGATGCGTGGCGCAGGCGGGGCCAGCGATTCGGAGGTGCTCACGGCGTGAACCCTCCGCTCTGAAAGTGCGGCAGGTAATAGAGCAGCGCGACGACCACGATCCAGACGCCATCGACGAAATGCCAATACAGCGCC
This sequence comes from Pseudomonadota bacterium, assembly GCA_023391815.1. Lineage (GTDB taxonomy): Bacteria > Pseudomonadota > Gammaproteobacteria > Steroidobacterales > Steroidobacteraceae > Steroidobacter. Next base: position 145,495 of record JAEWAF010000072.1, read on the forward strand.
GCGTTGTGCAGCGGTCGATGCGGCAACTTGCGCTTGCCTTCCAGATCCGGCAGCGCCAGCGCGAAGATCAGCATCGCGAGCCCGACCACCAGGTGCGCGCCATGAAAGGTCGTGATGGTAAAAAAGATCGAGCCGTAGGCATCCGTGGTCGGCTTCACCACTTTCAAGCGCTCGCGATACTCGAGCGTTTGCAGGACGACGAACGCCACGCCCATGATGATCGTCAGCAGCAACGTCCCTCGCGCTGCGGCGGTACGACCCGCGGCCGCCAGTCGCTCGCTGAAGGTGACGACCCCACTGCTCACCAGCAGGATCACCAGCATGATCGAAGCCTTGAGCAGCTTCGGCGGTGGATCCATCGGCCAGTGTTGCCGCGCCATGCTGCCCAAGTAGAAATAGGCGAAGAAAAGCACGACGAACAGTCCGAGCTCGGTGAGGATGAACCACACCATCGCACGCGAACCACGGCGCTCGTCCAGGCCCAGATCGAGAATCGAAACTGCGGTCGCGGCGTTCATGCGACCTTCTCCGGCCGAGGCCACAGCCACGCCGCGATGAGCAATAACATCAGCAACGCCATGGCACCGGCGATCAGCACCGCCTTCAACAGCAGCGCCGTGAACACGGCCATGATGGCCAACGACACCAGCAGCGGTGTGATCGTGTCTTCAGGCATCTTCGCCAGCGCGAGCGGCACGGCGTCGAGCCAGCTGGTCGAGATCGTCAGTCGCTGTTGGTCGAGGATGCGTTCGCCGGACGGATCGCGTTCCTCCTCGTGCTCGTCCCACAGCGGATGACGGCTCACCACCGTGGGAATGTGCACCGATCCATACGGAGGCGGTGGCGATGGAATCGACCATTCCAATGTGTCGGACTTCCACGGATTGCGGCCGGCAATCGCGCCGTGACGCATGCTGACCAGAAAGTTCACGATACTCACGAGCGCGCCCAGCGCCAACACGAATGCGCCGATCGTGATCACGAAATTGAGCGTGTCCCAGCCCATGCCTCCCGGATACGTGTAGATGCGCCGTGGCATGCCCAGCAATCCAGTGATCTGCATCGGAAAAAACGCCAGGTTGAAACCGACGAACATGAGCCAGAAGCTCCATTTGCCCGAGGTTTCGTTCATCAGCCGGCCTGTCATCTTCGGCAACCAGTAGTAGAACGCCGCGAACACCGGGAACACGTTGGCGCCGATCAGCACGTAATGCAGATGCGAGACGACGAAATATGTGTCGGTGAGCTGCCAGTCGAACGGGATCACCGCCGTGACCACGCCGTTCAAGCCGCCGATGATGAAGGTCGCGATGAAGCCGAGCGCGAACAACATCGACGTGGTCAATACCGGCCGGCCCGACCACAAGGTGGCGATCCAGGCGAAGACCTGCACCGTGCTGAAGATGGAGATGGTCATGCTGGCGGCGCTGAAGAAGCTCATCGACATCTGGCTCATGCCGACCGCGAACATGTGATGGACCCACACGCCCATGCCCACGACGCCCGTCAGCACGGTGGCAACCGCAACCCACGTGTAGCCGACGATGGGACGGCGCGCGAACACCGGCAGCAACATCGAGATCATCCCGGTGGCCGGCAAAAAGATGATGTACACCCACGGATGCCCGAAAAACCAGAAGGTGTGTTGCCAAAGCAATGGCGTCCCGCCCCGGGTGCTGTCGAAGAAATGCGTGCCCCACTGACGATCTAGCTCCAGAAACACGCAGGCCGCCGTGAGCGCGGGCAGCGCCAGCACGGAGAGCGCCGAGGTCGTCGCCGTGCTGTACATGAACAGCGGCATGCGATTGATGGACATGCCCGGTGCGCGCAGGCGGAATATGGTGACCAGGAAATTGATGGCGCCGGCGGTGGTGGAGATGGTCAACAGGATCAGCGAAAGCGCGTAAAAATCCATGTTGATGCCGGGCGAATATAGAGTGTTCGTGTACGGCGCGTAGGCGAACCAGCCGGCATGCGGCGCTCGGGCGAGCGCCAGGCTCACATACAGGAACACGCCGGAGAACAGGAACATCCAATAGCTGAAGGCATTCAGACGCGGCAGTGCCATATCGCGCGCGCCGAGCATCAGCGGCACGAGGTAGTTGCCGAAGCCGGAAAGAATCGGCGAGGCATACCAGAAGATCATGGTGATGCCGTGCATGCTGAACAGCTGATTGTAAGTTTCTGGCTGGAGCACCCGCAGATCGGACGCCGACAGTTGCACGCGCATGATCAGCGCTTCGACGCCGCCGGCCAGGAGGAAGATCACCGCCGTGACCAGGTAGCGCTTGCCGATGGTTTTATGATCGACGGTCGCGAGCTGCCCCCACAACGTATGCGGCGTTTCCCAAAGCTGCGTAAGGCGCTCTGCAGCGCTGACGGTCGCCACATGGACCTCGAGGGTGAGCTCGCGTTGAAGTTACGCGGGCCTCGATATCCCTGTTCCGGACCCAGGGTCCTAGCGCAATGCGTTTCTGATGTAAGTACATTGCGGTCGAACGCCGGGTCGACCCGATTCATTGAGACATTGACTTCGTGAAGCGAGCAGACGCGTCATGCCGGGCCGAATTGAAGATTATGCATTGATCGGCGATCTCGAAACCGCCGCGCTGGTGGGCCGCGATGGCTCCATCGACTGGCTGTGCTGGCCCCGCTTCGACTCGGATGCGTGCTTCGCGGCGTTGCTCGGCACTTCCGAACATGGCCGCTGGCTGCTCGGCGCGGCGGATGCGAACGTCAAGGTAAGTCGGCGGTATCGCGACAGCACGCTCATCCTGGAAACCCGGCTCGAGAGCGACGCTGGCGCCGCCACGATCCTCGATTTCATGCCGCCCCGAGGTAAGGCGTCGGACATCATCCGGCTCGTGATCGGCGAGCGCGGCGAGCTCAATCTCTACACCGAGCTGGTAATTCGATTCGGCTATGGTGCCATCGTGCCCTGGGTCACCCGCTTACAGCCCGGCACGTGGCAGGCCATCGCGGGCCCGGACATGCTGCTGTTGCATGCCGACGTTGCCATGAAAGGCGAGAACCTGAAATCGGTGAGCCGGTTCAAGATCAAACAAGGCGAGCGCGTCTCGTTCGTGCTCACTCATTGCCTGTCGCATCTGCCACCGCCCCCGAAGCCCGATGTCGATGCCGCGTTGGCCGATACCGAGCACTTCTGGCGCGAGTGGGTCGCGACCGGTCAGAAGAAGCTGCCCTGTCCGGATGTTACAGCCCGTTCGCTCATCACGCTGCGAGCGCTGATCTTCAGTCCGACCGGTGGAATCGTGGCCGCGCCGACCCTGTCCCTGCCCGAACAGATTCGGGGCGTTCGCAACTGGGACTACCGCTACTGCTGGCTGCGCGATGCCACCCTGACCTTGCTTGCCTTCATGAACGCCGGCCATTACGAGGAGGCGGAAGCGTGGCGGGAATGGTTGTTGCGAGCGATCGCCGGCAGTCCGGATCAATTGCAGATCATGTACGGCATCGCCGGTGAGCGCCGGCTCACCGAATGGGAAGTCTCATGGTTGCCCGGTTACGAAAATTCCGCGCCAGTGCGCGTCGGCAATGCGGCTCATTCACAGCTGCAACTCGATGTCTTCGGCGAAATCATGGACGTGCTCCACCAGGCGCGCAAAGGCGGCATCGCCACCTTGGAAACCGGTTGGAACCTGCAGTGCCAGCTGCTGGCACGCCTGGCGGAGATCTGGGAACAACCCGACTCGGGCATCTGGGAAGTGCGCGGACGACCGCTGCATTTCACTCATTCCAAGATCATGGCCTGGGTGGCTTTCGATCGCGCGATCAAGGACGCGCAGCGTTACAAGCTCGACGCACCCGTCGCTGAATGGTGTGCCATCCGCGACCGCATCCATCGCCAGGTGTGCGAGCGAGGCTTCGACCCGGAGCTCAATTGTTTCGTCCAGTCGTACGGCTCCAAACGTCTGGACGCCAGTCTGCTGTTGATCTCGCAGCTCGGCTTCCTGAGCGCCCACGATCCGCGCGTGCTCGGTACCGTGAAGGCTGTCGAAGAGCGTCTGTTACGCGACGGCTTCGTCGAACGCTACGACACGGAGGCCACCGACGACGGTTTGCCGCCTGGCGAAGGAGTCTTTCTTCCTTGCAGCTTCTGGCTCGCGGACGCTTATGCGATGTGCGGCCGGCTGGATGAAGCGCAGGCGCTGTTCGAGCGCTTGCTGAAGCTGACCAACGATGTGGGGCTCATGGCGGAGGAGTACGACCCCGTCGCGAAACGAATGGTCGGCAACTTCCCTCAAGCCTTTTCCCATCTATCCCTGGTCGCGACAGCCTGCAACCTGGCCCACGCGAAGAAGCCGGCCGAACAGCGCTCGGAAGCGGCGATAGGCGGCAGGCGCTCGCATTAGAGCGGGTTCTATTACTCGCGCGGCGGATTGCACGTCGGGCGCGAATGTGATTTCTATCGCCTCGCTCGCCCCGAGCAGGACCCGATTCAACCGCACAAGGAGACAGCAATGAAGTGCCGGCACTGTCACGCCCCGTTGACACTGCAGTTCGCAGACCTCGGCAGCGCTCCGCCCTCGAATGCCTATCTCACGCCGGACGGCTTACGCCGTGCCGAACGGTGGTACCCACTTCGAGTACTCGCCTGCACCTCTTGCTGGCTGGTGCAAACGGAAGATTACGCCGGCGCCAACGACATCTTCACGGACGATTACGCCTACTTCAGCTCCTACTCGCAGAGCTGGCTGGACCATGCGCGGCGTTACGTAACGATGATGATCGACCGCTTTCGCCTGAATGAACGCTCGCTCGTCGTCGAGCTGGCGGCAAATGACGGCTACCTGCTGCAGTTCGTGAAGGCGGCCGGCATTCCATGCATCGGCGTGGAGCCCACCGCGAGCACAGCTGAAAGCGCACGCGCCAAGGGCATCGAGATCATCCAGGACTTCTTCGGCAGGCGGCTCGCCCGTGCAATGGCCGATCATGGCCAACACGCGGATGTGATCGCGGCCAACAACGTGCTCGCGCATGTCCCCGACATCAACGATTTCGTCGGCGGGGTATCGCTACTGCTGAAGCCGAACGGTGTCGCGACCTTCGAGTTTCCGCATTTCCTGAATCTGGTCGCGAACGGCCAGTTCGACACCATCTATCACGAGCACTACTCGTATCTGTCACTCACGGCCGTGCGCGGCATCTTCGCTTGCAACGGCCTGGACATCTTCGATGTCGAAGAGCTGCCCACCCACGGCGGCAGTCTGCGCGTGTATGGGCAGCCATTGAGCGGGTCGCGCAACCGTTCGCCTGCCGTCGATGTCGTTCTCAAGCGCGAAAACCACGCGGGTATCACCTCACAAACGTACTACGCAGATTTCCAACGCAGGATCGACGCAGTGAAGAATCAATTCCTTCGTTTCTTGCTGGACACAAAGAAGGAAGGCAAGTCGGTCGCGGCATACGGTGCCGCAGCCAAAGGCAACACACTGCTCAACTACGCGGGTGTGCGTCCCGATCTGCTGCCGTTCGTCGTCGACATGAATCCGGCCAAGCAAGGGAATTACCTGCCTGGCAGCCGGATTCCAGTGCTGAGCGTGGATGCAATGTACGAGCAGCGGCCCGACTACGTCGTGATCCTGCCGTGGAACCTTCGCGACGAAATCATGACGACGCTGGCCCCGGTTCGACAATGGGGTGCGAAGTTCGTCACCGCCATCCCGGAGCTGAGCGTGGCGTAGCCCCCCCTCGGATCGGATCATGGATCGAGCAATGCGGCCGGCCATACACGATCGAGGCTCCGGCCTCGGTCATTTTTCAATAAGCCAATAATCATGCACCGAGTTGTGATCAGTGGCATCACCGGGCATCTGGGACGGGAGCTGGCATTGCAGCTCACGCAAGCTCACGTCGAAGTTCACGGACTGAGCCGGCAGCACGCTGTCACATCGTTTCCCTCGGGAACTCATATTCACCGGATCGATGGGCGGACTGAACCGCTGGTAACGCTGTTCCAGCAGATAAGACCCACGGCAGTGATTCATCTTGCCGCGCTGGCCCGGCGGCAACATCGCGTCGATGACGTTGCCCCTTTCAACAATACAAACATTCTTTTCGGCACTCAGCTGCTGGAAGCCGCTCGCCAGGCCAACTGCCGCAGATACATCGCCGCGGGCTCGTATCTGCAGTATTCACCGACCGGAAAATATCGTCCGTTCAACCTGTATGCGGCCACCAAACAAGCCTTCGAATGCGTGCTGCGCTACTACGTCGAGGCGTGCGATTTCGCGGCTTGCGTGCTCACGCTTTGCAATGTCTATGGCGAGCTCGATCCCCGCCCGACGCTGATCACCGACATGGCGGCCGCATGCACACAACGTCGCCCCATGACACTGCATGGTGGGCAAGCGTGGATCGATCCGATCCATGTGAGCGATGCCGCGAGTGCCTTCGTTGCAGCGCTGATGCTCATGGACGACCTCGCCGCGCACGCACGTCAACTGCATCACTACTCGGTGACCTGCGGGCGCGACGTGAGCTCAACGGAGCTGGCCGCGCTGTTTGAAAAAATCACCGGCAACTCTCTGACCATCGCCAGCCACACGACGCACTCGTCACGACGCGTGAAACCGTGGCGAGGCGTTCTCGTTCCAGGCTGGTCACCGCGAGTGTCACTCGAAGAAGGGCTGACACGCATGCTTCGACACCAGTTCGAATAGCAAACAAACATCGCATCGCTCTGCTCTCGCGCGCGCCGAGCCGAAGGCGGCTCACCTCACACGCTGTCACACAGCGGCCTTGACACCTTCATACGTCGGTCATAAAGCTTCGATCACCACGCCGAGTCGAGCGCACGGAAGCGGTGTTCGCCGCGTGAAATGTGACGTTTTTATGACGTTATTGTGACAACGATATGAGCGCGTCGCGGAGGAATCCATGAAGGCCGTGATACTGGCAGGAGGCTTGGGGACACGGATCAGCGAGGAGAGTCAATTGCGGCCGAAGCCGCTCATCGAGATCGGCGGCAAGCCGATTCTCTGGCACATCATGAAAACGTTCTCGGTGCACGGCGTTCAGGACTTCGTGATCTGCTGCGGCTACAAGGGCTATTTGATCAAGGAGTACTTCGCAAACTATTTCCTGCACATGGCCGACGTCACGCTGGACATGCGTGACAACACCGTTCGAGTGCATCAACCGCGCGCCGAGCACTGGCGCGTGACCGTCGTCGACACCGGCGCAGACACCATGACCGGCGGGCGGCTGCTGCGAGTCCGGGAATACGTGGGTCGCGAGCGGTTCTACCTCACCTATGGCGACGGTGTCAGCGACGTGAGCATCCGCAAGCTCACCGAATTTCACGAGACTCATCGACGGCACGCGACCGTGACAGCGGTGCAGCCCGCCGGACGCTTCGGCTGTCTGCAACTCGAAGGCACACGAGTGGACCGCTTCACCGAAAAGCCGAACGGCGACGGTCAGTGGGTGAACGGCGGCTTCTTCGTCCTGGAGCCCGCGGTGTTCGACTACCTGGAAGGCGATGCGGACGTGTGGGAACAAGAGCCATTGCGCCGGCTCACCGCCGAGGGACAGCTCGGCGCCTATCAGCATCGGGGTTTCTGGGCGGCGATGGATACATTGCGCGACAAACAATACCTGGAAAGCTTGTGGCGGACCGATCGCGCGCCGTGGAAGGTGTGGCAATGAATCCGCGGTTCTGGTTCGGAAAGCGGGTGTTGATCACGGGCCACACTGGCTTCAAGGGCTCCTGGCTCAGCCTGTGGTTGCAGCGAGCCGGCGCGACGCTGCTCGGTTACGGGCTGCCACCGGCCGATGGACCGAGCCTGTTCAAGCTCGCCTCGGTGGGCAGCGGGATGGAATCGGTGTACGCGGATATTCGCGACCTCGACACGCTGCAGGCCGCGGTCGAGGACTTCGAGCCAGAAATCGTGCTGCATCTCGCGGCTCAACCCTTGGTGCGGGTTTCCTATGCAGATCCGGTAACGACGTATTCGGTGAACGTACTCGGCACGGTGCATGTACTCGAAGCAGTACGACGCACGAGATCCTGCCGCGTGGTCGTCAACATCACGAGCGACAAGTGTTACGAAAACACCGAACGACAATGGGCGTATCGGGAAGGTGACCCGCTCGGCGGTCACGACCCCTACTCCAGCAGCAAAGGCTGCGCGGAGTTGGTGACTTCCGCTTACCGCCGATCGTTCTTCCAGGCGCAGAGCGGACGTTGCGTCGCTATCGCCAGCGCCCGCGCCGGCAACGTGATCGGCGGCGGCGACTTCGCGCAGGACCGGCTCGTGCCGGATGTGATGATGGCGATTCAGCGTCACACCCGCCCCTGCATCCGCTATCCCGACGCGATACGACCCTGGCAACACGTGCTCGAACCATTGTCGGGCTACTTGCTGCTCGCCGAACGACTCTGGGACGACCCGCAACGTTTCTCGCAAAGCTGGAACTTCGGCCCCGCCGCCGCCGACGCTCGCTCGGTGCGTTGGATCGTCGACACGCTCTCCGATCTGTACGGCACTCGAATGCAGTGGGAGGTCGACGCGGGTGTGAAGCCTCATGAAGCGGGGCTGCTGATGCTCGACAGCAGCAAGGCTCGCGCGGCCTTGGGATGGCAACCTCGCTGGACGCTCGAACGCGCGTTACGGTCGGTGGTGCATTGGCATCAGGCCTACGAACGTGGCGAGCCCATTCATCGCATCGTCATGGATGAGATCGCAGCGTATGAGGCGGCTGGTTCGGTGGCCAACGCTCCTCTACACAGCGTTCATCCCGAGTGTGGCGCTGTCTGCGCTGTGAACTGACATGGCTCGCCGACACATCGCCATCTTCACGCTCATGGGCAAGGGCCACCTGTCGCCCGTGTTGCCGCTCTGCTCGGAACTGGTTCGGCGCGGCTATCGAGTTTCATGTGCGGTGACCTCCCGATTCATCGCGCCGGTCATCGCGACCGGAGCGGAACCCGTGCTCTATCGCGCCGCCCCCGCGACCGAGGCATTGAGAGCAGAAAACGAGCGGCGCGCTCAATCGTCTTTGGACGATCCTGCCCGCTTCGAGACTTCCGATCTCGAATGGGAACATCTCATTCGCGACACGGACTCCTTTTTGGCGCAAGTCGGGCCGTTCTACGCGGAGCATCGGCCCGATCTGATCGTCTACAACCGGTACAGCATTCCGGCTCGCATCATCGCGCGCCGATGTCAGCGTCGCGCTGTGCAGTTTTCTCCGCACTTCGCGTATCCCGGTCGCACACGCTACTGGGATCGGGGCATGTGCGTGAGCCCCCCAGCCATGAACCGATATGCCGAGCGTCTCGATGAGCTGTTCCATGCGCACGACCTCCGGGCGGAAGGCAATCTCTGGCACACCGAGCTGTTGAATATTCATTTTTTGCCGCGCCAGTTTCAGTACTGCGCGGATCTGTTCGATGAAACATTTCTGTTCGTCGGGAGTCGCTCGAGCCAGCGGACCACTATCGCGAGCACGGCGCCGGTGATACTGGTGTCCGGCTACTCGGGCCTCGCCGAAACCCAAACCTCCAACCTGCGCTACTTCCGGATGTTTCTGGAAGCGATCGCCGGCATGCGTTGCCACGGCATTCTTTCGGTTGGCGAGGAGATGCCGGTCGATTCGCTCGCGCCGCTGCCGGACAACGTGGAGATCAATCGTGATCGACCCAATGCCGAGCTGGTCTGCCGCGCCTCGGTGTTCGCCTGTCATGGCGGCATGAGCAGTACGCTGGAAGCACTATGCAGCGGCGTTCCTGTGCTTGCTGTGCCAGGCAGTCCATACACACTCGAGGTGGCGCATCGAGTGGCCGAGCTGCGATTGGGCCGAGTCGTACCGCAATCGGAGCTCAGCGTGGCCGCGCTTCGGCAAAACCTCGAGCACATGATCGACGATCAGGCGCTCCATGAGCGGACCCGAGACATGCAGCGCATCTTCGCTGAATCGGGCGGTGCGGCCAGCGCCGCGAACGCCGTGGAAACATTTTTGAGCTCGCTTTAACCCCCACTGACTCAGGAAGGATCCCACATGCCATCCATGGAAGAGAATGTCGCCCGCGTCGCCGCCTACTATCAAGCGCGGGCCCACGAGTATCACGAGACCACCGGCTACCATCGAGACCTGGTGGACGCCGGCTACGCGCGCTTGAAGGAACAGCATCAAACCGCCTTCGCCGGCCACGACGTGCTGGAGATCGCCTGCGGCACGGGCTATTGGACAGCCGTGATCGCGAGCACAGCGCGTTCGGTGCTGGCCACGGACATCCATACCGAGTTGGTGCAGGCGACGAGCGAACGCTTGCGACGCTTTCCAAACGTTCGCTGCCAGGTGGCGGATGCCTACACGCTCGACACCGTCCATGAAACATTCTCGGCGGCTTTTGCGCAGTACTGGTGGTCGCACATTCCGCGGGCGATGCGCCCCGTCTTTCTGCGAGCCCTGCATTCCAAGCTGCGGCCCGGTGCGTTTGTCTCCTTCTCCGACAACCTCGAGTATCACGCGGACTGGGTCAAGCGTCGGGTCGACGAGCACGGCGACACTTACGAAGAGCGCACCCTGCGCGACGGCACGCGCTTCGAGACCGTCAAGAACTTCCCGACCAAGGCGGAGTTTCATGCGCTGCTGGACGGCGTGGCCGAAGATGTGACTTTTCTGGAGCAGGAAGTCGGCGACATCGACGGACCGGCTCACCTGTGGACCGTGTCATATCGCTTGAAGGGCTGAGGGCTGCACGATGCTCGATCACACTTCCCTGCCGCTGCGGGCCCTCCGCTCCTCGCGTGCGCGCAAACGCACGCGACCGCTTCCGATCTTGTACTCAACGTTGCGCGCAGAGTCGATCAGGGGCCTGCTGCTGCGGCACTATGACTTCGACGACTCGCTCGAATGCATCTTCTTCTGCCGGGGTGTGAGCGACACCTATTTCGTGTCCGCCGGGGCGGAACGCTTCGCCTTGAAAGTGTTTCGCTGTAACTGGCGCTCGGAGGAAGCGATCCTCGGTGAGCTCGCTGCCATCAGACACGTGGGCAGCAAGGGTGTGGACGTCGCGATGCCGGTCCCGAGACGTGACGGTAGATGGGTTTGCTCGATTCGCGCGCCCGAGGGCGTGCGCAAAGCCGTGCTTTTTCGATGGGCGGATGGTCGCGCGCCAAAGTATACCGACGAAGCCCAAGCACGACGGTACGGCGCGCTTCTCGCAAACTTACACATCGCGGGGGATGATCTGCAGCCGACCTCCGCGCGGCCGCGACTCGACGCGAACTACCTGTTCGAGGCTCCCGTCGCAAAGGTGCTAGCTCACGTGCAACGCAAACCCACCATCGCGCGTGATCTGCAACGGCTCGTCGACCGCACCGGAGAACGTTTGCAGCGCGCCGCGCCGGAATTGCACGACTGGGGCTTTTGTCACGGCGACGTCTGGTCCAACAATGCCCGCCTGGATGGCGACCGCCTGGTGCTGTTCGATTTCGACTTCTGCGGCTCGGGCTGGCAGATTTTCGATCTCGCATCGTACCGGTGGCACGCGCGCTTCGAGAAACAGGAGGACAGCGCCTGGCCGCCCTTCATCGAAGGCTATTTGCAGCTCCGTCCGCTCGCCGCCCGGTCGCTCCAGTTCATCGGCCTGTTCATGATCCTGAAGCAGCTGTGGACCACGGCGCATTTCATCGGGCGATTGCCGGAGACCGGCGCCTACTTTCTGTCCGACGACTACCTGGAGAATATGGTGCCGTTCTGCGAGCGTATCGAAGCCGAGCTCATCGACGGCTGAACAGCTGGTTCATACGGCCGTCGCGAAATACCGGCTGGGTCCAGGCGCGACGGCCGTTCGAGTCGACGATCTGGGCGCGCACGTACAGTTCATCGCCTCTGAAACGATAGGCCGGGTTGAGCCCGGTGACTTCGGCGAGCACGCGACCGTGCTCACCGATGAATCGAGTGACGTGACGCGTGTTCGGCTTCGAGGTCGAGGGGCTCCATTCCGGCGTCTGCACCAGGCGCATCGAGATGCCGCGCTCGTCGGCTTCATAAGTCTGCAGACTCACGCCCGTAGACGCGTAGAACCTGCCTTGTCGCAGCGCTGCCATCACAGCGCTCTGGCTCAGTTGAGTCGCTTGCAGGACGACCCAAGCCTGACCCGGCGTGGGGCTCAATCGATCATCGAAGCGGAAGTACTCATGTGTATCGTCCGACGCCACCGCCCACACGACTTTGCCAGCGCTGAGCACGCTGTCCCACAGCGACTCGGATGAAGGCGCCGCGCTGCCGGTATCGTCGATACCGCCGAGGTTGTTGGAAGTCGGGAACGCGTTCCACACTTCCAGCAGGTACGGCTGATCCAACGGCAACAGATCCTTCAGCTGCACCGACCACTGCAGATTCGGATGATTGATCTGCGCAATGCCTCCGGCTGCCTGGATCTCCGCGATGTTTCTCACATACATGTCCACCGGCGCGATGTCGCGCGCGCCCGCCGGATAGCCAAGCGGCAAGATGGCGCGTCCAGTGCCGATGCCATTGATGTGAAAGTGACGCTTGCCCGTGGGACGCGACTCATCGATCAGCGCTTGCGTGATCTCCTGCCCCTGCACCACGAGGAAGTCGCCCTGCTCCCCGTATTTCTTGTTCAACGGCGCAACGTCCGTCAGAAACTCATGATCGGTGATCACCAGGCACTGATAGCCATGCGACCTGTACCACTCGGCCACGAACTCCGGGGAGCCGTTGGCGTCCGACTTCGGAGGCGCGCTGGTGTGCGTGTGCGTGTTGCAGCGATACCAGTTCAACGACTCGCCGACCTGTTCGGCGAGTGCGCTCATCGTAAACGCGCTCATGGCGAGCAGCGCCGCCGCGCGCGGAGCAATCGATCTCATACCAGTTCTCCAGTCGCGCTCAGTAGCTGAAGCTCACGTCGACGCCGACGATCCTTCGATAGTCCGGCGGCAGGAAATGCGTCACGACCTGGCCGACGACGATGCCGCTGGTGTGGAACTGGTCCGTCAGATTCTTGCCATACAGCTTGATGTTCACGTGATCGTTCTGCGTCCGCATCCCGATGGACGCACCCAGCAAGCCATACGAGGGCTCGATGCCGTAGGGGCTGCCGAGCGCGTTCCATTGGATGCTGTCGCGCCAGCCGTAATCGAGCGTCGCAAATCCGTCCCATGCGATCCCGGGCACCGGGAATCGATATTTGGTGAACACGTTGAAGTTCCAGCGCGGCGAATTCGGCAGGCGCTCGCCCGACAAGTCCTGCACGGCGCCGACGCACTGACCGGCGCCTTGCGGCTGGCCGGGATAGCAAGGCGCGTTCACGAATTTTTCGTAGGTCGCATCCACGTAGGTCGCGTTGCCGCCGAACTCCAGCGACTCGCCCACCAGCGCCGCGATCTCGGTCTCGAAGCCCCGGGTTTGCAGCTTGCCCGCGTTCAACAACACGATGCGCGCATTGGGATTGCTCGGCTCGATCAGGCCGCCCTGCGTCTGAAAGTCTTCGAACGTCGAATGGAACGCGTTGAGGTTCAGCGTCAGCCGACGATTGAAGAACTGCGACTTCAGGCCCGCTTCGTAGCTGATGGACGTTTCCGGGCGAACCGGCTGAGAGTCGCCGATCGCGGCGATGTTCACATTGAAGCCGGGTCCCTTGAAGCCGGTCGCGGCCGACACATAGAACATCCGATCTTCATCCGCCCGCCATTGCGCGCCGGCACGCCACGAAACTTTGCTCGCGGTCGCTTCGTCCTGGGTAACGCCAAGCGGATGACGAAATCGAACCGTGCCGGGAGCGATCGGCAAACCGACGACCTGCATTTCCACATCGTCGTGGGTCCAGCGCAGGCCCGCCGTGAACGACAGCCGATCCGTTACGTGCGCGGTCGCTTCCGCGAATGCCGCGTAGTTGGTCATCTCCACGTCACTGATCTGGCTGCTGGCCTGCTGGGTCGTGGTTCCAACCACCAGCGTGCCCGGATCTCGCAAACCGATCTCGGTTTCGTTGTTGAGGAAGTACAGGCCGGCAACGTAGTCCACCGGGCCGTCGGTCGGCGAGGCGATACGAATCTCCGCCGAATACTGATCCTGATCGGTGTAGCCGAACTGGTCGCCCTCGTTACGCGGCGTCAGCCACGTATAGGTGCCGGCGTGGAAATCCTGGTTGTAGGCACGATAAGCGAGCAACGTCGTGAGCTCGTGGCCGCCTAACGCATGGTCCCACTGCAGCGCTGCTCCGCGCGATTTCTGACGATTCTCGCCCAGGCTGCGCGAATTGATCTTGTCGTTCTCCAGTCCGACGATGCTGCCGAGATCCTCGATCACGTACTGAGGAGTCTGCGGCGTGAATGCGCGGATGATGTTCGCGCCACCGCCGTTCTTCTGCTCCACATAGTCCGTGGACAATTTGATTCGATCGTTGTCGGTGGCGGCGAGCACGAGCTTGCCGCGGAAGCCGGTTTGTTCGTCGTCTTCCCATTCGGATCCGTCGAAGATGTTCGTGACATACCCGTCTCTGGACTTCCGATACGCCGAGACCCGGCCGGTCAGACGGTCCTCGATCAACGCGCCCGACATCGAGCCACGCACGTCGAGGCTGTTGTAATCGCTGTAGCCAACGGCAGCTTCGGATACGAACACCTCGCTCGGATCCTTGGTCGTGATACTGATGACGCCCGCCGACGCGTTCTTTCCGAACAGCGTGCCTTGCGGACCTCGCAGCACTTCGACGCGCTCGGTGTCGCTCAAGTCGGGAAACGCGCCGGCTTTGGCGCGCTCGTACACGACGCCGTCGATGACGATCGCCACCGAATCCTGCACGCCCGAACCTTGCGTCTGCGTGCTCACGCCGCGCAACGCGATGGCGGGACCGGAACCGAATCGGCTCGGGTTGGTGACAAACGTCAATCCGGGCGCCACTGCATCCAGCTCGGTGACACTCACCATGTTCAGCTGAGAAATCGTGTCCGCCGATGCGGCGGCGATGGACGCAGGCACATCCTGCAAACGCTCTTCACGTTTGCGCGCCGTGACCGTGACCACCTCCACTTGACCGAGCGTGGTTTCCGTCGATGCCACCGCCACTCGCGTCGGGCGGCTCGCCGGGCTCGGAATTGCAGGCTTGGCTTGCGCGACTCTCCGCAACACCACAGTCCTGTCGTTGACTCGATCGGCGCGCAGATCAGTCTGCGCCAGCAAGCGATCGAGCGCGTCGCCGACACTCAACGTGTCGTTGAGCGCCGGCGCGCGAACGTCGGTCGCGATCGGCGCCTCGTACATGATCTGCGTTCCCGATTGCTCGCTCAGCGCTTCGAGCGAGTCCACGAGTTGCCCCGGTTCGATCTGGAAATGATGCGGCGTCGTCGCATCCGGCGTCGCGCTCATTGCGCTAGCGCTGGCCAGCGCCAAACAAAGGGTATTTCTGATTGCTCTCGCGATTGCTGACATCGGTGATTCCCTGCGTGCTGCCGTCCCACAACGGCTACCCGATGAAATGCCGCACGCATGGGGCGCCCTACCTTTGTCACAAAGGATTCACACGATATGTGAGGGCCGCGACGCGTTCAGCTATCGCCGTGCAAGCACGATGCTCACGTCGTCCCGGTGTGAAACGTGCAGTTTCAACAACACGGCGAGCGCGTCCGCGACCGACTCGCTGTCGCCGACAGCAAATGCACCGTTGATGGGCGTGTGCCGTAACGCTGAATCATCGATGCGGATTTGTCTGGTCGAATAGCGATTCACTTCACCGAGCACCTCC
Source organism: Pseudomonadota bacterium (assembly GCA_023391815.1). Classification (GTDB taxonomy): domain Bacteria; phylum Pseudomonadota; class Gammaproteobacteria; order Steroidobacterales; family Steroidobacteraceae; genus Steroidobacter. The sequence continues at coordinate 161,240 of JAEWAF010000072.1, forward strand.
GCGAGCGGCGTATCGCGAAATCGCAAGCGACCTGTGCTCCAGCTCGATACCACGTCGGTATCGACGTTACGCCGGTCGATTGGCAACTGGCCCATGACGAAGTGCAACTGATCGCCGGGCGCCAACACCGTACGCTGCCGCAACTCGGGGCGACTCACCGCGACACTGCCTTCGAGCAAAGTCACCGTGATCTTTGTATCGTCGTTGCGCACCTGGAAACGCGTGCCCAACGCAACGACCTCACCGTCCGCAGTGGCCACCGTGAACGGACGGGTTTTATCATGCGCGACCTTGAACAGCGCCTCGCCTCGACGCAACGTGACATGTCGGGCGCGGTCGCTGAAACGAATCTCGACCTCGGTCGCCACATTCAACGTGAGCTTGGAGCCGTCGGTGAGGTCGAAGCTCTTGCGCTCGCCGGCATGAGTGGCATAGAGAACCGTCGGCTCCCTGCGCTCGGCTGAATAGAAGAACACGCCACCCGCCACGGCAGCGACGCCCGACGCCGCAATGAACAGGCGGCGCGTGATCGCCGCGGGACGATGCTCGGTGTCCGTAAAAACCTGTTGGGTAAGAAGCTCCATATCCTCGCGGGTCGCGAGGGAGCCGATGGAGCGCCACATTGCTTCGGTCGAGGCGAAAGCGGCGGCGTGTTCCGGGACCGCGTGCCAGCGCTCGAACTCCATGCGCTCTTCGGGTCGGCAGTCCGCCGCTTTCAAACGGACGTACCAGCGTTCGGCGTCGGCAAGCAGCTGCGGATTGGCTGTGTTTCCGTGCATTTCAGAGGTATCAATGCTCACGACCGGGCATCACCTACCTCGGCCCGACAAATTGCGAGCGCCTTCGTGATGTGCTTTTCGACCATTTTGACGCTGATGCCGCAGCGTGCGGCGATTTCCGGATAAGCCATGTCGTGAAAGCGGCTGAGCACGAATACCTGCCGGCATTTGTTCGGCAGGCGCTGAATGGCGGCCATCAGACGATCGAGCTGCTGCTGATCGCCCAGCTGTTGTTCCTGCGACGGACAGTCCGCCGCGACCCCGAGCTCTTCGTCCATCGGCTGGTGCTCATTCCAGCGGCGGGCGCGGGCCCGCCTCGAACGCATGCCCATCAGATTGGTGGCGATCCGGAACAGCAGCGCCTTGAGCGATTCCAGATTCTGGTTGTCGCGATAGCGCAGCAGCCTCACATACGCATCCTGCGCCAGATCGCGAGCCTCGCTATCGCAGCCGATCCGACGACGCAGATACTGAACGAGCGGTGTGTAGTGCTCCCGGAACGCGGCTTCGAACAGCGGCCGTGCCTCGTGATCGAGTGGGCTGTCGATCCCGAGATCCGGTTCAGAGATGACGATCGAGCGGCGGCTCATGACCCCTAGAGTTCTTCGGAAATGATGACAAGCGCAAGCGCGCCGGGCAGCGATCGGCGCCCTCCTGTCTAATGATCTTCCGCCCCGCCTCCTTGAGCCCTGCTCCGGAAATAAATTTCCATTGTCATCCGGTGGCAACAAGGATCGTGTAATAGCGTCATCGAGCTCGCGCCGGGCAGCTTGTGCTATCTCGCTTGCCCGCGAGCATTCAAAGAGATGCCGTGGAGTCCCGCTTTGTTTCGAATCGCCGACTCACTGCGCCCCAATGCCAAGGCGATGTCGCCAATGGTGGCGCCAAGCGCCGCCAATTCACGAAGCCGACGAAGAGCTTCGGCAGTCCAGGGGTTTCGACGGCGCGCGGGCAACCCGTGCCGCGGTGAGCGGCACACCGAAAAAGCGAGCGGACGCATGTGAGTGGGTTCAGCGATCAGGACGCGACGTGACGTCGCCGTGGGAATGACTGCTCGAAAGTAACGTGCGACCCGCCGGAGCCGTCGGTGGGCACTTCGATAATCTTGATCGTGGCCTGGTCGCCCTCGATGCTCACGTGCGCGAAGCCCCACGTCAGCCCCCGCGCGTAGAGGGTGCGGAGCTGCGGATTCTTCGCGAGTTGATTGCGAATGAATGCACTGTTGATCGGACGCATCTTCGCGGCGCTGCCCGAGACCACTTGCGGCAGCGGATCGCTCGCGCCGGCATCGGTGGTGGTGCAATCGTCGGTGTGTACCTCCATGGTGTGCTCGTGGCCCGCCAGATACAGGTCGGCGTAGCGACACAACGTGGGCAGGATGAGTTGGCGCAACGCATGCGCCTGCTCGAACTTGCCGCCCGCGCCGGACCACAACGGATGATGTCCGATGACGATCTTCCATCGCGCCTTGGAACTGCGCAGAGATTGCTCCAGCCAGCTCACCATGTTGCGCTCGGCGTCGGTCTGTGGGACCGCCCACTTCAACGGCTTCTCACGTTTTTCGCTGCGCACCTCGCTGGCATCATCCGCCAGTGACGCCTTGTAAACGGTGGTCGACGACAGCAGCACCTCGGTGTCGAGTGCGAACACCTCCACGTCACCGTGGCCTGCCGGTGGCTGCACGCGATAGATCAAGCCGTCCATATAGAACGGCCGGGTCTGTTCGAAGAAATGGACCTCGGCCATTGCTCCTTCACGCGAGGTACGCCAATCGTGATTGCCGAGCACCGCGTAGATGCGGAAGTCGTCATGTCTGCGGCCGAGGCCCGCGAACGGGGTGACAAACAGATCGCGGAACCGCTGCGTATCCCTGCCATCGCGCCCAGCGGTGGCGCCGCTGGGATAGATGTTATCGCCGAGCATCACGGCGAAATCGCAATCGGCCGCGCCGGAGCAGTACGCTTGCATGGCGTTCGCGACCGGCTCGAGCCCGCTTGCCGTGATGATGCTGCCGTTACGCGGCAGGCGATACATCGGCGAATAAGCCAGCTCCGCGATGGGTCGTTTGTCATCGATCCAATCGCGTCGTTCTTTTTCCTTGAACTGATGCTCGGTCACGACGGTCTCGTAGTCTTCCGCCTCGAGATAGTCGTAGTGATACCCGGTGTCGCCGAACGCCAGTATCGATACGCGCTCCGGCGCGCTGACCGCCTGCTTCGTGGGGTCCACATCGACGGACGTGCACGAGAACAACGTCGCGATCGCGGGGACCGCCGCGATCGCCAGCCAGCGCGAGCCATTCGAAAACTTCACGAGTATTGTCTCCGGATCAAATCTTCCACTTCCGAGCGCGTGCGGCGGATCGGCCCTTCAGCTTCCAATTTCAGACTGGTCAGTGCCGCGGCCCACTTCGTCGACTGTTCCGGCGACGCTTGCAATCGGCTCGACAGATACGAGCCGACGCACGTGTCGCCTCGACCGCTGCGGCCGCGCAGCTCCACCGGACGAAACGGCTGCTCGAAGTATTCGCCGTTCGCCAGCACGAGTAGACCATCTTTGTGAGTCAGTACGATTTCCTTGGGTCCGAAGCTCGCAAGCTTGCGGGCCGCGACCCGGATGTCCGACTGGCCGGTGAGAAACTCCGCTTCGACCGCGTCGGTCTTGAGCACGTCGACCAGCGACAACACCTCGGAGACTTCCGGCCAGCCCTGATAGGCCAGCTTGCCATCGGGCGTGACGATGCGAACGAAGCCTTGCACATCGACACCGAGCAACCCGGCCCGCTCGCGGATCGCCTTCACCACCGGCAGCGACACCTCACCGCGAATGGACGCGCTGATCAGAATGGCTTCGGCACGCACGTCGGCCACGTCCTCGACCTGAAATGGATCGGCGACATCGGTGACCGTCAGGATGCGCTCATCGACGTTGGCCGTCGGATATTCCAAGCGCATCACCGTGGATTTTTCCGAAGCGCGCACCATCACTTCGACGCCCGACTCTTTCAGCAGCCGAGTGGACTCGAGGTCCTCGCGGGCAAGACGCGTGACGGCGCCGACACGCTGATCCAGTAAACGCGCCGCATGCGCCGAGTAGCTGTAGCCGCCGCCATGGACCTGGCGAGTGCCGGAGCGCGTAACGATGGTGTCCTTGGTGTAGGCACCGATGGAAACGAAATCGAAGGTATGCAAGCGAATCTCCCCAATGTCCTCAATCGCGCAATTTCACGCGCCACAAACAGGCGCCCAGCAGCATCGACAGCACCGACGAGCCCAGCCAGAACCAGATCGCCGCGCCGAAGTCATAAGTGCGGACCCCGTCCGCGACGCTCATGCCCCGCTCGATCAGATGACCGCTGACGTTTTCCTGGATGGCCGCGCCGAGATAGCTGAAAATTCCAATCAAGCCCATGGCCGCGCCGGCGACGCGTTTCGGGCAGATGTCGACGGCGAACAATCCGCCGAGGGCCGTCACCAATCCCGTCATGCCGATGCCGAACAGCACCATGCCGAGCGTCAGCACGGCGGTATTCGAAGGACCGAAAAAGATGAGCACGAGCCCGGTCAGCTCGAGCAAGGCGAACAGCAGATTCGCCGGCGGCCGCCGCGCCTGGAACACTTTGTCTGAAACGAATCCGTAGGAGACGGCGCCGACCATGCCCGCGACGGTGCTGATCATCAGTAACGTGCCCGCCATGGTGAGCGAATAGCCGCGCGCCTCCTGCAAATACAGCACGCCCCATGAGTTGATGGCATAACGAGTGATGTAGATCGTGGAGCTGGCCAGCGCGAGCATCCAGATGGGCGCCATCTTCAGGATCGACAGCTGGGTCGCAAACGTGCTTTGTTGCTGAGCGCTGACCCGGGCGTAGTGATCGTTGCGCCAGTCGGCCACCGTGGGTAAGCCCAACGTTCTCGGTCGATCCTGCACGAATCGATACGCGACGACGGCGATGACGATGCCAATCAAGCCCGGCACCCAGAAGCCCCAGCGCCAGCCGAGCACCGCCACCACCGCACCCACCACCAGAAACGTCAGCCCTTCGCCAATCGAATGCGCGGTGCTCCAGATCCCGTACACGCGACCGCGCTCGCGATTGCTGAACCATGCAGTCATCGCGACCACGCTCGAAGGGGCGCCGAAGCTCTGAAACCATCCGTTCAAGCCCCACAGCAGCACCGATAACGTCACGGTCGTGGAAAATCCCATTCCGACATTGCACAGCGCGGTCAACAGGAAACCGAGCGCCAGGAACTTCTTGATGTTGGCGTGATCGGCGAGAAAGCCGTTGGTCAGCTTCCCAAACGCGTACGTGTAGAACAGCGCCGAGCCGATCATGCCGAGCTCGGCCGGCCCGAAGACACCCGCATCGATCAGCGGCTTCTTCACGACGCCGAGTGCCAATCGACAGGTGTAGATCACGCCATAACAAAGCGTGATCGCGACCATCACGCGCAACCGGTGATAACGAAACAGCGCGTCGACGGTGGCGCGATCCTCGAGCACCGGCCGTTCCGCGCCGCTCGCGAAGAACTTCAGCACGGAGCTCCATGCCGACGTCCTCCCCGCCCGTCGCAAACGTTCGATTCCCGGCTCGCCCGCGCTCACCCTACCCCCGCCCGATCCTGGATGATTGAAATTTCATTTCCATTAGCTTAAAACAATGAAAAAAATATTCCAAGTCCGTTCGTCGGCATTCCATAAGAGAGAGCGCAATGAAACACCCCTCACTCCTGACCTCGCTCGCCCTGGGCCTGTTGGCCTGGCAGGCGCAATCGGCGACACCCCAGAATGCGGCCGTCAGCGTGCCGGTCGATCGGACCACGCTAGCGACTTCGCACAAGTTCGCGCTCGACGCCGCGGTCTGGCGCGAGCCGACGCGCAGTTTGCTGATGCTCGCGGCCGGCGAAGGCGGTTTGGAGATCCACGATCTCGCCGGTCAGCGAGTCGCAAAGTTCGAGGACGTCGAAGTCGGCTTTGTCGAAGTGCCGGATCGCGCTCGCCTGCCGGAGACCTTGAACCAGCTGGTGCTGGTAAGCGATCAACGCGCCGGTGCGATTCGCGCTTATCGTTTCGATGCGGCCAGCACTCGCTTGCAGGAAGTCGCCGGGCAGCCACTCGCCATCAACGACGAGATCACCGGGTTGTGCTCGTATGTGAGCCCGCTGACCAATAAGCTGTATCTGTTCGTTTCGACCGGCCAGGGTCAACTGGAACAGTGGGAGTTGTTCTCCCGAGCGCAACAGATCGGCGGTCGAATGGTTCGCAGAATCGCGGCGGGCAAAGGGGTGGGTCATTGCGCCGTGGACGACGCTCATCGTCGCGTTTACTTCAGCGAGGAATCCGTCGGTGTCTGGAGCGTCGCGGCCGAACCGGAATCGGACACGGCGCGTGAAGCGCTCGACCTCGTCGCGCCACGCGGCGGTATCAGCGAGGAAGTCAAAGGGGTCGCGGTCCATCGAGCCAACGGCTCGGCTTTCGTGATCGCCCGCGACGCGGATGGTTTCATCGTTTACTCCCTGGCCGACGGCTCGTCTCATCGGCTTCAGCTCGGCGCGCCCAAACAGATCGGCGACGCGGAAGGTTTGACGATCGCGGGCGAATCGCTCGGCGATGCGTTTCCCAACGGCGTGCTCATCGTTGCCGACGAAGACGCTGGCGATTACAAACTGGTCTCGTTGAGTACGCTGACGAAATCGCTGGGTTCGGCGGTGGCCCAGAGCGCGGCTGCCGGCGATGAGTTCATTCCAGGCGCGGTGATGCCCGCGGCCGAGACGGAGCCCGTGCCCAGTTTCGGCGATGCCGCCGACGACCCTGCAATCTGGGTGGATCGTCGGGATCCAAGCCGGAGCGTCGTGATCGCGACGGATAAGAAGCTCGGGCTCAATGTCTACGATCTGGGGGGCAAGCTGATCCACAGCGTCGCGGACGGTCGCATGAACAACGTGGATGTCCGCGACGGCTTCGCGTTCGGCGGGCGCCCGATCACGCTCGTCGCGGCGACCAATCGGACGCGCAAGTCGATCAGTTTGTATCGCTATGACGCCCGGGCGCGGCAGCTGCAAGCACTGCCCGGTGGCGATCTCGCGACCGGCTTCGACGATCCGTACGGCCTGTGCATGTATCGAAGCGCGAAGAACGGCGCGTACTACGTGTTCGCCAACGACAGCGCGGACGGTCGGCTTCGGCAATGGAAGATCTCGGTGAAGGGCGGCAAGCTCGCGGGCGAACTGGTGCGCGAGATCGCGGTCGGCTCGCAAGCCGAAGGGTGCGTGGCCGACGACGAGCTGGGCGACCTGTATGTCGCGGAAGAAGATGTCGCGCTCTGGAAATATTCAGCGGAGCCTCGCGACGGGTCGCGTCGGACGGTCGTCGACACTGTCGAGAAAGGACACCTGACCGATGACATCGAAGGGCTCTCGATCTACTACGGCGCGAACGGGACGGGTTACGTGATCGCCTCGAATCAGGGCGAGGACAACTACGCCGTGTATCGCCGCGAAGGTAGCAACGAATATCTCGGTAAGTTCGCCGTCGTCGCGAACAGCGAGGCTGGCATCGATGGCGCCTCCGAAACCGACGGGCTCGATATTGTCAGCGCCCCGCTCGGTGAGAAATACCCTGAAGGCTTGCTGGTCGTGCAGGACGGACGCAACGTGATGCCCGCCGAGCGGCAGAACTTCAAGTATGTGTCGTGGAAGGATGCGATGCGCTCGCTGCGCAAGTAGTACGAACGCATGGGGTACAGGGATGTACCCACCCGCGCGGCGAGCACGCAGAGAAATTACGGTTCGCGTTGTAGGCCCGAGGGTTGCGGCAGCATGCCCGATACTTCCTGTCAAAAAAAGCGCGCCCCTCAGGGCGCGCTATGGGGGGAATCGCTCAGTCCAGATCTCGAATATCGTGCTCGTCGTCGACGATCAGATCGAGCCGATCGGCGATGTCTTCCCAGCGGACCAGCTTGAAATTGGTGTTCTCGACGGTCTCGCCTTGCGGATCCAGGATGTCCGGGGTATTGCCGCCATCCATGGCCACGAACAAGCCGTCGCCGAACGGCCCGCCGAAGTCGGCGTTGCTGACCCCGATGCCGTCGGTTTCCTGCGTGCCGTCGACCATGCCGTCCACGATCGAGAATCGCCCGACGTAATCGTTATCTTCGCGGTCATACACCAGATACTCGTTGTTGCCTTGGCTCGAGACGATCACGTAGCCCTCCTCGTCGTCGGCTTCGTACAAAGTCACGCCTTCGACATCGCGCGTCAGTCGCCCGCCATAGCCGGGGTCCTGCTGCGTCTGGTACTCGCACACGTATTCTTCCTCATCGGGATCCCAGGTGCGCGTGTACGGCGTGCCGTAGGTGCTGACTTTGTCGATGAGCTGCAGATTCGCGCCCGGATTGTCGATGGTCGTGCGCCATAGCCCGACCGCTTCCTGGCCGATATAAACATAGCCGCGGTCACGATCGATCACAGTACCCTCGGACATCGGCGTCACACCGTCCTCATCCTGGCAGGGCGTCCACTGCCGACCGTTCGGCAGCGTGAACTGCGACGGCAGATTGAATCGCACCAATGGCGCATAACCGACTTTGCCGCCACCGGCGTCATACAGCCGGAATTTGGCGACCTGCGCGCGATCGTTGCGCGTGACGAAGGCGACGGTCTGGCCGTTCTTCAACCTGGCCGTGCCGATGCCCATCACCGTGAGCTCGTCATTCACTTCGCCCTGATTGGCCGCGAACACGAACGGCAAGCCGGACTTGGTCACTTCGGTCAGCGGCACGGCGGCGTCGGAACCGCTCCTGTCGATCTCGAAAATGGCGAGCCGATCGAAGCCGCGGTCGCTCGCCACCGCCAGATCCACGGTGCGCGAGCCGAGCTTGAATCCATACACCAGATCGACGTTGTTGAAGCGCTGGCGCGGATAGTCGGGATTGGCGTGCGGCAGCCCGGCGATGTGTTGCAGCAGCTGACCTTGCAGGTTGTAAACATCGATGCCGCCTTCCTTCAAGGTGGCGACGATCAGACTCTTGTATTGACGAGTTTCATCCGGGTGGACCCAGATCGCCGGGTCGTCCGCGTTCGACAGACGTTCGCCATCGTCATAGTCCAGCGACGGCGGTGTTTCGCGAACGGCCTGGACTTGCGCCGCGTGCGCGAGACCGGTGCCGAGAACGGCGAGCACGGCGAGTGCGAGAACGGAATGCACTTTCGACATGGAACCCTCCATTGACTGTAACAACAGGGCACTGAGGCGCTCGCGGATGCGAGCGCCATTCATCGATGTGCGGGGAAAAAATCAGCTCAGAAGGTGCTGCGGAACGTGAGAATGACCCACGGATCGGACTCTTCCTGGTCCAGCTCGGAGCTGACCGGTGTGCGTGCGTTGTATTGCGCGACCGACTCGTAAACGCGAGTCACGTCTTTACGCTTGGCGTCGAGCAGGTTCTGCGCGGCCAGACGCACGACGAAACGTTCCGCGAAGGTTTTCTCCAGGAACACTTCCAGGTTGCCTCCGAAGGTCACGTCGGCCACTTCCTTGGTAGTGGCGCCGGAATCGACCCACTCCTCGGCGGCGCCGCGCTTCTGATAGCTCGAGCCCCAGGTGAGGGCCCAGCGCTGGATCAGATGATCGAAGCCGACGTTGTAGATGTAATCCGGCTGCATCGAGAAGCGCCGATCTACGGGGAAGTTGCTGTTGGCGTCGCGAATCTCGGAGTGGAGGTACGTGTAGTTGGCGAACACGTGGAAATTCGGCGCACCGATGACTTCGAGCGGATAGCTCAGATCGAACTCGACGCCGTAGATGGTGCCCTTGTTGGGATTGTTGACGTACTGGGTGGCTTCGATTTCGTCGTCGATCTGCGCCTGGAAGATCGCGTTCACTGCGTCGCCGACGCCATTCAGCTCGATCTTGTTCTCGATGCGCCGATAGAAGGCGTTCACGCCGAGCACCGCGTCCTCGCCGTTCAAGCGCAGATCGAAGCCGCCATCGAGACCGAGCGCGGTTTCCTGCTCGAGCGTGGGATTGCCAAGCACGCTTTCGTCTTCATCGAGCAGCAGCGTCGGATTGAGCTCGTCGAAGCTCGGTCGCCGCACGGTGCGCGCCGCCGACAATCTCCACTGCAGCGAATCGGTGGCGTCCCAGCGGATGTGCGCGGTCGGATTGAGCTCGAAGTAGTCGTTGTCGACCGCGATCTGATTGCCTTCGACATCGAGCCCCAGCGAGCTGAGCGCGTTTGCGGCGGCGGCCACCGGCGCGGCCACGGTGGACGTGATATCCAGATTGGTCTGCTCGCCGCGCACGCCGAGCTCGAGCTTGGTGCTGTCGGTCAGATCGACGCCCCATTGCACGAAGCCGGCGATGCGCTCGTCATCGACGTTGAAGATACTGAACAGCTCATCGAGCGTCACCAGCTGACCGTCGTCCAGCTCCTGCACGTTGAAGCTGTAGTCGCGCTTCTTCAGCACATAGTCCAGACCGACGCTCAAGGTGGCGGCGGCGAATTTCCACTTGTACTTGCCGCCCGCCTTGGCCTCGGAATCCTCGCTGTCCTCATTCTCGACGCTGTCGATGTTCTCGAACCGGTCGATCTCGTGACCGAGCTGAGTGCTGTTGGTCCGAAACTGATGGCGCACCTGCGGATCGCTGAAGGCGGACAGGAACGGCAGGATATCCTCGCCACCGTTCAGGCCGATGTCGGCAAAGTCGAAGTCCATGTCGACCAGATAATTGGTTTCCTTCGCCTTGCCCTCGGTGCGGTCGTAGCTCGCCGACACTTCCCACGAGTTGCCGCCGTCGGTGGGCACAGTGAATGTCGCCGCGAGCATCCAGTTGCGTTCGCGGAATGCGTCGGTCTGGTTGGTCTGTTCGGCGCCCGAATCCAGGTCGCCGTCGTCATCCTCGGCTTCGAACGCGCGCTCGAACTCGTGCTCGACGCGGTCGGTGTCGACGAACAATGCGTTGAACGACAGCTCCTGACCGCCGTCGAGCTTGAACGCCAGGTCGCCCGTCCAGGCGATATCGCGGCTGTCGCGCTCGTCCGGCTCGAGAGTAGCCTTGAACTCCGGCTCGGCATTGCCTTCGCCGTCGAGCACGCGCTCCACCGAATACACCTGCTTGCGATTGAAGCGTTCCTGATAGTTGAGCGAGGTGCCCCATTGCACCGCCTCGGTGCTGTGGCCGTACGAGACGAACGCGCTCGGCCGCGTCTCGCCGTCGATGTAATAGCCGCCGAGACGATAGATGCCGCCGTTGAACTCGGCGCCTTCCTTCAGAATGATATTCAGCGTGCCGCCGATGCCCTGGCTGTCCATGTCGCTGGTCGGGCTGCGGATGATCTCGACGCGCTCGACCAGCTCGGCGGGAATGCGATCCACCAGCACGGTGTTGTCGTTGCCCGAGCCGGAAATGCGACGGCCGTTGATCAGGATCTGAGTGTATTCCGAGCCGATGCCGCGCAACGACGGCGCCGCGTACTCACCGATATCGTCGCTGAACGTCACGCCCGGCACGCGCTTCATCATCTCGCCGACCGAGAGCGGCTCGAAGCGCTGAAAGTATTCTTCGGAATAAGTGAGCACCGGCTCGGCCAGCTCGGTGCGCTCGCGCGCATTGACACGCTTGGCGAGCACTTCGATGAACTCCAGGCTGTCCTCGTGCGCCGGCTCGGCGGCATTGGCCGCAGCAGTCGCAAGGGCAAGCGACACCGCGCTCGCCAGGACGTTTCCATGCTTGAACCGTCGCATCGTTCCCCCTGGACGCTCGCCGCGTCCCTGCGTCATATGAGTTGTACTTCCGCCCTCGAGTCAGCTGACGGGCAGTTTAGAACGAAGATTTCATCATCCGCAACTGGTGAAATAAAAATTCCACGTGCTATAGTTGCGCCCGCGCCGCGGCCGACGCTCTGAAGGGCTGCATGGAATATTTGTTGCAGCGACCGTATGATTTGGGAATTTCCATGACACTTGAGAGAGCTAGCCATGGCCAGCAGCGCTAAATCACTCGAATCCCTGCGGGGCGACATCGTGCGACGCTACGAGGAGCTCAGTCCTCGGCTGCAGCAGGTCGCCAAGTACGTGCTGGAGAATCCCAACGACATGGCGCTGCAGACCCTGGCGGTGATCGCCGAGCGCTGCGAAGTGCAGCCCTCCACCATCGTGCGTTTCGCCAAAACCTTCGGTTACGAAGGTGCCAGCGACATGCAGGAGCTGTTCAAGGACGAGATGCTCACCCAGGCGCCGAGCCCGAGCTATGCCGAGCGCATCCGCCAGTTCTCGCGTCGGGCCGGCACCGCCGGCGCGCTCGCGCCCCAGGACGTGATGCACGAGTTCGCGGACAGCAACATTCTGGCGCTGGAACATTTGAAGAGCAGCGTCCGCAAAGCGGACCTGGAACGCGCGGTCGACATGATCGCGACGGCGAATGCGGTCTACATCGTCGGCCTGCGACGCTCCTTCCCGGTCGCCTCCTATCTGGCCTACGCCCTGCGCCATGTGGACAAGCGCGCTTATCTGCTCGATGGCGTCGCCGGCATGCTGGCCGAGCAGAGCACCATGCTCACGTCCAAAGACCTGCTGATCGCCATCAGCTTCCAGCCCTATGCCGCCGAAACCGTGGAGATCGTCGGTTCCACGCGCGAGCAAAAGGCCAAGATCATCGCCATCACGGACAGTCGCTTGAGCCCGATCGCAGGTCCCTCCGACCTGGTGTTCGAGATCAAGGATGCCGAGGTGCGTCAGTTCCGTTCCTTGACGGCGTCCCTGTGCCTCGCGCAGACGCTGGTCATCAGTTATGCATTCGACATGGAAAAACGTGGTCGCGGGCGCTGAGCGAGGCAGCGTTCGTCAGGGGGACAAATGATTCGATTTCTTTTGATTGGCGCCGGACGTATCGGTCGTATTCACGCTGAGAACATCGTGCGCGGCGGCGCTTCGGCGTTGGCGGCGGTCACAGACGCCGATTCGCGAGCCGCCGCCGAGCTGGCGAAAAAATGGTCGTGTCGCGCGGTCGATCCGGACGCCGCGTTGTCGCTTCCGGATGTCGACGCCGTGCTCATTGCCAGTTCGACCGACACTCACGCCGACTGGATCGAGCGCTGCGCGGCTGCCGGCAAACCGGTGTTCTGCGAGAAGCCGCTCGACCTGGATATCAATCGCGCTACTCAATGCATGCGCAAGGCGCAGGAAGCAGGCGTCGCGCTGTATCTCGGATTCAATCGTCGCTACGACCCCTCCTTCGCGCGACTCAAACGCGAAATCGCCGCCGGCACGATCGGCTCGCTGGAAACCTTGCACATCACCAGTCGCGACCCGGCGCCACCGCCGGTGGAATACGTGCGCCGCTCGGGCGGACTGTTCCGCGACATGATGATTCACGATCTGGACATGGCGCGCTGGCTGTTGGGTGCCGAGCCGGTGGAAGTGTTTGCTCGCGGTAGCGCCCTGGTGAACCCTGAGATCGGTGCGGCTGGCGACGTCGACACGGCGATGGTGATGCTACGGACCGCCGATGGCCGGCTGTGCCAGATCGCGAACAGCAGACGGTGCAGCTTCGGTTACGACCAGCGCATCGAGGCGTTCGGTGCGGCAGGCATGGTCAGCGCAAACAATCACACCGCGACGAGCGTGACGGTCGCGGGCGCGCAGGGCTATACGACCGAGCCCGCGCTGCCATTCTTCCTGGAACGCTACGCCGACGCGTATCGGTTGGAGCTGGAGGATTTCATCGCCGCGCTCCAGGGCCGGAAGGTGGAGCTTGCGACAGGTGAGGACGGAGGACGTGCGCTGCTGTTGGCGGACGCTGCTCAGCGCTCGCTGACGAGCGGCGCGCCGGTGACATTGAAGTGAAGAATGCGGCTCCCTTGCCTGGCGAGGGAGCCGTCTTTCAGACGAACAGCTCGGTCGCGAGCTGCGACAGGTGCCGATAACCAATCTTCGCGTACACGATCGGCGTAGCAACGGCCGGATCTTGTTCCGCTTCGACAACCAGCCAGCCGCGATACCCGCTACGCGCGACCGGCTGCAACACGCTGCGGTAGTCGACCATGCCGTCACCGGGGACGGTGAACACGCCATCCAGCACGGCGTTCAAGAAGCTCGAATCTTCGTTTCGCGCGCGATCCAGCACCGTTCGTCTCACATCCTTGCAATGGACGTGCACGATGCGCGATGCGTAGCGCTCCGCAAACCGCAACGGATCGCCGCCGGCATACGTCAGATGTCCCGTATCGAGTAACAGTCCGACGGCATCGCCAGTCGTCTGCATGAGGCTGTCGATGTCCGCCGCCGACTGCACGACCGTGCCCATGTGGTGGTGATAGGCGAGTCGCAATCCAGCCGAGCGCATCTTTTCGGCGAGCTTCGTCATCCGTTCGCCGAAGCGCGGCCAGTCGTTTTTTGTGAGATGGGGCCGCTGCGACAGCGGCGCACGCTGATCGCCATGAGTACAGCGCGAGACTTCCGCAAACACCATGACCTCGCAGCCCAAGGCGTGCAGCAGCTCGAAGTGCGCACTCATGGCATCCCATTCGGCGTCGACATCGCGCTCGAGCAAACGCGCGCTGTACCAGCCGGAAACGAGTTGCAGATCGTGAGCCTGCAGAATCGGTTTGAGTTGGGCGGCGACGCGCGGAAACTTATTGCCGAGCTCCACGCCCGTGTAGCCCGCTTCCCTCGCCTCCCGCAAGCACGTTTCCAGGCTGGTTTCCGCGCCCAGCGACGGCAGATCGTCGTTGGTCCAGGTCAGGGGGTTGATACCGATTCGAATGTTCATGGATGTGTCGATTGCTGGTTATTCAAGATCGCTCACGTCGCGGAGCGTCTTTCGATATCTGTCATGGGCGGCCGTCACGTCCTTCGAGCCGGACACTTCGGGTACCGCCACGTCCCACCATGCGCCGCCCGCGGCGGTGCTGTGATGGGGATCGGTGTTGATCACGATCACGACGGTCCGGGTCTTGGCGCGGCTGTCATGCAGCGCCCGTTCGAGCTCGCCGATGTTGTTGACCTGGAACGACTCGGCGCCGAGCGATCGGGCGTGGGCCACAAAGTCGATGGCGGGCGCGGCTTCCTCGAGCAGATTGTTGAAAGCCTGTCCGCCGCAGCTCTTTTGCAGACGATTGATACAACCGAAGCCGCGATTGTCCAGCAGCACGATGGTGAGCTTCAGGTTGAGCGCAATCGCGGTGGCGATCTCGGAGTTCATCATCAGATAGCTGCCGTCGCCGACCATCACGACCACATTGCGGTCCGGACGCGCCAGCTTGACGCCAAGCCCGCCCGCGATCTCGTAACCCATGCACGAGAAGCCGTACTCCAGGTGATAAGCGTCGCTGTCCTGGGCACGCCACAGCTTGTGCAACTCGCCCGGCAATCCGCCAGCCGCGCACACCACCGTTCCATTCGCGCCAATGGCACGATTCACAGCGCCCAGCACCTGCGCATCGCTGGGCAACGTTGTATCCGAAGCAGCGACGGCGGCGTCCACTGACGTGTTCCACGTCTGCACCAGTCGTCTCACGCGGGCTGCATACTCCGAGCGCGCGCTCGACGGCTCCAAAGCAGCGCTCAACTCATTCAAGGTGCGCAGTGCATCGCCCTGTACCTGTAACGCGCCGAACTTCATGGCGTCGAAGCGGCACACGTTGATCGCGATCAGCCGACGCCGCGGATTGCGAAACAAACTGGCCGACGCGGTGGTGAAATCCTGCAACCGGGTGCCGATGGCGATAACGACATCGGCATCGCGAGCCAGGTCATTCGCCGCGCTGGATCCAGTTACGCCGATGGAACCGACGTTCCAAGGATGATCCCAACGCAGCGCTCCCTTGCCGGCCTGCGTCTCGGCGACGGAGATACCGAAGCGTTCGGCGAAGCGAGCAAGCGCCTCGCATGCCTGAGCATAGTGGACACCGCCACCGGCGATGATGAGCGGCTGCTTAGCCTCTTTGATTGCCTCAACCGCGGCCGACAACTGATGCGTATCCGCTCCGAGTCGCGCGGGCCGATGCACACGAGGCTCGAAGAATGACGCCGGAAATTCCCAAGCTTCCGCCTGCACATCCTGTGGCAGCGCCAGCGTCACAGGCCCGCAGTCGGCGGCATCCGTGAGGACGCTCAATGCCTGGGGCAGCGAGCGCAACAGCTGTTCGGGACGAGTGATGCGATCCCAATAACGCGACACCGGGCGAAAACAATCGTTCGCGGTGATGGTCGGATCGCCGAAGTTCTCCACCTGTTGTAACACCGGATCGGGCCGACGGCTCGCGAACACATCGCCCGGCAGCAACAGGACCGGCAGTCGATTGACGTGCGCGAGCGCTGCCGCCGTCACCATGTTGGTCGCGCCCGGCCCGATAGAGGTCGTGCATGCCATGAAGCGACGTCGACGCGTCGTCTTCGCAAAGGCGATGGCCGAGTGCGCCATCGCTTGTTCGTTGTGAGCTCGATAAGTCGGCAGATTGGCACGTGACGCCGTGAGCGCCTCGCCCATACCCGCCACGTTTCCGTGGCCGAAGATCGCAAACACGCCTCCGCACAGCGGCGCTTCCTGCCCATCGATCACAGTTCGTTGCGCGGACAGATAGCGAACGATCGCTTGGCTCGTGGTCAGACGGATACGTTCGCTCATACGGATTGCTCAGCCAGTGTTCTTGCCTGGCGCGATGCAGGCCGCGCGTCGTCCGCACGCAAGCCGCGCCAACTCTCGATCAAACGCTCATATCTCGCGGCGATGTCCTGGACGACTTCATCGTCCGTCATCCGCCCTTCAAACCAGGCTCGCGCGGCGGGATTGAAAATACTTCGTCCTACGGCAAAGCCTTTGCAGACCGGCGTGGACGCCGCACTCTCGAACGCGACTTGCAGCGCCTGCTCGGAGGCATCGAGCCCGAGCAGCAGCACACCATTGCAATGAGGATCGCGGCGAGCGATGACCTCCTCGATGCGCGACCACGCGGCTCGCGATTGAGTTTCCAACTTCCACCATGCCGGCCGGACGCCGAGGTTGTAAATGCGAGTCAACGCCCGCGCCATGGTCGTGTCATCCACCGGCAGCCCTCTGCCAGTGCAGATGATCTCCAGCAGCAACTCTCGATCCAGCGCGCGAGCGGCATCGTTCAACGTACGGATCTGCCGCTCCTGCGCCAGGCGCAGCTCGATCGGATCGTCCGGGTGAAAGAACACCAGACATTTGATCACGTGCGACACCGGCCAACTCAGCAGATGCAAGCCGACATTGTCGGGAGGATCGAAGCTGACCGGCCGCGAGCCGGGGGTTTCGATTGGACGGCCGATCCAGAACCCCTGCGGCGTGAGCCGATTCAAAACCGCGGCACCGTGCCGGGCATCGACGATGACGCCGAGGCGCTCCTGATCGCGAGTGCTCGCGGCCACTCGCTCCACGGCACGAACGATCAGATCTTTGAATTGAGCGATGCGTGCCCGGGGCGCGCCATGCTCGTCCGCCAGCTCTTCGAGCTGACGACGATGATCGAACGCGAGCACATATAACGACTGGCGCGGCCGACGCGTCGTCGTCGCCTCGTGGAGATGCGACAGCTCGGCATCCAGGTCCGGTCGTCGCAGGCTCTGAGCACGACGCAGGAACTCGTGCAGCTCCACCTCGCTGGGCATCGCGGGCGTGCAGCCATGGCGTGAGACCACCAACGCGCCGCATGCATTGCCCAGACGCGCGCACTCGGCCAGCGGCTTACCTCGCAACCATCCCGAAAGAAACCCGCTCAGGAAGGCATCGCCGGCGCCCAGCACATTCAACACTTCGACCGGAAATCCCGCGATCGTCTGCAGCTCGCTCAGCTTTGCCGGCACCTGATCAGTGATGATCGAGCATCCAGCGGGTCCGCGCTTCAGAACGATGGTGGCGTGGGTCTTGCGGCGGATCGCGCGCAAGGCCGTAAGCACGTCTTCCGAACCGCCGGCGATGCGGATCTCCTCTTCGGTACCGACGACCAGATCGCAGTCGGGCAGCACGCTCTGCAGAGCGGCGGTCGCTTCGGCCGACGGAATGAATCGCGACTCGCCTTGCCCCGCATTGGTCAATTTCCACAACACCGGTCGATAGTCGATATCGAGAATGACACTGGTGCGATTGGCTCGCGCCAAGCGAAACGCTTGCTCGACCGCCTTACGAGTGCCTGGCGTCGACAGGTGGGTGCCCGTCACCGCGATCGCGCGGCTGCTTGCGATATATGACTCGTCGAAATCCTGCGCGCTCACCGCCATGTCCGCGCAGTTCTCGCGGAAGAAGATGTGTGGATACGCCGATGGACCTTCGATGCCCAGCACGACCGAAGCCGTCAGTCGGGTCGGATCGGTGCCGACATGACTTACATCGACGCCTTCGCGATGCAAAGCCTCGCGGACGAAACGTCCCATGTGCTCGTCGCCCACGCGCGTCAGCATCGATACGCGCAAGCCGAGCCGCGAGGTTCCCGCCGCCAGGTTTGCGGAGGAGCCGCCGAGATATTTCGCGAACGTGCGCACGTCCTCGAGCCGGCCGCCGATCTGCTCGCCATAAAGATCGACCGCGGCACGTCCCAGACAGATCAAGTCGAAAGTTCTGTTCATCGATCCATCTCGCGAGGACGCCAGAAGGGAGCACCGGATTCCAGCGTCCACGTATGCTCGGCGGTGAATTCAGGGACGGTGTAGGGTTGGTCCGGCAGATGTCGGATCACCCATGAGTAGTACATGCCGTAACCGGGGGCCGCGCATTGCGCGTGATCCAGACCGGCCGGAATATGGATAGTGTCGTATTCCATCACCTTGACGACGCTGTCGCCCAGCTCCGCATGACCATAGCCCTGCGGGCGAGTGAAACGATAGTGATAGATTTCCGGCTGCGGATGATGATGCGGCGGATAGCTCGACCAGCCGCCTGGAAAGGTCACGACTTCGCCGAGCACCAGTTCCACCGCCTCCGGCGAATTGGTGCGATCGAAGATGGTCCGCACATAACGCAACGCCCTATCGCCGACCTGCCCGCGTCCGCGCGGCTCGTTCGGCACATCCTTGGGTGTGAATACCCTGGCATCGAACTGCCTCGCGTTCGCGCAATCGAACACCATGATCTCGGTGTCTCGCGAAGCCTCGAAGGTCACTGCGCAACCGGCTGGAACATGGATGCAGCTCGCGGACTCGTCGAACAGCGAGTCGCGTGAGAATTCAAAACGATGTCGTCCGGCTGAGCCGCGGACGGCGCCTTTCATCAGCAACCAGGCGGTCTCTCGTTCCACCCGCTGTACCGATTGCTCGTTCGCCGCCAGACCGAGGACGCCAACGCCGATCCCGGACGGATTGTCCTGGTCGTCATGCCGCGCGATCGGCGTAAATCCCCGTGCGAATCCGCGTCGATGCGCGGTGATGTGTTCTTTAGTCATGCCAGTCGTCGAATGTGCGGCGAGCCACACGCCTCGACGGTTAAGCTAACCCAATGGAATGAAAATTTCAAATCATTGGAACGATGGAATTGTAATTCGAGGAGTCGCGGGGGCGCGGCATGCCTGGGGTAGAGTAGCGCTCCTCGAGCTTGAAGGAGTTGTTTCATCATGAATTCCCCGGCGCACTATCCGATTGGCACCCCCGGCGTTCCCTGGGGCGCGGCCGAGCGTGCGCAGTGGCTGTCACGCCAGGTTCGCCACCGCAGTTACAACGACGATGTGGTGAGCAAGCTCGAACGCCTCGCCGGGCGTTTCGATGTCGAGGAATACGGCCGGCTCGACTACCCGCCCGAGCAGTACCGTTTGTTTGCTGTTCGCAGCCGAGGTTGGCGCGACGATCTACCGGTCGCGCTCGTGACCGGCGGCGTGCATGGCTATGAAACGAGCGGCGTGCACGGCGCCCTGCAGTTCCTCGATGAGCGTGCTGCCGAATATGCGGGGCGGATCAATCTGCTCGTCGCGCCGTGCGTGAGCCCCTGGGCTTACGAACGCATTCATCGATGGAACGCCGATGCCATCGATCCGAACCGTTCGTTCCGCGACGACAGTCCGGCCGAGGAATCGGCCGCATTGCTACGCCTGGTTCGCCCGCTTCGCGGCCGCTTTCTACTCCACATCGACCTGCATGAAACCACCGATACGGATGAAAGCGAGTTTCGCCCTGCTCTCGCGGCACGCGACGGCAAGCCGCACGAGCCGGATCTCATTCCCGACGGATTCTATCTGGTCGACGACGCCGAAAATCCGCAGCCGGCGTTTCAACGAGCCATCATCGAGGCCGTGAGCCAAGTGACTCACATTGCGCCGGCGGACGCCAAAGGGCAGATTATCGGCTCCGATGTGGTTTCACCCGGCGTGATTCAGTACGCCATGCGATCGCTCGGCCTGTGCGCCGGCATCAGCGGTGCACGGTTCACGACCACGACCGAGGTCTATCCGGACAGCCCTCGCGCCACACCTGAACAATGCAACGACGCTCAGGTCGCGGCGGTGTGCGCGGGGATCGAGTTTGCATTGGGACACCCACAGTGAGCCTCCCATGACTGACACCCTCGCCTCCCGCTCCGGACCTATCATCAATTACAGTCTGGATGTGTTTCCGGAGGCGCCGCCGACGCTCGAAGCCGCTCGCGCGCACGCGTATTCGCTGCCGCTGGCCGATATCGATGTCGCGAATCCCAAGCTGTTTCATGCCGATGTCGTGGGTCCTTATTTCGAGCGTCTGCGGCGTGAGGACCCGGTCCACTTCGTCGAAAGCCCGACGTTTGGCGGTTATTGGTCGGTCACCCGCTATCACGACATCATGGCGGTCGACATGAACCATCAGCAGTTCTCGTCCGATGCAGCGCTGGGCGGCATCACGATCAACGCCGCCAGCAACGCATTGCCAATGTTCATCGCCATGGACCCGCCCAGGCACGACGTACAGCGGAACGCGGTACAACCGATCGTTGCACCCGAGAATCTGCGCAACCTCGAACCGCTGATTCGCAGCCGTGCCGCGGCGATCCTGGATGATCTTCCGATCGGAGTTGAATTCGATTGGGTCGACAAAGTTTCCGTCGAGCTGACCGCCATGACGTTGGCGACGCTGATGGATTTCCCACAGCAACAGCGGCGTCGACTGACGCGCTGGTCCGACGTGGCCACGGCCGTCCCCGGCGGCGGCGTGATCGACAGCCCGGAGCAATGGGTCGAGGAAATGACCGAATGCTTCGAGGCGTTCCAGTCGCTCTGGCACGAGCGCGCGGCGCGTCCTGCCGGCAACGATCTGATTTCGATGCTCGCGCATGGCGAAGGCACACGGAACATGCCGGCTTATGAGTATCAAGGCAACGTGGTGCTGTTGATCGTCGGCGGCAACGACACGACTCGCAACAGCATCACCGGCAGTGTGCTCGCGCTGAATCGGAATCCCGATCAGTACCAGAAATTACGCGAGCATCCCGAGCTCGTTCCGGCCATGGTGTCCGAGACCATTCGCTGGCAGACACCGCTGGCTCATATGCGACGGACCGCCGTGCAGGACGTGAAGCTGGGAGATAAGCTCATTCGCACCGGCGACAAAGTCGTGATGTGGTACCTCTCCGGCAATCGCGACGAGACCATCATCGAACGTCCCGACGAATACATCATCGGTCGCCCCAAAGCGCGCCAGCATCTTTCTTTTGGCACAGGCATTCATCGCTGTGTCGGCAGCCGGCTCGCCGAGATGCAGTTGCGAGTTGTGTGGGAAGAAATCCTGAAGCGCTTCCCGCTGATCGAAGTCGTCGGCGCGCCCGAACGCGTGTACTCGACCTTCGTGCGCGGCTATCGTTCGCTGCCGGTGCGAATACCGCGCCGACAGTGACGCGCCCGATACGGACGCACAGAACTCACGCCGCCACCGACGAACGCTGCCACCGGCCGGCGAGCTGAAGGCGATAGGTGCGAGCGCTGTTCTATCGGCCGGTGGACGCCACCGGCGTCATCGGCAGAATCTCCCGCTGGATGGGAATGGTCTTGATCTTGGCATCGAGCGCCTGAACCACCGCGGCGGTGAGATCGCCGCTCATGTTGCCGCCGAGCGCCACGCCACGATCGAACAGCAAGCCGCACTTGCGCTGTTTGTAGACCGTCGCCAGCACCGGCTGGGCTTCGGTGGAAATGCGCTCGATCGCTTTCTGACGGGTCGCTTCGATTTCACGAGTGCGATGATCCGCCTTCTTCTGCAGTTCGGCCCAACGACGAGCCAGCGCTTGCTGCTGCTCGGTGTACTTATCCGCCGCGAGCGAAGCACGCTGACCTTCAAGTTTGCGCGCCTCCTCTTCCAACGGCTTGCGCTCGGCGGCCACTTCGGCCTGAGCCTCTTCCGTCAACTTGGCGATCTGAGCGGAGGCTGCTTTGCCCACCTCCGCATTGGCGAAAATCGCCTGGCGACTCAGCAAACAAACCCCGGGAATCTCGGGGCCGCCCAAGCCTTGGGTCTGAGTCTGCGGTTTAGCCGCATCTTCGGCGGCCAGGACGCTACCGATGCTCGATGTGGCCAACAGCAGCGCGCAGGCGACGTGGGCGAATCGCAATTTATAAAAGGTCATTGGCAGGTGTGGCCGTTCGCCAGGACAGTGCCACGAGGCACGATGGGAGGCCCATCATGCTAAGGACCGGTTGTTGCTGTTCTATGACAACGGTGTATCGACGATCTCATAGATCAATGAGCTCTTGTCGCCGAGCAGATCGACCCCGAGCTCGGTCATCGCGTCGTCGTCGGCCTCGACCAGCCAGCGCACTTCGATGTTCGCGCCGTCTCGAGCCGCGGCATCCAGCACTGTCAGCAACTGCTGCAAGCTGCGAGTGCTCGAGCTGTTGACGTATGCGAAGTGCAGCGTCACCTCGATCTTCCCGGTGTGCGCGCCGTTACTCATATATTGACGGAGCGAGGACAGGATCGGGCCGTAAAACTCCGCCGCGTTCTCCGGATACGATTCGCCTCGCAGCGTGAGCGCGCGAGCCGCGAAATCGAAATCCACCAGCGGCGTGAACTGGGTCGCCGGCAGCGTCAGACGTTCCATTTGCGCACTCCTGCTATTGGACGACAGTGTGGATACTCAGTTGCAACCTGCCGTCGTGCGATGGCACCGGCGACAGCTCGAAATCGATAGGCTCGGCGGCATTGCGAGCGATGGTGAGCAGGCCCAGACCGGCGCCGCCGGTGGGGCTCGCGTCCGATGAGTACTGCAGATTCGTCAAACGCAACCGGAATTCGAAACGAATCTGTTCCGGCGACAGGTCGCGCAACGTTTGCAGCCGGTGCGCGATGGGCGGTGCGTTGCTGGCCGATATGAGACTGCGCGAACGCAAGTGATAGCGCTGCCCGGCTTGCCACACCGCGACCGAACCGCAGCGGACGATCTTCACATCCCTCGCGCCTTCCGGCTCGCCGTGATGAATGATGTTGTAGGCCAGCTCGACGAAGCTTGAAAAGATCTTGCGAGCACGCTGGCTATCCACGTTCAGCGCAGCCAGGCGCGCACGCAGTGTTTCGCCGGTAGCACCGACGATGCCGGCACTCACCGCGCCGGAGTAGCTGAAGATCTCACGTTCGGACGATTCCGACGTCATCCGAAGTGCAACATTGGAGCTCATCTAAACCTCGAACATCAGCAGCGTCGCATCGTCACGGCGGGCCTGCGATCCCTGCCACTGCCGGTAACGGGACAACGTTTCTTGGAAGTTGTCTTGCAGCCCCACTCCGGTAGCCGCACCCAAGGACTGCGCGAACCTCGCTTTGCCGTAAGCAATGGCGCGCGCTTCACCAATCTGATCGAACAATCCGTCGGTCGCCAGAGCGACCCGCATGCCCTTCTCCAGCGGCGACTCGCTGATCGGCCACTCCGTATCATCGGGCGTATCGGCGTAACCAACGCCCGGGCGACCCGCCGGCAAGCAGACCCACGAATCATGACCCGCGTACGAGACGAACACCGGCAAGCGCGCTCCCGCGAATTGCAGCCGCCGCTTGCGTCGATCGATCAGGACCAGCGAGGCGTCCATGCCATCGTCGGAACGTTCGTTATCATGGTCTCCACCGTGCGCACGTTGTCGCTGACCGAGCGCGGCGCGTGCCCGTCGGTTGATGTTCGCGAGCAATGCGCCCGGATCCCACGAATCCACTTCCGCGATCGACGCTTCGAGACTGGCGGACATGATCATGGTCATCAGCGCTCCAGGCACGCCATGACCGGTGCAATCGAGCACGGCGACGAACACGCGATCCTGATCGCCGCGACAGAAGTAATAGTCGCCACCGACCATGTCCCTGGGCTCCCAGAAGACTTGATGCTGCGGCAGATGTTCGGCGAGATGCTCATTCGACGTGTGCAGGAACGCGCGCTGAATCCGGCTTGCGTACCGCACGCCTTCCAGAACCTGGCGGCTGCGCGCGACCTGCATGTCGGCGAGCACTTGCATGATCGTCGGCCCGCTGCAGGTCCCCGAGTACTTGCCCTTGGACGTGACGATCACGCCGTCCTGAAGTGCGCGGCGCGAATCGCTCGCGACAACCGCGCCGACCGCGGCAATCGAATCGTCCTCGTCGACCAACAGCGGCTGCTTGTCCATGAACAGCGAGCAGCTCTTGTTGCCGAACAGCTCGTGCTGAAACGGTCGCGAGAAGCGCTCCAACAGTACATGGCGCGTGATCAGGCCGACCGGCCGATCGTCGCTGACGATGGGCAACATGTCGTAGCTCGGGTTGCCTGAAAAATACTCCAATGCCTCCACGCAGGTGTGGCGTGGAGAAAGCGGCGGGCCGGCAATCGCGAGCTGTCCGATGCGGAACATTGAACAAACAACGGTCTGAACGGGTGACCGCGGCATTGTTCGTGAACGCCCTCACTCGCGGGTAGGACGCAAGTCCTACTTTGCTCGGGGTTCACGAGACTGTCACATTCAAGAACGGGCACAATAGCGGCTCGAGTCGACGTCGGAGCCGCGCCTGGTGGAAAGCATCACCGTCACATTATTCCTGCTGCTGGCAGTGGTCGTCAGCGGCTGGCTACAGCGCGGCCTGCCCTGGTCGGTGCCGCTGCCCATCGTGCAAATCGCGCTCGGTGCACTGATCGCGCTGGTCGCCAAGGCGCCGGTCGAGCTCGATCCGGACGTCTTCTTCCTGCTGTTCCTGCCGCCGCTGCTGTTTCTCGATGGCTGGCGCATTCCCAAAGAAGGCATGTTCCGCGACAAGGACACCATTCTGGAACTGGCCGTGGGCCTGGTGATCTTCACCGTGGTCGGCCTGGGATTCTTGATCAACTGGATGATTCCCGCGATGCCTCTGCCAGTCGCGTTCGCGCTCGCCGCCGTCGTTTCGCCCACCGATCCGGTCGCGGTGTCGGCATTGTCAGCGCGCGCCCCGATTCCCAAGCGACTGCTGCACATCCTGGAAGGCGAGTCGTTGCTCAACGACGCGTCGGGCCTGGTCTGCATGCGCTTCGCGGTCGCGGCCACCATGACCGGATTGTTCTCGCCACTGGCGGCGGTCGGCACGTTTGTGTGGCTGGCGCTCGGCGGGATCGTGATCGGCGTGCTCGTTACCTGGGTCATCACGCGCATCAAGGACTGGATAGCGCGTCGGCTCGGTGAGGACAGCGGCTCGCAGATTCTGATCAGCCTGCTGATTCCTTTCGGTGCTTACTTGCTGGCCGAGCATCTGCACTGCTCGGGCATTCTCGCCGCCGTCGCCGCCGGCATCACGATGAGCTACGCGGAGTTGACCGGTCGGGCGTTGGCCACCACACGCATGCGTCGCACCGGCGTCTGGGACACGATTCAATTCGCGGTCAATGGTGTCGTGTTCGTTTTGCTGGGCGAGCAGATGCCCAAGCTCATCGAAGGCGCCGCTCGCGTCGTGCAGGACGCGGGACACCACGATCCGTTGTGGCTCATCGTGTACGTCGTCACGATCAATGCGGCGCTCGCCGCGCTTCGATTCATCTGGGTGTGGGTCTCGCTGCGCCTGACGTTGTTTCGCGCCTCGCGATCGTCGGGAATGCTGGCCAGACGGCCGAGCTGGCGCTTGGTCGCGGTGACTTCGCTTGCCGGCGTTCGAGGCGCGATTACGCTCGCGGGTGTGCTGACGTTGCCGTTGCTTCTTCCCGATGGCTCACCGTTTCCGGCACGCGATCTGGCTATCTTCCTCGCCGCGGGCGTGATTCTCACTTCGCTGGTTGCCGCGACGCTCAGCCTGCCGTTCCTGCTCGGCGGTCTGCAGATCCCGCCGGAGCCGGCGCATGACGAGCAAGAAGACACAGCCCGAATCGCGGCCGCCGAAGCGGCCATCAAGGCCATCGAGCACGCTCAACACGAGTTGAGCCAGAACCGCCCGGACGCGGACCTTTACGCGGACACAGGCGCAAAGATCATGGATGTATATCGCGCCCGCATCACGAGCCAACCTCACAGCGCCGAGGAAGCCGCGAAGATGCGCCTGATCGGCGAGATCGAACGTCAGCTGCGGCTCGCCGGCTTACGAGCGGAACGCGACGAGCTGTATCGCCTGGTACGCGCGAGGCAGTTGCCCGAAGAAACCGTGCGGAAGCTGGTTCGTGAGATCGATCTGCTCGAGGCGCGGCTGACGACGAGTTAGCCGCCGCTCAGGTTCGATCCGCCGACTGCGAGCAGTAACTGCGCCGTGTTCACAAAGCGCTTCGACTGCGCATCCAGCAGCCCAAGCCGTGCCTGCAGACGCTGACGTTCGGCATCGAGCACCGTCAACACGCCGACGTTGCCCGCGCTGTAACTCTTCCGAGCGAGATCGACGCTGGAATTTGCGGTCTCGACCGCCTCGGTCTGCGACAGCAACAGATCTTCGTCATGCCGCGCGGCTTGCAGTAAGTTCGCCACTTGTCCGAACGATTCGAGCACGGTCTGTTGATAATTCGCGGCGCTCACCTGCACGGCCTGCAACGCTGCGCGACGCTCGGCTCGCAAGGTGCCGCCGTCGAACAATGGCGCCGTGATACCGCTGATGAGCCCCCATGCGAGACTGGACGAATCGAACAGCTTACCGGTCGTCGTGGCCTGCATGCCCCCGTTCCCCGACAGAGTGATCTGCGGATACAAGTTCGCAGTGGCGACACCGACGGCGGCGGTCGCCGCATGCAGTTGTGATTCGGCCGACAGAATATCCGGCCGACGTCGCACCAGCTCGGAGGGCAGACTCACCGGCAACTGATCCGGCAGTCGCAGCTCGCTGGGTGCCGCGAATTTGGTTTGCGCATCGGCCCAATCGGCGGGCGCCTTGCCCAACAACACCGCGAGCGCATGACGAGCCGTATCCAATTGTTGACGCAGCGGCGGAAGCAACGTTGCATCCTGAGCCAGCTGTGCCCGCGCGCTCAGCTCATCGACCTTCGTCACCATGCCGGCCTTCTGCGCGCGGGTCACCAGATCGAGATTGGTGCGATCCTCCGCCAGCAGCTCTTCGAGCGCCTGAATCTGCGCCTGCGTGAACACGATGGTGAAATATTGAACGGCCACATTGCCGGTCAGCGACAGCCAGGCGGCGTCGAGCTCGTGCTGGTAATACTCGGTCAGCGCCCGCTCCTGCTCGATCGATCGCGCCACACCGCCGGTGTAGTCGAGCGTGTATCGCACGTCGGCGCCAATGGCGTAGTAGGTAAACGTCGGCAAATGAAAATCACCGAGCGCCTGCGCTCCCATCTGCTGGCGACCCGCGCCACCGGTGAGATTCACTTTCGGCAACCGAGTGCCGGTGCGGGCCTCCAGCAGCTCTCGAGCTTGAGCTAACGATGAACGGGCCGCGGCCAGCGTGAAGCTGCTCTGCTTCGCCTGCTGCATGAGTCGGTTCAACTCATCGCTCTTGAAGACCGTCCACCAATCGTTCGGCGCAGTCTGGCCGTAGATGATCCGTTGCGTCGGCTCGTTCACCGCGGTGTAGCGGCTGGTTGCCGGCGCTTCCGGACGTTCGAAGTCAGGACCGACCGCGCAGGCCGACAGCGCGAACATCGCGCCGGCCGTCAGGAAAGTACCAAGTATGCGACTCGTCATCGGGTTCAACTCTAGTCCGCGTGCACGACGGCCGGTCCGGTAGTGCGCGCCTTGCGCAGTAACAGAACCAGCGGCGTCACCGCCAGCGTCATGATCAACAGCAGCTTGAAATCGTTGATATAGGCGATCAGCGTCGCCTGGTGCGTCACCACGCCATCGATGGCACGCAGCCCGTGCAACGTCGACGCATCGAACACCGGGTGCGTGCGGGGCGCCAGATCGAACGGCGTGATGTGCTCGACCAGGCGTGCGTGCATGAACTGCACATTGCGTGTCAGGAGCGCGGTGACCATGGCCACACCGATACTGCTGCCGATGTTTCGGAGCAGATTGAAGATGGCGGTGGCCTCGTTGCGCTGACTGGGCGCGAGCGTGCCGAACGCGATCGTGGTCAGCGGCACCCAGGTGAATCCCAGGCCGAAGCCTTGAATCACGCCGCTCCAGATCACCAGATGATCATCCATCTGCGGCGAGAAGCCGGTCATCATCCATAACGACAGCGAGGTGGTCAGCAGACCGAACGTGACCAGAATGCGCGCGTCCATCTTGCCGATGACCCGGCCCACGATGAACATGGCCGCGAACGTTCCCACGCCGCGCGGCGCGGTGACCAGACCGATCGTCACGACCGGGTAATCGAACAGCCCTTCGAGCAGTGGTGGCAGCAGCGCCAGCGTCGCCAGCAGCACGATGCCAATCAGGAAGATGAAGATCGAGCCGAGGGTGAAATTGCGGTCCTTGAACAGCCCGGGACTCATGAAGGGTTGTCGCTTGGTCGTGAGAATGTGCACGACGAACAGATAGAACGCGAGCGCGGCGATGGCACCCTCGATGACGATCTCGGTCGAGCTGAACCAGTCGAGTAGCTGGCCGCGATCGAGCATCAATTGCAGAGAACCAATCGCGGTGCTCAGCATCGCGAAGCCGAAGAAGTCGAACGGGCTGCTCCGCTTCGCAGTCTCGTGCAGGAAGCGCGACGACAGAAGCATCGCCACCACGCCGAACGGAATGTTGATCAGAAACACCCAGCGCCAGCTTTGCGTCTCCGTCAACCATCCGCCGAGCGCGGGACCGAGAATCGGACCGAGCGTCACGCCCATCGCCCACATCGCCGTTGCCTTGCCGTGCTGCTCTCTCGGATACAGGTCCAGCAGAATGGCCAGCGACAAAGGCACCAGCGATGCGCCGGCAACACCTTGAATCGCACGATAGATCACGAGCTCCGTCAGGCTGTGCGCCAGTCCGCACATGGCCGAAGAAATCGTGAACAGGACGATGGACGACACGAACACTTTTTTGCGCCCGACCGGCCCGGTGAGCCAGCCGGCAAGCGGCGTCATGATGGCGGCGCCGACGATATAGGAGGTGAGCACCCACCCCATCTGCTCCTGCGTCGCCGACAGCGTGCCTTGAATGCGCGGCAAGGCCACGTTGGCGATGGTCGTATCCAGCGCCTGCATGACCGAGCCCAACATCACCGCGAGTGTGATCCAGCCGCGATGACGCAGCTCCTCGGGGTGGGCGGTTGGAACAGAATCGCTCATCGATCCGTCGCAGCCACCGTTTCAGCGGCAGTGTCCGAACGCAGGCCGAACAACGTGCGTTGACGGCGCGTATCCACTTCCACGTTCGCGCTCAAGCCGGCCCGCAACGGAACCTCGGGGGCCGACTTCAGCTCCAGTCGCACCGGCAAACGCTGCACGACTTTCACCCAGTTGCCCGACGCATTCTCCGCCGGCAGCAAGGAGAACTCGGCACCGGTGCCGGGGCTCACGCTGACCACGGTCGCGGTGAGCTTGTGACCCGGATACGCGTCGATACGCACTTCAGCCTGCTGCCCTTCGGTCATGTGGGCCAGCTGCACTTCCTTGAAGTTGGCTTCGATCCAGACGTTCTGCGACGACACCAGGGCGAACGCAGGCGTCGCCGCGTTCAGGTAATCGCCGACCTGCAACTGTTCGACCTTGGTGACAATACCTTCCGCCGGCGCGGTGACGGTCGTATAGGAAAGATTCAACTTGGCGCGATCCAACGCGGCCTGCGCCTGCTGGACGGTCGGGTGATCGTCGACCGTGATGTTGGGGTCGCCGCCGAGTCTCGCCAGCACGGCAGTGATCTGCTCGCGCGCAGCCTCGAGCTCCTGGCGAGCGGCGTCACGAGCCACCTGCGCCTTCTCCACTTGCGCCTGCGAAGAAATGCCCGGCTCGAGCAGCCCCTGCTGGCGAGCGAGCTCTTTGGTCTGGTACTCCAGCCTCGCTTCGGCAGAGCTACGATCCGCCAGTCGCTGACGGTACGTGGCTTTGAGCGACTCGACCTCCAGTTTCGCCGAAGCGAGCCGCGCTTGCGCCTCGTCGACCGCAATTCGGAACGGCCGATCGTCGAGCCGAAACAGCAGATCGCCCTTGTTGACTCGCTGGTTGTCGCGAATCGCCAGCTCGCTCACCCGACCGGCGACGTTGGCGCTGATCGAGATCTGCGCGGCCCGCACGTAAGCGTCGTCCGTCTCCTCGTAGCGGCCACCGGTGATATATATGTATGCCGCAACCGCCAGCACCAGCACGGGTCCGGCGATCATCAGCGGACGACGCAGCTTGCTCGGAGACGGCTCATTGGAAACGGAGTCGGACACGGAATCGCTCATGGGTTGCGGGTCATTCATGTTTGGCGCTCGACAGGTTCAGATAGACGTGCTCGAGCAGGCTCATCAATTGATTGCGCTCTTCGGCACTCAGGCCAGCGAGCGCTTCAGCGCGCATCTGCGCCGAGAGTTTGTCGATCTGTTGTAAAACAGGCGTCGCGCCGGACGTGACATACAGCGTGCGGGCACGGCGATCGTTCGGATCGGGGCGCCGCTCCACCCAGCCATCGCTCTCCATCCGGTCGAGGATGCGCACCAGCGTCATCGGCTCGATCTCGCACAACTCGGCCAGCCGTTTCTGGCTGATGCCCTCGTTGCGCGCCAGGTTGAACAGTGCCTTGCATTGAGGCAGCGTCAGCGACAGCTCGTGCGCCAACGTCTCGAAGCGCTTGGTGTACAGGCGCTCGAGGTTCTTCAGGATGAACCCGAAGTTCCGTATGCGATCCACGGCGACTCCGACAGGATGAGTGGGCTGCCCGCGATCGGGCGATTCAGTACCGGACTATATAGTCATGTCCGAGATAGTATCAATCGTTATTATAAATAGTGTGAGGCATTTCTCGACGCACCCGGCCGTGTCGGGGCGAACGAAGCCTGCGAGTCAACTCACGTCAAGCAATCTGCGGGGACGATCGACACTCTTGAAACCGCGCTCGGCAAGCCGGTGCACACCGGCTTGCCGGCCGGTCGGCGCTGTCAAAGCCTCACTGGCTGACCGGGGTGATCACGCCGAACGCGCCATCCTTTTCATCGTTCGGTCCCGCGGCCCAGAACAGCGAGTTGGTCGGCTGCGACGAGACGCCGTTGCCGAACTGCAGGCCCCACAGTCCGTCCACCACGAGGGGTTTGTTGTCCGCCCCGTTCAAGGCGCCAAGGGATTTGCCCGTGTGCAGATCGTACGCATGGATGGTCCCATCGCCGAGATTGCCGATCAGCAAGGTGCCACCCAGGCCGGCGAAGCTGGCAGGCGCGAGCGCGATGCCCCACGGTGCGTTGAGCGGGCCGTTGCTGGCGATGCGACGGATCAGATTTCCTTGCGGATCGAACACGTTGACGACGCCGAGCCCGGCGCCGTGCGTTTCGTCGCCACTGCCCGCCTCCGCCTGCTTCGCATAAGTCACGTAGATATCGCCATCGATCGCCTGAATGCCGAACGGCGCATATTGCGTGGGCATCTGCGGATCCTTGAAGCCGCCGGGCACGTCGACGGACTTGAACGTGCCGTCGAAGACGTCGACGCGCGCTTTACTGAAATTGGCTGCATATATCAGGTGGGTGGTGCCATTGCCGCTGAGCGCGAGTCCGGTGTAGACCGCGCCCTGCGAGGAGTTGTCGACTGCCGTGACCGCATTCGTGGCGTCCACGTCGGGCGACCAGCCAGCGATCGTGCCGTTATTGGTCGCAAACAGAAAACGGGCGGGAGCGTTCGTCGTGCCGTTGTTGACGACGAAGTCCATGCCTCCCGAAAACACGATGCCGGTCGGATTACTGGCGGCTCCGCCGATGCCGGGAATGGTCACGACGATGGATTGCGGCTTTCCAGTGCCGTCGAACACCAGCGCTTTGCCGGTCCCCTCGGCATTGACCCACGCGAACCCTTCAGGAGGGAATGCGAGGCCCCAGCCATTGATGAGGTTGGTATCGGTGGAGCTCGACGCCACGCTGCCATTGGAGACCAGTACCTTCGATTGATAGGCATTGCGTGCGGTGGTGTTGCCGGTGGTCTGCGCCATCGCGGGAGCGGTGAGTAATGTGACCGCAATGTATGCAAAGCTTGACCACCGAAAGAGTTTTGCAGTACTCATGTGTTTGGCTCCCGGGAAGAAATGTTGAGCGCGCGCGCCGACGTCGACGCGCGTTCTCTCGTGTGTACCGAGCGCCCGTGCCTCGGTTCATCTTTTCATGGAGCCTGGTCAGCCGATCATGCGTTGTGC
Source organism: Pseudomonadota bacterium (assembly GCA_023391815.1). GTDB lineage: Bacteria > Pseudomonadota > Gammaproteobacteria > Steroidobacterales > Steroidobacteraceae > Steroidobacter. Next base: position 193,598 of record JAEWAF010000072.1, read on the forward strand.
GAAGACACTTGTAAGGGAAACCTCGAAACACCATGACCACCAAGACCGCGAAGACAAAGAAGTCCACCGCCTCGAAAGCCGCTACTCACAAGAGTAAAGGCGGCAAGGCCAAGGCCAGCTGGGCGGAGACCATGAAGAAGGCTCTGGAGAAACGGCAGTCCTCGGGCGGCTACCCACAGCAACCGAAACCGCGCGACAACACCGTGCAGCCGGTACGCAAGAACGCGTACTGAAATCGTTTTGCTGTCGGCTTCCTACCTGAGCGTGCGCAGCTTGAACGCGGCAACGATCTGCAGAATGCCGTAGACCAGCGCGCCCGCCCCGATCCACCAGGCGGTGATGACCAGCCCGGTCAGGGGGCTGGCGAAATACAGCACGCCGAGGATGATGCTCAACACGCCGCTGAGCGCGATCAACCATTCGCCCTTGATCTCCTGGCGCACGCGGATCGCGAAGACGATCCGATAGACGCCGGCGACGATCAGCCACGCCGCCAGAAACAACAGCAGTCCGCCGGCCGCGGCCACCGGGTTGGTGATCGCGATCACGCCGAACACGATCGACATCAGCGCATAAAACACCGCCCATCCTTTGGAGACCGCGACGTTGTCTCTGAACACGGCCAACAAGCTCACGATGCCCTCGGCCAGTGCGAGCACGCCGATCGCCCACACCAGCGCGGTGGCGGCGGCCAGTGGCCGCGCAAGCGCGAACAAGCCGAAGAACACGCCGAGGATCCCGTATAACAACAGCACCCACCAGCTACGGCCGACGAAGGACAGAAAGCCGGGCATCGATTCTCGTTCCAACGTGCTCATGCTCATCTCCTTGTGTAGAGATAGAGATCAGGCGGACAGGCCGCGCGGCACGCCCGGTTCTCCGATGGCGCACTCCAATGCGTCCCGATCCCATTTGCCGGTGACGGCCGCTGCTTCATAAGTGCTCTGAAGAAAGCTCAGCAGCTCCGCCGCCGGATCTTTGGCCGTGCGCACCTGCTCGTACGGCAAAACAAATTCGCCGAGCGCCTCGCTGAAGGACGCAGCCCGAGGCTGCACTCTATATTCCTTGAAGCCCGACGGCGGCGGATAGGCATATGAATAGAACGACGCATCGATACCCGGCCCGCCCGGCCAGAAGCCGGCGCTGCTGACTTCGTGCGAATAGGCTTCCTGCATCACATCCTGGCGCAAGCCCGGTGCCTTGCCGGTGAAGAGCGGCGCGGTCCGGCCCGAGAAACGCGTCACCGCCAGATCGAAGCTGCCCCAGAAAAAATGCACCGGGCTGCTCTTGCCCAGAAAGCCGGTGCGAAACCGTTTGAACACTTGATCGCATTGACGCAGCACCTGGCTGAAGCGCTCCACGTAGTGTCGATCGTAGGAGGCGTGCGTGCGATCGCTCGAGAACGGAATCGCGTCGGCGATCTCGCTGGGCATGTCGTCGATCTCGATATGAATGTCGACCGAACGAAGCGCGGCGAACACAGCGGAACGGAAATCCGCGACCGACATCGGTTGCAACCGGATGCGGCGATTCTGAGCATCGCTCAGTTCGATATCGAGATGGTGCTGCAGCAAGTCGAAGCGCAGCTCGAAGGTGCGATCGCCGTCCGGAATCGGCGAGGTCGTCAACCCGGTCGGGGTCACATACAACGCCACCTGCCAACCGTGATTGAGCCAGGGCGCGCGAGCCAGCCGGATCTTGCCGACGATCTGCGTCCACAGATGCAGCGTCGCGCAGGTGTCGCTCCATGCCGCGTAGGGCAACTCCGGCCAAGGATCCACGCTCATGGGAAACTCGCCTCGCGACCGGTCCAGATGCCGCGCATCTTCCGGCCGCGCACGAGCCAACAGCAAGTCGGGTTCGCCCCTCATCCTCCGCGACGAGGGGCAAGCGAAGGTTCACCCCGTCGCGAGGGGGAAAGCCTTACATCGAGTCACGAAGCAGCTCGACGCGCACGCACGGCGCTCGCGAGCTGTTCGAGAACTCGCACCGATGCCTGCCAGTCGATGCATCCGTCCGTGATGCTCTGGCCATACTCGGGAGTCTTGCCCGCGACCAGATCCTGTCGGCCCGCTTTCAAATGACTCTCGACCATCACGCCGCTGATGCGACGTTCGCCGGCTTCGATGCGCCGGGCGATGTCGGCGATCACGAGAGGTTGGTTCTCCGGCTTCTTCGAGCTGTTGCCATGACTCACGTCGACCATCACGCGCACCGGCAGCTTGGCCGCCTCGAGCTGCCTGGACACTGCATCGATGCTCGCCGCGTCGTAGTTCGGCTCCTTGCCGCCGCGCAGGATGACGTGACAATCGCCGTTGCCGCTGGTGGTCGCGATCGCACTGTGACCTTGTTTGGTCACGGCCAGGAAATGATGGGGAAACGACGCGGCCTGTACGGCGTCGATCGCGATCTTCACATTGCCGTCGGTACCGTTCTTGAAGCCCACCGGGCACGACAGGCCCGAGGTCATCTCACGATGCACCTGGCTCTCGGTGGTGCGCGCGCCGATCGCGCCCCAGGCCACCAGATCGCCGATGTACTGCGGAGTGATGATGTCGAGAAATTCACAGCCCGCCGGCAGGCCGAGATCGTTGATGTCACACAGCAGCCGACGCGCGATGCGCAGACCGCGATTGATATTGAAGCTGCCGTCGAGATCGGGGTCGTTGATCAGCCCCTTCCAGCCGACGGTGGTGCGCGGCTTCTCGAAATAGACGCGCATCACGATTTGCAGCTCACCCTTGAAGCGCTCGCGCTGTTCCTTGAGCAGGTGCGCATATTCCATCGCGGCCTTGGGATCGTGAATCGAGCATGGCCCGATCACCACGCCGAGGCGGTCGCCCCGACCATGCACGATGTCCTGCATCGCTCTGCGCCCCTGCTCGACAGTCGCCGCGGCGGTGTCGGTGATGGGGTGCTCGCTCATCACTTGATGAGGGGTGACCAGCTCGCGGATTTCACGAATGCGTAGGTCGTCGGTACGGGCGTTCACAAGGGCTCCAGTGGACCAGGGCCGGCGGTGCAAAAAAAAACCGCCAGTGTCGCTGGCGGTTTCTTCGGGTGACTCGGTTATCGTTTCGTCAAATCGAGGTCAGTCCATCCGCCAGCGGCATCGGATAGCTAAAGTAGAACCAATAGCGGGCGAAGGACTGAAACATGGCGCGTTTGATAACACAGGATTATCGCGCTTCGCAACTGCCGGTTTGGCCCCCTGTAAGCAGACGCGACGCTCAAGGAACTGGATCACTTCCCGGCATGCGGGCGTTCGACGGAGCGCCCACCCGCCCCGGACCGCCTTGCATCGACATGCTGCGCGCCAGGTAACCATTGGCGATGTGCTGATCGCGGGCCGGTATGAGCGGTGACCCATTCGTTACCCGCTCCTGACTGAATAGATACCCGCGACCTCCTAGGATGTTTGCCATCGACAGCAGCGATAGACGCGCTGCTGCACTGGCCACCCTCGAAGGAATAAAACAATGCGCAGACTATCGACCCCCGGTGAATCGCTGGGCTACTCAGCGTTGCTCGCCCTGATCGTTGCGGGAGGTGCGAACACGGCACACGCTGACGCCAGCCCCGACACCAACGTGTCCGCCGATTCTAAGATCGAGAGCGTGACCGTGACTGCGCGTCGTCGCGAAGAAGCGGTTCAGGACGTGCCGCTCGCGGTCTCGGTGCTGAACGCGGACAAGATCGAAGCCACGGGCACGATCAACGTTGGCCGGCTCTCCCAGTTGCAGCCTTCGGTGCAGTTCTATTCCAGCAATCCGCGCAATTCCAGCGTGAATATTCGGGGCCTCGGCACGCCGTTCGGTCTCACCAACGACGGCATCGAACCTGGCGTCGGTATCTATATCGATCAGGTTTATTACAACCGCAACGCCACCGCGACCTTCGATTTCCTGGACGTGGAACAAGTGGAGATTCTGCGTGGCCCACAGGGCACGCTCTACGGTAAGAACACCACCGCCGGCGCGGTGAACATCACCACGCGAAAGCCGACGTTTACGCCCGAGGCGCGCATCGAATTGACTCGCGGCAACTACAATTACACGCAGAGCAAAGCTTCGGTCTCGGGCCCGCTGGTCAGTGACAAGCTCGCCGGTCGCTTGAGTGCGTCCTATACCTCGCGCGACGGCACGATCTATAACGTCGCCACGGGTCAGCACATCAACGAGCTGGACAACCTCGGCGTGAAGGGTCAGCTGCTGTGGCAGGCGAGCCAGGACTTCAAAGTGACGTTCTCCGCCGATTACACCGAGCAGGATCCGATCGGCTACGGCCAGGTCTGGGCCAAGACGGGCTCGACGCAGCGTCCACTCAACCGTCAATATGCCGCGCTCGCCGCGGCCTCCGGCAATTATCAGCCGCCGAGCTTCAATCCGTTCGATCGACTCACCGATCTGGACTCGCCGCTCACGGCGATTCAACAGTTCGGCGGTGCCTCGGCGCTGGCGGAATGGAAGCTTGGTTCCGGTCAGCTGACTTCAGTGACCGCGTATCGCAAATGGGATTGGGGTCCGTCGAACGATCGCGACTTCATCGGTCTGCCGATCACCACCATCTCCGCGAATCCGTCCAAACAACGGCAGTACTCGCAGGAACTGCGCTACTCCGCATCGGGCGACAAGATCGACTACGTCGCCGGCGTGTACGGCTTCTATCAAACCGTGGATACCTCCGGCGTGCAGGAGCAAGGGTCGCTTGCGAGCCGCTGGCTGCTGAGCGGCGCGAACGCCAACAATCCGGCGATTCTGGACGGGCTGCGCTCGGAGAATGACATCGGCTTGAAGAACACCAGCGTCGCGGCCTTCGGCCAGCTCACCTGGCATGTCACGGACGATCTGCGGTTGCAACCCGGCTTGCGCGTCAACTACGACAAGAAGGAAGGCAAGTACATCGCGACGGTGACGAACGGCACGAACACGCCGCTGACCGCCGCGCAGCTCGGCGTGCTCGCCCCACAGAGCTATGAGCCGAAGTTCGATGACACCAACGTCTCGGGCGACTTCACCGTGTCCTATGACATCACCGACGATGTGCTCGCGTATGTGACTTACGCGCGCTCGTTCAAGTCGGGCGGCATCAATCTGTCGGGCTTGCCGCTGGATGCCAACAATCAGCCGATCACGGCCGTGGAAACCGTCGAGCCCGAGAGCACCAACCATTATGAAGCCGGCCTCAAGACTCAACTCTTCTCTCGCAGCGTGACGCTGAATCTGTCGGCGTTCTGGACCGACATCACCGATTATCAGGCGACCGTCACCAACAGCCAGGCGAACGTGATCCGCGGCTATCTCGCGAACGCCGACAAGGTTCGGGTGCGCGGCGTGGAACTGGAATTGAGCACGCGCCCGGTCGAGAGCTTGCTCATTTACGCCAACGGCTCGTACACGGACCACGAGTATGTGAAGTTCCCGGATGCACCGTGCCCGCCGGAATTGTCGGGCGGCACGGCGGCGACCGCTGCGAATCCTCCAAGCGCGCCCGGCACGCCGGGAGGCTTCAGCCCGCCCGCGTGCAATATCTCGGGCCAGTGGTTGCCGGGCATCTCGAAGGTGGCGCTGTCCTATGGATTGGAATATGAGTTGCCGCTGTCCGCGCTCGGCGAAGATGGCGGCGCCTACTTCGCGTTCGATGGCAGCTATCGTTCCCGGTTCTCGTCGAATCCATCGCGCTCGGCATACACCGACGTGGGCGGATACGCGCTTGCGAACTTCCGTGCGGGCGCTCGCTTCGGCAATGGCTGGAACCTGTACGGCTGGGTGCGCAATGCGTTCGACAAGGACTACTTCGAGTTTCTGTCCACGCAGTCGGGCAGCACCGGCCTGGTGGTTGCGCAGCTGGGCGATCCGCGCACTTATGGTTTGACGATCAACAAGTCGTTCTGATCGCATTCGCTCGATCGAGGG
>JAEWAF010000044.1 GCA_023391815.1 Pseudomonadota bacterium
TTGCTTACAAAGAATTAAAATGGGCATGGTTGACAGGAGGAATTTCTTTAGTTGGTTACATCATGCTTTGGATTGGGGCAAAACTAAAACCTAAACAAGCAAACTTTACTGACATCCAAACTGTGGCAGACCTTGTGAGACGAATCAATACGGCACCTAACATTGGTATTGCCAATAGTGGGGCTTGAGATTGGAGCAATCAACAGCGGTAATTCTGCTGTGTTGTGGTTCGGGGCTGGACCTGCAAAGCCCAGCTTTAGTTCTTAATATTTAACTTTATCAAAAAGCCAGGCAACAGTTCCGAGCGGACGAATATAAATTCCCCACCATCGGCAATACCTGCTCGTTAGCGGTCAGCATACAACGACCCTGCACTAAAAAAAACACATAACGACACAGACATTATGAAAGCAAAATTAATTACATTACTTTTTGTGCTATTTGCAACGACTTCATTTGCTCAAAGCACATCGGAAGCTCCACGTCAAAATATTTCTACAGATAGTGCGGTTGTATATAGGTTATTTGCCACAAAAAATACATATAACTTTATCAAATTAAATACAAGAAATGGACAAATGTGGCAAGTTCAATGGGGTACAGAAAGCAAGTACCGTTTTGAAACTACACTATCGGACATCTCACGAGTAGAGAAAGAAGAAGAGAAAAATGGCAGATTTTTTCTTTACCCAACAACCAACATATATAATTTCATTTTGCTTGACCAAATAGACGGCAGAGCTTGGCAGGTACAATGGGCGATGGAAGAAAAAGATAGGATGGTTCTTCGCATCTATTAAAACTTGTAATTGGCAAATTTGCCAATTACAAGTTTTCTTTTTATCTTTGCTCAATAACTTTTAAAAGTGGCGGCAACACGATAAACTCGGCAGATAAAATTATGATACAAGCAAAATTTGTAGATGACTTTACTATTGAAGTCATTGCACAAGACGGAGAAAAATTCACTTGGAACACTTATTTTCCAACTCCAAAAGCAGACCAACAACACTATGCTGAAAGATTAGCATATTATTTTCAAAAATATTATGAAGATAATATGGGATACAGTACAGGTATGAGTATCCAATATTGGGTTTGGATACAAATGAATTATTACGAAGGACTTGGAATTAATGGCGGAAAAGGTGACAGAGACGATGAGAGAATTTTACTTCATCAAGAAAGAGAAAAAATAGGAGCAAAAATCCGTGAATTGCGGAAAGAAAAAAATATTGAAGCAAAAACGCTTGCTCAAATTGCGAATATAGATGCAGCTAATCTTAGTCGCATTGAACAAGGACGTTATTCTGTTGGCTTAGATATACTTTCTAAAATCGCTTTAGCACTTGGAGCTAAAATTGAGTTAGTTGATTTCGTTGAACCTAAAAAATCATAAAACTATGGTCAATGTAAATCACTTTGAAAAAGAATGCGACTGCATATATAAGGACGAGCAATACTCTGTTCGGGATAACGGTGCTGTATTACGACACGCTCCTAACAACAAACGACCACGACCAACCGACAACAATTGGACTTTTGGCAAACTGAACAGCAAAACAGGTTATTTAGAAATCGCTTCTGTTCGTGTTCACAGAATAGTTGCGACAACATTTCACAAAGAACCTCCAACAAAAGAACACGTTGTTGACCATATTGACACAAACAAACAAAATAACCGACCTGACAATCTACGTTGGGTAACAAGATTAGAAAACATTTTGCTCAATCCAATCACGGCAAGACGTATTGAACTTGTTTGTGGAAGTGTTGAAGCATTTCTTGCCAACCCTTCAAAATTTCGGGACAAATTTCCAGACCCAAACTATGAATGGATGTGTGCTGTTAGTCGTGAAGAAGCGCAAGCAAGTAAAGAAAGGTTATTGGCTTGGGCAGAAAGTGATAAACCATTACAAGGTGGTTCATTAGGAGAATGGATTTATAATCGAAGTGTGTCAAGTCCAGTTACTGACTATGTTGTAGAAGAATTAGAATTTATAAATTCCCTAACTTCAAATGCTGTTCAAAAAGTCCGAAATTGGAAAACGCCAAGTGAATTTCCTTGTTGTCCACAGGAAAATGCTAATAACCCAATAGCTGACTATACTGCAAACTTAGAAGTAGGAAACGTGTTTTCTCGAAACCAATATACGAGTTCGATTATTCAACGTTTTGCAATTTCAAAAGACGAAAACACATTGTGGATTATGTGTAAAAGTGGAGATGAAAACCCAATAAAACCTTATTCTTTGGCAGAGATAACCTATCAAAACAATGTTTTCGTTCATAATAGTCTTGGGACTTTTTTCGAGAAAGACGGAGCGGAAAAACAATTTACTCTTGCACAAGGACTTGAATGGACAGGAGCTGATACAATTGATGACTATTGCTAAAACATAAACACAATGCCTAACCGCTAACAAGGTATTGCCAAAAGCGGGGCTGAACGGCTTCGATTGGACATTTGTGCAAGGTTCAACTTTCGTTCTTCGATTGAACTTTTGTGCTAAAATTCCCCGCCTTCGGCAATACCCAAAACGTTATGTGTCAACCTACGAATGACCGTACATAAACAGAACAACAGAAAAAATGAGTGTATTTTCTTATCATCTTGTAAAATTATCTTTTATTTCTACACTCAGAATGATGTATTTACCAATTAAATCAAAACAAGTAAATGGATTGATTTATGCAGAAACGATGTCCGCAATGGTATTAGGTTCGTCAATCTATTCCAAATCCAGATTTTTTAACAGAGAAATTGTGGTTTTCGCTCAATGGGAAAATGAAAAGTATCTCGATGAATTTTTACAATTCAACCCAAAAGGAAAACAAATAGCAAAAGGTTGGCATATTCGATTGGAATATTTACGACAATGGGGAGAAATTTCAGGGTTTCAAATTCCCAATCACGAAACGGAATTGGAAAATGAAAAAAATCCAGTAGTTGCCGTTACAATCGCTCGAATGAAATACACGCAAATTCCGAGATTTCTTCGTTGGGGAAGACCTGTTGAAAAACAAGTTCGGGACGATAACGGAACAACTTTGTCTTTGGCTTCTATTCGATACCCAAATATCATCTCAACTTTTTCGATTTGGAAAACACAAAAAGCAATGACCGATATGGTTCGTGGACACAGCAAAACTCCGCAACCCAAACGACATATCAATGCGATGAAAGAACGTGATAGAAAAGATTTCCATTTTGAGTTTACCACATTGCGTTTCAGACCACTTGCGGAATATGGAGAATGGAATGACCAAAAAAAATATATCCCAAATCAAACTGAAACAATATGAGTTTAGCAGATACAATGCAAAAATTTCAGGATTGGTTTACGCAACAATGGGTTATTATTTGTGGAAGAAAAATCAATCCGTCTGAAAACACATGGTTGTTTGGTCCTTTTGGAGAAGTAAGCGGAATTGGAGAAAAATTCATTCATCAATTAGCCCAAAAGGAAGATTTAACCATAATAAGAAAATCCAATTCCAAAGGATTGTTAGATTCCATTTCGAGTTTGTATTTATCAGAAAATGAAATTAAAAAACTACCGAAAAATGTTATTAATTTTTACGAAAAAACGTCTGAATATAAACTGCAATTAAATGTAAAATGGAATCCGATATTTAAGATATTTGGTTATGTTGTGAATAGATTGTTCAGTCAGCGAATTAATCAACTCAATATTCCGACAAACAACATTCAATCCTCTGAAAATCTGACTAGCGAAATCATTGAATTAGTTGCAAAAAACACCAACGAAGTAAAATATACGATTTGGTTGCGAAAATTTCAATCAACAGGAAAAGTTATTTATTCGGGAATTTATACAACTTGTTTGCTACCCTCAGGAATTACTTGCGTAAAAGCCATTTTTCCGTTGCCAAAAGGAAATGCAACGGTTATTTTGAAACCCTCTGTCGGGGAAAAAAACGAACTGATTTTAAATTCATCGGGAAATAAATTTGGGGATGCCGGTTTTTATTTTTTACTGAACGATTCCAAAGGGAATTGTTGGAGCAAATACATCAAATCCTTTACGGACAAACTTATAGTAAGTGATGAAAATGAAAAACTAAAAGCAAGACAAACGCTCAAATTATGGCGTCTTAAAGTTGCAAGATTTGAATACGAGATGAAAAAATAAATAACATAAACCAAACAAAAAATAAGGGCGAACACATAACAAGCGTTTGGCAAAAGTGGCGGTTTCGTATTTCGTATAAAACTTTTTCGTAAGTTTGAATTTCGCGCTTCGTTTGAAGTTTAGTGATAAGAATCGCCACCTTCGCCAAGCGCCAAAACGTTAGGCGACATTTTGAAACAGACCGCAACAATAACGATTTTGATTTCTATGAAAAGTAAAATTATATTTCTTCTAGTATTATTTATGATTTGGGGATGCCAAAAAAAAGATGAAGTCGTAAAAAGAAAAAATGAACCTGACATTCACATTCTGCAAGCAGAAGATACGGAAATGAATACTGCAATAGAAAATGCACAAAAAAGTCTATTTAAATTTAAAGAGGCAATTACAAGTAAAAACCCCAATTATTACAATTTTGCTTTAAAAGAGAAGTTTAATACAAATGAGGGTGGAGAACATATTTGGATTAGCGAAGTTGAATATTTTGATAATAAATACTTCGGAATTGTAGATGGAAAACCAATTTCTACAACGGAAGTTAAATTCGGGGACACTATCGAAGTGAATCAACAAAATATTACAGATTGGATGTATTTTGATAATAAAACTGTTAAAGGAGCCTATACTACAAAAGTTTTGAGAAAACGAATGACTCAAAAAGAAAGAGATGAAATGGATCAAAAAAGTGGAATGACATTCGAGAATAAATAAAAACGTCGCCTAACAGTGTATTTGCAAAAGGCTGGGTTGAATATATAAAACCTCCACTCGTTGTATTCAGCCGCAGCTGCTTTTCATATTGTTTTTTTTCTTTAATTTAGACAATCTGAAAAAGCATCTGCTCCGGTTGGTCGAAATTGAACTTGCAGTTAAATTTAGCCCGCCCTTCGCAAATACTTTTTCCGTTAGCTGTAATAATATAAAATAACACTTAAAAACATTAATTATGAGTAAAAAATTAATTTTCTCTTTTTTATTTATGGGTGCAATAAATTATGTATCCGCTCAATCGGTAAATT
>JAEWAF010000106.1 GCA_023391815.1 Pseudomonadota bacterium
TTCGTGCGCAAGCCCGAATGATCCGCCGTACTCAGGCCGAGCGAGTGGTCGCGTACACGGGCAGGGCAGAAGTGTTCTTCACGTCGTCGATCACGATGACCGACTTGAGCGTGCCGACGATCTCGACGCCCGAGAGCTGACCGAGCAAATCACGCAAGTGCTGCAGGTCACGCACATACGCTTTCAGCAGGAAGTCGCCGTCGCCGGTCACCATGCAGCACTCGAGAATCTCCGGCGCGTTGTTGACCAGCGTGTGGAATTCGGAGGCGACCTGCGAGTGCTGTTTGAGCGTGACGGTGATGTAGACCTTCAGGCCCAGCCCGAGCGCTCGCGGATCGAGAATGGCGGCGAAGCGCTGAATCAATCCTGTGTCGCGCAGATGTTTCACCCGCCGCGAGCATTGGGAGTGCGAAAGGAACACCCGCTCGGCCAGCTCGGCCATGGTCAGGTCTCCCTGCTTTTGCAGAGCTTCGAGAATGCGCACATCGAACGAATCCAACTCGACCATCGGGCTCACCTGGCCATGGCGCCGGCGCGGCGGAACTGCCGTGTGAAAAATAGACGCTTTTTCGCGAGTGTTTGCAAGCTTTCCACGACGGATACTGAATCCGCGCGTGCTATAGATCCGAACGATTCATGGAACCGTTGAACTCTCACGACTACTCCAAATGGTGCCGGCGCATCGTCGAGGAGTCCCAGTCGCACGCCGACGCCAATCTGCTGTTCGACAGCTCGATCGCCGAGCCGACCGAGCTGCTGCGCGAACAGATCAATCGCTGTTTCGCTGGCCCGCTCACGTCGCGATATCGAAGCACCTTCGGCAACGGCAACCCCTATGTACTGGATTCGCTGGCCGCGCGTTACGGCGTGCCGCGCGAGGCCCTCACTTGCACGACTGGCGCGAGCAGCGGGCTTGCGATCATCTTCAATGCGTACGTCGAGCCCGGCAGCCACGTGATCGTGGAGCGGCCGTACTTCGATTTTCTGCCGGCGCTGGCGCTGAACCATGGCGCGGAAGTGAGCTTCATCGAGCGGCGCGCACCGGACTATTCGATCGATCCGGAGCAACTCGCGGCGCTCATTCGTCCGAACACGCGGCTGGTCGTGCTCACGAACTTGAACAATCCGACGGGCGCTCATCTAAGTGACGCGCAGTTGACCAAGCTCGCGGCGGTTGCGGAGCGCGCTGGAGTGAAGATCGTCATCGACGAGGTGTACGGAGATTTCGTCAGTCTGCGGACCGCCGCGAAACTCTCCCCGGCATTCATCAGCGTCAACAGCTTGACCAAGGTCTACGGCTTGTTCTCCCTCAAGTGCGGCTGGATCATCGCGGGCGAGGAGGCTCGGGCCAGGATCAATGCGGTGTATGAGCGATTCGAGTTCGGGCTGTCCAAAGTGGCGCACACCGTCGCCGCCGCCGTGCTCGAGGACATGCGGCCGTTCGAACGGCATTGGCGCGGAATCCTGTCGGCGTCGCAGCCGGTCGTCTTGATGCAGGCGGAAGCGTTGGCACGCGCGGGATTGCTGGCGGGTGATGTGCCAGCGTTCGGCTGCATGTACTTTCCGCGGCTGGCGTTCAATGTCGACGATGTCGCTTTGACGGATTGGCTCTGGCAGCACCACGACGTCGCGGTCGCGCCCGGTAGTTACTTCGGCAGTCCCGGACATCTGCGCATCGGTTTCGGGCGTGAGGCACGCGACGTGGCCGACGGCATGGAACGGTTGCGCGTCGGTCTACTTAGATATCGCGAGCTTCATAATGTCTGAGACAGCACGGCTCACGTGGACCGCCAAGCTCGGCTGGGCGTTCGGCCAGTCCGCCATCGCCAGTCACATGGCGATCATCAGCGTCTATCTGCTGTTCTTTCTAACTGAAGCGCATCACGTGCCGGCCGCGCTCGCGGGCGCCGTGCTGCTGATCCCTCGCATCTGGAACGTGGTCACCGATCCGCTGGTCGGTGCGATCTCGGATCGCACTCGTTCACGTTGGGGACGTCGGCGACCGTACTTGCTGTTCGGCTCGCTGCTCTGGGGCGCGGCCTTCATCGCGATGTTCTGTATGCCGCGGTTGGAGAGTCCAACGGCCGCCGCGATGTTGTTCTGCGCGATGTTTCTAGCCGTGAACACCGGCGTGAGCTTGTATCACGTGCCGTACTCGGCGATGGCGCCGGAGATGGTCAATGACTATCGCGGCCGGCTTTCGCTGGTGGGCTACAAAGAAATGGCGGCGCGGTTGGCCGTGTTGCTGGCGATATCCGTCGCACCGTTGTTGATCGCGGCGGCGCCCGATCAACTCGCCGGCTACCGCTATGTCGGCATGGCGTTTGGCGGATTGATCATCCTCAGCGGTCTGGTCGCCTTCGTGACCACGGCGAATGCGCCTTGCGTGGCTTTCGAGCCGCAGGCCATGACGTTGCGGGACCAGCTGCAAACGTTGAAACAGAACCGTCCACTCGCGCAGCTGAGTATCGCGTACCTGATCGCGAACATTGCCGACGCGGCTTTCGCCGGCATGTTGATCTACTTCGTCACGGTCGTCGCGAAGCAAAGCCCGGCAGTGATGGGCGTGCTGTATCCGCTGGGTGCGGTCACGAGCGTGCTCATGACGCCAGTGTGGGCGAAGTTGGGTGCGCGCTTCGGCAAGCGGGAAGCTTGTATCGCGGCTTATATCGGTCTCGGACTGTGTTGGCTCGCGCTGCTCGTGTTGCCGGCGGCGCAGTGGTGGTTGTTGTATCCGCTGATGATCGTGTTCGGCTTCTTCAATGCCGGCGAGCAGTTGTTGCCCAATGCAATGGTGCCGGACACGGTGGAATACGATGAGATGATCAGCGGTGCGCGCCGCGAAGGCACGATCTATGGTGCCTGGGTCTTCGTGCAGCAGACCGGCATGGCATTCGGGAGCTTTCTGGTCGGCGTATTGCTGTCGACGATCGGATTCAACGGGGTCGAGACGGCGGATGAGGGCGTCGCTCAAGGCGTGCGCTATACGATCGCGCTGCTGCCCGCCCTGTGCGTGTTTATCGGCGTACTGATTGTGAGATGGTACCCCTTGAGTGTCTCGGAATTCGCGCGCATCCAGACGTTTCTGGTCGAGCGACGGCGAGTAGCCAGCGAGTCGCGGGGGGCGGGGTTT
>JAEWAF010000116.1 GCA_023391815.1 Pseudomonadota bacterium
TCGGTGGCCTCCGCCGTGGGCCTCGGGTTGTTGAGCCTCCACTTGGTGAAGCAGCTGAAGGCGGGCGAGGCGACGATTGCCGATCTGCAAGCGCAGGTCGCCGCGCTCCAGGAACAGCAACGAGAGCGACCGGCACCGTTGCCGCACGAGTCGAGCCCGCCTCCCGAAAACATCGGCCCCCAGCCGAGTGAAGTGATCGGCACCCCACCCAAAGAGCCGCCGAAGCTCGGCGCCGCCGTTGCCGGGCCTATGCAATCGCCGCCGGGTCGCGAAGAGCGCATGCGGATGATTCGCGAGCAGCGCGAACGTCAGCGCCAGTTGATGCAGGACCCCGAGTATCGCGAGGCCATGCGCGTGCAGACGCGCGGCAACTTCGCTCGTCAATATCCCGGGGTGATCCAGGAGTTGGGCTTGAGCGCGCAGCAGGCGGACGACTTCTTCGATCTGCTCGCCGACCAGCAGCTGCGTGCCAACGAGCAGATGCAGTCGTTGTGGGACATGGAAGGCGTCGATCCCAACGACCCGGCTGCCATGCAGGAGCGAAATCGCAAGATTCAGCAGCAGGCTCAGGAGAACCAGCGCCGCAACGAGGCGGAGATGGCCGCGCATCTCGGCGCGGACAAGCTGCAGGCCTGGAAGGAATATCAATCGAGCATCGGCATGCGTTACGAGCTGGAGAACATGCGCAACACGCTCTCGGCGAATGGCTTGCCGCTCAATGAGGAAATGAGCAAGCCCATGCTCAAGGCGCTGGCGCAAGCGAATCAGGCCGAGGCGGACGAATACTCCGCGGCCGTCAATCGCGGCGCCGCGCCGGCACTCGCTCGCATGGCGGCGAATTCGGCGTTCGACGGGAGCAACATCGAGCGTCATATCGAGATCACGAAAAAGCGGAATCAGCGCATGCTCGATGCCATCTCGCCGTATTTGTCTTTCGAGCAGCGCGCCGCGATCGAAAAGCAGCAGGAAGCGCAACTCAAGATGCAGGAGGCGCAGCTGCGGCTGCTGCGCTCTCAAGGCAAGGCCGACAACAACGGCGTGTTTTTCGTGGAGAGCTCGGGCACCTCACTCGCTCAGCCTTGACCGGCACCAGCGCGGCAGCACCGGCGCGTCGGGCCTGGCCACGACTACCGTTGGTGGATGCGTCTAGTAATATGGCGACGATTCGATCGGGTAAGACTTCCATGTACATACCATCTTCTGCTTCGTTCGCCGTGTTGATCGCCGTGTCACTGATGGGAGCCGCCGGTTGCAGTAAGCCCGAGCGTGCCGCGCCGCCTCCGCCTCCACAGCCCTCAACGCAGCCATCGGATCTAGAGAAACTTGGCGAGCCCTCCGATCCGCGCTTCATCGGCAAGATCTGGATGTCCACCACGCTGGGGCATCCGCGCGGCACGTTGATGATCTTCCTGCCCGACCGCTCGCTGCTGATGGATTCGTGCTTCGAAACCTATCGCATCTCGAAGTGGGGCGCGGAGGGCGATCGCATTCGCTGGATCGAGGACGCCATCCCGATCGAGGCGACCATCGCGATGCCGAGCGACCACGAATTGAACTTGACTATCGCGGGACAGGACAAAGTGCAGTCGTACGTGCTCGCGACGGTGCCGACCGTCTGTCCCGACATGCCGCGATAGTTCGAACGGAACCTTGCAGCGTCGGCGCTTCGAGTAAGCGGAAACACTCAACGGCCATTGCCGGATTTGGACTATTGCAAACTCGCGAACGCCGGTTTTAAAGCGATAACAAACAATCCCGGACCGGTATTTTCTTCAGGCTCGCGCCTCGATGTTTCCAACCCGTGACCGGTGAATGCATTCGCAGACACTGTCTGAACGTTACGACATTTTGCGCAAACGAAATTCTTTTCGTTAACTCACGCCCGCCCAAGAACGACACTTCGTCACATCGACAAGCCTCAATGCATGCGATGGCCGACCAGGATGAGTCAGGCGGAACGATAGATCGCAACCCTGGGTGAGCGCCGTATCGCAAGCGTAAGCGACGCGGCTCCCGTGTCATACCCGCGAGGATTATCCATGCGCACTTCAACCAAGTGCACGCCCGGTTTGGGCGTGTCCGGCCTCTTTTTCGCGCTTATCTGCGCATTGTCTCTGTTGAGTGGCATCGCTCAGGCTGCGCCGACCATCTCCGGTACGCCGAAAACGACGTTTGGCGTGAACTCCTGGTACAGCTTCCAGCCTACGGCACGAGATCCGGCCGTGTCGCAGTCCTCACTGAGGTTCTCCATCGTCAACAAGCCAGCGTGGGCGAAGTTTTCGGTCGCTACTGGCAAGCTCGAGGGCCCGACGCCCGCGACCCCGGGCACTTGGTCGAACATTCGCATTTCGGTGCGCAGCGCCACCGGCACCGCAAGCCTGCCGGCGTTCTCGATCGCAACTTATTCGGGCACTAGCACGACCAACCGCCCGCCGGTCGTGAGCGGCACACCGCCGACCTCGGTGACCGCGGGCAACGCGTACTCGTTCCGTCCGACCGGCTCGGATCCCGAAGGCCGCGCGCTCACCTGGTCGATCACCAATCGTCCGAGTTGGGCATCGTTCAACACGACGACGGGCGCGCTCACCGGCACGCCGACGGCGGCGCAGGTCGGCACGTACTCCGGCATCCAGATCAGCGCGAGCGATGGCACGAATCGCACCTCGCTGCCGTCCTTCAGCATCGCGGTCAATGCGGCTGGCAGCAGCACTGGCTCGGCTACGTTGAGCTGGACTCCGCCGACCAGTAACACCAACGGCTCGACGTTGAGCAATCTGGCGGGCTATCGCATCTACTACGGCACCAGTGCGACCAACCTGTCGCGCACCATTCAAGTGGCCAATGCGGGCGTCACTCGTTACGTGGTGCCGGACCTTTCGGCGGGCACGTGGTACTTCGCGGTTCGCGCGTACAGCTCGAATGGCTCGGAAAGCGCCAACTCGAACACCGGTTCGAAGGTCATCCGCTAACGACGGCTCGCAAGCTGCTCTCCCGTGCCGACACGGGGCGGGAGAGCAGTTCCGATCGCTACTGCCTGCGGCGTGACAGCCAGTCCACCATCGTGTTGCTGACCAGCTCCGGCGCGTCCTGCTGCACGAAATGATTCGCGCCAGGGACGGTCACGATCGTCAAATCCTTCTCCACCCATTGCCACGTGCCGTTGAGCGCGCCCGGCAGCAGCGCCTGATCCTCCAGGCCGTGAATCATCAGCACCGGCGCCTTCACCTTCGGGAACGTGGAATTCTCAGGCGGCGGTGGCGCGTCCGGCTTCGGATAATTGGCCTTGTAGTAGTTGAGCATCGCTTCGACGTCGGATCGCTGAAACGCTTGCAGATAGCGTGGCCGTGCCGCCGGATCGGTGACCCATTGGGTGAGCCGCTCCAGCGAGATGACCTTGTGCGCGTCCGGCTTCTGAAAGTTGAAGGCGTATTCGCTGTTCTTCTTCTGCTGTGGATTGGTCGCGATCTCGCGCGCGATGCCGGCCGGGTGCGGCAGATTGCAAACGATCAACAGTCGCGTGATCTCGGGCCGGCGCATCGCGACGTTCCACGCCACCGAGCCGCCCCAGTCGTGACCGACGATGACCGCGCGCTCCGCTTGTTCCGCCTTGACCACGGCCGCGATATCCCCGACCAATAACGGCATGGCGTAGTTCTCCACGCCTTTGGGTTTGTCCGAAAGGTTGTAGCCGCGCAGATCGACCGCGGCCGCGCGATACCCGTTATCGGCGAGCGCGCGCATTTGTTTGCGCCACGTGTACCAGAAGTCCGGAAAGCCGTGGATCATCACGACCAGCGGTCCTTGCCCGAGTGCCGCATAGTGGATCTTGACGCCGTTGGCATCGGCGTACTTGTGCTCGACCTGATCCCAAACATCCGTCGTGTCGGCCATTGCGATTCCCCCTTGCAGGACTAACAGGATTGCTGCCCAAGCCCAGCCACGCATGCGAGCTCCTTCGCTTCCGTTGCGAGTAGTGATGGCCGGCCGACTATATAACGACACGTTGCGCGTTACTGCCCGACAGTAGGACTGCAAATACGCTGGTGCGAGCCGCTGCTATGCTCGTCGTGCGGATCGGGCCTATGATGAGCCGTCCTCAACCGGTCGGAGCCTCGTATGTCTCTTCGCGGCAAGACACTCTTCATCTCGGGCGCCTCGCGCGGCATCGGGCTTGCGATTGCAGTGCGCGCGGCGAAAGACGGCGCCAATATCGCGATCGCGGCCAAGAGCGATCAGCCCAATCCCAAGTTGCCCGGCACGATTCACACCGCGGCCGAAGCGATCGAAGCAGCCGGGGGCAAGGCGTTGCCCATGCAGGTCGATATTCGCGACGAGAACGCCGTCGCCGAAGCGGTGAAGAAAACCGCCGCGCAGTTCGGCAGCGTCGACATCCTCGTCAACAACGCCAGCGCGATCTCGCTCAGCGGCACGCTCGAAACGCCGATGAAACGTTTCGATTTGATGTTCGGCGTCAACGTTCGTGGCACTTTCGTGTGCTCGCAGGCCTGCCTGCCTTATCTGAAGGAATCGGCGCAGGCGGGGCGCAATCCTCACATTCTCAATCTCTCGCCGCCGCTGAGCATGAAACCGCGCTGGTTTGCGCCGCACGTCGCGTACACGATGGCGAAGTACGGCATGAGCATGTGCGTGCTCGGCATGGCTGAGGAGTTTCGAGCCGACGGCATCGGCGTCAATGCGCTGTGGCCTCGCACTGTCATCGCGACGGCGGCGCTGAACGTCATCGCGTTGGCCGATCCGAAGAAGGGCCGAAAGCCGGAAATCATGGCGGATGCGGCGCATGTGATCCTGACGCGCGATGCGCGCAGCTGCACCGGCAATTTCTTCATCGACGATGAAGTGTTGGCGAGCGCGGGCACGAAGGATCTGGACCAGTACGCGGTCACGCCCGGCAACAAGCAATTCCAGCCGGATTTCTTCGTCGACTGACCGTGCGACCCCTGCTGAGTTTCTTTCTAGCGATGGTATCGACGATGAGCGGACCGGCGCACGCGCAATCCTCTGCTTCACACGGCAAATGGACGACGCTGGACGGCTCGCCGCCGCTGGTGATCGCTCATCGTGGCGCTTCGGGTTATCGGCCCGAGCACACGCTGGCCTCTTATCTGCTGGCTATCGAATTCGGCGCCGACTATGTCGAGCCCGATCTGGTCGCGACCCGCGACGGGCATCTGATCGCGCGACACGAGCCATTGCTCGACGACACCACCGACGTGAAATCCCGGCCGGAGTTCGCGTCGCGCAAGAGCACCAAGACGCTCGATGGCAAACAAATCACCGGCTTCTATGCCAGCGACTTCACGCTCGCGGAAATCCGTCAGCTGCGCGCCGTGCAAGCCAATCCGGCGCGCTCCAAAGAGTTCGATGGCAAGTTCACCGTGCCGACCTTCGAAGAGATTCTGGATCTGGTCGAGCACGAATCGGCGAAGCGGGGCCGGCGCATCGGCCTCTATCCGGAAACCAAACATCCGGCGTTTCATCTGCAGTCGGGATTGCCGTTGGAAGATCGATTGCTGGACGCGTTGAACCGTCGCGGGCTGAACCAGGCGGGCACGCCGATTTTCATCCAGTCCTTCGAGAGCGCGAATTTGCAGTACGTGCGCGCCAAGACCGAGCTGCCGCTGGTACAGCTGATGGACGACGGTTCGCTCATCTACGACGACAGCGGCAAGCACGTCGTGCGAGTCGCGATTCCCGATCATGGTGATCCGCGCGGTGGGGAGCGCCCGAACAGTCTCGCTGACGTGGCGAAGTACGCGAACGCCATCGGGCCGTGGAAGCGACAGATCCTGCGCGATGTCGGGCAACCCAAGCTGTTGACCACGACCGTGATCGAGCAGGCTCATCAGGCCGGGCTTCGGGTGCACACCTATACCTTCCGGAACGAGTCCGCGACGCTCGCGCCCGAATACAACGACGATCCTTTGCAGGAATACCAGCGCTTTTACGAGCTGGGCATCGACGGCGTGTTTTCCGATTTCTCCGATACCGCGCTCAAGGCGCGGGCGGCGTGGGCGTCGCGCTGATGGTCGGCCAGTCACGCACCCAACAGCAGACGTGGTCGAAGCCTTCGATCGTTCGCTGTCGTGCTTGGGGATAACGCGCAAAGTATCGTTCGGTGGTGGCGGGCGGCACGACCGGATCGTTCGCGCCACGCAGATGAAACTCGGGCCAGGGATGGGGCTTGTCGCTCAGCGCCGGATTCAGAGATTGCGACAGCCGTAGATACTTGTGATGGTCGGTCCAGGCGTCGGTGTCCAGATTGGCGGCGATCGTGACGACGGACGCGACATTCTCGAGCCGCTCCGCGATCAACACCGCCAGCGCGCCGCCGCCGCTATAGCCGACGAGCGCAATTTCTTTTGCTCCAACCAAGCGCTGTGCCTCTCGCACCGTTGCCACCATGCTCTCGACCACTTCGGTCGAATAACGCGCGCCGGTCCATAGTTCGAAGTTGCATTTGTTCGAGCGAATCCCGTTGTAGCACGGTCGTGTGACGTACGCGGCGGGCGCCGGCGACCGCAGCATCATTTCCAGCGCGACTGGATTACGCGCGGTCGGATCGTCGCTCGGCGTGCGGCCGAGCCAGGGGACGCCGTCACTTTCCAGAAAAAGGGTCAGCGAGTCGTTGGCATGATCGCCAGCAGCACGGCGTTTCAGATAAACGATGCTGGGAAACGTCCCGGCCTCAACATGAACGAGTTCGAGACCCGCCTCGCGTGCGTACCGATCCAGTCGCTGGCCGGGCGAGAAGCAGCCGGCGAGGAGCAGCGTCGCGACCAGCACGGCATTAAGGGCAACCCTGATGTTCATGACACGCGATTGCGACCTGCGTCACAACGGAAGTCAATCCTTCGGCGGCACAGTTCGCCCGGCCGTGAAGGAACGCCTGCACTAAAGACCCGTTGCGGTCGCGCGCGCCGGTCGCTGATAACTCTCATACGAAGAATCAAGGGAGAGCTTGCAATGAAGGTAACGGCGCTCAGAGCAGCCGGGCGGACGTTGGCAACATGGATGGGCGGCGTGGCGCTGCTCGCGATGGCACCGTTCGCGCAGGCGATTCCGCCGTCATTCAGCGGCCAGGTCAACATTCCTATTCCGGCGATCGGCCAGGAAGTGATCGTCAATCTGCGCGCCGCCGGCGCGGTCAGCGGTTCGCCGGAGATCGACATCGGCACCGGTCAAGGGGTCCTGCTGCTCAACAATGGCGGGGTCAGCCTGCCCAGCAATCTGACCATCGAGGTTTACGATCCCAACGATGCAGGCGGCGTCTGCGTCGTGATCCACAACGATAACTACTCGCCTACCGACGGCGACATCTTGTCCGCGCCGCTCACGGCGACCAATGGACGGGGTGAAGTCGGCAGCAGCCCCGGCATCATCATCAACAATGCTCCTGGCGCGGGCATCGTTACGCCGGGCAACGAGGCTCAGGAAGATGCCTGCATGGATCTGAACCAAGCGCCGATCGTCAGCATCAACGGCGGCAATCGGACCGTGGCGGATACCGACGGCGCGCCTGGCGAGAACGTGGCATTCAGCGCGACCGTGACCGATCCGGAAGGCGAGCCGGTCAGCTATGCCTGGTACGGCAGCGATGGCGAAACGCAGCTGTCCACGTCGCCGACGCCGACACTCGCGTTGCCCGATGGCGTTTCGTTCGTGCACTTGATCGTCACGGACGCCGCCGGTGACTCGACCTCGGCTGAAGTTACGATCACCGTCGGTAATGCAGCGGGTCCCACCGCGAATGCGGGTGCGGATCGCAATGTCGAAGACACCGATGTTGAAGACGGTGCGCTGGTCACCCTGGACGGCAGCCTGTCCACCGACGCGGACGGCCAGATCGTGAGCTATCGCTGGTCTCGCATCACCGACGGCGAGACCGAAACCGAGCTCGGCACGAGCAACTCGCCCACGCTGCAGGTCCGCTTGCCTGCCGGGGAGAATCTGATTCGGCTGCTCGTGACCGATAACGTCGGCCTGCAAGGCTCGGACACCGTAACTATCACCGTCGCCGACGGGCCAACCATCACGACGCTGGCCGATATTCCCAATCTGTCGCCGAATCAGCGCCGCGTCGCGCTGGCGTTGGATCGGATCTGCGGTCAGCTGCGCGATCTGTCGCAGCTCACGGCCGACCAACAGAACCTGCTCATCCGCTGCAATGGACTGCAGATCAACAACACGACCGATAACCAGATCGATGCACTCGACGAACTGGTCGCCGACGATTTCGCCGTCGCGCGCACGCAGACGTTGCTGTTCGCGAACACTCAATACGCCAGCGTGATGGATCGTTTGATGGCGTTGCGAGGCGGCGCCAAAGGTCTGAGCCTGGCCGGGCTGAACATCATCGTCGACGGCAAGTCAGTGCCGCTCGCACAGTTGCACGATATGGTGACCGGCCTGTTGGGCGGCGGTGCCAGCGCCGATGAACCCGGCGGCTTGCTCAGCGACAAGTGGGGCATGTGGGCGCGAGGCAATTACAGCTTCGGCGAGAAGGATCGGAGCAGGAGCAGCCCGGCCTTCGACGCCGATCAGTGGGCGTTGGTCGGCGGCCTGGACTATCGATTCAGTGACGAGCTGGTCGGCGGCGTGTCGCTGGCCTACGGCCAATCGAGCATCGACTTCAATCCGCGCAAGGAAGGCGGGCTCGATACGGACACCTGGGCGGTGTCTTTATATGGCTCGGCCTATGCAGCCCGGAACCTGTACTTCGACGCGATCGTCAACGTCGCCAACGCCGACTACGGTGCCGATCGAAATATCACTTATGTGGACGGCACGGGCCTGGTGAACGTCGATGCGCGTGGCGATACGGACGGCATGACGTACAGCGCCGGCCTCTCGGGCGGTTATGACTTCCTGGTCGGCGGGCTGACGCTGTCGCCGACGCTGGGCTTGTTCTACATCGACGCCACGATCGACAGCTTCACCGAGCGCGGCGCCGCCGGGTTGAACCTCATTTACGATCAGCAGACATTCCAATCGTTCACCGGAAACATCGGCTTCCGCGCGACGTACGCATGGAATCTGAGTTGGGGTGTGCTGCTGCCACACCTGCGTATCGACTACGTGCGCGAGTTCAAGGATGACGTCGACGTGTTCGGCGTACGTTTCGCGGCGGATCCTAATGCCACCAGCGCGCCGCCGATTCTGGTGGAGACCGACAATCCCGACGAGTCGTACTGGCGCCTGGCGACCGGCCTGTCGGCGCAGTTCATCCAGGGCATTTCGGGATACATCGAGTATCAGCGCCTGGAGAGCTTCGAGTTCATCAGCTTCCAGGACGTGAGCGTGGGCCTGCGCTTCCAGAGAAGTTTTTGATATGAAAACGCCTCACCTGCCAGGAATGTTGAGCCGAGTCGCGGTTCTGCTGGCGCCGAGTCTGTTCGTCATCGCTTCGGCCGCGGCGCCGACCGCCGCGGAGAAGGCGGCGGCAACGAAGGGCATGGTGAAGCGGTCCGATCTGGAGATCGTCGATTGTTTGTTGCCGGGGCAGGTGCGCCAGCTCGGCAACAGCAGCTTCCTGTCGCAGCGGCGACCCATTCGGACCACTGCATCGGAGTGTTCGATTCGCGGCGGTGAGTACGTCGCGTACGATCGGGCCGATCTGCAATCCGCGCTGCGCATCTGGATGCAGGCCGCCGAGTCGGGCGATGTGGAAGCACAAACAAACGTCGGTGAGATCTACGAGCGCGGCATGGGCGTCGCGCCGGACTATGAAGCGGCGGCGAAGTGGTATCAGAAGGCCGCTGACAAGAACTACGCTCGCGCGATATTCAATCTGGGCACCCTGTACGAGCAAGGGTTGGGCGTGCCGCAGGATGGGCTCAAGGCGTTGAACCTGTATCGCCAGGCCTGGGGCGTGCCGGCGGACAACATTATTTTCACGTCGGCCGCGCAGCGCGAGCAGGACCAGCTTCGCAAAGAGCTCGACGCGGCCATCGCGGAGAAAGATGCGCAGCTCGGCCTGTTGCAGAAGCAGCTGAAGGACTTGCAGGAGCAGCTGGCGAAGAAACCGGCCACCGAGCAGACCGCCGCTAGCGGCAGCAAGGAAATCGAAGCGTTGCGGCGCTGGATCGCGCAGCTCGAAGCGGAACGTCGCAAGAGCACCGAGCGTCTGGCGGGCATTCCGAAGACGCGCACTCCACAAGGAACGATCGAGCTGACGCAGCTGCCGCCCACCGCCGACGAGCGCACGCTCGAGGGCATGAACTTCGGGCGCTATTACGCCATCGTCATCGGCAATCAGAACTATCAGAGCATCGAGAGTCTGGAGACGCCGAAGTACGACGCCGCTCGCGCCGCGCGCATCCTCGCCGATCGCTACGGCTTCACCGTGTCGATCCTGGAAGACGCCAACGACGTGACCATGTTGAAGGCGATCAACGATCTGAACGCCGTGCTCAAGCCCGAGGACAATCTGCTCATTTACTACGCCGGTCACGGCGCGCGGCTGCAGAGTGGCAAGAGCGAAGCGGGCTATTGGCTGCCGGTGAATGCGGACGCGCCGCCTAAAGATACCTATTGGGTACCGAACGAGCAGATCACCGGTCATCTCGGCCGCTTGCCCGCCAGGCGCGTGCTGGTCGTCGCCGACTCCTGCTACGCCGGTCTGTTGTCGACGGATCCGAGCTATCTGTTCTTGAACGACAAAGTCACTTACTCGAAGGACTACATCAAATTCAAACTGCCGAAGCGCGCTCGGCTGCTGTTGTCATCCGGCGGCGATAAGCCGGTGCTCGATGAAGGCAGTGGTGGCAACTCGGTGTTCGCGCGTGCGTTCCTCGACGAGCTGGAAGCGAATCAGGGCATTCTCTCCAGCCCGGAATTGTTCAGCCGCATTCGCAAGCGCGTCGAGATTGCCGCGCGCAAGAACAAGTTCGTGCAGGTTCCCGAATTCAAGTCGATCAAGGGCGCCGGGCACGAAGTCGGCGATTTCTTTTTCGTGCCCCGGGCCCGGAGTTAACCGCCGCGGCCGACGACTCCGCCGCCGTCGATCACGATGGTCTGACCCGTCATGAACGAGCCGCTCGGGCCGGCCAGAAACACGGCGGCGCCGGCGATTTCATCGGGCTCGCCGATTCGACGCAGCGGATAGACCTTCACGGTCTGTTCGTAAACTTTCGGATCGTCCCATAGCGCCTTCGCGAAGTCGGTGCGAATCAGGCCGGGCGCGATGCAGTTGGCGCGAATGTTCTTCGGTCCCCACTCGGCGCACAAGTTACGGGCCAGCGCCATATCGGCCGCCTTCGACAAGCCGTAAACGCCGAGCGTCGGCGAGCCGAGAATGCCCGCGATCGAAGAGATGATGATCACGGAGCCGCCCCCTCGTTGCGCCATCTGCGGCAGCACCATGTTGCACAACCAGAAGTTGCTCCGGACGTTGCTGTTCATCACTTTCTCGTACGCATCGTCCGGCATGTTGATGGACGGGCCGTAGTAAGGATTGACGGCGGCGTTACAGACCAGCACGTCGATGCCGCCCCAATGTTTGAGGGTGTCGTCGACCAGCTTCTGAAGCTCTTCCTTCCGGCTGATGTTGCAAGCGAGCGCGATGGCTTCACCGCCTTTCGCCTTGATCGACTTGACCACTTCCTCGCAGGCGTCGAGCTTGCGGCTGGTGACCACGACTTTAGCGCCGTGTTCCGCCATGCGCTCGGCGATGGCGCGACCGATGCCGCGGCTCGAGCCGGTGATCACCGCGACCTTGCCGGTGAGATCGAACAGAGTGGATGTCATGACGCATTCCCCATCGATGGCGGCGGACGATGTGTTCGCTGTTGAGGAATCGGATGATAACGAAGCGCTCGTAACGCTCATACCTGGCAACTGAAGAGAACGGAGGTCAAATGGCCCTTTCGCGCCCGCCCCCGAGCAAAGTTTCGTCGAGCGCGCTGCATGTCGGAAATAGCGGGCCGCAACTTCTGCTCGTCCATGTACCGGTGCACTCGGGCGTCCTGCCCAGCGAATCTTTCGGTTCTGTGCGCCCTGTCGCTAAACGGCAGCAGTCGCGTGCCGATGTCTCTGACTGAGCCTGCGGAACTGCCTACGCGAGCGGAACGTTCTTGGATCGCAAGACGCGAGGGTTTTATATGAAGTCCACTCAGCAATGGGGTAAGCATTTACGCGAGATGGTGAACGCCAGCATGGATCCGATGGTCTACGCTTTGCAGTGGGCCCAGGATCCGCGCTGTATGCAGCGAGGTCTGCAACACCGACGCGTCGGTGCGCTGATTGAACGTAATGCGACGGTTTGCCGGCTGTGGCTGGGCAAGCAACGCTGATTCCGTCCATAGCGATTTTCGCTGGCATTGCCGAGCCAATTTCTCGGCAAACCCACAATCAATCGAGCTGATTCGACCCGAGCGCGGCAGGTACGCTGCGCTCCATGCTCAGCAAAGACTTCAAGGATCGAAGCGCGAGCGAAGCCCATACGCTTGCCGAACTGCTCGCCACGCGCGAGCTGCGCGAATTTCCCCTGACGCGCCACTGTGAAATCGGCCCGTACGTGGTCGAGTACCTGTTCGCCGAACAATCCCTGGTGGTCGAGCTCGCTCCCTCGGAGGCGCGCCTCAAATTCCTCACCGACATGGGCTACGACGTGCTGGCCGTCGATCGTCGCGAGCTGGTCCGCCACCCCCGGCGCGTCCTGGGACGCCTGCGCAAGGCGCTGAAAGGATGATTCGTGGCTGACCTGGAACCTGTCGAGCTGTACTGGTATTCAGTCCCGAATTGGAGTAATTTCGGCATTACTCCATTGGAGGACTGGCCCATGATGCAACCTCATAGTCTCGATCGTGCCGGTTTCGATCCGGACGCGTTAGGCTCCGCCGCTCTGACGGCCTTTTTCAACATTACCGCCGCGTGGCGCCTGGGCGCCGAAGAGGAGCGGGTGCTGTTGGGCTCGCCGCCCCGCTCGACCTTCTTCAAATGGAAGAGCGAGCGCGCCGCGCGCTTATCCGCGGATACCCTGGAACGCATCAGCTATGTCATGGGTATCTACAAGGCGCTGCATATTCTGTTGCCGACCCAGGAAGTGGCGGATGCCTGGGTGAAGAAGCCGAACTCGGCGCACGGTTTCGCCGGCAAATCGGCACTGGAAAGAATGCTTGCCGGTCGGGTCGTCGATCTGGCTGACGTCCGCCGCTATCTGGATGCGCAGCGCGGATGACCGCCGAGCCGCGCGCGGTCACGCTCCGCTGGCAGAAAATGTATCGCATCGTCGCTTCCCGGCACCCGCCGGTGAATGTGTTCGAAAACATTCTGCCGGCCAGGCAACTGGAGCTGGGCTGGTTCATCGAAGGGCTGACGAACGATCGTCTGCGGGACGAGAGCGGCGAGGCACCGGTCATGCCCGACGAGGATCGGGTGCACGGGCCGGGCGCGTCGATCGTCATGGCTCCGTTCACGCATACCGGGTTCCCCAGTCGTTTCAGCGACGGCAGTTATGGCGTTTACTACGCGGCACATTCATTGGAGACGGCCGTGCGCGAGACCGCCTATCATCGCGGCATCTTCCTGGCGGCGACCAACGAGAGCCCGTGCGAGGTCGACATGCGGGCTTACGTGAACCGCCCGGTGCAGCCGTTCCTCGATGTTCGCAGTCCGCGCTTCGAACATTTGCATCACCCCGACAACTACGGTCCCTCGCAGGCGTATGCAAAACCTCTGCGCGACCAGGGGCACTGGGGACTGGTTTACAGAAGCGTGCGCCACGAAAGCGGCGAATGTATCGCGGCTTTCAAACCGCAGGCAGTGAGCATCCCGGTCGCGGGCGCGGCGCTCGCTTATGTATGGGATGGCGAGCGCATCAGCAAGGTCTATGAAAAGTCTGAAGTGCTGTTCGACTTCAGCCCTTCTTAGCGATAGCGGCTCAGGATTTTCTCCAGGCCCTTCGACCCCGGCGTGAGCTTCGCGTACGGCAGCTGATTGACCGGGGTGGCCGTCGTGCCGCTCACCTCGTGAAATTCGGGGCTTTTCTCGTCGATATAAATCAGGCCGGTGACGAATTCGTTCTGCGCCAGCTTGTCGCGCAGATAGTTGAACGCCTGGCCGCGATGTGTCGGGTCGTAGGAAGGATCCAGCTTGCGTAACAGGATGCGGCTGCCGTCGTGCATGGTGACGGGCATCGTGTCGCCCTGGGCATACTGCGCGGTGATCTCACGAGCCGGCGGAACGAAATCGGCGTGCACGACTTCGTCGTAGTGATCGCGCACGAATTCGTAGCTCTTGGTGGAGCCTTCGTGATCGTTGAAGGTCACGCAGGGAGACAGCACGTCGATCAGGGCAAAACCGCGATGTTTCAAGCCGGCGATGATCAGCGGCACCAGTTGCTCCTTGTCGCCGGAAAAGCTGCGAGCCACGAACGTGCCGCCGAGCGTGAGGGCCGCCAGCACCGGATCGATCGGCGGCTGCAGATTCTCCTCGCCCTTCTTCGCCTTCGAGCCGATGTCGGCGGACGCGGAGAACTGTCCCTTGGTCAGTCCGTACACGCCATTGTTCTCGACGATATACAGCATGTTCAGATTGCGTCGCATCGCGTGCGCGAATTGGCCGAAGCCGATGGACAGCGTGTCGCCATCGCCGGAAACGCCGATGTAATAGAGATCTTTGTTAGCGGCGATGGCGCCGGTGGCAATCGAGGGCATGCGGCCGTGCACGGAATTGAAGCCGTGACCGCCGCCCACGAAATAAGCGGTCGTCTTGGAGGAGCAGCCGATGCCGGATAGCTTCACCAGCTGCTCGGGTCGCATCGACATTTGCCAGCAGGATTCGATGATCGCCGCGGTGATCGAGTCGTGCCCGCAGCCGGCGCAAAGCGTCGACATGCCGCCTTCGTAGTCACGGCGCGTCAGCCCGAGCTCGTTCTTGGGAAGCCCGGGGTGGGCGATCTTCGGCTTGGCAATGAAGCTCACATCAACCTCCCACAGCCAGGCGCTGTTCGGGCACGCCGGCCAGCACGCCCTCGACCATCACGGTCGACGACATCGGCAAGCCACTGTAGTGCAGGATGGAATGCAGCTTCGCTTTGTCCACTGCCGTTTCCAACGTCAGTAAGCTGCGCAGCTGAGCGTCGCGGTTTTGCTCGACCACGAAGATCCGCGAATGAGCGGCGAGGAAATCCTCGACCTCCTGGCCGAACGGAAAGGCTCGCACTCGCATGTAGTCGATCTGTACGCCGCGCCGTCGTAGCAGGTCGAGCGCTTCACGGACGGCTCCGTCGCAACTCCCCAAAGACACCAGGCCGAGGTTGGTTGAACCCCGGCCATCGACGACGGCCTTGGGCACCAGCGTCTTGGCCGTATCGAACTTGCGCTTCAGTCGATCGAGCACGATCTGATATTCGGTCGAGTCCTCGGTATAACCGCCATACTGAGTGTGACCCGAGCCGCGTGTGAAATACGCGCCCTTGGGATGCGTGCCCGGCAGCGTGCGATAAGGAATCGCGTCGCCGTCCTTGTCGAAGTAGCGGTAGAACTTGTCGATCTGCTCGAGCTGCTCCTGGCTGAGCACCTTGCCGCGATCGGGCACGTAGTTGTCGTCCCATTTCAGGTCCGGACACATCCAATCATTCATGCCGATGTCGAGATCGGACATGACGAACACGGGCGTTTGCAGGCGCTCGGCGAGATCGAAGGCGTGGACCGCCATGTAGAAACATTCTTCCGGGCTGTTGGGGAACAGCAGCACGTGACGCGTATCGCCGTGCGAGGCGTACGCGGCGAGCATGAGATCGCACTGCTGAGTCCGCGTCGGCATGCCTGTCGACGGGCCCACGCGCTGGATGTCGAAGATCACCGCCGGTACTTCGGCGTAATACGCCAGCCCGATGAACTCGTTCATCAAGGAAATGCCCGGGCCGCTGGTCGGTGTGAACGAGCGCGCGCCATTCCATGCCGCGCCGATCACGGTGCCGATCGCGGCCAGCTCATCTTCGCATTGAATGATGACGAAGTTCCGTTTACCGCTCTCGGGATCGATGCGCCATTTCTGGCAGAAGCTCTTGAAGCCGTCCATCAGTGAGGTCGATGGCGTGATGGGATACCACGCGCCAACGGTCGCGCCGGCGTACATGCAGCCGAGTGCGGCTGCCGTGTTGCCGTCGATCATGATGTGATTGGCCGTCTTGTTCATGCGCGACACGCGCAGCGGCAGCGGGCATTGGAAATGTTCCTTGGCGTAGTTGTAGCCCAGCTCCAGCGCTTTGACGTTGGACTCGAGCAGCGACTTCTTGTTCGCGTAGCTCTCGCCGAGCAACGAGCGCATGACGTCGATCTCGATGTCCAGCAGCGCACCCAGCACGCCGGCATAGACAATGTTCTTCAGCAGGATGCGCGCGCGTACGCCCTGAAACGTCTCGTTACAAATGCGAGCCAGCGGCACACCGAGGATGGTGATGTCGTCTCGCTTCAGCAGCGCGGGCCGGGGCCAAGTCGAGTCGTAGAGCAGATAACCGCCGGAGCTGACTTCCTTCACGTCCTTCGCATAGGTCTCTGCGTTCATCGCGACCATGAAATCGATGCGGCCGGAGCGAGCGACATAGCCGTCGCGCGAAATGCGGATCTCATACCAGGTGGGCAGCCCCTGGATATTGGAGGGGAAATAGTTCTTGCCCATGACCGGAATGCCCATCCGGAACAGGGATTTCATCAACAGCGTGTTGGCGCTGGCGGAGCCGGTGCCGTTGACGTTGGCGAGCTTGATGACGAAATCGTTTAGCCGGTCCGGCGGATCTTGGCTGGCTGCGTGCTGCATGGGGTGGTCTCGTCGCTCGCATAAGGAATGCGGATTTTCGACTTCTGCATATCCCACGCCGCCGTTGGGCAGCGCTCGGCGCACAGTCCGCAATGTACGCAGACGTCTTCGTCTTTGACCATGACCCGCGCCGTATGTTGCAACGGCGCGGAAACAAACAAGGGCTGCGTGACGCGTAAGGAAGGTGCTTTCAAACGCTGGCGCAGCTCCGCTTCCGCACCGTTCGGTGTCATCGTGAGGCAGTCCACCGGGCAGATGTCGATGCAGGCATCGCATTCGATACAAAGGCGGGCATCGAACACCGTCTGTACGTCGCAATTCAGGCAGCGCTGCACCTCGGCGGCGGCTTGCTCGGCGGTGAAACCCAGCTCCACTTCGATGTTGATCTTCTTGAAACGTTCCTTCAGATCGACGTGCGGCATCAGGCGCCGCTCGACCGGGTTGTAATCGTTCTTGTAGGCCCATTCATGCAGGCCCATCTTGCGGCTCGACAGGTTCAGCGTGCGCGGCAGCCGCTGCGTCACGTCCTGGCCTTGGCAATGCTTATGAATGGAGATGGCGGCCTGGTGGCCGTGCTCCACTGCCCAGATGATGTTCTTCGGTCCGAACGCCGCGTCGCCGCCGAAGAAAACCTCGGGCCGGCTCGATTGGAACGTGGCCGTGTTCACCTTGGGAACGTGCCATTGATCGAACTCGATGCCCAGATCGTTCTCGATCCAGGGGAACGCATTCTCTTGCCCGATGGCCAGAATCACGTCGTCGCACGCCAGAATCTTTTCGCCGATCACGCGCTCGGCGGTAA
The DNA here is from genome assembly GCA_023391815.1 of Pseudomonadota bacterium. Lineage (GTDB taxonomy): Bacteria > Pseudomonadota > Gammaproteobacteria > Steroidobacterales > Steroidobacteraceae > Steroidobacter. Next base: position 17,585 of record JAEWAF010000116.1, read on the forward strand.
TGCGGCCCGTGGCGTCCAGATCGTACTCCATCACGTCGAAGCGCATGCCGGTGAGCCGGCCGCCTTCGATGATGAAGGCCTTGGGCGCATGATTCACGACGATCTCGACGTTCTCGGCCTCGGCATCTTCCAGCTCCCACTCGGAGGCTTTGAAGAAGCCACGCGGTTTGCGGGCCATGACTTTCACGTCCTCGGCGCCGAGTCGTAGCGAAGTGCGGCAGCAATCCATCGCGGTGTTGCCGACACCGATGATCAACACTCGCCGGCCGATGTTCTTCACGTGACCGAAGGCGACGGACTCCAGCCAGTCGATGCCGATATGAATATGTGCTGCGGCGGCCGGATCTTGGCGTCCGGGCAGATTCAAATCTTTGCCCTTGGGTGCGCCACTGCCGACGAAGATGGCGTCGAACTCACCGGTCGCGAGCAGTTGTTTCATGCTCGTCACCGGTGAGCCCAGACGCAGATCCACCCCCAGATCCACGATGTAGCCGATCTCCTCCGCGAGCACCTGCTCGGGAAGACGAAACGACGGAATATTCGTGCGCATCAGTCCGCCGGGCGTGTGCCACTTTTCGAAGATCGTGACTTCGTAACCCAGCGGCATGAGATCGTTTGCAACGGTGAGCGAGGCCGGTCCGGCGCCGATGCAGGCGATGCGTTTGCCATTCTTGCCAGCCGGGGCTTTGGGCAGGTACGGACGAACGTCGTCGCGATGATCGGCGGCGACACGTTTCAAGCGACAGATGGCGACGGGTTCCTGTTCGACGCGGCCGCGTCGGCAGGCAGGTTCGCAAGGCCGGTCGCACACGCGACCGAGAATGCCGGGGAAAACGTTGGATTCACGGTTGACCAGGTAAGCGGCCGTGAACTGCCCCTGCGCAATCAAGCGGATATATTCGGGAACGTCTGTATGGGCGGGACATGCCCATTGGCAATCGACGACGCGATGATAATAGTCAGGATTCGCAGTATCGGTTGGTTGCACCGTTACTTAGCCCCCTATCACGACGACACTGCGCCGAAACGTTGCCGGCGCGGTGATAACTCGATCGATGAGCTAGGGTACACCTAAGCAGTGCGGGGCACCACCGGGACCGCCGAGCTGAACTCCGGCGTAATGATCGGATCGAGAATGCGTCGTCGGCTATCGAGTGTCAGACGATCCCAGTGCACTTTATGGGTGGCGGCCGCGCGCAACTCGGCATCGCTGACGGTGCGAACGATATCGCTCGAGGGCGCCGGGCGCGTGGTGGAAAGTCGCAGGGTCTTGCCTTCCTTGAGGATATTCGTAACCGCCGCCAGCACTTCGTTGTTGTTGGTGAGCGCGCCGTGATTCTCCGGAACGAACCAGGTATCCGCGCCTTCCCAGAGCGCGCGAGCCAGCGGCACGGTGCCGTCGCCATCGCGGCGGACGGAATATTCGAAGCCGTCATCGCGCAATCTGAGTGACGTGACCGTTTCCTGATGGGTGCCGACGATGACCGCGCAGCGTTCATCCGCCGGCGGCATGCGACTGCGAACCTTGTATGCACGATTCAGCATCGTGGCATCGGGCACCAGATCGTCCCGCGGCCACTGCGCCGGATCGAACAGATTCGGCTCGTCGGCCGTCAGCACCGACGGCAGCATTTGATAAAGCCCGGGCAATGTGAGGAACACGGTGCGCGCCAGTTCTTCCGCCGTGCTGAAGTGATCGAGCGCGGCGATTTTGCGAACCGTAGGGTATGCGCCTCGCAGCGCTTGAACCGGCGCGAACGATCCCTGGTTCGGCGCGCCCAGTTGCACCAGGCGTTGAATTCGCCCGTTGCGGTCGTTTCCCAATGCGATTCGGGCGACCAGTCCGCCCATGCTGTGCGCCACGATGTGCACTTTGCGGGCGCCGGATTTCTCGATGGCTCGCAGCAGCGCGCGCGCCAGTGTTTCCAGATCCGAACGCCAGTCGAACGGATGAAACACCGGCACGAATCCTGCGATCTCCAGCGACAGTCGCAGTTTCAGGTAACCCGGAAGCATCACGCCCAGCGCTCGCAACGATTTGCCCGCCGGCAGTGCCAGCTGCGACAGCCCGCCCTGCGCGATCGCCATCGGATGCAACCAGAGCAAGGAAGTCGTGCGTCGCTGGGACGAGCCCAGCCGCGACCCCATGATGCCGGGCAGAATGAACACCACCTCGCCGCGACCGTTGCTACGGGTGGCCGCGATCTTCGCCAGTTGAGTCAACTCTCGATACTCGGCCTCGCCGAAATAGGCGCTCAGCAACGCCGCATGCGCCCCCGACCGCAATAACGCGATGATCTGGTCTTCGTGCAGGTCGGCGGGGCTGGGGAGGGCGGGCGGATTGGACATGTAGCTAAACGCCCTTAGCGGCTGCCGAGTTCAACGACCTGCACTTGAATCGTCTGCGCCGGCGCGTGCTCGAACTCCAGGGTCATCGGGAAGCGCAGGCCGGCGGTGAGCGGCTGACGCAGATCCACCAGCATGAAATGCGCGCCGCCCGGCGCGAAGGTGAACGTCTTGCCCGCCGCCAAGGGGACCTTCGCGAGCGGCCGCATCTGCATCATGCCGTTCTCTTCGCTGTTGGTATGCATTTCGATGTGATCGGCCACGGTGGTGGTTGCGGACAGCAGCGTGTCCGCTTCCTTGCTCGTGATCTTCAGATACACGGCGCCGATCGTGGCGCCCGCGGGCGTCGCATTGGCCCAGGCGTCTTCCACGTTCACGGCCGGGCCGGAGGAGTTGCAACCGCCGGCGATCACTACGAACGCGGCGAGAACAAGATTGCGTAGCGCGCGAGTCATGGGCTCACCCAGCTTATTCCGACATGGCCGATTTGATGACATCGCACATGGCGTCGATCGCTGCCGTGCGCGACGTGCTCTTGCGCCACACCGCACCTACCGTCCGGGTCGGTATCGGTCGCGCGAATTCCTTTACCGCGAGCCCCTGGCCGGAACCGAACGGCCCGCGCGTCGCGAGATCGGGGAGCAGTGTGATGCCCAGTCCCGCGGCGACCATCTGGCGCAATGTTTCCAGACTGGTGGCGCGATAGTCCTCGTTCTCTTTCACATCGATCCGGCTGCACACGTCCAGCGCCTGATCGCGCAGACAATGTCCGTCCTCGAGCAACAGCAGCGTCTCGCCGGCCAGGTCGTCGAGCTTGATGTGCGACTTCTTCGCCAGCGGATGATTGTTCGGGACCGCGACGTTGAAATCCTCCCGATACAGCTCGCGCGCTTCCAGCCCGTCCATCGGCACGGGCAGCGCGAGGATCGCGACTTCGATCTCGCCATCGCGCAATTTTTCCAGGAGCTGTTGCGTCTGGTATTCGTACAGCATCAGTTTCAACTGCGGCAGCTGTTTGCGCAGCCGGCGCGCCACCAGCGGCAACAGATACGGTCCGATGGTCGGGATCAGGCCGAGCTTGAGTTTCCCCGATAAGGGATCATGTTCGTTACGGGCCAGCGAGATGATCTCGTCGCTTTCCTGCAGGATGCGACGGGCGAGCGGTAGGATCTTCGCGCCGGTCTCGGTCAGCGTCACCCGGCGGGGCTGTCGCTCGATCAATTGCACGCCGAGGTAGTTTTCCAGTTTTTTCAGCTGCGCCGACAACGTCGGCTGGCTGACGAAGGAGCGCTCCGCAGCTTTGCCGAAGTGCTTGGTGTCGGCGAGCGCCACGAAGTAACGCAGATCGCGCAGATTCATGGCCGGATCACCCGGGTCGAGTAAAATTGGCTCATAGGCACAGTCTATCAAAATTCCCGGAACAATCGATTGGCGATTGCGGGCTCAGCCCGCATAATTGCATCCGTCGCCACAGAGGGCCGCCGCCGGGCGCGCTCGATGAGGCACATCGATTGCAAACCGCGCCCAGCCCAAAGCCAGCGCTAATTTTTTGATGATGGAGGAGTATTCATGTTAGGTGTCGGACAAAAATTCCCGCAGTTCTCGCTGACCGGCGTGGTGTCGAACGATCTGAGCAACGCGTTCCAGCCGTTCGATTCGAACAGCAACGGCGGCAAGTGGAAGATCGTGTTCTTCTGGCCGAAGGATTTCACCTTCGTGTGCCCGACCGAGATTGCCGCGTTCGGCAAGCTCAACAAGGAATTCGCGGACCGTGACGCGGTGGTCTACGGCGTGAGCACCGATTCCGAGTTCGTGCACCTCGCGTGGCGCAAGGACAAGGAAGAGCTGCGTAACCTGCCGTTCCCGATGCTGTCGGACATCAAGCGCGAGCTGACCTCGGCGCTCGGTGTGCTCGACGCGGAAGCCGGTGTCGCTCAGCGCGCGACATACATCGTCGACCCGCAGGGTGTGATCCGCTTCGCGTACGTCACCGACCTGAACGTCGGCCGCAGCCCTGAAGAAGTGTTGCGCGTGCTCGATGCTCTGCAGACCGACGAGCTGTGCCCCTGCAACTGGAAGAAGGGCGAAGACACGCTGAAGGCCGCCTGAGCCACAGCGCTAATCGCTTGATGATCGATGCCGGCGCGGATTGCTCCGCGCCGGTGTCTCACAGCTCGAAGCCCAATGCTGGAGGTAAAGTAATGTCTCTCGATACGATCCGCGATCAGCTGCCGGATTACGCGCGCGATCTGAAGCTCAACATCGGCAGCGTGCTCACTCCCCAGGGCGCTCCCGGCCTGACTGAAAAGCAGATCGCCGCCGTCGCCTTGTCGACCGCGATCGCCGCCCGCAACCCACACCTCACGCTTGCGATCGAGACGTGGGCGAAGCCGCACCTCGACGACGCGTACGTGAATGGCGCGCGTGCCGCGGCTGCCATCATGGGCATGAACAACATTTATTACCGCTTTCTCCACCTGGTGGAAGACGGCGAGTATTCGACCATGCCGGCCCGGCTGCGCATGAACATCATCGGCAACCCGGGCATCGACAAGCTCGATTTCGAGCTGCTGTCGCTGGCGGTGTCGGCCGTCAATGGTTGCGGTATGTGCATCACCTCGCACGAGAAGAAACTGCGTGAAGGTGGCATCAGCCGCGAGCAGATCCAGAGCGCGGTGCGCATCGCGTCGGTGATCCACGCTGTCGCCGGTGTGCTGGAATATCACGCGGCCTCAGCCGCTGCCGCGGCCAGCGTGTGAGAATCCGGACTGGCGGCTATACTTGCCGCCATGTCCCCCCGCCCCACGAGATTGTCCGCCGGCGTGGTTGTGATTCGTGAGACTCACGAGGGCTGGCTTTACCTGTTATTGCGGGCTTACAACCACTGGGACTTTCCCAAAGGCATGGTCGAGCCCGGCGAAGAACCGTTGGCCGCCGCCATCCGCGAAGTGCGCGAAGAGACCCTGATCGAGGATCTGGACTTCGCCTGGGGTGAGATCTACACCCAGACCAACCCGTACAGCCGGGGCAAGGTCGCGCGGTATTACCTCGCCAAGACTCGGACCGCCGAAGTCTCCCTGCCCGTGATCGAAGCGCTGGGCCGCGCCGAGCACAACGAATTTCGTTGGGTCGACCGCGCGCAAGCGATGCGATTGGTTTCGCCTCGCGTCGCCCCCATCATCGAATGGGCGGCCGGTCATATCGAGCCGCGCCAGAGTGCTTTGGACATCGGCGGGGCTTCCGGATAAATGAGCGATAAGCGTGTCGTGATCGTCGGTGCCGGGTTCGCCGGCCTGAACGCCGCGAAACGACTGGGCAATGTTGCCGGCGTCGCGGTCACGGTGATCGATCGCGAGAATCATCACCTGTTCCAGCCGCTGTTGTATCAAGTCGCGATGGCCGCGCTCAGTCCGGCCGACATCGCGGTGCCCATCCGCAGCCTGCTCGCCAAGGATCGAAACATCCGGGTGTTGAAGGCGACGGCGCAGAGCGTCGATGTGGACCAGCGCAAGGTCGTCACGGATGTTGGCGACATTCCGTATGACTATCTGCTGCTCGGCTGTGGTGCTCAGCACGCCTACTTCGGCCATGAAGAATGGGAAGAGCACGCGCCGGGTCTGAAGACCCTGCCGCAAGCGACCGAAATTCGCCGTCGCGTGCTCGAAGCGTTCGAGATCGCCGAGCGCGAAACGCATCCCGAGGAGCGGCGACGACAGCTCACATTCATCGTCATCGGCGGTGGCCCGACGGGCGTCGAGCTGGCCGGCGCGATCGGCGAAATGAGCCGCTTCACGCTCGCTCGTGATTTCCGCAGTATCGATCCGCGCCAGACGCGCGTGATGCTGGTCGAAGCGGGCCCGAGGATTCTTGCGAGCTTCGATGACAAGCTCGCGTCGCGCGCCATGCGAGACTTGGAATCTTTGGGCGTGCAAGTCTGGACGGGCGCGCGCGTGACCGATGTGACTTCCGAAGGCGTCGTGATCGGCAATGAAAAGATCGCGGCCGCCACCGTGCTTTGGGCAGCCGGCGTTCGTGCGGCCGATATCGGTCGTACGCTGGGCGCGCCGGTCGATCAAGCGGGTCGGGTGATCACGAAACCGGATCTGACCATCGAAGGTCATCCGGAAGTGTTTGTCGTCGGCGATCTGTCGAGCCGCGCCGGTCCGGATGGTCGTCCGCTGCCGGGTGTTGCGCTGGTCGCCATGCAGGAAGGGATCTACGCGGCCGACATCATCCGAAAAGAAGTCAGCGGCAGCGGCGTGATGACGCGACCGGCATTCAAATATGTGGACTTCGGCCAGATGGCGACCATCGGACGCAGCCGCGCGATCAGCGAGTTTCGCGGCTGGAAGCTGAGCGGCGTGCCGGCGTGGTGGTTCTGGTTATTGGTCCACATCTACCGACTGAGCGGCTTTCGCAATCGCTTGTCGGTGCTGGTGCAGTGGGCGTGGTCTTATATGACGTTCGGTCGCGGCGCTCGATTGATCGTCGCGAAAGACTGGCAGTCGTATCCCGATGAGGCTAGTCCCGGAAGTTCTTGAACTGCAGCGGCATGTCGAGCTTGGCGTTACGCGCCAGTCGGATCACTTCCTGCAGATCGTCTCGGCTCTTGCCGGTGACGCGCACCTGCTTGTCCTGAATCGCCGCCTGCACTTTCAGCTTTGAATCCTTGATCAGTCGCTGCAGCTTCTTGCCCAGCTCGCTTTCGATGCCTTCGCGCAAGGTCACGACCTGGTGGGCCGACTGGCCGAGCACGACCGGATCTTCGACCTTGGTGCACGCAACATCGATGCCGCGCTTGGACAGCTTGAGCATCAGGATGTCGAGCATCTGCTTGAGCTGGAACTCGGCCTTGGCGTGCAAGGTGATGACCAGATCCTTCAGCTCGAACCTGGCATCCGTGCCCTTGAAGTCGAACCGCGTGCCGACTTCGCGGTTGGCCTGGTCGACGGCATTGCTCACTTCGTGGGCATCGAGCTCGGAAACGATATCGAACGATGGCATGGCGGATTCTTCAGCGGCTGACGAGAGGCGCGGCGGGCTGCAGGTCGATGCGACAACCCATGGCGCTGCTGGTGAGCGCGGCCTCGATGACACGGATTGTGTCATACGCCTGCGCGGCTGACACCGGGACCGGTCCGTCGTGCTCGATGGCCTCGCGCATGCCTTCGTAAAACCTTACCCATCGTCCGGTCTCGGGCGTAATGACCTCGCGCTGACCGGTCGCGCCGTGAACCAACGTGCCCCATTGCTCGGTCGGCTCGGTGCCGAAGTAGTGCTCGTCGGGCTCGACCCCGGCGCGCAGTTGCGCTTCCTGTTGATCCAAACCCGCTTTCAAGAACGAAGCCTGCGAGCCGTTGACGCGATACCGATAGCCACCGTCGGCACATACCAGGCTGACGCCGAGCGTCATGCGCAATGAGCCCTGGCCGAGCAGAATCTCGAAGCCGTCGACCGTCTCGCTGTTCTCGCGTTGACTGAAAACATTGGCATACAGCCACTCGGGTGGCCCGAACAGCTGCAATGTTTGATCGATCAGGTGCGTGCCCAGATCATAAAGAATGCCGTTGCCCGGCTCGTCGCGCTCGCGCCAGCGGTCGGTGACCTGCGGCCGGAAACGATCCCAGCGGGCGTGAAAGGCATTGATCTTGCCGAGCCGTCCCTGCGCGATGAGCTTTTTCAGCGTCAGGAAGTCGCTATCCCAACGACGGTTCTGGAACACCGACAGCTTGCGCTTGTATTGGATCGCCAGTTGCTCGAGCTCGCTGACTTGGGCGGCGGTCGGAGCGAGCGGCTTGTCCACCACGACATGTTTGCCGGCGCGCAGAGCCGCAGCCGCATGCGATACGTGCAATGGGCTCGGCGAGGCAATCGTGACCATGTCGATGTCTTTGCGCGCGAGCAACTCATCGGCTGTGGCGAGGACATCGACGTCGCCAAGATATTCCTGCGCGGGCACGGGCTTGCTGGTCACGACCGCTGGGATCGAGAAGCCGGCGGCCCGCAGCAACGGTGCATGAAAATACCGGCCCGCGACGCCGAACCCGAGGATGCCTGCTCGTAATGCCATGTCGTTATATTGCCGCCGCGCCGGTCCGATTGCGAAGCGTGGTTAGCCCGACATGCCGACCGCGACCAGGATCACCCCGAACAGCGCCAGCACGAAGGTGATCATGATGGAGAGCAGGAACAGCCGTACCCAGGCCCCGAAGCGCGAAACTCCATAAGCCCCCCGCAACTGCTTGTAGAGATGCAGCGGCGGCACGATGGCGATCGCCGTGCCCCAGATCCATTCGCTCACCCCCAGATCGAGGAGCAGGGTCACGATGGTGGCGAACAGCATCATGAAGCTGATCGAGTAGGTGACGAAGATGGCGTGGTCGTAGGCGTGAATGTCTCGCCGCCAGAAGAACAACAGCCACATGAACGGCACGCTCAGGGGAATCAGCGCCCAGGAAAACTTATATCCGGTGGTTTTGAGCTTGTACGCGAGTAGCGCGGGATTGCCGCTCGCCTGCTCGATGGCGCCTTTGATGCGGCTCTCCGTGTTGCCGGGCTTCTCCTCGGGTGCGGCGGCCGCAGGGGGCTCGGCACCGCTCGCTTGAGCGTTCCGTCGCTGCTCTTCGGCGAACTTCACGATGTCCTTCCAGTCGCCTCTGATCATGGCCCGGTTGGCTTCGCGCGTCGACTTCAAGGCGGCGATGTGCTCCTTGAGTTTCTGGCGTTCTTCGGCGCTCAGCTCGGACTCCGAGAGCCGTTCCCGAGCCTCCTCGATCTGTCCGTCGAGGCGTTCGATGTTGGCTTTGACGTTTTCCTTGAACTCCCGGCCGACGCCGAGCGGATCGGCGGCGCTAACGTCCTCCTCGTTCAGGAACTCGCCGCCGGTGAACGGAATCACCGCGAACATCAGGAACACGATGAACAGATACAGCGCCATGGGCGAAACGAATTTGGCGCGCTCGCCGTCGATATAACGGCGCGTCAACCGGCCCGGGCGAAACAGCAGCTCCGGCACGGTGTGCCAGACCTTGCCTTCGAAATGGAACACGCCGTGCAGGATGTCATGGCCCAGGGAGACCAGGCTGCGATGGATACGGGTGGATTGGCCGCAGTTGGCGCAGTAAGCGCCGGTCACGGGGGCGCCACAGTTACGACAGGGGCCGTGCTTGTGTTCCTTGGATTCGCCCGCGGCGGGCTCGATCGCGCGAGCGATCACGCCGCCAGTGATGATGTCCGCCGCTGCTTCGCCTTGTCCTTCCATGTAGGAAAAATAGCATGTCTATCGTTCCCAAACCGTACCTCGCCATCGACAGTCGATGTATACGCGGCGCGAGGCTCCTGCACGGTGCTCTTCCGTTCCGGCACGCAGCCACTCGGATTCGTCGAGGGGCCTTCAACCAGACGGCGGCGGGCCAGGTTCGGTCAGCAGCGAATCGATGAGACCGCGAAACTCCGCCACGTACTCTTCGTAGTGCCTGCCGGTGGCCGGGCCGGAGAAGCCTACATGGATGTCGCGCACCTTACCGGTGCGATCCACGACGATGGTGGTTGGGTAACCATAGATCCCGGTGAGCGTCGGTAATGCCTTGCTGGCCTCATCGGTCTCCGAGACGCCGGCGATGAGTGTCGTGAACTTGATTCCGAGATCCTTGCGATAGCCACGCACGGCCTGCGCCGCCCGATCGAACTCGCCGTGACGCTCGAACATCAGTGCGACGATCTCGACGCCCTTGGATTGATATTCCTCATGGAACGGCACCAGGAACGCCGCTTCGTCGTGACAGTTCGGGCACCAGCTGCCGCCGAGCGTCACGACGACCACCTTGTTTCGAAATCGCGGGTCGTGCAGCGAGACTGCGTTGCCATCCTGATCTCGAAAAGTGAAATCGAAGCGGGCGGTCTCATCCTTCAGCTCGGTGCTCGGTCCCTGGCCGTCGAGCGTGGCGTTTTCGTCGCGTCGGGCCTTTACCTTCGAGTGCGACGCCAGTCCCTGCCACATCTCGCCTTCCAGCTCGCCGTGCTGATTCACTTTCACCTTGTACAGATACGCGAGCCCGCCGGCGAACGTGGACAGTTGGGCTTCCTCGCCATGCACCTGACCTTCGAGAAAGCGATGATCGCCGGTGGGCGTCATCACGGTGCCGGTCACGCGATCGTGCTGCTGCTCGAAGATGGCGACGGCCGGATCGCTTTTGCCGTCGTCGCCGGTCAAGGTCATGCTCCAACGACCGGCCAGATCCGCGTTGTCCGTCAGCGAGTCCTTATAAAAACGATACGTCGCTTCGTCCTTGCCCTGCAGTCGGGCCTCGAAAGGAATCACTTGTTCCTTACCGCCGGCCTTGATGAGCGTGACGGCGCCCGCGAGCCGATCGCGATACATGCGGGCTTGCAACGAATTCTCATAACCTGGAAACACTGCCTTCAGCTCGCCATCGGCAAGTGTCACGTTCTCGACGCGAGTACGCTCGGTCGCATTCGATAAGTACAAAACGAAGCGTTTGTTTTCTTCGGCCACTGCCAGACCGAACGGTGTCTCACCACCGGGCAATTGCAGGGTGGCGCGATAGTTGCCGGCTTGTGGTTCATCCACCGGCCGGCCGCAGGCGCCGAGCGTGGCAAGAACGCCGGTCAAAAACAGACGTGACCAGAAATAAACCGAATCCCGAGCCGCTGACTGCATGCATTGCTCCGCTGCGATGGACGGCAGTGTCGGGCGTCTGCCTGCGGACTGCAACAGCGGAACCTTCGGCAGCGCCTCCGGTGCGGAGAAACAGGGCATGTTGCCGCCTGGAACCACGCTGACGAATGGCGCGTTTTCGGACCACTGAAAACCAATGCCATACCCGTGGAGGCAATATGAGAACTCCGAACTTCCGGACCGCGCTACCGCTGCTGGGGGTGCTCGTCGCCGGTGTGCTCGCGGGGTGTAGCAGTGTTTCCCAAGTGACCAGGGAACGCGTCGCTCGCAGCGAGACCTCTTTTCAGCAGGCGCAGCAGGCCATCGGCAACTCGGAGGCCGGCGCAATCGAGTTGCAACGAGCCAAAGACAATCTGGATCAGGCCAAGTTGGCTGTGAACAAGAAGGAAGACCAGAAGGCCCAACGCTATGCGCAATTGGCGCAGCTCGATTCCGAGCTGGCGGTCTCTAAGTCACAAAGCGCGGCGGCTCGCAAGGCAGCCGACGAGCTGACGGCGAGCATTCAACAATTGCGAGATGCAGTGTCCAAAGGGTCCCCGGTAAGCGAACAGTAGATCGGGCAGCAGGTGCGTTAACCGCCGGAGAAGGATTATGAACCGTTCACACAATCTGTTGTTGACCGCTGCCGCTGCCAGTGTGCTCGCCGCGTGCAGCTCGACGCCACCGCGAGTCGAAGATTTGGAAGTGGCGCGTGCAGTGGTCCCGCAAGTGGAAGCTTCGCCGCGCGCGGGCGTGGCCGCGAGCAATGTTTCTGATGCACGCAAGTCGCTCGATCGCGCCAACAAGCTGGCCGACGAGGGCGCCAAGATCGGTGACATTCAATTCGAGGCGCAAGTGGCGTCACGCAACGCCCAGATCGCCAATGAGAAGATCCTCACGGCGCAGGCACGTGACGAGATCGCAAAGGGTACCGCCGAGCGCCAGGCCGTGTTGGCCGATGCTCGCGAAGCGCAGGCGAAAGCCGCTGAACGTCGCGCCAGCACGTTGGAGCAGGAGCTCTCCGACATGCGCGCCAAGAAGACCGATCGAGGCATGGTGCTCACTTTGGGCGACGTGCTGTTCGATACGGGCAAGGCGACCTTGAAGCCGGGCGCCTATAACACGGTGGATCGGGTTGCGAGCGTGTTGAAGGAATCGCCGGATCGGAAAGTGACCATCGAAGGTCACACGGATAGCACGGGCTCCGCGGAGTTGAATCAAGCCCTGTCGGAGCGTCGTGCGGATGCGGTGCGGACCGCATTGTTGGAACGCGGTGTGAATTCGAATCAGATCGTCGCCGTCGGCAAGGGCATGGAAATGCCGATCGCCAGCAACGATAACGCCGCCGGCCGGCAGCGCAACCGCCGCGTCGAAATGATCTTCACGGACCGTCAATCGAGCGTGGCTTCCGACGTGAATTAGTCGGGCCGCGATGACGAAAACATCTCGGGTCTGTTGTCGTTGACCCCCTCCGTCGGGATGGCGGAGGGGGTTTTGCCGTTGTTTGCCGTTTCGTAAGGAGCAATCATGAATGTACGCATTGTCGTGGCCGATGAACGCCAGGCGAGCTTTTTCGATGCCGTGACGCCCCGGTCCCCCATGATCGAACGCGGTTCGCTACACAATGACAGGAGCGGCAAAAGAGACATTGAGCTGGAAACGGACCGCCCCGGCCGCCGCTACGGCGGCAGCAACGGGGTCAGTCATGGCATGGGCGGAGTGGAAGGACACCACCATGGCGTCACGGGCGAGAAGAGCACCGTGCAACATGAGTTGACGTTGTTTGCCAAGGAAGTGGCGAGGAAGATCGAGACTGATCGGGCGCGCAACGAGTTCGATCGGCTGGTGCTGGTGGCCGGGCCGAAGATGCTCGGTCTGCTCCGACAGTCGCTGTCGAACCCGACGCAGTCGATGCTGGCGGGCGAGATCTCGAAGGATATTTTGCGGCAGGGACCGGAGGTGATTTTGAAAGCCGTGCCGGCGGAGGCGTTCGAAACGTTTCGGATGCAGTAATCGGAAACATTCGCGCTCGTTCCAGCGGCCTGCTTTTTCTCGCGTGCGCGCGCCGGCCCGGAGGTGTTGTCCTCGGCAGCAGTACTTCATTTGTATTGCCGCCGCGGCCCGCAGGGCTGGGTTGGATGGGCTAGCCAGCAGTGATGTTATCTTTCGCGTGCTCGCGCGGGTGCGGAGGATGGTGCCGGCCCGCGAGGGCCGGCGGCGGGTTAGCGGGGAATCCAGAGTAGGGCGACGGTGCGGATGTCGATGTCGGTCTTGCGGGGTTTGACGGCGGTCTGGTCGATGGAGACCGTGGCGGGGTCGAGCTCGGTGCGCAGGCGGCTCACTTCGGCCTCGAGCTCGTTTTGCATTTCCGTCAGTCGCTGCTGAATCACTTCGCGGTTCTCTTCCGCGCGATCGATGTCGTTGCTTTCCTTCCCGAGGCGCCCCGCGCTGCGCGCAGCGCTGCCGACGCGTTGGGCGTTGCTGACGCTGATGGCCTTGCGGCCGAAGAGTGCGCCGAGAATGGAAGTGCCGACAGAGATCGCGGCCTGCATCTTTTGTTGGGACAGATCGGAGCGTTCCCGCTCGACACGCTCTTCGGCGCGCCGCAGTTGATCCTGAAGCGTGGCCAGCTTCGGCGCATATTTCTTTCGCAACTTCTCGATCTCGGCATCGCGCTTCTCGCGCAATGCCAGGCCGAGTTTGGCGCGGAAATCCCCTTCGCTCGCCCCGGGTGCGACGGACTGGCCGATGGCCGGACAATGGAATATCGACAGCTCGGCGCTCGAATACAGATGAGTCGCAAGCTCCTTCTGCCACGAACGATAATTCTGAGCTCGCAGCAGCGCCGCCGGAATATCGGCATAGCGCGCGTTCGGTGGCGGCGAACTGGAAAGTTGTTTCTGTAGATCGGCGCCGACGTCGGCTTGCGACCAGTCGACATCCGAGCCGTTGTCGGCAAGCGGCGCGATCAGCGAGCGGGTTTCCCAAACATCGAGCCCGGCGGTCTTGTCGACGAAATGCAAACGGGCGACGCCGAGAACGCGGGGTAGATACCTCGGAGATCCTTCCTGCGACGTTTCGAGATACAGCTCGTCGATACCGGCGGGCACGACGGGCTTGTCCGATGCAGCGTTCGCACCCGAAGCTCGGCTTGTTTCCGCGACAGCATCGATATTTTTTCGTCCGCTCGGCTGGTCCGGAGACGGGGAGCGGGAGGAAGAACTCGGCGCCGACTGCGACAGCTTCGCAATCTCCTGCAGCGTCAGCGGGCCGCGAAGATACGACAACGTCCAGCGCGTTCTGAACAACACCGGCGCGGCGTCGTGCACGTTACGCATCAGGAACACACGATTGCCCAGGTTCGCGAGCAACTTCACCAGCTGAGCCTTATCCAACCCTTCGCCATCCGCGCCCAGCAAACCATCGATCACGCGCGCCTTGTCACGCTCGGTCTGCAAGCGCCCGATGAACCAGGTACCGGCATTCGACAATCCCTTGTAATCGAGATCGACCGGGTTTTGCGTCGCCAGCACGACGCCCAATCCAAACGCACGCGCCTGCTTCATCAACGTAAGCAGCGGCGGCTTCGAGGGCGGCATGGACGTCGGCGGGAAGTAGCCGTAGATCTCGTCCATATAAAGGAGTGCACGCAAGCTCGACGTGCCGGACTGACGCCGCATCCACGCGACGATCTCACCCAGCAACAGCGTCACCACGAACATGCGCTCGGCGTCGCCGAGATGCGCGATCGAAATCACAGAAACGCGCGGCTTGCCGTCGGCCGTGAACAACAAGCGCTGCACGTCGAGCGGCTCGCCTTTCATCCACGGCGCGAAGCTCGGTGCGGCGATCAAGTTGTTGAGCGCCATCGCCAGCTGCATGCGCTCTTTCGCGGGATAGAAGGTCTCGAGGTCGAACACGCCGACCTTGTCGAAGGGCGGCTTCTGGATGCCCTGGATCAGCGCCGCCAGCGATAGATCGCGGCCGGCGCTCCAGGTCTGCTCGAACAACGTCGACAGGAGAATGTGCTCACGACTTTGCAACGGATCGGCCTGAATGCCCGCCAGCCCGAGCAAACCGCCGACAGTGGCACTGATACGCTCGCGCAAGGCGCCGCTATCGAGACGCTGCTCTTCGGGGGGCGCCGTAAAGGACTGAAGAACGGAGAGCGGACGCCCCGCCTCGCTGCCGGGCGTGTAGATCGCGAGGTCCACAGCGTCTCGGAACCGGGCGATTCGCTCGCCATCTTCGTCCCAATCAGCGAGTCCTTTGCGCCAGGTCTCGGCGGTCTTCGTTGCCGCTTCCTCGGGTTTGAGACCCTGGCGGGCGGCGGCGCCGGCGTCGATCCAGGGCGCGAAGTCTTCGGGCCGCAGCGACGGGAAGCTCAGCAACAGGTTGCCGAGATCGCCCTTGGGATCGATGGCGATCGCGGGCACACCGTCGATGGCCGCTTCTTCGAGCAAGGCCAGGCACAGACCGGTCTTGCCGCTGCCGGTCATGCCGACGCAGACCGCGTGCGTGGTCAGGTCGCGCGAATCGTAGAGCAGCAGGTCGGACCGGTCCGCGCCGCGCTCGGCGTCGAATTCGCGGCCCAAGTAGAAGGAGCCGAGGGCTTCGTAGGAAGGGAGAGTCGCCATGAAGAAAGTGCTCGTTGCAGGTCGTCGGCTAAGAACTTTTAGCGATGACGCGGCGTCGTTCGCTTCTGACGTTATAACCGTTTTGTAACCCGTCGATTACTGACCTTATCACTGCCGGCCGGTAAGCTCCGGGCCCGTATGTCCATCACGCTCGATCAAGTCACCAAACGGTATCAGGGATCGCCGGTCGTCAACGACGTGTCGTTGGAGGTCGGCGAGGGCGAGTTTTACGTCCTGCTCGGCCCGAGCGGTAGCGGCAAAAGCACCCTGTTACGCGCCATCGCTGGCTTGACCGGCGTCGATCACGGCCGCATCGCGTTGCACGGCAACGATGTCACGCATGTGTCCGCTCGGCAACGTGGCGTGGGGCTGGTGTTCCAGAACTACGCACTGTTCCGACACATGACCGTGGGCGAGAACATCGAGTTCGCGCTCAAGGTCCGGCGCATGAAGTCGGCTGAGCGTCGCGAGCGTCGCAAGGAGCTGCTGCGTCTGGTGGCGTTGGAAGGCATGGACGATCGATTGCCGACACAGCTGTCGGGTGGTCAGCAGCAGCGCGTGGCCGTTGCCCGCGCGCTCGCGCATAAGCCGCCGGTGTTGCTGCTCGACGAGCCGTTCGGCGCGCTCGACGCCAAGATCCGCGAAGAATTGCGTCGAACGATCCGCCAGGTGCAGCGAGAGTTGAAGATCACCACGGTGCTGGTGACGCACGACCAGGAAGAAGCGTTCGCCATGGCCGATCGCATCGGCGTGATGAATCTCGGTCGACTGCTCGAGAGCGGCAAGCCCGACGAGTTGTACGCGCGCCCGGCGACGCGCTTCGTCGCGACCTTTCTCGGTGCCGCGAATCTGCTGCTGGCTCGTCAAACCGAGCAGGGCATTCGTTTCGGCGCGACGCCGGTCAATGCGCGCCGGGTCGAGAAGCTCGAAGGCGGCCGCGAACAGGAAGTGGTCGCGGTATTGCGTCCAGAAGAAGTGGAGCTGGCACCGACGCGCGACAACCTTCGCACTAACTTCATCGCGAATGGCGTCGTCGAAGAGCAGGTATTCACCGGCGCGTTCGAACGCATGCGCGTGCGGATGGCCGATGGCGCCGCCAACGCTCACATCGCGGCTTCAGGCACGAACGGCAACGGCTCGTCAGCGGCGTTGCTCGACGTAACGCGCACTCAACATGAACAACGGTTGTTCCCGGTGAGCCTCGGACAATCGGTCGCTATCGGCGTGCGACGAATTCACGTGCTGCCGACGCCGCTGTCCAGCTACACGGCGTATGGTTCGGACGAGGCATCGTGCGAGCGTCTGTCTCAACATCCGTTCCTGGTCGAGCTCGCCAGTCGGATGAAGACGCGCATCATCAAGCGCAACGAAGCGCCGCTGGTGGCATGCGATGGGCCGGCAAGCGTGCCGGTGTCGGGTGTGGCCGTCATTGCCGCGGGTCAGAAGACCGCGGAGCAATTGCAGTGGTTGTTACAGAACGGCGCGGGCGAAGTGCTGGTGTTGCCAACGCATTCCTCGTCGCCGCAACGAGTGTTGATTCATTGGGCCGACGATTCGGCGCGCCGCTCGACGCTGGCGGTGGCTGCGAGTCTTCTACGTCACGTCGCGGCCGAAGCTGTGTACGTCGGCATTCTGCCCGAAGGCACCAGCGGCGAGTCGCAGCGTCCGTTCGGCGTGCGCACGTTGCTCGATGCGCGATCCGAAGCACAGGCCGTGCATGGCCTGGAGATGCGCACCGAATTGCGGTTCGGTGCGGCGGCGGATGAGTTGCAGCGGCAATTGCATGAATCTCAAGATCCCATGCTGATTCTCGGTGTCTCCGATCCGGCGCAGCTGCGCACCACATTCGGTGCGTTGTTCACGTCGGGCGCGAGCTATCCGATGATGATCGTTTATCGGCCCAGCAAGGACAGCGAGGGAGCCGCCGAATGATCCGCTTCGACAAGAAACTGCTGTTGGCGGCCGGCCTGACGCTGATGACGCTGCTCGCCGGTTGCGGCGGCAGCGAAGACGGCGATCGAGTGACCTTGCTCAATGTGAGCTACGACCCCACGCGCGAGTTGTATCGCGAGTTCAACGAGAGCTTCTCGAAGCGCTGGGAGCAGGAACATCACCAGCGCGTGACCATCAAACAATCGCACGCCGGCTCGGGCAGCCAGGCGCGCGCCGTCATCGATGGTCTGGACGCGGATGTGGTCACGCTCGCGCTCGCTTACGACATCGATTCGATCCAGATCAAGGGCAAACGGCTCGGCGCCGACTGGCAGAAGCGTCTGCCGGACAACAGCTCGCCGTACACCTCGACCATCGTGTTCCTGGTGCGCAAGGGCAATCCCAAACAGATCAAAGATTGGCCGGATCTGATTCGCGACGGCGTCTCCGTCGTCACGCCGAATCCGAAGACCTCGGGCGGCGCGCGCTGGAATTATCTGGCCGCGTGGGGCTCGATCCTTCGCACCGAGCTTGGCGGCGACTGGTCCAAGCTCGACGACCCTGCCTCCGAGCAGGTGGTCGCGACCGCGCAGAAGAAGGCGGAAGAATACGTGACCGCGCTGTACAAGCACGTGCCGGTGCTCGACAGCGGCGCGCGTGGCGCCACGAACACATTCGTGCAACGTGAGATCGGCGACGTGCTGCTCGCGTGGGAAAACGAGGCGCTGCTCGCGATCAAGGAGCTCGGTCCCGACAAGGTCGAGGTCGTCGTGCCGAGCGCCAGCATTCTCGCCGAGCCGCCGGTGGCGGTCGTCGATACTGTCGTCGATCGCCGCGGCACGCGCCAGATCGCCGAGGCGTATCTGAAGTATCTGTATGAAGAGCCGGGCCAGGAGTTGGCGGCGAAACACTATTTCAGACCGCGCAATCCTGCTGTGCTCGAACGATACAAGGAACAGTTCCCGAAGCTCGAGCTGTTCACCATCGACCAGGTGTTCGGCGGCTGGAAGGCGACGCATGA
Source organism: Pseudomonadota bacterium (assembly GCA_023391815.1). Taxonomy (GTDB): domain Bacteria; phylum Pseudomonadota; class Gammaproteobacteria; order Steroidobacterales; family Steroidobacteraceae; genus Steroidobacter. Next base: position 36,198 of record JAEWAF010000116.1, read on the forward strand.
AAAGCACTTCGCCGACGGTGGCATGTTCGATCGTATCTATGGCGGCGGGAGCCGGCCGAAATGAGCTTCCGGCAGCCTTCCATTCTGCCGGGCTTCGGGCTGACGCTGGGCTTCTCGACGTTCTTTCTGTCGGCCATCGTGCTGGTGCCGCTCGCGGCGCTGGTCATGAAAACCGCGACGATGGGCTGGAGCGACTTCATCCGCGTCGCCACCGATGCGCGCGCGCTCGCTTCGTATCGCCTGAGCTTTGGCGCATCCATCCTGGCCGCGACCTTGAACAGCGTGTTCGGCTTCATCATCGCCTGGACGCTGGTGCGTTATGAGTTTCCGGGCCGCAAGCTGATCGATGCTTTGATCGATATGCCGTTCGCGTTGCCGACCGCCGTGTCGGGTATCGCGTTGACGGCGGTATTCGCGGAAAACGGCTGGATCGGCCAGCACCTCGCGCCCTTCGGAATAAAGGTCGCGTACACCTGGATCGGCGTGGTCGTGGCGCTGACGCTGATCGGTTTGCCCTTCGTCGTTCGCTCGGTGCAGCCGGCAATCGCCGAAGTGCAGCGTGATCTTGAAGACGCGGCGGAAACGCTCGGCGCCGGCCGCTTTACGATTTTCCGTCGCATCGTGTTGCCGACCGTGTTTCCCGCGTTGGCGACGGGCTTCACGCTGGCATTCGCTCGCGCGGTCGGTGAGTACGGCTCGGTGATCTTCATCGCCGGCAACCTGCCGATGCGCACCGAGATCACGCCGCTGCTGATCGTGATCAAGCTGGAGCAGTTCGACTACAAGGGTGCGGCCGCGCTCGGCTTCATCATGCTGACCATGTCGTTCGTGATGCTGTTGTCCATCAACCTGTTGCAAGCCTGGAGCCGTCGGCGCATGGTCGCCGCGGGACGTTGATGGCGGGCGGTCCTTCCAAGGAAATGTTGGCGGAAATCGCGAGCCGGCCGGGTCGCGATACCCTCATCTCGTCGGTCGTAAAGTACGTTTTCATCTTGCTCTCGCTCGGCTTCCTGGCAGCGCTGCTGTTCGCGCCGCTCGCCACCGTGTTCATCACGGCGCTGAGCAAGGGTTGGGAGATGTACTTCGAGAGCTTCAAGGACGAAGACACACTTGCCGCCATCAGGCTGACGTTGACGGTGGCCGCGATCGTCGTGCCCACCAATACGATCTTCGGTATCGCCGCGGCCTGGGCGATCGCGAAGTTCGAATTTCGCGGCAAGAGCTTCCTGATCACCCTGATCGATTTGCCGATCGCCGTGTCGCCGGTGATATCGGGTCTGGTGTACGTGCTGTTGTTCGGCGCGCAGGGGTGGTTCGGCTTGTGGCTGCAGGAACATGACATCAGCATCATCTTCGCGGTGCCGGGCATCGTGCTCGCAACCATGTTCGTGACGTTCCCTTACGTCGCCCGCGAGCTGATTCCGTTGATGCAGCAGCTTGGCAACGACGAGGAAGAGGCGGCGATCACGCTCGGTGCCGGCGGTCTGATGACATTCTTCCATGTCACTTTGCCGAAGATTCGCTGGGGCCTCGTCTACGGCGTGATCTTGTGTAACGCCCGCGCCATGGGTGAGTTCGGCGCCGTCTCGGTGGTGTCCGGCCACGTGCGCGGTCTGACGACGACGATGCCGTTGCACGTGGAAATCCTATATAACGAGTACAACTTCGTCGGCTCGTTCGCGGTGGCCTCGCTGTTGACGCTGCTGGCGGTGCTGACGCTGATCATCAAATCCTTAGTGGAGATGAAGAGGAAGTGATCGATCGCTTCTTCTCCTATGTGATCGACCGGATTCAGCAGTTCATCGACCGGCTGCAGATCGATACGTCGCGCGCGAGTCTCGGGGTCTGGATCGCGGTCATCAATGTCGCCATCGTGCTGCTGCTGGTCGGCGGCATCTCCGTTTCGGCGATCGGCTCGCTGCGCGATCTCGCCGATCAGCAAGGCAAGTCGCGCGTTCAGCTCGCTGGCGCGATGGCGCGCGAAGATATCCGCCGGTTCAGCGAAGACGCGCTGACGCACGCCAAGTCGGTCGCCGATCGGCAGACACTGCAACGATTGCTCGCGGATCGACGTTCGGCCACGGTGGGTCCGTATCTGCGCCGTTCCTGCAACTCGGACACGATTGCTTCCTGTGCCGTGTTCGAAGGCGGGCAACTGGTCGCGCAGGCCGGCGTGGAATTGCCCTGGAACCTGATCCAGTCATCCGCCTCCGAACAGGGCGAGCGGTTCATGGCGGTGCCAGTAGGTTCGCAGTACGCGTTGCTCGGCGCCTCCGCTCAAATCGGCGGAGCGACGGAACGGCGCGTTTACGTGGCCCGCCTCCTTGATCCGAAGATGGCGCAGCTGCTGACGGAACGAGTCGGCACGCAGATCCGCCTGATCAATTACCGCCTGTTCATCGAAGAGCGCAAGGTCGACGATTTCACCCGCTTGCACTCGGCGGGCCTGTCCGACGGACGCTCGGCGGTGATGCGGCTCGACGACCAGGATCTGTATGCAGCGAGCTTTCCGATCTTCGCCGTGTCGGGCGAGGCGATCGCATTTCTGGAAGCGCGCCTGCCGTCGTCGGAAATCGACGCGTCGGTCGGCGGTCTTGCGAAACGTTTGCTCATCACCGCGATCATTCTTGCGGCGCTGGCCGTGCTCGCCGGCATTGTGCTCGGCCGGCAGGTCACAGGCCCCGTGACGACGCTGACGGACGCGGTGGAAAAGCTCGGACATGGCGACTTCTCCACGTCCATTCCGGTCGGCGGCACTCGTGAGGTCGGTAAGCTGGCCCGCACCATCGAGGACATGCGCAACAACCTGGTCGAGCTGACGGGCACGTTGCGTCGACGCGAGGCCGAAGCGCAGGCCGTGCTCGACGGGATCGTCGAAGGCGTCTACGCGGTCGACAAGTCGCGCGTCATTCGTTATTTGAATCCGCAGGCCGCTCAATTGCTGGGCGTGCAAGCTCACGAAGCCATTGGCCGATTCTGCGGTGACGTGCTGAAGCCATGCCGCGATTCGAACGGCGTGCGTCCCTGCGAAACCAATTGCCCCATCCTGCGCGCGCGCCATGAAGGCAGCTCACAGGCGACGGAACGTTTGCAGCTGAGCGACGGCGCGCCTCGGATCACCATCATCACCAGCTCCAGTCCGGTCGACGAGCTGCAGGTGCAGGTCATTCGCGACGAGACGGAACTGGAGGGCGTGCGTCGTGCGCGCGACTCGGTGCTGGTGAATATCTCGCACGAGTTCCGGACCCCGCTGGCCGCCCAACTCGCATCGATCGAGCTGCTGCGTGATGGCTTCGATTCGATGTCCACCGATCAGCAGAAGGAACTGGTGTTGTCGCTGGAGCGCGGCGCGTTGCGCCTGACGCGGCTGATCGACAACTTGCTCGAGAGCGTGCGTATCGAGTCCGGCCAGCTCAGCATCCGTCATCAAGCGGTGGCGCTGTCCGAAGTCGTCGAAGATTCCGAAGCGCTGGTGGGAGCGTTGCTCACGCAGCGTCGTCAGCGCCTGGAAGTGGATCTACCCGAGGACTTGCCGAACGTCGATGGCGACGGCCCGCGCCTGACGCAGGTATTCGTCAATCTGCTTGCCAACGCGAGCAAGTTCGCACCGGAAGACAGCGTCGTGCGCATCGGCGCCGAACACACGGGCGAGTTCGTCACCAGTTGGGTCGAGGACGAAGGACCCGGCGTGCCGGAGATCGAGAGCAACTCGATCTTCGATCGTTTTTATCGCAGCGGCGGCCAGGAACCGGAGCCCGGTGGCTTGGGTCTAGGACTGTGGATCGTGAAGTCCATCGTCGAGCGGCATGGCGGGACCATCGCCGCGCGACGCACCGCCGAGGGACGTACCCGTTTCGAAGTGAAGCTGCGACAGACTGGCGAGTAACTCATGAAGATCTTATCCGCTGACGATGACAAGGATTTGCTGGCGCTGATCGCTTTCACGCTGTCGCAGGCGGGCTATCTGGTGGTCAAAGCCAGTGACGGCACGCAGGCCTTGCGCGCCTTCGAGAGCGAAGGGCCGGACCTGGTGATCCTCGACATCAACATGCCGGGCGCCACCGGCTTTCAGGTCTGCGAGCAGATTCGCACCAAGTCGCGCGTGCCGGTGATGATGTTGACGGTACGTGGCGAAGAGGAAGATCTGGTGCGTGCGCTCGAGCTGGGGGCCGACGATTATTTGAGCAAACCGTTCAGTCCTCGCACGCTGCTCGCGCGAGTGAAAGCGCTGCTCCGTCGCGCGGGCATGGAGAACACCGCGCCGCTCGCGGCCGGCCGTATCCGCCTCGATGTCGATGAGCACACCGTGCAGGTCGGCTCGAATCCGGCGCTGCGACTCACCAAGCTCGAGCTGCGGTTGTTACAAATGTTGATCGCCAACGCCGGGCACACCGTCAGCTCGGATCGCTTGCTGATGCAGGTGTGGGGTCACAAGGGCTCGGGCGATCGGCAGCTGCTCAAACAGCTGGTGCATCGGCTGCGACAGAAGATCGAGATCGATCCGGCCGCGCCGCAGATGCTGCAAACCGCGCCCGGCGCCGGCTACAAGCTCGTCGTCGATTGAAGGATCGGCGTGTGGTTATAAAGCGGTTGTGAAGTCATAGCATTGCCGGCGCCATTTCGTGACTGCCACGTTACAGACTTGATACCGCCGCTCCCCTAGTCTGTTGCTTCCATGGCATCGGGAGCGACGATTGGCGGGACTGCTTCGAACCATCGTTATTGTCGGCGGCGGATTCAGCGGCACAGTGCTGGCCGCGAATCTGTTACGACGTCCGCCGCCGGGACCGACACGACTCATCCTGATCGAGCGTGCGGACGAGGTGGCGCGGGGCGCCGCTTACGCCGAGCGTGGTTTCCCTTATCTGCTCAACGTACCGGCCAGCCGTATGTCGGCGAGCTCGGCCGCGCCCAAGGAATTTCTGGAGTTCGCGCAGCGTCGGATTCCGAAAGTCACGGGCGAGGATTTCCTGCCCCGCGCGCTGTATGGCGAGTATCTGAGCGAAGTGCTGCTTGCCGCCCAGCTGAGCGCGCCAGGAAATATTCGTCTCGAGATCGTCCAGGGCTCGGTGGTCAACCTGCGTCGGATCGAGCGCCATCTGCCGTTGCGGGTCGAGCTGGAAGACGGTCGACGCTTCACCGCAGACGACGTGGTGCTGGCGCTCGGCAATCCCAAGCCGGCTTCTTTGCCCGCCGCCAGGGATGTGCTGGAGCATCCGGCATACGTCGCCGATCCGTGGACGGTCGATCTCAAGTTCAATCGTTCGCAAACCGTGCTGTTGATCGGCACGGGTTTGACCACCGCGGACATCATCAACGTCGCAGCCTCCGATCCGCAGCGGACGCCGACGCTGCACGCCTTATCACGCCACGGATTGGTGCCGCCTCGTCAAACGCCGTTCCGTCCCGATGCGTTCAAGGGCGATGGCAACGCCTTGCTGTTGGCCGCATCGGCGTCGCTGCGACGCCTCGTGAGCTCGGTGCGTCTGCTCGCTCGCGAAGCCGAGCAGATGGGCGGCGACTGGCGTGAGGCGATCACATTCGTTCGTAACATGGCCCCGACCATCTGGCAGCGATTGCCGGAGCGCGATCGGGTGCGTTTCCTGCGTCACGTGCGCGCGTATTGGGATATCTATCGGCATCGCTTGCCGCCGGAGCTGATTCAGAAGATCGATACGCTACGCAACTCGGGACGGCTGACCATTCACGCCGGCCATATCAAACAATTCATTCCACGAGGCGAGCGCATCGAAGTGATCTGGCGTCCGCGCGGCTCGCGACAACTGCGCGCCCAGCAATTCGATCGGGTCATCAATTGCACCGGTCCGGACTACGCCATCGCGCGCTCGACCGAACCGGTGTGGCTGAACCTCGTGCAATGTGGGCTCGCGGTGCCCGATTCCCTGGGATTGGGCCTGCGTACCGGACCGAACGGTGCCGTCATCGATGCCGATGGCTGGCCGGGTCCGCACCTTTTCTATGTCGGGCCGATGTTGCGTGCCGATCATTGGGAAGCAACCGCGGCTCATGAACTGCGCGGGCACGCTGAGAAGCTCGCGGCACTATTGGCTACGGAGCGGCGTTGACGCCATGAGAATTCTGGTCGCCGATGACGATGCGGACTTGAGAGCGCTGATCGGATTCACGCTGATGCAGGCGGGGTTCGATATCTGTACCGCGGTGGATGGAGAAAGCGCGTTGCAAGCGTTTCAGCGCGACTCGCCGGACATGGTGCTGCTGGATATCAACATGCCCGAGCCGAATGGCTTGAAAGTGTGTCGTGAGATTCGCGGCCGCTCACCAGTGCCGATCATGATGTTGACGGTGCGTGACGTGGAAGAAGACCTGATCGAAGCATTCGATTCGGGCGCCGACGATTACGTGCACAAGCCGTTCAGCCCGCGGGCCTTGCTGGCGCGAGTGCGGGCGTTGATACGACGCTCGGAGCCGTTCGATGCGGGACCGGTGACGGCGGGTCAGTTGCGTCTCGATCCGGATCAGCGCACGTTGCAGTTCGGCGCGGCGCCGCCGATTCGACTCACACCGCTGGAATTGAAGGCCATTCAGCTGCTCATGGTGACGCCGGGCCGGACCGTGACCGCGGAGAAGTTGCTACTTCACTTGTGGGGACGGGCCACGGCGCGTGAGCGACGCACGCTCAAGCAACTCATTTATCGGCTGCGTCACAAGATCGAAACGGACGCCTCGGCGCCCGAAGTGCTGCAGACCACGCCCGGCGCGGGCTACAAGCTGGTGGTCGATTGAGATCGTCTCGCTATTTGTTCATAGCGCATAACCGCCGCTCGGGCTGTGCATCGTTGTCTGGAGCTGGCGGCTGACCGGCGTGTCACCCGCCATCGACTGATCGGATGACCCGCGCCGGGTAAATTGCCCGGCAACGACACGGCAATCGACAAGGGGTTGCGGTGTCGTGGGCTGCAAGCCGCATTCTCCCCCTGGGCCGGCAGTCTTCAGCTAACCCTCTCGCCTCACCTCACCGGTGGCGAGAGGGGCTTTTTCCATTCTCATACCTCGCCACGAAGGCTTCGCTCGCGCTCACCTGTTCGGCAAGCTGCGCTGGCGTGAGCGATGCACGCTTCCGCGCGCGCATCAGCATCTGGAGCAGTTGCCGATATGTTGGGGCTCGAAACAACTTCATCGGGGTGTGTCCGTCCTGGGGCGATATCACATTTCGCGATACTGTATGACTCCACGAAACGGGGTGATGCGCCCCGGCGACCCCCCGGCCCCCGGCAATGGATACCCCGACCATGACAGGTTCTTCATGGTGCCCGTCCGCGCTTGTGTCAAGAACGTAATGTTCTTGTGACCGCCGCGCGGCAGAATGCCGGCTCTTCCGGGTGGTAGAGGCATCGACGGACAGTGGCCGAGGTAGAGAGCGGGTGGGCAAAGTGGCGCATCTGGTTGATCGCGGCCGGCGCCGGCCTGATCAGCCTGCTGCTGTTCGATGCCTTCCGTGTGCTGCTCGCCGAAGTGCACTTCTACAAAGTCGTGCAGCAAATGGAGGCCGAGCCGCTGCAGAACCTGCTGCTCGCGCTGTCGGCGACCGCCGTGAGCTATCTGGTCCTCACCGGCTACGACTTGTCCGCCATGAAGTACGCGGAGGTGCAGGTCCGTCGATCGACCGTCCTGCTGACGTCCTTCATCGCATACGCGCTCGGTAATACCGTCGGTCTGGGCGTTCTGACCGGTGGTGCAGTTCGCATGCGGCTGTATACGGCCGCCGGTCTCGAGGCGAACAAGGTCGCGCAGGTCATCGCATTCAATGCCAGCGCCTTCACCTTCGGGACCGCTGCGTTCGGCGCGGCGGGTTTGTTATGGGGTGCGGACGGAGTCGCTCAGCTTGCGCATATGCCGGCGTGGCTGCTGCGGGTGATTGCCGGCGCCGTGCTGATCGGCGTCGTTAGTTTCATCGCGCTGTCCGCTCAGCGTCGCGAAGTCATGATCGCATGGCGTTGGAAGGTGCGATTGCCGCCGGCCCGGCTGGCTCTGCAACAGCTGTTGATTTCGGCGCTGGATCTGATTGCGTCGGCCGCGACGCTGTGGGTCCTGCTGCCCTCGGGCGCCGTCCCGCCCGGCGAGTTCATGGCCTGGTACGCGATCGCGCTGGTGCTCGGCATCCTGAGCCACGTGCCCGGCGGTCTGGGTGTGTTCGAAGCGGTGATCCTGGTCGCTTGCGCCGACCGGGCGCCCCTCGAGCACATCGTCAGCGCGCTGGTGCTCTATCGCGTTATCTACTATTTACTGCCGCTGATCCTGGCTGCGGTGTTGCTGGCTGCATATGAAGTGCGGGCAGGCATCGCGGCTCCGATCGGTCGTGCAGCCGTGCGACTGTCGCCCATGTTGCTCGCGACCATGACCTTCATCGCCGGCGGCTGGCTGCTGGTGTCGGGTGTGACGCCGGCGTCGGCGCAAGCGACCGATTTGCTGGCCTTGCGTGTGCCGCTGACATTGGTGGAAGCGTCGCATTTTCTGGGCAGCGTGACCGGCTTCGCGATGATCGTCATCGCGCGTGGCTTGTTACATCGGCTGGATGCCGCGTGGTGGGCGGCATTCGTGCTCGCACTGATCGCGGCGGTGCTGGCGATGCCCAAAGGGTTCGCGTTGATTCAAGCGTGCTATCTCGTGGTGCTGGCGATTCTGTTGTATCTGTCGCGGGCGCAGTTCGATCGTCGCTCCTCGTTGTTCTCCAATCCGCTGCGCGGCGTCTGGCTGCTGTCGGTGGTGTGGATGGTTGCCGCGACGGTGTTTCTGCTGTTCTTCGCCTACCGTCGTGTCGATTACACCAACGAGCTGTGGTGGCAGTTCGAGTTCAATGCCAACGCGCCGCGCTCGCTGCGCGCCATGATGGGTGTGGTGGTGGCGGGCTTGGGGATCGCGCTATGGCAACTGCTGCGGCCTTCACCGGGCGCGCCGGCATTGCCTTCTCCCGAAGAGCTGGACCGGGCGAGTGACATCGTGCGCACTCAGTCCTCGGCGGAGGCGAATCTCGCGCTGATGGGCGACAAGCATCTGCTGTTCTCCACTCAAGGCAACGCGTTCATCATGTACGGCCGGCAGGGTCGGTCGTGGATCTCGCTGTTCGATCCGGTCGGGCGGCAGTCGGAATGGCAGGAGCTGATCTGGCGCTTCATCGAGCTGGCGACCGATCACGGCGGCCGCGCTACGTTTTATCAAGTGCGCGGCGACTCGTTGCCGCTCTATCTCGACGCCGGTCTGCGTGCTTTCAAATTGGGTGAGTACGCCTACGTCCAGTTGCAGGAGTTCACGACCAAGGGCTCGAAGCGCTCGCATTTGCGCCAGGCCATCAATCGCGGCGAGCGCGACGGGCTCGAGTTCGCGCTGATTCCGCCGGCGGAAGTGCCGGCGTTGCTGCCGCAACTGCGGGCCGTTTCCGACGCCTGGCTGGAAGGTCAGGAGGCTCGCGAAAAAGGCTTTTCGCTCGGCTCGTTCGACCCGGCCTATCTGTCCCGTCAGTCGTTCGCGCTGGTGCGCCAGCAAGGTCAGATCGTCGCGTTCGCCAATCTGCTGTGTACCCAGATGAAGAACGAGGCCAGCGTCGATCTGATGCGTCAGCTGCCGCTCGCGCCCCCGGGCACCATGGATTTTCTGTTCATCAAGCTCATGTTGTATTTCCAGAGCCAAGGCTTTCAGCGCTTCGGGCTGGGCATGGCGCCGATGTCGGGCATGGCGAGCCACGAGCTGGCGCCACGCTGGCATCGATTCGGTCGGATGCTGTTCGATTACGGCGGGACGTTCTACAACTTCCGCGGGCTGCGCGGCTTCAAAGACAAATTCGATCCCGTGTGGGAGCCTCGCTACCTGGTCGCCGGCGGCGGGCTGACGCCGTTGCTCACGCTGGCCGACGTTGCCACGTTGATCAGCGGCGGGTTGCGAGGAATCATCGCGAAATGAGCTTAGTTCGCTGCTGGATTGCGCTGCTGCTGGTAATGCTCGGAACGACGGCGCTGGCCGAGACCATCGCGCACGGCCGGTTCGACAAAGTCACGATGTATCGGCCGCAAGGCGAGGCGCGACAAACAGTGTTGTTCTTCTCCGGCGAGCACGGTTGGACCGCCGAGCTCGAGCCGATCGCGCAGTCGCTCGCCCGACAGGGCGCGCTGGTCGCCGGAATCGACGCGCCCGCGTTCTTTCGCAACCTGGACAAGGACGGCGGCGGTTGCGTGTCGCCCGATGGCGATCTGGAAAATCTGAGTCATTTTCTCCAGGCCTACTATCGATTGCCGACGTATCGGCCCGCGCTGCTGGTCGGCACCGGATCGAGCGCGCAGTTCGTGTATGCGATGTTGGCGCAGGCGCCGGAAGGAACATTCGGCGGCGGCATCTCGCTCGGCTTCTGTCCGACGCCCGCGTTGAAGAAGCCGCTGTGTCCCAATGGCAAGACGGCAGCATCGGCGCAACTCGGCGCGCCTTGGACGGTGCTTCAAGGTATTCACGATCAACAGTGCCGGGCGCGGGCCAAGCCGTTCCTCGCGAGCGTGAAGCAGGCCGAGGTGATCGCCATTCCGGGCGACAACCACGGCGAAGCGGACTTCCACACCTGGGAGCCGCAGTTCGCGGCTGCATTCCAACACCTGGCCGCGCGCACCACCGGGTTGCCCGCGGTCAGCGCCGGTGAGCTGAAAGATTTGCCGATCGTCGAAGTGCACACTCCGAGCGACGGCGATACATTGGCCGTGTTGATCTCTGGCGACGGCGGTTGGGCGGGCATCGACAAGGAGCTCGCGGCGGCATTGACGAAGCAGGGCATGCCCGTGGTCGGCCTGGACTCGCTCCGCTACTTCTGGAAGAAGCGCACGCCGGAGGGCACCGCTGCCGACGTCGATCGCCTGGTGCGCTACTACTTGAACGCGTGGAAGAAGAAGTCCGTGCTGCTGGTGGGCTTCTCGCAAGGCGCCGATGTGATGCCGTTCATCGTCAATCGATTGCCAGCGACGACGCGTGAGCGGTTGCGCCTGGTCGCGTTGTTGTCGCTCTCGCAGACCGCCGTCTTCGAATTCCATTTACAGAACTGGCTCGGCGCGGCCAAGGACGCCATCGCCGTCAAACCCGAGCTGTTGAGAATGAAAGGCGTTCGCGGCCTGTGTGTGTATGGCGGGAATGAAACAGACTCGCTGTGCGCCACGCCCGCCGCGAAATCGTTGCAAGTAGTGAAGCTTAGCGGCGGTCATCATTTCGATGGCAACTACGCGAAGATTGCGTCGTTGCTGTTGAGCCACATGCAGTGATCCGCTCCATATTCCTCGATGATCTGAGCGAGGTGTTCACTCTTCGCGCGCATGCGCTACGCTGCGTCCGCGGCCACCAATGACGGGAACCGCGAACCCCTTGATGCGTTACCTTGCCCGCGGGCGCTCAGCGGAAATCCCGCGGAAGACCGGAGATCGAATCCGGGGAGCAGCGAGAGATGAACAACAATCTGGATACGCAGACCTGGAGCGAGTGGCAACAGGCTGTGGTCAAGCTGATTCGTGAAGATTTCAGTGAAGTGCTCACCGAAGTGGGTGAACAAGACGTGGATTGGGACGCATGGCGTCCGCTCTACGATCAAGGGTTGACGCCGCGAGAGGCAGTGGCAGACGCGTTTCTGTTGCCGGCGTGACGCGGCCAGCCTGACCGGATCAGCGCGACCCGGTCGGCGCGACCCGGTCGTCATAACACTTATGCGCCGCGGCCCATGGTAAGGCGGGCCGAGCAGCCCAATACTTGCAGCTCTGTCACCACGGAGCCGTCCAGTGAGCGCATCGCAACGTCTGCCTGTGATCTTCTTCGGTCACGGCAACCCCATGAATGCCCTGGCCGACAATGTATACACGCGCGGCTGGCGGCAACTCTGTAGCACCTTTCCCAAGCCACGAGCAGTGTTGTGTGTGTCGGCGCATTGGTATGTGCCGTATACAGCGGTGACGGCCGTGCAGTCGCCGCGAACCATTCACGACTTCGGCGGCTTTCCGCGCGAGCTGTTCGAGTTCCAGTATCCCGCGCCTGGCAGTCCCGAGGTTGCGCTCGAAGTTCACGACCTCGTGGGAGCGACGCTCGATAACGAGTGGGGCTTGGATCACGGCTCGTGGAGCGTGCTGTGTCACTGTTATCCCGATGCCGATGTGCCGGTCCTGCAACTCAGCATCGATGAGACTTTGCCCGCGCGCGATCACTATCGACTCGGCGCCTCGCTCGCGCCGCTGAGAGAGCAGGGCGTTCTGATCGTCGGCAGCGGCAATCTCGTTCACAACTTGCACACCTACGGTTGGGGTCGACGAGTCGTCGAGCCGTACGACTGGGCGGTGCGCTTCGAACAGCAAGCACGCGAGTGGATGCTCGCGGGCCAACATCAACCGCTGATCGACTATGAAACATTGGGCAAGGACGCCGCGCTCTCGGCCCCGACGCCGGATCACTATCTGCCGCTGCTATATGTATTAGGGGCACAACTCCCCGGCGACAACGTCAGCTTCCCCATCGAAGGCGTCGACGGCGGATCGATCTCGATGCTGACTGTGCAACTGAGCTGACCGATCCGGCACCACTGAGCTAACTGATCCCACTGAGGTTGCTATCCCACCTCAGGCACATGGATGTGCCCGCCGCTCTGCGGCGACTCCGAGGGAAAAATCACATTTTTTCCCGATGGAGCACGGCCGTCGTGACAGGAGTCCGATCGGCCGTCATTAAAAAAGACAGCCCGAAGGGATCGGTCCTTCGGGCTGTCCCGTGCAGGAAAACTCGGCTCCCCAGGGGGGCGAGAGTCGAATGTGCCGGGTGACGCTATCTCTGAACTAGCCGCCGCCCTGACGTTCCTGCAACTTCGCAGCGACGCGCTCGCGCACGTCCGCATTGGCCGTCATCGTTTCCACGATCTGATTGAATTCATCGACCTTGAGCCCCGTCTTCTCGACGGCGGCAATCATGTCGGACTCGGCCTTCGCCTTGACTTGATCGGCCTGAGCGGGCTCTTTCGCCGTCTGCAGATCGTTCGCCGCCTTCTCCTGAATGGTCTGCACCGCGACGTACGCATCCGCGAACTGTTCGATCTTCTGATCGCTGATGTTCGCCGATGCAGCGGAGCTCGATTGTGACGACTGCGGACCTTGGTTCATCGGCGGCGTCTGCGCCTCCGACGAGGGCGATGGATATTCCTGAGCCGGCGGTGCGGGCTCTTGCACCTGCGCCCATGCCGCGGGGGCTGCTACGGCGCTCGCGGCGAATAGCGCGGTGTAAACAAGGTTGGAACGTACGCTCATGAGGATCTCCTCGGCTTGCGGCAATCTCCAGCTTTGAATACCGCCCACGCAGAGGAGGTTCCGCGCGCGCAAACATTTTGTGAGTTGCTGTCGTCAGGGGCCGACGTGTGTGGTCGGCCCTCGGACGTCACATTCGGCAGACACTACGCGTTCTTTACCATCGACATCACCTGGCCGGCATCGAGCGTGCTCGCTTTGTGCTGGATCTCAGACGAGTATTGACCTTGTAATTGCCTGGCCTGGGCGAGCAACGATTGGTAGGTTTGTTGAATCAATGCGCTGTTCATCTGGCGACCGCCCGAGTAATAGCGCCTCGCCAGTTGGCCGAGTGCATAGGTCGTTGCAAACGAGAATGCGGCGCCTGTCGTCACACTGCCGAGACCACGACCGAGCCCGCCAGCCACGCTGCCCAGCAGACCACCGAGCAGCTTGCGACCGATCTGCTCCACGTACTGCGACGTGAGACCGACACCGGCGGTCGCGAGGAATTCGCGAATGTGACCTTTGTCGAGCTGAAAACCGTACGCCTGGCCGATGCGATACACCAGTTTGATTTGCAGCGGAATGATAGCCATGGTCGCCAGCGACTGCGGCAACAACTCGATCGCGCCGTTCACGATGGCGTGATTGAGAATGTACTTATCCATTTCGGCGTCGGACATCGTCGACTGCCGGGCGCCCTCAGCGATGGCTTGCGTGGATGATGCCGATACCGCTGCAACGGGTGTATTCGGCAGCGGAGCGTCGGCGAGCGCGGCCGCCTGTTTCTCGACTTGCACGGCGTGCTGAGTTTCGAGACCCAGCGCGCCCCGCAATTCCTGTAAGAACTTTTGCTCGGTGGGATTCGCGACCCCGTCGGCATCGCAGACGCAGACCGCCATTTCGTACGCGAGCTGGCGATGCGCGGGATCGCTGAGCACGGCGGCTGCCTGCGCAACGTTCACTCGCTTGAGCAGCACGTTTTGATACAACTGCGACAGTTGCGGCGCGCCCGGCTCGCCGGTCAACGACTCGGCGATCCGCTTGATCTCCTCACGCTCGCGCTCGTCTTTCGCGCCGTCGCTGAATGCAGCCAGCAGGGCAATGGTCAGAACGGCTTCTTGCTCGCGTGCATTCATCGAGATCACCTGTTTCGTTGGCGCGCTCCGTTTATTTTTGCGCCGGAGCGCGCTGTTGACTCAAAGCCACGCCCCCCAGGATCAGTGCGCCGGCGACGGCCATGTTGAGGGTGAGCGGCTCGCTCAAAAACACCCACGCCCAGATTACGCCGAACAACGGCACCAGATAAGTCACTGTCGACGTGCGGGGCGCGCCGATGCGATACAACAGCCTGTAAAAGAGGAAGTACGCCAGGCCGGTGCACAGCACCCCTAACATGACCGCGGACAGCCAGGAAAGTGCCGGAGGGGGCACACTCGGCCAAGTCGCGAACGCCAGCGGAGCGACTGCGACGGCTGCACACATGACCGTGCCTGCCGCCACCGCGCTGGGCGGCAGGTCGTGCAGATAGCGCTTGGTGAAATTTCCGCCAAAGCCGTAGAGGATGGACGCGAGCACACCAGCGAGCGCGGCCGGCAGCACACTGCCTCCGGAAGTCTTGCCACTCGCCAGCACGGCGACACCGACGAAGCCCGCGAGCAAGCCGAGCGCGCTACGTTTGCTGATCTTCTCGCCGAACAACAACCACGCGACCACGCTGGTGAACATCACGACCGTCGCGTTGCTGATCGCGACCACGCCGGCCGGTGCGCGCTGAGCAGCCCAAGCGAACAGTACGAACGGTGCGGCGGAATTGATGATGCCGATGCCGAGGAAGCGCAACCAATGCGATGGCTTGATCCGATCCTTCACTCGTAACAGGAACGGCAGCAGGATCAGCGCGCCGAGCGCCAGACGCATCTCGACCAACGCGAACGCGCCGAAGTCCTTGGCGGCGATGCGCATGAACAGGAACGAGCCGCCCCAGATCGCACCGAGCAGCAACAGCTCGGCCGGTGTCAACCAGGCATGGACCGCCGGAGCAATGGGAGTGGCTGCGGTCGTGGACCGCATCGATGTGGATTCGGTGCTGGACATGAGGTTGACCGGGAATGTTATCGGCGCGTCGTCATTGGCGGCCGGGCGCGAGCGAATCGCGCGACAGAAATATCATTTGCGACCGTCGCTGTCACGGTGTTTGCCCGATATCGGCAGGCCGCGCGTGCTCCGGATAACTTTAGTTGACGGAGCGCGTCGATCGATAACTCCGATCTAACGGTCGCGCTCGTTTATCGATAGCCTTTGGCCTGCAACGAGAACAGATGCGAGTAGTGACCGTTCAACTGCATCAGCTGGTCGTGGCTGCCGCGCTCGATGATCCGGCCGTTCTCGATGACCACGATCTGGTCCGCCATGCGCACCGTCGAAAACCGATGCGAGATCAGGATGGCGATCCGGCCGCGCGTGAGGGTGCGGAAGTGTTCGAAGATGGTCGCTTCGGCGCTGGCATCCATCGCCGACGTCGGTTCGTCGAGCACCAGGATGTCGGCACGCGAGCGCATGAACGCCCGCGACAGCGCGATCTTCTGCCATTGGCCGCCGGACAGCTCGCGGCCGTCGTTGAACCACTTGCCCAGCGGCGTGCGATAGCCCGCCGGCAATGTTTCGACGATGGGCGCCGCCATGCCTTTCTCGCCGGCATCCCGCCAACGCTCTTCGTCCTCGAAGTGACGCACGTCGCCCGCGCCGATGTTCTCGCCGAGCAGCAGCTGATAGCGCGTGAAGTCCTGGAAGATCACGCCGATGCGATCCCGGAGCGCCGTTTCGTCCCAGGCTTGCAGATCCTGACCGTCGAGCAGAATGCGACCCGAGGTCGGGGCATACAGCCGCGTCAGCAACTTGATCAGCGTGGTCTTGCCCGAACCGTTCTCGCCGACCAGCGCCAGCGATTCGCCGGGGCGAATGTGCAGATCGATGTCGATGAGCGTCGGCTGCTCGGCGCCGGGATACGTGAAGCTCACCTTTTCGAAACGAACTCCATCGTCCGGCTTCGGACCGTGCACGGCGGCGCCTTTGTCGCCGTTCACCGGGGTTTCCAGGTAGTCGTACAGCGTCGAGAGATACAAATTGTCTTCGTACATGCCGCCGACCGCGGACAGGATCGCCGACACCGCCGATTGTCCCTGTCGGAACAACATCAGATACATCGTCATCTGACCCAGCGTGATGCGCGTGGCGATGGCGGACAGCGCGATCCAGGCGTACGCGCCATACAACGTCACCGTCGCGATCAGTCCGAGAAAGAAGCCCCAGGTGTCGCGACGAATCGTGAGGTTGCGATCCTCGTGATACAGCTTGTTGAAAATGTTTCGGTAGCGGTCCAGGAACAATGGACCCAGGCCGAATAACTTCACTTCTTTGGCGTGATCCTCGCGCGCGAGCACGGTTTCCAGATATAGCTGCATGCGCGTTTCAGGCGAGCGCCACAGGAACAGCCGGAACTTGTCGCCCGAGAATTTCGCTTCCGCCAGGAATGCCGGCAGACCCGCCAGAATCAGCAGCACCACCGCCCACGGCGAGAAATGCAGCAGCAGTGAGCCGAAGCTCAACAGCGAGATCGCGTTTTGCGCCAGGCCGAACGTGCGCGTCACCAGTGACAGCGGACGGCTCGACGCTTCGCGTCGTGCGCGAGTGAGCTTGTCGTAGAAGTCCGAGTTCTCGAAGTGCGACAGCTCCAGCGTCAGCGCCTTCTCCAGGATCATGACATTGACGCGCTGACCGAGCTGAGCTCGCAGTAGCGACTGACACAGATTCAGCCCGCGCTGCGCGCCTGCGATGGCAGCGACAAGCCCGCCTTCACCGGCGACCAGCCACAACGCATGATGCGTTAACGTGTCGCGCGTCTCTGGCGATGCCTGAATCGCGGCCACCACGGCATCGACAATGAGCGCACCGACGTAAGCGACGGCTGCTGGCAGAGCGCCCGCGATCAACGTCAGCAGAGCGAACGCCACCGTGAGCGGACGGCTCGTGGTCCACACCAGCTCCAATGCGCGAGTGCTATACGCGAACACTCCGGCGAAGCCGCGCGCCAGTTCAGGTTTCGTATTGGATGGACGACGCAATGAGCTCATGCGCCCGTCTTCGATTGCTTTGTCATTTGCAGCAGCACAGAATCTCCGGCATTACCGTTATCGAGAGATAGCCATCGCATGAGCGATCCCCGGGATAAAGCATCCCAGGAGCCCGCCGCTCCCACCGACGATTCGCAGGCCGACAAGCGCTCCGGAAGGATCGCCTATGATGAGCGTGGCAACTCGGTGTGGGAATGGCAGCTCGAGACCGGCGTCTACAGCCGCGACATCAGCACGCAGCGACTGAAGAAGCTCGACCTGAACGATCTGTCGATCGCCGACACCGCCATTCACCAACAGCCCGGCGGCCTGGACCGGCCCGAAGCTCGCAAATCCCTGCCCGGCGGCGGCTTCAATCCATACGACAATTCCACGACAGCGCGCGGCAACGTTGGCACCGACCCCTACAGTGGAGGCGCCAAAGCGCCACTCAAGCCCGCCACCGAGCCCAAGCGCAAGCCCGCCGATCTGAAGAAGCTCCAGGAATGGATGGAGCTGAGAAAGCGCGTCGAGCAGAACAAGCGCGACGACGAGAACGAGTAAACAGCGGTCGCTTCCGCCGGCGCGCGCTCGACCGATCGCGTTGAGCCGAAGAGGATGTGGCTTTGCCGGGACCGCGGCGCGCGCGGCCTAAGAGGCGTCGGCGCTCGCAGCCGAAGAGGCCACGGCGCTCGCAGCCGAAGAGGCGACGGCGCTCGCAGCCGAAGAGGCGTCGGCGCCCGCAGCGCCAGGGCGGGGTATCTCCTCCCGGCACCGGGCGCCGGACGGAGCGCAGTGCGCTCCTCTCCGCACGTCCATGATGAGCCCTGCTGTTTCGGCCCCGTCCCTGTGCCGAAAAGCTGCCGGGAGGAG
>JAEWAF010000134.1 GCA_023391815.1 Pseudomonadota bacterium
TGGCGCCGGGCCGCAAAGCGGCGCCGGCACGAATCCATGGCTGGCAGGTTAGGCGTGCCACCGATGTGCTAAAACCCCGCGCATCGACCAGCACTTTCTACGATTCGTTGAAAATCATGGACCACCTCGGCGACTTGAACCTGTTCCTGCGCGTGCTCGATCTGGGCTCCATCAGCGCCGCCGCTCGCAGCCTGGATCTGTCAGTGGCGGTCGCGAGCCAGCGACTCAAGCGACTCGAACGCGGCCTGGGCGTTCGGTTGCTCCATCGGACGACGCGACAGTTGCAGCCCACACCGGAAGGCGTTGCGCTCGCGGATCAGGGCCGCCATCTGGTGGAAGAACTGGATGTGCTGACCAGCAGCCTTCGTAGCAATGCGAAGATCGTCGCGGGCACGTTGCGCGTGACGATTCCCGCGTCGTTCGGTCGCCAGTACATCTCGCCAGTGCTGCCTCAGTTCATGGCGCGCCATCCTCGGCTGCGACTGGACATCGACCTTTCCGATCAGATGCGCGATCTGGTCAGCGAAGGGCTCGACCTCGCCATTCGGATCGGCACGCTCCGGAGTTCGGAGCTCGTCGCCACGCGACTGGCGATGAACCGGCGCGTGCTGTGTGCGTCACCCGATTATTTACGCCGTCACGGCACACCGAAGCAGCCGCCGGATCTGACGCGACACGAATGTTTGCTCATGACATCGAATCCGAGCTCGCCCAACATCTGGCAGCTGCGCGGACCGGACGGCAAGGACGTCGATGTTCGTTTGCAGGGTCGGGTCAGGAGCAATCTTGGCGAGGTCATTCGCGACGCGGCTCTCGGTGGCTTGGGCATTGCGCTGCATTCCACCTGGCATGTTTGCGAAGACCTGCGCGCCGGCCGGCTCAAGATCGTGCTGCCTGAGTATCAGTTGCCGGAGAGCGGCATCTACGCCGTCATGACACAGCGGCGCATGGTGCTACCTCGTGTGCGCGCGTTCGTGGAGTTCTTGAGTCAGCAGTTCGGCAAGACGCCGCCGTGGGAACGATATCTGGCCGCGAAACCTTCAAAGAAGTGAGCTTCACTCCGGACGAGGATCCCCCATGGTGTACGAGCTTTATTACTGGCCAGGCATTCAGGGCCGCGGCGAGTTCGTGAGGCTGGCGCTCGAAGAAGGGGGCGCCAAGTACATCGACATCGCCTTGAAGCCGGAGAATCGTGGCGGCGGCGTGCCCGCCATGAATAAGTTTCTCGAAGGGCCCCGCGTCCCGCATCCGCCGTTCGCGCCACCCTTTCTCAAGGTGGGCAAGCAACTCATCGGACAGACCTCGAACATCCTGCTGTATCTCGGCGGCCCGCTGAAGCTCGCGCCCCGCGATGAAGCGGGCAAACTCTGGGTGCATCAGTTGCAGTTGACCGTGGCCGATCTGGTCGTCGAAGCCCACGACACGCATCATCCAATCGCGGCAGGTCTCTATTACAAGGAACAGAAGGCAGCCGCGAAGCGTCGCGCGGCAGACTTCCGCGAACACCGGATGCCAAAGTTCTTCAATTATTTCGAGAAGGTGCTCACGCGCAATCGGGCGGCCGGTCCTTGGCTGGTCGGGGCTCGGATCACTTACGCGGATTTGTCACTCGCTCAAGTGGTCGCGGGAATTCGTTACGCGTTCCCCAAAGCCTCCGCGAAGGTGCTTCGCAAACACCCGCGGCTCATGAAGCTCCACGACGTCGTATTCGAGCGTCCGCGAATCAAGCGTTACGCGGAATCAGGCCGGCGGCTCGCGTTCAACGACGACGACTTGTTCCGTCACTACCCGGAGCTGGACGGCTGAGGCGGCACCGACACATGGGTATAGATCACCTGCCACTTGCCGTTGCGCCTGGCCCAGATGTCCGCGAACCGTAGCGTCACCGCGAACGGCTTGCCTTCCGACTTGCCTTTCAGATGCACCAGGCCGCCCATGACGGCGCCGTCGCCCCATGCTTTTTCGACCGGCTCCAGGACTTCGAAGGGCTCGATCTGGTAGCCCGGCGCGAGATAGTCGGCGATCAGCTCCGACTTGGTCTGCAGCTTGCCACCGCTGTTGACGAGCACGTAGTCGTCGGCGATCAAGCGTCGCAACTCGGCACCGTTTGCGTTCACTTGTGCGTGATCGTAGTCCTCGACAGCCTTGCGCAAATCAGCCGGAATCTCGGCGGCCGTCGCGCTCGTCGCCCAACCGACGCACGCGAGCAGAACGGCAATGTACTTATTGAGCACAGTGAGCACCTCATCCGTTGGCGATGAGGCATGGTAGTGAACTGGCCGCTAAGACGGCAACAACGCTGCGCGCAGGCCCCGATTGGACAGCTTGCGCAGGAACAGAGGCAGAATTTGTAACAGCTGATCGGGCCGATTGTGTTTGTTCTGGCCGTCATGCATCAGCACGATGTCGCCGGCGTTCACCGCGTCCAGCCGCTTTTCGATGGCATCGGCCCCACCCAGCGGCCCCCAATCGATGGCGCTGAGATTCCAAAGTACGACTTGCTCTCCGCAGCGATGCGCTTCATCGCTCATGCAGGCGCGCTCGCGCCCATGCGGCGGACGATAGAACGGGGGCGCCACACCGATCACGTCGCTGATGGCCTTCGCGCCATCGCGAACCTGAGCGCGCGCCGTCCCGGACGACATGAACCAGGGATGTCGATGGCTGAATGTGTGATTGCCGATCGCGTGCCCGGCCGCGTGGATTCGTCGCATGAGCGCGGGCGAGCGCTGCGCCTGTTGGCCGATCGCGAAAAAGGTCGCCTTCACCGCCGCGTGATCGAGTGCATCGAGCACCCGCGGCGTCCACTCCGGATCGGGTCCGTCGTCGAATGTGAGAAACACCCGATCCACTAGCCCACCTTCAACTTGCCCAGATTGCGAGACAACGCTTCACGGGTCAGCCAGTACAGACGAGGCTCGGCCTGCTCGCGATCGCGAATGCGCGCGGCCGGTGCAAACACCCACATCAGCATCTTGAAGTGAGCCGACAGCAGCTTGGTCCGCCACGTCTTGGGCATCGGCGTGCTGACGAACCCGACGACCTCCCCGTGGGAGGGAATCCAGGTCGTGCCTTGAAACACGCGCACATCGGCCAACGTGGGATCGTTATGCGCCGCTTCCGCCAGCTTGCGCAACGACTCACGCATCAGCTTGGCGAACCGAAATCCGACTCGATGCATCGAACCCTCGCCGAGCGCGGCGATGCTCGCGTTGTTGAAGTGCAAGCGACCGATGACGTCGTTATCCCGCAGCAGCGTGCCATCCTCGAACTGCAAATCCGGCCCGCGATACTGGGCCCGGCCGACGAACAGCACCGGCCCGAGTGTTTTCAACTTATATCGCCGGTAATACCACGCGTCGATCAGGCCGAGCGCGCGCTGTGCGAATCGATGCAACAGTTTCATCGCGTTTGTTGTGCCACTGCCCTGTTGACGGATGCGAGATCGAGCGCGAGTTGCGCCACCCGCGTCGCGCCGTCGCGCTGACCGAGCAACCAAGCGCGACGCTGCATATTCTGCAATGCCTCCGGGTCACGCAACAGTGCGTCGACCCGCTCCAGCAATTCACCATCGGCGACCAGACCGCCGACTTGGTGCCTGGTGAGGAAATCGACATTGAACCCTTCCTGACCGCCCAGCGAACGCGTCGCCAGCAATGGCCGGCCGCAGGCCAACGACTCGGCAACCGTGATGCCCCCGGGCTTGCCGACTACCACGTCGGCGGCACGTAGATAGATGTCCATGCGGTCCGTCCACTCGCAAACTTTCAGCCGCTGCGGGTGCCGGGCCGCGAGCCGATCCAACTGCGCACGCGCCTTGTTGTTCGTGCCGGGCATGACGATGACGTGCGTCGATGCCGGCCGCTGCAACAGCGCCGTCGCCGCCGTATCCACGCTCAAGCCCAGGCCGCCGCCAAGGACCAGCACGACCTGCGCATCTTCGGGAAGACCCACCGCGCGACGCGCCTCCGCTTGCGATAACGGGAACGCGAAATCCGGCATCAACGGCACACCGGTGACCACCGCCCGCGACGAGGTCGACGAGCCATCGCCTTCGAGCATCGACTCGTGCGCGACACAGTAACGATCGACGCCGCGCTGCTTCCAGAAATCGTGCACACCGAAATCGGTGAGCACGCCGATCATGGCCGCCTGCACCTTGCCGCGTTGCTTCAAGTAGGACGTCATGGCGGCCGGAATCATCTGGGTGCTGATGATGATGTCGGGCGCGAACTTGCGGATCGCCGGTTCGAGCCGACGGATCAGGCGCAGGTATGTGAACTTCCACAATGCCAGCCGCGCGCGCACGCCATTGCCGGCGAGGCTATCGCCGTCATAGGGCATCGACGCGCACAGCAGGGAATACAGCAGTTTGTCGGATGCATAGCGACCGCCACGCGGGATGCTCTGCCCTTCCTTGGAGGCGACCGACGCGATCAGCTCGAGCACTTCGAGCACGGCGCGCGGCGGACCGGAGCGGCTCTCCAGCACCTGACGCCAGGTGCCGGCCTCCAGGTGATACAAGCGCTCATATAAATCGGAGTGGTTCTGAACCAGATCGAGATAGGTCGCGTGAATGGCGCGCGCCGCGCCCGCGTTCATCAACGACCAGAAATCCACCGTGGTGACTACAGCGCGATCCTGCAACGCCGCCGCGACGGCCTGCGCCGCACGCACATGCCCTAGTCCGAGACCCGACGTGAGTAACAGCACGCGCAACGGCGGCCCATCGTGAGATATCGGCTCATCGTTGTCGGAAAATACGAACGCCCCGCGAGCTTGTTGCAATCCAGATCTTGGTAGGTCGAGGCGCATGCCGTGTTCCGATGTCCGGGAGCGACCGGGCGTGCCATGAACATTACCCCTTTGAATGCCTCATCGTCGCGCCCGGTTCCGGACTCCACCTACGGAGATTGTTCAGTTTCAATCACTTCACTCGTGATCCTTGCTTCGCCACCGGCCGTTCAGCCAGCGGCGGCATCACCCACACATAAATCCCGTCGGCACCGAGATTGATCGAGCGATCCGGCGGCCATTCCTTGCCCATGTCGAAATCGTGCGAGACCACGCGCGCGCCGGCCGGCAATTCCGCGAACAGTTTCGGTTTGAGCCGGCGATTCAGCCCCGGCAGCAGATACAAGAGCACGACGTTTGCTTCGCGCAGATCGGTCTCGAACAGGTCGCCGACCTGGAATGTCACCAGCTTGTCGACGCCCGCCGCTTTGGCGTTGGCGCGCGCCTCCCGGATGCGGGCCGGATCGAGATCCACTCCGACGCCGCGCGTGCCGAATTGTTTGGCGGCGGCGATGACCATGCGACCGTCGCCGCAACCGAGGTCGTAGACCACGTCGGTCGGACGAATCTTGGCCTCGTAGAGCATCCGGTCGACCACTTCATGCGGCGTGGCGACGTACCAGACGTCGAGCTTGCGCTTGGCCTTGGTGGGCTCGACTTCGGACCCGGCACTGACTTGACCCAGTGCCAGCAGCATCAGCCCGAATAGCGCGAGCGCACGGTTCGATCCTTGATGCGGTGTTCGCAAGCGACCTCCGCCGTCTTGATTTTTTTGTCCGCCATCGTTCCCCGTCGGGAACAATGACCCCCTTGGCAGCCGTTGGTATTGGCTCGGCCGTGTTGATCAACGAACGACCAATTCAACGCGCGAGCCATCTTCCGCTGCAGATCCACGAAGTCAAGCCTCGGTTATCAAGAAGTTATCCACCGGTTCTGTGGATATCTGTGCGCACCCGCGACCGGCTGCTAGAATCGCGCGCTCGAGACATGTGGGCCTGTAGCACAACGGTTAGTGCAGGGGACTCATCGATAAAAGGTGCCTTCGTGTGCGAAAGCCACGAAGTGGACGGGATGAATTCAGGGAACCCTTCCGCCGCGCTCCTCGCGAGTGCGGCGTGGCAACCCTGAGCCAAGCCGGCGGTACACCGCCGGAAGGTGCAGAGACTACCTGAGGGCGGCATTCACACCCCGGGACTTCGGTCCTGGCGCGAATGCCGAGTGCCCTTGATAACAGGCTGGAGCGTCCCGCACCCCACCGCCCCGGAGCGATGCTTTTCGCTTCAGGCGCGGGTGAAGAGATAGTCCACTCCCTTTGGAAACATCGGGCGACAGTGAATCCCTTGGTTGCAGGTTCGAATCCTGCCGGGCCCACCATTCTTCCAGCTGAGCCGTATCCGCTCGGCAGCGCCGCGAGTGCGGAGCGTTAGTCGCTAACCAGCTCCCGTCGCTGCAGGCACTCCCGCACATCCACCATCTCCGTCTCCAGCACATGTGGCAATGCTGGTAGCGGGGGTAGCACTGTTCCGTTCAAGATCGTCGCGACGAATTGATCAATGGCAGCGCGAACACGCGAGGCGCCGTCGTTAGCAAACATCGATGCGGCAGATTCGCGAGTCCCGGCGCCGCCGATTTGTTCCAAGGCCCAGCACGTCGAGAGCGTGCGGTAGGCAAGGCGTTCGACCGCTGCGATGGCTGGCCACCATTCTTCGGCGGCGAATCGTTGAGCGCGTGAGGCGGCGAGACTGTCTTCGTATGCGTGCGTCAGGGCGAAGCTCGCGAGTTGCAGTTCGCGGCGAGATGCTCTTGCAGCGGGGACGGTGACCTCACCGTCAGCGAGATGACTCGTTGTGTCTGCGACGGCTCGCAATACACGAGCGAGTTGTTCTGGAATACGCCGAGTCGCGGCTTGAGGCGGGATCAGTCGGAACACGACGATCGCCACTGCGCAGCCCATCAACGTATCGATGCCTCGCGCCCACAAAAAACTCGCGAGCCCGTCGACCGGATGCCCACCGCCGGCAATCGTCAACGCCGAACCGGTGATGAACACGACCGCAAGCGCGTAGTTGCGGGTGACGAGCATTTCGATCGTGAACTGCAGCACCATGATGATCGCCACCAGCCACAGGCCCTGCGGGTGAAGAATGAGAATGGCGCCGGCGAGCAGCAACCCGATCCAAGTCCCGAGCAGTCGCTCGATGCTTCGCTGAAGTGTCCGCAGCCAATCGAAGCCCTGATGCAACATCAGCACGGTGGCCGCGACGGCCCAGTACGCGCGTTCAAAATGAAATATCGCCGCGAGCACGCCTACGAGCACGGCGGCGACGCCGACGCGCACGATGACCCGCATCGAATTCGAGCCCGGCTGCAATGCTTCGAGAATCGCGGCGCCAGCGCTCGGATGGCCGATCGGGATGGTGTTATCACTCAGCACGGGAACACTTTGCGGATCGCGCACCTGGCCGATGAGCTTGCGCAGATCCTCGATCAATCGAGGATCAGGTAAGCGATGGCGGCTCGCGTCGCTCATCGCTTCGGCGAACCGCAGATGGAATTCTCGATTGAGCGCGCGCAGTCGAGCGATCGGACCGTCGGCGGGCACTCGCGAAGGTTGATGATTGACCAACGTCGTCCAGGCCCGATGTAGAGCGAAGGCCGCGCGATAACGAGCCGCACTTTCCTCGGAGGTGCCGATCGATTTGATATATCCGATCACTGCACGGCCGGCGGAAGTCACCGCGCTCCGCTCGGGGCCGCGAAAAGAAAACAATGCGCCGGCCATGTGCACTACCCAAGCGAATGCGCCACCGCCAAACACGAGCACCGCCGCGCCCATCGGGCCGATGTGAGCAGCCGGCATCGCCGTGCCAGCCGCGCACGCAAGCGTGAACATGTACGCACCCGGCGGACCCACTTGCAGAGCG
Organism: Pseudomonadota bacterium; assembly: GCA_023391815.1. Lineage (GTDB taxonomy): Bacteria > Pseudomonadota > Gammaproteobacteria > Steroidobacterales > Steroidobacteraceae > Steroidobacter. The sequence continues at coordinate 7,719 of JAEWAF010000134.1, forward strand.
TTGCTGAGCCAGGTCGCGACCATTGCGATGGCCGCGACCGCGATCACGACAGCCCACCCAACCTGCGACACCCAGATCCCGACGCCGACACTCAATGCGAATGCAAGCGCGATCAACGCCAGCTCCAATGCGCGACCGAGATACGGGCGACCGCTGCCATACAAGGCGGTGAAGCCACCGATGGAAGCCATCAGCCCTGCCGATGTATCGCCCGCCAACCAGCCGGTGAGAATCGGTACGCCCATGCAGACCGCCGCGCGCAGCGAAAACCACACGCGTCCGGCCGGTGCGGGCCGGAGTTGGAACAGGCCACGCAGAATGTGCCTGGCGACGGATTCGGATTGGGATCGAGCATCGGGCATCACCGGGCGAGTATGAACGCCTCAGTGGCTGACGTGCATGCCGTCGCGATCAAGCGAGCTTCGGCCATACAGATGCGCAGTCCTAGCGTCACGCCGCTGACACCTTTTTTCCATCCAAGTGTTGGCGCGCGCGACCACATTTCGATGTGTACTGGAAGACGTAGACCACCGAGGCGCCCACGGCAACCCCCAAAAAAATATCCCGCAGCGGCGGACGCTACATCGTCTTAGTAGACATGGATGAAAACACTCAGCGACCCCGGCCGATGAGCGAGCACGCGCGCAACGTCGAATCGATTTACGTCGAGGATTTGCCGCAGCTCATTCGCCTGGCGTGCAAGTATCGCCTCCGTCCCGATCGCGCCAAGGAAATCGTCAACCAGGCGATTGCCAACGTGCTGGCGGTCGGCTCTCCGGGCGACATCGAAAACCTGCGCGCGTTCATCACCGCGACGGTCCGAAATCTCGCCATCGACGAGTATCGCCGGCAAACGCGTCGTCGTTCCAAAGACGCGGCGTTACGCCGGGACGCACGTATCGAGGATACGCATCCCTCCACCGAGTCGGAATATGCCGCCGCGCAGACGCTCGGTCCGATGATCGAGCGCATTCTCAAGGCGCGCTCGAGGAAACGGAAATGAGCGTCGAGGACCGAAGCATGACAGTCTCGAATCGTCGCCTCCGACAAGCAGCGCTCTGGCGCATTCGATTGCAATACGCCGACTTCACGCCGGAGCTCCACCAACGCTGGGAAGCGTGGATCGATGTGCCGGAGCATCAGCAGGCGTTCAGCCGAGTCGAGGAGATGTGGGACACGTTCGCGTGGGAGTACAAGAAGCGCCACCAGGACGAGATCGCGGCACCGATCGAGAAACCGACCAGATCATGGCGTGGCCCGTTCGGCCTCGGCCTGCATTCACCACCGGATATCTTGATTGTCGCAGGCAGCCTGGCTGCGCTCGCTGGCGCCGTGGTGCTCATCTCCGACGCGGCCCCGGCCACGACGCTGTTTCAGATGCAAGTTCAACCCAAGCCGGGCGAAACAATCGAACCCGCCCCCGCCATGGAAACGGCGCCGCTGACCGATATCGAAGTCGGCTTCGACGGCCAGCGACGTATCGTTCACGTCGGCCGCGGCAAGGCAGTCTTCCGGGTCACGAAGGATCCGCGGCGCCGCTTCGTCGTCACCGCCGGCCCGATGCGCATCGAAGGTGCGGGAACCGAATTCAGCGTCAGCAACAGCGAGCATTCCGTCATCGTCACGATCGTCAAGAAGTGAGACGTCGGCGAGAGTCCTGACTGACGCTGAGGCCGCCACCCGCGCTTGTCGCTCCGGCTCCGGAACGAATGGCGACTCGGCGCGATTCCGATAATAAGATGTGACCCTTTGCGGCGTGTGCCGCACCGATTCAACGTTCGCCCCGGGAGCCCTCCATGACAAACATCGGTTACATCGTCGGCAGCCTTCGCAAAGGCGCGTACACCCGGATGCTGTCTCGTGCGATACCCGAGCTCGCGCCGGCGTCGTTCAAGTTCACTGAAATCGGCATCGGCGAGCTGCCGCTCTACAACCAGGATTTGGAAACAGACACGCCGCCGCCGGCGTGGACGACGTTCCGGAATCAAGTGAAGAGCAGCGACGCGATTCTGTTCATCACGCCCGAATACAATCGCGGCATGCCGGCCGCGGTCAAGAACGCCATCGATGTCGGCACCCGACCGCCGAAGCAGAGCGTCTGGAAGGGCAAGCCCGCCGCCGTGATCTCGCTGACGCCGGGCCGGCTCGGCGCGATGGCCTCGCATCAGCAACTGCGCTTGTCGCTCTCCGTGATCGGCGTCCCGGCGATGCCCGCGCCCGAGGTCTATCTCTCCGAAGCGCCGAAGCTGTTCGACGGCAACGGCAGGCTCACGAACGAAGATGCGATCAAGCTGCTCACCACCGCGCTAAGCGAATTCGAGACCTGGATCGGGCGCTTCAAGTAACCCGCGCCGTCACTTTTCTTCAGGCGCCTGATTCGGCAAGGGCGGAATGACCTGACCGGGATACCAGAACTTCAGGTGGCAGCCTTCGCACACCTGATCCATGGTTTCGCCCGCATTCATGATTCCTTGCGGATTGCGTTCTTCGGCGGCCTTGAGGAACTCGACACCGACATCGTGCAGCGCCTGCCCGAAGCCGACGAAAGTGGCCCGATCCGCCGCGATGGCCTGCTCCGATTCCGCCGCTGTGAGATTGCCCGGCGTGCCGTGGTCTTCGAGTTGCTTGCCCTCACGCGCGACGTGCCGGCCTTCGAGCAGTAGCAAGTTTGCAGACTCGGCGAGGATGAGGGCGTGCTTGCGAACCTCGGCCCACTCCTCATCGGTGCGCGGCTGTTTCTCTTCGACGCCTTCGGCGGTTTCGGTGGTGCTGACCGATTCCCACAGGAAATCGGCGGCTGGATCGATCATGTCTCTCATGATGTCCTGAATGCCAGCGGTCAATTTGACCGGACTGGGGGTCGGCGCCGGCGTGGCGGCCGGTGGCTCGGTCTTTTCGCACGCCGTGAGCGTGGCAGCCGCCGCTAGCGTCACGAGAACCTTGACCACCCGCAGTGAGTTCAACATCTCAGCCACCCCTGATTTCTTCGAATGCAGGTAGCCACTGTACCGACACCTCCGATGAGCTTCATAAAATTAGAGTCAAGAGGGTCTGCGCATTGGAATGTGACCGCCGGCTAACCGGGAGCGATGACCGTCATGGCGTTTTTCGAGGCTTTGCTCATGCTCCTGTTCGTCGCCATCCTGCTGTTGCAGGTGACGCGACGCTTCGCCGTCCCCTACCCGACCATGCTGGCCCTGGCCGGCGTCGTGATCGCTCTGCTGCCGGGAGCGCCGCATATCCTCATCGAGCCGGAGCTGGCACTGACCTTGTTCATCGCTCCGGCGCTGTTCGACTCCGCCTTCGACTTGCCGCCGCGAGAGCTGCGACGCCACTGGCGGCCGCTGGTCGCGCTGGCGGGAATCGCGGTCATCTTGACAACCGCCGCCGTCGCCTGGACCGCCGTTGCACTTCACGGATTACCGCTCGCCGCAGCGATTGCATTGGGCGCCATCGTCGCCCCGCCCGACGCAGCCGCCGCTGCCGCCATGCTCGCGCGTGCGAACCTTCCTCGCCGCATGGTCAGCGTCTTGAAAGGAGAGAGTCTGCTGAATGACGGCGTGGCACTGTTGATCTTCGCGGCCGCTGTCAACGTCGCGACCTCGAACGAGCCGGTGACTCACATGGCTCCCGAGCTGGCGTTGGCCGTTCCCGGAGGAATTCTGCTGGGCATCGCCATCGGCGCGATGCTCGCCTGGATGATGCGCTGGATGTATGGAACGCTGAGCGCGACATTGGTCGGTTTCATCGCCACGTTCGGTGCATGGATTCTCGCCGAGCGGTTGCATCTGTCATCGATCCTCTGCGTCGTTGCCTTCGGAATGACGGTCGCTCACGTGCTGCCCGAACGCACGCCGCCGCGCGAGCGAGTCCACACCTACGCCGTCTGGGAGGCGATCGTATTTCTGTTGAATGTGCTGGCATTCCTGCTGATGGGCCTGCAAGCGAGCGAGATCGCCAGTCGCTTGAACCCATCCGAGCTCCTCGCAGCCTCCGGGTTCGCTGCCATCGTGTTCGCAGTCGTCGTAGTCGTGCGATTTGTGTGGGTGATGCTGTACATGGGAACGAGCGCGTTCGTGAGGTCGCGGCGGGGCAAGAAAGGAAGCTACAGCGCTGCCCATGCGGTGCTCGTCTCGTGGTGTGGCATGCGTGGACTGGTGACACTGGCGACGGCGCTGTCCCTGCCAAGCACGTTTCCCCAGCGCGACCTGGTCGTGCTCACCGCCTTCGCGATCGTGCTCGGCACGCTGGTGGTGCAGGGCCTCACACTGCGGCCGCTGATTCGGCTGTTGTCATTTCCACCGGACCGTTCCTTCGCGAGGCAGATCGCGGCGGCCCGTCTGCAATTGCTGGATGCAGCCCTCCACTGTATGGCGGATCAACACGGCCCGGAGGCGAGGCGACTGCGTGATACCTACCAAGAGGAAAGGAAAATCGCCGAGACCGGTGAACATCCGCGCGATGTCAGCGAGTACGATGCCCTGCGTCGTCAGAGCATCGCGGCCCAGCGCGCCAAACTGGCGCAGCTACGAAGTGAGGGTGCGATCGACGACGATGTCTTTCACGCCCTGGAGCAGGAGCTCGACTGGTCCGAGCTCGCGCTCACTCCGCCCGGCGATGTGGAGCTGGTCGAGAGTTAGTCCGGCTTCTTTGGTGGCGCGGCCGGCTGCGATTGCTCCTGCTTTGCGCTGTTGCGCGAGCGGGCGCGAGTCATCACGAACGCAGTCAATCCGCCGGCCGAGCCGGCTCCCGCTGCAAGCCAAGCCGCTGCTGCAAAACATGCCGGGCACATCAGGCGGTCTCCTCGTCAGGCACTTCGTGGGCGGCGGTCGATGCAACCGGATCGGCGTCATAGCGATCGTGATGTCGAACCCAGGCCATCGGGAACTCGAGCGCATCCTCGTCGCGGCCCTTGGGCACCATATCGAGGAAGTTGTATGTATTGGCCAGCGTCTCCACACCTCGGGCATAGCTCGAATACGTATGGAAGACGTCGCCAGCGGCGCCCTTGTAGAACACGCTGATGCCATGAGTTTCTTCCGCCGGGTATTCGAGCAGCTCGTAGTTGTAGTACGCCGTGTTGTTGGAAATATCCTGCGGCCTCTGGGATGCCTGGAAGTCGTAGTTGAATTCGGTGCCATACGACGACACCCAATCGAACTGCCAGCCCATGCGATGCTTGAACGGTGCGATGAGCGAATAGGGTGCGCGCGACATGGCCATCACTTTCACGTCGCGCTGTTTCAAATGAACGAGCGCGCCATCGATATGATCGGCCAGGAACGAGCAGCTCGGGCAGCCCTGCGGCCAGGACGGGCCAAACATGAAGTGGTACGTCATCAGTTGGCTGGCGCCGCCGAACAGTTCCGCCAGGGATCGGCGGCCCTGAGGGCCTTCGAATACATACGGCTTGTCGATTCGAACCCACGGCAGCCGGCGGCGCTCGGCGCTCAATTCGTCCCGCAGGCGGGTCAGTTCCTTTTCTTTTTTCAGCAGCCGCTTGCGGGATTCCAGCCACTCTTCCCGGGACACGATTGGGTTATTCTTCATCGCATTGCTCCGCCGGTGTGGGGTTGATGCTCACAGGACGAACCGTGCACCGTAGTTCCGACAGCGCCGCCATGTCTTTTTCTGATCCATGATCTATACCGTCGGTCATTCCAACCATCCGATCGGGCACTTCCTGCCGTTGCTGCAGAACCAGGGCGTGACCCTTCTGGCCGACGTTCGATCAACGCCTTACAGCCGCTTCAACCCGCAATTCCGGCGCGATGCGCTCACCGAGGCGCTTGCCCAGCAGGGCATCGAGTATTTATTTCTCGGCGAGGAACTGGGGGCGCGGAGCAAGGACCGGTCCTGTTATGAGAATGGCCGCGTGAGCTATCGGAAGCTCGCGGCGACCGAGCTTTTCCGACAAGGAATCGACCGGTTGCTAGCGGCGGCGAAGACTCATACGGTCGCGATCATGTGCGCTGAGAAGGATCCACTCGATTGCCATCGCACCATACTGGTCGCGCGCGAACTGGTGGAGCGCGGCGAGCCGATCGCGCACATTCTGGCAACCGGCGAGGTCGAGTTGCATGAGCAGGCGATGGAACGTCTGCGCAAGAAGTTGAAGATCGAGCCGACGGATTTGTTCGGCGGCGATGTGAACGAGCAGGCGTATGAGATGCGCGGCCAGCAGATCGCGTATGTCGACCCGAAGGCTGCGCGCGCACCGAAATAGCTGCTGCCGGGCCAGATCTGCATTGGCGCGGCGACCTGTCCTCGGTCAAGCCAAGCGATATGAGCAAGCCGCTGTTCTGGACCAAGCCAAGCGACACCAGTAACGCGCTGTTCTGGACGAAGCCGAGCGATATCAGCAGCCCGCCGACCTGTTCCGTGCCAGGCGAAAGATTGTTTTATAAGTGGCTGCCTGCTAGTGCGTCTGCCGCTTCTTGCCTTCGGCCGCCAGCTTGTCCAAGTGCGTTCGAATGTGCGCTGCCTCGGCCGCGGTATTCGCCAGCGAGATCGCCTTGTCGAACGCCACGCGCGCCTCATCGTTCCGGTTGAGCTGCATTAGCAATCCACCGCGCAGTCCGTGGAAATGGAAGTAGCTCGATAGCGCCGACTCCAGTGGCTCGATCATGGCCAGCGCCGTCTCCGGCCCTTCGCATTTCATGACGGCGACGGCGCGGTTCAAGGTCACGACGGGCGACGGCTGGATCGTTTCCAGCAGCGCGTACAGCCGATCGATCTCATGCCAGTTCGTATCTTCCGCTCGGGGCGCCCGCGCGTGCACCGCCGCGATCGCTGCCTGAATTTGATACGGCCCCGGCTGTTGCAAACGGACGGCCTTGTCGAGCAGCGCGAAGGCTTCGGCGATCAACTCACGACGCCATAAGCGCCGATCCTGATCATCCATCAACACGATGTTCTGATCCGCATCGAGCCGCGCCGGTGCCCGCGCATGTTGTAACAGCAGCAACGCATTGAGACCGAGGATCTCGGGATTGCCACGAAACAGCCGCAGCAACAACCGAGACAGACGAATGGCCTCCTCGCACAGCGGCTCGCGAATGTGCAGCTCGCCGCCGCTCGCCGAATACCCTTCGTTGAAGAGCAAATAGATCATCGCGGCGACCGTGGACAAGCGCTCCGCCCGCTCCACCGCTCCCGGCGTTTCGAACGGCACATCCGCTTGTGAGATGCGACGCTTCGCGCGAGTGATCCGCTGCTCCATCGCCGCTTCGCCGACGAGGAAGGCGCGCGCGATCTCCTGCACCGACAAGCCCGAAACGATTCGCAGCGCCAACGCGATTTGTTGTGTGGCCGGCAAGTCCGGGTGGCAGCACACGAATAACAGGCGAAGCACGTCGTCGCGGTAATCTTCGCTATCGAGTCGGTCGGCCATGGCTGTCTCGGCGTCGTCGGTGTCGGAAAGGACTTCCTCATCGGGCAGCGCCTGCTGCTTGCTGCGCCGACGTGCCTCGTCGAGCGCGAAATTGCGTCCGACCAGAATCAGCCAGGCCGCCGGATCGCGAGGCGGACCGTTGACCGGCCACTTCTGCAAGGCGCGCAGGCACGCCTCCTGAAATGCCTCTTCGGCGGTCTCCAGATTTCGGAAGTAGCGCAGCAGCGCCGCGACCGCCTGTGGCCGCGCTCCAGTAATCGCCGCGTCGATCCAGCTCAAGTCGCTCACACGTGACTCACTTCGCCGCGGCGCTCTTGAGCACACCGGGATCGAAAAACTGCACCGGACGGATTTCCATGCAACCCGGCTCGTGCACCAGCTCGCGCGCGGCGGCGATGACTTCATCCAGGGTGTCGCAATCGAACAGATAGAAGCCGAGCATCTGCTCTTTGGTCTCGGCGAACGGTCCGTCGAGCACCACCTTCTCGCGCCCGGTGCGTACCGTCGTCGCGGTGGTGGTCGGCATGAGACGCGCGACCGGCCCCAGCTTGCCCTTGGCGGCGAACTTGGCGATCACGCCTTGATGGTGCGCCATCACGGCGTCGTCTTTTTCCTTCGACCACGCGCCGACCACCGATTCGGAGTTGTAGCAAATGACCGCATACAGCATGTGTTGCTCCTTATGTGTTTCAAGGACGCAGCAGTATGACGGATTCCGACATCCGCCCGAGCGGGCGGTTCGGAGGCGTCGATCAGTCGCAGGCGACGGCCGCGAGGACGACGGGCAACTCGTTGATCTTGGAGACGACGACGCGAAAGCCGTCATCGGCCAGCTCGGTCGGGTCGAGCTCGATCTGGATCTGGAGGTATTCGTCGCCGAGCCGTTCGCTGGCGACCGTGCGTGGGATGAGGTTACGCGCCTGGAAGAACTGCAGCACACGGACCAGTGCGCCTGGATCCGCTTCCACCACCGCTTTGAGCCGCAGAGCTGCGGCATTGCCGACTTGCATGATTGATCGCCTCTGAGTCACCTGGATTCGCAATTCGCATCGACACCCCGGCATCCGCGGATGCCGGGCGGCGAATTTGAATCCCGATGATTCGGTGGGCGGTCATATGCGCGGCAGTGTATCCCAGCTGTCTCAGCTCCGGAAGTTGCCCAGGATCAACCCGACTGCGGTATCGGCAATGGATTTCAACGTCGTCCGCGACTCGCCGGTACGGGCCCGAATCGCGATCGTGTGCAGGACCGATGAGGCAATCAGGGCGAGCGCGGCAGGATCGGCGGAGGCGTCGAGCTCACCGGCGGTCTTTGCATAACTCAGCCGCAACTCGATCGCCCGCTCGAAGCCTCGCAGTCCGGCCAACATTTTCTTCCCTACTTCGGGGTCTTGAGCTGCCTCGGTGGTGGCTGTGGAAATCAAGTAGCAGCCCCGCGGCTCGCCTTCCTGGAAGTAGCTGGCAATGGCGTTTTCATAGAACCGCTTCAGCTCTTCTTCCAGCGGGCGCTCGCCGCTCAAACTCCGCGCGATGGATGCATCGGACGCGGCGATATAGCGCTCCAGCGTCTGCATATAAAGCGAACGTTTGTCACCGAACGCGGCGTACATGCTCGGCCGGTTCATGTCGGTGGCATCGCTCAGGACATCGAGCGATGTACCCGAATACCCCTGGCGCCAGAACGCGTCGCGCGCGCCAGTCAATGCGGTCGCCGGATCGTAGGCTCGTGGCCGCCCGCGAGCTCGCGTTGGCTTTTTATGTACCATGTCGCACAAAAATACTTGACCGTGGCCGGCCCGTCGACGAATTATATATCGGTCGGTACAAAAACCCACCGAACCGGAGTTTCGTCATGAATCTGTATTTCTCACCCCTGGCCTGCTCGCTCGCCACCCGCATCGCGCTGTATGAAGCGGGCGCCTCGGCTCAGTTCACGCAGGTGGATCTCAAGACCAAACGTGTGCTCCAGAGCGGACGTGACTTCTCTGAAATCAATCGCCTGGGGCAGGTGCCGGTGCTGGCCATCGACGAGCAGACCTTGCTCACCGAAAACACCGCGATTCTGCAATTCGTGGCCGACCGCTTTCCCGACGCGCAGCTCGCGCCGACCTCGGGATTGCCACGCGCGCGCCTGTTGCAATGGCTGGGCTTCATCACCACCGAATTGCACAAGGCCATCTATACGCAACTGCTGGATCGCAAGGCGTCGGAAGTCGTGAAGGAGTATTCACGCGCGAGAATCCCGTCGCGCTTCGCGATACTTCAAGATCGTTTCTCCGCGCACGAGTTCGCGCTCGATCGATTTTCCATCGTCGACGCGTACCTGACGACCATCTTGAACTGGAGCGGCGCGAGCGGTATCGACCTGCAGGAGTGGCCGGCGATCAACAGCTACTTGCAGCGGATGATGCAGCGACCGAGCGTGGCGCGAGCCTTGAACGAAGAGCTGGCGTTGTACAAAGAGGAGCTGCGACGGCAGGCGAGCTGAGCGTACGACGATCGGCGACGCAGGATCATCGACCCGCTGCGCGTCACTGCGACGAATCAGGTCGATGCCGGCCGGAGCTGAGCTGGCGATTACGCCTTGCTCTTCTCCGGCAGCGCCACGGTGAACTCCAGCACCTCGTGGCCGTCCTCTTTCTCGAGGTTCATCTGCACGGCGTCCGGATCCACATTGATGTATTTGCGGATCACTTCCAGCAGCTCACGGCGCAGCGTCGGCAAGTAGTCCGGACCGCCTCGCGCGGAACGTTCCTGGGCAACGATGATACGCAGCCGTTCTTTGGCCACGTTCGCGGTCGGCTGGGAGCGGCGGAAAAAAGCGAGCAGTCCCATTCTCAACCTCCGAACATGCGGGCCAGGAAGCCCTTCTTGGGTTCTTCGAGGAACCGCAGCTGTCGGGTTTCGCCAAGCAGGCGACCGACGGCGTCTTCATAAGCCTTGGACACGTCGCTCTGGTCGTTGAGGATCACCGGCGTACCGGCGTTGGACGCCGACAGCACATCCGGCGACTCCGGAATCACCCCGATGACATCGAGGCCGAGGATCTCCTTCACGTCCGTGACGCTCATCATCTCGCCGGTGGTGACACGGCGCGGGCTGTAGCGGGTGAGCAGCAGATGTTCCTTCACCTTCTCCTCGCCCTTCTCGGAGCGCTGCGTCTTGCTGGCGAGCAGGCCGAGGATGCGGTCGGAGTCACGCACCGAGGAAACTTCCGGGTTCACCACGACGATGGCGCGATCGGCGTAGTACATCGCGAGGTGCGCGCCCTTCTCGATACCGGCGGGCGAGTCGCAGATGATGTAGTCGAAACCGTCTTCGATCAGATCGTCGAACACCTTGCGCACGCCTTCCATCGACAGCGCGTCCTTGTCGCGCGTCTGCGAGGCGGCCAGCACGAACAGAGTCTCGATGCGCTTGTCCTTGATCAACGCCTGCTTGAGGGTGCAATCGCCCTGGATGACGTTGACGAAGTCGTAAACGACGCGGCGCTCGCATCCCATGATGAGGTCGAGGTTGCGCAGGCCGATATCGAAATCGATGACGGCGACGCGTTTGCCTCGGCGCGCCAGGCCGCAAGCGACGCTGGCGGATGTGGTCGTCTTGCCGACGCCCCCCTTGCCGGAAGTTACAACGATGATTTCAGTCAAAGTGAGAGTCTCCTTGCGGATAGTTTGAAATTCTTCAGTTCGAGAGAAGGACTGGGCGGACCGGCACTTCAGCCACCGATGCGGGCGAAGCGCAGATCGTCGCCGTCCAGCCAGGCTTGCACGGGCTTGCCGACCAGCTCCGGCGGCAAGGTCTCGAACACCCGGAACACGCCGGCGATGGAGATCAGCTCGGCATGGAATTCCTGGCAGAACACGCGCGCGGTGACTTCGCCCCGAGCCCCGGCCACGGCACGACCGCGCAGCGTTCCATAGATATGTACACAGCCATCGGCAATCACTTCAGCGCCGGCACCCACCGTCGCGGTGACCACCAGATCCGAGTTGCGCGCGTAAACGCGCTGCCCCGAGCGAACCGGCTGATGCTGCATCAATGACGGTGGATGCAACACCGGCGCTTCGGCGGGCGGCGCTGCCTTGGGCACTTCCTTGACCGGCGGCTGCACCGGCGTGGCCTTGCCCTGAACGCGAAACTGCGTGAGCACCGGAACATCCAGGGAACGAGCCAGCGCGTCGACCGCCGCTGTTCCATGGGCTAGACCGACCGTGAGCATGCCGGCGCGACGCACGGCATCGAACACACCGCGCATCTCGCTCGTCGACGGCTCCTTTTCCAGCGCGCTCAGGTCCAGACAGACCGCGGTCCGCTCGAAAAACTGCGGGGCCGAGGCGACGCGACCGGTCAGCTCATCGAGGATGATGCCGGCGTCGGTGGTGCGGATCCGCACCTGTGCCAGACCCACCTGGCCAAAACGGATTTCAACGGCTGGTTCTCGCACAGCTTCGAGGGGTTTATGCATCGCTGAGGTTCGCACGGGCTGGGATTGCCGAGGCGAAGTGTAACGGATGCTGTGCCCCCTGCGTGCGCCGATGCAAACTGTCGTGCGGCGTCGACAACGGTTTTTTATATCGCATGGAACGTTGAGCCGCCCCGGTTCGTCATTCCTCGGGCCTGGCGGTGGCTCGGACGCCGTTAGAATTTTTGACCGGCAAAGATGCCCATCGGCAGGTACTCGCATGCCAATGACGCCGCTTCTGTGGACCGGAGGTTGGGACTCCACCTTTCGGTTGCTCTGTCTGCTGCTTCGTGAGCAGCGCGAGGTTCAGCCTTACTACATCCTCGACAGCCTGGACTATCGGCCCGCCGTCCCCGCCGAGCGCGAAGCCATGCGCCTGATCCGTCAGGCCCTGCTGAAGCGCTGGCCCGACGCGGCTGCCAGGCTGGCCGACACCATCGAATGCCGGCTCGCCGACATCGACGCGGACACCGAGACCCAGCGTTACTACGAGCATTGCCTCGCCGTCGGCTTCATCGGCGGCCAGTACGAATGGCTGGCGCGCTACTGCCGCCAGCACGGCATCGAAGGCATGGAGCTGTCGATCCATCGCGACGACAAGGCCCGGGAGCTGCTCGCCGGGCTGATCGCTCCGAACCGTTACCAGCTCGATGCTCGGTTCGCCGGCGATTGCCGTTACGAGCTGTTCAAGTCGTTTCGGTTTCCGCTGTTCGATCAGACCAAGCGCCAGATGCAGTCGGAAGCGCGCGCCGGCGGCTTCGACGAGCTCATGAAACTCACGTGGTTCTGTCACCGCCCGCGCCGGGGACAACCGTGCGGAACCTGCAATCCCTGCATTTACACCATCGAGGAAGGCTTGGGAGAACGGGTGCCGCCGAGCGGGCGGTTGCGATATCACCTGCGTGTCGCGCCCCGCATCCGTCATTGGCTGACTCGTCATCCCGATCTGTACATGCGCGTGCGTTCGCTGTATCGCCGATTGCGATCTTCTTCGATGGCGCCGCCGCGAGCGTCCCCGACGTGAGGTTTGCTTAAGTTATTGACAGCGGCTGGCGGGTTTTCGGCGTACGGTGGGCACCAGTAACGAACCACCGGAGACGACACCATGACCGCCACTCAGAAAGACAAAGCCGCCGCCTTCCGAGCCCTACATGAACAACCCCGCGCGTTCGTTATCGCCAACGCATGGGACGCGGGCTCGGCGATGCTGCTCGCCGGGCTCGGCTTCCCCGCGATTGCGACGTCCAGCGCCGCGAGCGCCAATACCCTCGGTCGAAAAGACGGCAAGATCACCCGCGAGCAGGCGCTCACTCATGCCAAGGTGCTCGTCGAGGCCGTCGACGTGCCGGTGTCGGCGGATCTGGAGAACGGCTTCGGACACTCGCCCAGCCACGTCGCTGAAACCATCCGTCTCGCCGCGCAGACCGGACTGGCGGGCGGATCGATCGAAGATCACACCGGGGATGCGACCAAACCGATTTATGACTTCGACCAGGCGGTCGAGCGAGTCAGCGCGGCGGCGGAAGCGGTGAAGGCACTCGGCACACCGTTCATCCTCACCGCTCGTTGCGAAAACTTCCTGCACGGCCATCCGGATCTCGACGACACGATCAAACGACTGCAGGCGTTCGAGAAGGCGGGCGCCGATGTGCTGTTCGCGCCGGGCTTGCCGGATTTGAAGGCGGTGCGAGCGGTGTGCTCCTCCCTATCCAAACCCGTCAACTTCATGGTCGCCATCCCCGGCCGCTCGTTCAGCGTGGCGGAGTTGCAGGACGCCGGCGTGCGGAGAATCAGCCTGGCGTCGTCGTTACATCGCGCGGCGATGAGTGCGGCTTATAACGCGGCGCGTGAGGTGCTCGATAAGGGAACATTCGAGTTTTTGAATGGACTGGTGAGCCCGCAAGAAATCAACAAGCACCTGCGCGGATAACCCCCATGACGCTTCCCCTTCAGGATTCCGCCCCCAAGGATTTCGACTTCATCATTGGCGACTGGACGGTGAAGCACCAGCGTCTGAATGAACGCCTGGCTGGCTGCACCTCATGGACGGAGTTCTCCGGCCGTTCTTCCACCCGCAAGACGCTGGGCGGCTTCGGCAACATCGAAGACAATATCTTGTGCTTCCCCGAAGAAACATTCCGCGCGATCGCAGTTCGCTCTTACTGCGCCAAGAGCGGCACGTGGTCTATCTGGTGGCTGGATGGTCGGAATCCGACGCAACTCGATAGGCCGGTCATTGGGAAGTTCACGGGAAGCACTGGGCTGTTCTATACAGATGACGTCTTCGAGGGCCGGCCGATCAAGATCCGTTTCATCTGGTCCTGTGCACCGAATGAGGATCCGCGCTGGGAGCAGGCCTTTTCATCCGACAACGGCACGACTTGGGAAACCAACTGGATCATGCAGTTCACAGCGGCCAGCGATGCCTGACTTTGTTCATCGAGAAGGACCTGCCTCGGCGGCGCGAGCCACCGAGGCATCTTCTTCGCAGGCGTGTGGAGCGAAGGCAGTACTTCCCGCCCAGCACTTCGCCGTTTCCTCCGCCGACAGGCTTCACCGTTCGACCACCCCCACCAGCGCGAGAAAGTCGCGAATGTGGTCATCAAGCAACCGCCAGAGCGATTCCACAGACTCACACTCTGTGTCCGAGACGATGGCCTCTTGGTTGGTAGCCAAGTCCAAAACAATGAACTCGACCATCCCTGTACCCCACACCGTGACGCTTGCGACGTGAGTGCGCGTTTCGAAAGCAGCGGTCGCCTTATTCAGATTCGGTGCATTCGGAAGCCTCAGCTGAGTGGTCATCCCGTCCTTCTGCCACGTTTTTTGGCGAACCTCGTACCATCTGCGAAGTTCATCCGGTGCATTCATTTGAATCATTGCGCAACCCCAACGGCGCAGGTCATCGGGACTCTGCACACCGTCCAAGTGATATTGAGTGCCGGCGGCATTCGGCGAATAGAGAACGTCGCCATAGGGCAAGTAAACGTAGCGCGGGAAGGGCTCGGTGAGTGGCGCTCCAAGCCAATCGAGTGCTGAACGCCACCAACTCGTTCCACCGACTGTGCTAACGATCGGGAGCGATCGAAGCTGCCGAACTACCTTGTCCGTTCATAGAGCTCGATGAGTGCCCGGCGAGTTTCCTCAAGCACATCGGCGACTTCACCTCGCTGCAAAGCTACGATGCTAATCTCCTGATATGGATCGCGAGCAAACATTACCCTGCTCGTAGTTGCATCTTCCACCACAAAAGCCTTCCACTGATCAAAGACATCGACAGGTGGGAGAATATTGTGCTTAGTCCAGTTCTCGTGTTCTACGGCCTCCTGATCGTCGAGTGATGCGGCGCCGAAGAGCGCGGTATCGAGCAGCCGAAAGTCTTGGATCGGAAGCGCTCGATACAGCCGGTCGCTTATTCGGTCCGACACACCCTTCGTTGTTTCTTCAAGCTGAAATAGAACATCTCGAAGCGACGTTCCAAGATCGTACTCACCGATCATTCGGCCGCCGCACCAATAGCAGAAACGACCAAACATCCACTCTCCACCGGAGTCTGGGTTGAGTTCGTACTGCGTCGCGAACCGATCCGTCCTTCCGATGATTGTCATCATTGCCCCCTGAACCCTGGTCTCAGGGATAACTCCGCTGATAATGAACACCGCCTGCATGTCAGACGAGTAGCGGTACCAACCATTGCTGCCTCGGCCGTACCAAGCTCCCATACCAGCACGAGTAGCACGTTGGTACCCACTGAGCGCATCGGCGGGCTCGGGTGTCTTTCCCGGATTGAACAGCGGACTGTGGGATCGTGTGCCGGATTGGGACGATAATCCGGCCGGACGCGAGCGGCAACTTACTCGGGATGATAGGGACTACCTCTGAGCGCCGGTGAGGGCGTCGAGCGGGGCTAGCCATGAAGGCGATTGCGAGGTAGACATTCGCATCTCGGTTCTCATGCATAGCGTCGCTACATTCTTGAGCGCCTCATCTCCGATCATCAGACCATGAGCGTAGGCAGCTAACGCGCCTCGTCGTCTTCGATTCCGTATTCGAACTTCCCCTGCGCCTTGGCCGCCTCGGTCGTTTCATGCCACGTGTCGACAATGCATTGACCGTTGTCATCGAGACGCAGCAGATAGGCGCACCATCTTGCTCGACCAATTCAACCCACATCGGGTTTGGCACCTTCGTACGGGCAATTCCACCCGAAGTTGACTCGCCCCGCAAATGCGTGGTCTTTCCAGTCACATTCCGCACCGCTGCCCGTAGTCGTATATGGAGTCACCGGAAGATGGAGGTTCTCTATCACGTTGCCCATGTTGTCAGCACTTCGAAGTGAACGTGCGACCCAGAGCGGCAGCTGCATCAACGACGCCGTGACTTCCGATGTTTCCGAGGCTCTGAATTGCTCCTTCCGCGCCTCTCGCGCCGACGGTACGAACAAGACCCATTGGCGCTGTCGCTATCGAGAGAACCAATGCATCCTGCTGAGCTCGAGGCGACAGTTCTAGCCCTGACAGTGGATTGACCGGAGTTCCGTCATAAACCCATGTCCCAAAGGCCGCGAAGAAGTCGAACGGTTCGGCAATCGCTCGCCCTATCGGGTTGTAGCCAAAGAGCTTGGCTCTCCATCCATCGATCGCAGCGATGCACCTCCGGTCCGACCCACTGTGCTGCGTGTTGGATCGACGCATGATGTTACGGCGCCTGATCTCGCATTGGCGACTTCCGATAAGGCAATGGGATCCCCTTCTCAGCACACACCGTCTCGTAATGCTGGAGCACCTCGCTCATCCGCTCCGTAAGATCCTCTAACCGTGCATTGATTTCATCATCGTTGTGTGTTGCCACTCGCTGCTGAAGCTCCTTCAACTCGCGCAGCAAGACGTTCAAGTTGTCGCCCTGGAAAACTACGCCCGGGAACTTTCGCCCAGGAAGTTGGACTACCGCGAAGTTTCGTGAGGACGAGAGAAGTTCAGCATTCTCATTCATTGCTAGCACCTCAGATTAGGAAACGGGGTGGAACGTGATAGACGGTTGGCCGATCCAGAGATCCGTCGCATCGATCTCCAGATTTCTCAGTCCACGCAGTCATTTACGTCATTCCGGTTGGTTCTATTCGAGATGTCCGGATCGTTGTTCTCTACAGCGAGCGTCTGCGCTCGCTGCGGCGAGCATTGAACATGAACGCTAAATATGCGGGCGATCAGCCGGACACTGCGCGAAGCGTGCGATCAGCGCGCGGCGCAGTGCGCATATTTTCTGAGCGTTATGTTCGCATGCCCGCCCGAAGCCCCCTTCCAGGGGGATGGGGGGTCTGATCGGGCACGCAAGCGCCGCGCCGATGTGGTGAAGAAGCGCAGACGTGTCGCGCTTGGGTGCACGATCAGTCGAACAACTCTCCAGCACGCGCGTCTTCGCGGGTGCTGACCGACTCAGTCCACCGCGCTCACCGAAGTTGCCGACACATCAAGACTCCACTGCCGCAGCCCGGCGCGCTGCTTGCGTTGCGGGCATCAGCCGCAGTGCCGAGCGAAGCTGCGCGAGTAGCAAAGCGGCGCGCAGCTGAAGCGGAGCGCAACTTCGCAAGCAGCGTGCCGGGCGGTCAGGTTGATCTCAGGATTCGCGCCACGCGAAGCGCTCATCCATCTCGCTGCTCTTCAGGTACGTCATCGCACAAGCAACCGCGGTGTCTTCATCGACAATCTGATCCGCAGGATATTCTCCCTCTTGCCCACCAACGTTCAGCCGTATTTTCGATGTGTCGGTCGGCGCCGCATGTACTAAGTCGAAGAACCTATCTCCCTCTGCAGTTACCGTCACAATGAACCGTCCGTTACCTCCGCCAACCATTAGATGATTGTTCTCATCAACCTTGAGACTAACGAGCGTGTACTTGCGGGCATCCAATCGCTTTATCAGCCGCGCGACATCGGCCCACGTGAAGTCTTGTAGATTCGACTCACGACTATTTACCCCGGCCCACTCGTCGGCAATCAAGATCATCGTCGCACCTGTCTCATAGTCCGATCCGAACTATTTGGAGGCCCTGTGGTGTAACTATCGTCAGCTCACCAATACCAAGCTGCCTTGCTAGCCCGACGACGCCACCATTGGTACCGCACGCAACACACAGCGCACGATCGGACATAGAGAGTCGCCGAGCCACCTCGCATGCTCGCATTCGCCGCTTGCTGAAAAGCATCTGCCTCTGCATGTGTGTGGGTAATGGCATTGACTCGTAAGTTTACTTGTTGGCCATGCGCATTGATGCCATAGAAACTGCGCCCACCGATATCCAAGCGCGCAAGCGCTCCTTCTCCCGCCTGTAGCCCAAGCTGGCTTCGGAAGGCGGCGAGATCGTCGAGGCCACCTACGGATCTGGCGGCAAGACTTCCGACCGGGAACGCTCCACCGCGGGGCGTGCCCCACATCGGGAAGGTAAGGCAAGTCACCGTCTTGCCACAGTCGCCGTTCAGAACCTCTGCAATTTGTCTGGACAGATCGGAGAAACCGCCCCGCAGTGGCTCCTCTGGCAAGGGCTCCCACGTAACGCTGTAGCCCATCCCACCGACTGTGCTAACGTGCGGGTCCGCCACATTTCTAGTCTGCGCGCCCGGCTCAGCCTCCTCAATAGCCTCCATAGGCCAGCTCAGTCCAATGCATGACCGCCACGCTTTCTCGGTACTCAGATCGAATGCGCAGGCGCCGTTGCCATGATAAGCCTCACGCCAGGAGAACCATCCGCTGTAGATGTCTCCGAGAAAATCGCCGATATCGTCGACATCGAAGCCAGCGGGTCTAGCGTCCCGCTCCGTTGCGCTGAATCCGCTCGGATCCGTGTAACTCAGTGGATTGTTGAACGTGTAGCTGTAGCGGTTCAAGCTCTGTGAAAAGTACGGCGCCTGCACGAATGGATCGGCCGACGTGAACCGGCCGCTCGCGCTGTCATAGACGCGGCCATTCATGTGAATCATCGACAGATTGTCCAAGTGTTCGTGGAACGTAAAGCCCCGCCGCGTCGTGTTCGCGATTTGCTCGTAGTCGGAGGAGCTCGGAGGACCGCTCCAGTTCGCACCGCGACGGTTACCGAATGCATCGAAGCTCGCACGCAGCAGCACGGCACCGGCACTGTCAGTGATCACATCGGTGCTGCCCAAGTGATCGGTCGTCAAGTAATACGTCGCGTTCGCTCCCGTACTGACGCGCCGAGCGATCGCGGCCGGCCCCGTTCCGCCGTAGATGTAATGGCGATACTCCGTGGTCGCTCCGACCTGCCGTTTTTCCATCAGTCCGCCGAGATACGTCCAGTTCGTGACGGTGAACTGTCGGACATGGACGTGATTCTACCCGGTTGTGCGATCATCGAGCGTGCCGCTGATGCGATCGTATCCGGAGGTAGTCCTTAGTCGGTTGGAAGCCGCCGATAAAACCTTCGGGGATCATTCCGGCCCAAGCCATCACGCCCACATAGCATTCCCACGATGCTTGCAATCCCGAACATGCCGGTATCGGAACAAGGGGCATCAGCGCGCTTTTTTCCGATGAGGCCAGCGTTAATCAGTTGGTGATACGTTCGAGTCATACGGCCCGGACTTTGTCATCGCGACGGGCCCGCCCCGGTGGCGCGAGCCACCGAGGCATCTTCCTCTCAGCCGTGTGGAGCGAAGGCAGTTATTTCCCGCCCAGCACCTTCTCCGTCTCCTCCGCCGACAGCGGCTGACCCGGACTGATCGTGGGGCTCTCCACCCGTTTCTTGGCCGACGCCGAGGCCGACTGGCTCGCGACGCTGCCGCTCATGTCGATGCGGCCGTTGAATACCGCGCCGTCCACCAAGCCGACTCGGGGCGCGAAGATGTTGCCTGATACGCGGCCGGTCTCATGGACGACGACGGACTCGACACCGTGCAGGTCACCTTCGACGCTGCCGTCGATGACGACCACGCGCGCATGAATGTTTCCTACGACCGAGCCCTCCGTGCCGATCGTGACGCTCTGAGTGTGATTGATCGAGCCTTCGATCCGGCCTTGCAGAATGAAATCTTCTTCCGCGCTCAACTCACCTTTGAAACGCAGCGTCGGGCCAAGCACGGCGACTTTGCGATCCGCCGCGGCGGCCTTGGACGGCGACTCCGGGGCGGGCGAACCAGTAGATGACGATGTAGACAAAGGCATCGACGACAACGACGGCACGCGAACGGTATCCGTACCGGTTTCCTGCCGCTGATCGAATCCGAAACTGCGCATACGAGGGCCTCCAAAAAAATCAGAGAGGGGAACGATCCTGAAGCCGATCCTTGGGGTTCACGTGCCCGTCTTACCTCGCGCTTGAGCGGACTTTTTCACATCCATGTCGACGGCGCCGTTGAACTTCGAGCCCTCCACCAGGCACACCGACGGCGCGTGAATGTTTCCTCGCAGGTTGCCGGAATCTTCCACGTACACCGAACGTTCGGCGTGCAGGTCGCCCTCGACCGTGCCTTCGACCTTGATCACCTGCGCGCTGATGTTTGCTTTGACTTTGCCCTCCTTGCCCACGGTAACCCGTTGAGTATGTTTGATCGTGCCTTCGATCTGGCCCTGGATCAGCAAGTCCTCGTCGGCCGAGAGCTCGCCCTTGAAACGCAATGTCGGCGGCAGGATGGACATCCGCTCGCCAGCTGTATCGTACGGATTGCTCATTGTCAGCTCCTGGGGGTGCGAACTGCCGCACACTGTAGGCAGCCGCGCACACCGACAAGGAGAGTTGCTTCACAGATTGAACAGCACGAGGCACATCGCGGGCGATATCACCGAACTGTCACCTTCCCAAAATTGTCACAATGTGCCTGCGACGCGGGCGATCCCTGAATCGATCCCGCAACTGTCAAACCGACTCGAGCTCACGCACTGTCCTGGACCGTCAGTGACGCATCTTTTTCAACATCTCGTGTAGCCGGCCTTGCAGCATGCGCGCGACGGCTTCGTAATAACGTTGTGACTTGTCCGCGTCCTGCTTGCGGCGGCCGGGACGTTTCTTGTGAACGGAGCCCCGCCGTCGGGTTTTGAGCGCGTGGACGACGTCCATGCCGATTTCCAATGAATCGTCGTCGCCGAGGATGCTCGCGATCAGGATGACGCCCTTCTGCGTGAAGGCCAGCGAAGGCTGAGCATCGAGCCGGCCGCGTGCATACCGCTTGGACAGCTTGAAATACATGTCCTTGCTCAGCATCCACAGCTTCCGCCCGACCCGCTTGTAAAAAGCCGGCAAGCTCAGCCCGAGCAGCATCGCCAGATCGGCGTCCTTGATCGCCTTGCAGCCTTCGACGGTGATGACCAGAGAGCCGATGGCGGTCGCATCGACCCGCCCCAGCCGGCGTGCGCGCGTCATGCGCCCTCCCCGCCACATGCGCCGAGGGCTAACGTCCGTTGCTTGCCTCGAGCACATCGATGATCCGGATGACGAAGCGCTGCTGCGTCTTGGTGAGGGCTTGCAATCGCTCGGCGTGACGCATCGCCCGAGGCGACAGCCGTCCTTTCGGCAGGCGCGCGACTTTCGACAGACCGATCATGTCTTCGACCGGGATCGAGAAAATCTTCGCGATCTTGGCCAGAATCAACACCGACACCCGACGCTCGCCGAGCTCGTACGCGAACACCGCTTGCTGCGATACGCCGATGGAGCGCGCCAGTTCCGCCTGGGTCATGCCTCTCGCTTTGCGCGCCAGCGCGATTTGCGAACCGAGAGATCTGAAGTACGCGCGGCTTTCGTGCTTGATCACTATCCCGTGCTTCCATTGTTGTTTCCATTAACAATACAATCCTTTTCTGGGATGGAAATTAGAAACATTTTCTGGTGGTGTATCGGCGATATCCACTTCGTGATGTTTGCAAACGAATTTCGTCGTGAGTTTTCATCCAGTCCCGCTTCAATCGCTGTTTCGCAGCTTGCCATCGCCTGAAGCGCGGTTGTTTGGTGAAAAGTTAGAAAATGCGCAAATCGCGCTCTTCGCCACGGCGCAGGATTCCTCTCGGAAAGAGCGGATGGATTTGCGCCCACGGATGATATGCCGCGGGCATTTACCGCGGGCACACACCGCGGCTCTTCCGCGCGAGGGTCGATGACGTGAGGGATCAGAGCTTCAGCGCTGCTGGTTCGATTGTGCTGCCGCTGATCAGGCCATCGGCAACCGCCGCTGGCCGGACCGAGCGACGGTGGATGAGATCAATGAAGATAGAAGTCAGTCGCCGCTCTTGGCCGGCGCCGTCTTCCAGTAAGCGGTGTAGCGCAGCTCAAACAGGGCGTCGATGTATCCAAATCGTAACCACGTTGCACTTCGGCCATCTCGCTGACGATGTAGTCGAGCCGCCGTTCGAAGCGCGGATCGTGAGTCGCCACGCACTGCCGGGACAGAGCTGTCGGACAGCGAAGTCCAGCCTGCGCATCGAGCGCCTGACTCGGCATGACCAGAATCCGCAACAGTACAGATCGACGCAGTTCTTCTTACGCGGGCGTTGTAACGATAACGTTCCAGGACAGCGGCTTCAGCCTCGCGCTGACAACCCCTTTATCGATGGAAACATCGGTGCGTGCTTTCGGCGCGACCGCATTGGGGGCGGACTTACTGTTGATCGCCTTGAGTTCGCTGTGGTGCAGCTCGCTGGCCAGCGACACCTTGCGACCTTCGCCCAACCCTCGCAGCTCGACCTCCAGTTGCATCTCCTCGGTCGTGCTCCGATTCAGGGCGAGGATGGTGACGGCGCCGGTCGCTTCGTCGTGAATCACACTCGACAACAGCAGCGACGCGTTCGTATGGGTCTTGGTCGAGAATGTTTCGGACTGCACCTTCGCACGCAGCACCTGGCCATGCGCATGACGCGAAGCCTGCGCGAACGGATGGAAAATCGTCTGCCGCCAGGCCGGTCCGCCGGTCTCGGTCATGATCGGGCCGATCACATTGACGAGCTGTGCGATGCACGCCGCTTTGACGCGGTCCGCGTTGTTGATCATGGTGATCAGCGCGCCCCCCACGACGAGCGCGTCTTCGAAGTTGTAGATCTCTTCGAGCAGGGGCGGCGCCTTCGGCCAGCCCGGCTTGCGCAGATCCGCGGGCGTGTGGGCCTTGTACCAGACGTTCCATTCGTCCAGCGACAGCATGATGCGCTTCGGCGAGCGACGCTTCGCAGCCACTGCATCGGCGATCGCAGCGACTTCCTTGATGAAGGAGTCCAGGTCTTCGATGACGGTGAAAAATTCCCGGATGTCGTTGCTGTCGTTGCGGAAGTACGCATGCAGCGAGATGAAGTCCACTTCGTTGAAGCAGTGGTCCAAAACTTCATATTCCCAGGACGCGTAAGTCGGCATCGCGCGCTGCGAGGAGCCGCAGGCAGCCAGTTGCAGATCGGCGTCGACCCAACGCATGACTTTCGCGGTCTCCTTCGCGATACGGCCGTACTCTTGAGCGGTCTTCTGGCAGATCTGCCAGGGCCCATCCATCTCGTTGCCCAGGCACCAGAACTTGATGTCGTGCGGCTTCTCGTAACCGTGCTCACGACGCAGATCCGAGTAGTACGTGCCACCGGGGTGATTGCAGTATTCGAGCAGATGACGCGCCTCCTCCGGGCCGCGAGTGCCGAGATTCACAGCAAACATCGGCTCGACTTTGGCCGTGCGGCACCAGGTGATAAATTCGTTGGTCCCGAACTCGTTGGTCTCGGTCGAGCCCCAGGCGAGGTCCAGACGCGGCGGGCGCCCATCCTTTGGCCCCACGCCATCCTCCCACTTGTAGCCCGATAGAAAATTGCCGCCGGGATAGCGGACGATCGTCGGACCGAGCTCGCGCGTCAGCTCCAGCACGTCCTGACGGAAGCCGTGCTCGTTCGCGGTCGGATGACCGGGCTCGTAGATGCCGCCATAGACACAGCGGCCCATGTGCTCGACGAAGGTGCCGAACACGCGGCGGTCCAACTCGGAGATGACGAAGTCGCGGTCGACGACGATGCGTGAGGTGAGCATGAAGATGATCCAGTGAGCTAAAGAAGATGAAAGAGCAGGTCGTTGACGCGATGCTCGGCATCCGCGAGCGCGGCGTCGACGGATTTATGGCCGGTGATGGCAGCCGCCATTTCCTCGCCGATGATGTCTTGCACGGGGAACTGTCGCTGGACGCCTGAAGGCAATGGCTGGCCCGTCGTGGAGATCTTCGCGATCTCACTTCGATGAGGCAGCGCGTTGAAACGCTCGCTCTCGATCACTGCTTGGTACGCCGGCAGATGGCCGGTGCGCGCCCACTCAAAGTCGTGATCGGCGATAAATTTCAGGAGCCGGAAAACTGCATCGTGCTGTTGAGGGGTGCGTTGCCTCTTCGGCATCACCCACGCGTGACCGTCGATGAATGTCGCATCGTGCCCGTAGAGCTGCGGCCACGGCATGACGGCGTAGCCGTCGGACAATGGCCGATCGGGCTTGCGCGATTCGGCATCGAAGTCGCCGATCATCCAGGTGCCCACGAGATACACGCCACCCGCGCCATTGATGAAGCCGTTGGTGGCGGCCGCGTAATCCTGATTCTTCGTTGTGAGGTCTTCGATGTAGAGCTCGCGGAACATATCAACGACCTGCTTCGCTTCCGGCGATTGCAGCTTCAGCTGCTGCGGGTCGGCGAAGAAATCGACGTTCTGCTGCATCAACAGCGTATATAGATTGCGTGTGTAAGCGGCCCGCTCATTCGCCAGTGCCTGCACGAAGTATGGCTTGCCGGTCGCTTGTTTGAACTGCCGGGCATGGGCCAGCAGCTCTTCCGGACTGCGCGGCAGGATCGGCTTGCCGTCCTTCACGAGGCCGGCTTGCCGGAAATAGTTCATGTTGATGTGCCAGAGCGGCGCCCAGTTATCGATGGGCAAGCCGTAGATCTCACCTTGCTTGCTGACACTCGCCAGACTCGCCGCCGTGAAGCCTTCCGGATCCACACCGACCTTACGCAGCTCTTCGCCGAGCGGCTCGAGCAGCTTCCTCGATTGATAATCCGAGATCGCCGACAGGTGCATCGTCACCAGGTCCGGCGGATCGCCCGACGCGAGCTGCGCGGCCAACTGGTTGTATCCGGGCCAGGCCACCGGGCTCACGCGCACCTTCACATCCGGATTCTCGGCGCAGAACCTGTTGATCAGCGTCGTCATGATTCCGCACTCGCCTGCCGCGTTCTCGACATCGGTGCGATTACCGTACTCGGCCTTGCACGTGCCGAAGAACCGCTGCACGACGATTTCGTTTGGCGCCTGTCGCACGCCGCAACTCGTGAGCATGACGCAGCTCAGCGCAGTGGCCAGCAGACGTTTCATGCCGCCGCTCCGGATACTGCGCGCACGATGTACTTCTGGAAGAACATATAAACGATGAGAATAGGCAACCCTGCGAACACCGCCTGCGCCATCAAGTAACCGAGACCGGCCGACTCCGCGAAGTTCATCTGCGTCGATGCGATGCCCACGGTGAGCGTGTACATGCGCTCGTTGGTGCCAGACACCAATGGCCACCAGTAGTCGTTCCACGCGTGCAGGAATGTAAAGATGCCGAGCGTCGCCTGCGCTGGCAGCGTCATGGGCAACAGGACGCGCCAGAAGATTTTGAAGCGCGACGCGTTGTCGAGCAGCGCCGCTTCATCGACTTCGGTGGGAATCGCCTTGAAATACTGCGTCATCAGGAACACGCCGAACGGCGCCGACATGCCCGGCAACATCAAGCCCGCGTAGGTGTTGTGCAGCTGAAGCTCGCTGAACAGCTGATGGCGCACCAGGATCACCGCCTGCTCGGGAATCGCCAACCCGAACAGCACCAACACGAAGATCACACTGCGGCCCGGAAATTCCAGGCGCGCGAAGCCGTAACCCGCGAGCGAGGACAGTGCGAGCACGCCGAGGCTCATGCCGACTGAAACGATGATGCTGTTGAGCAGCCAGCGGAATACGTCCGAGCCGATCAAGATGTCGTAGTAGTTTCGGAGCGTCCATGGCGCCTTCAGCACCGAGTTGGTATCTACCAGAAGCTCGGCATTGCTCTTCAGCGACAGACCGACCGCCCACAGCATGGGCATGATCATCACGATGGCGAGCGCGATCGTCGCTGCGAGGATGACTCGATCGCCAGATCCTCGACCGACCGCGCCCGCTGCGAACCGCGTCTCCATCAGAACGCCTCCTTACGGCGCGCGACGAAGTACTGCGCCATCGCGGCGAGTGCAATGAGAGCGAACAGGATCTGGCCAGCAGCCACTGCGTAGCCCACGTCCCAACGAGTGAAGCCTACCTCGAAGATGAACAGCACCAGCGGTCGCGACGCATTGTTCGGCCCGCCTTGCGTCATCAGATACGCCTGCCCGAACAGCTGAAACTGCAACACCACTTCAATGATGATCACGAGTGCGAACGTGCGCCGGATCGATGGCAACGTGACACTCCAAAGCGTTTTCCATCGGCCCGCGTTGTCGAGCGCCGCGGCTTCATATAATTCACGCGGCACCTGCTGAAGCGCGGCCAGGAACAGCATCATCGGCAACCCGATGCACCACCAGATGGTCGTGACCGCGATGGCCGGGAGCGCGAGGTCGGCACTGGTGAGAAACGCGACCGGCGCTTTACCGAATGCTTCGAATAGGTTCGCGAGGAAGCCGCCGTCCGGGGCGAACACGACTTTCCAGAGCAGTGTCACGATCGTCACGGACAGTACCGACGACGCGAAAAACACGCCGCGAAGGAAGGCCGCGATCCGGGTCGTGCGATTGAGCGCCAAGGCCAGGCCGAGCCCGATGATCGCCAGCGCCGGTACAGTAAGCAGAATGAAGTAGAACGTGTTGCCGACCGCGCCGATGAACACCTTGTCGTTGGCCAGACGTACGAAATTCTCCAAGCCGACGAAACGGCTGCCCCCGAAAAAGTCCGCCTTGTGCAAGCTCAGCCAGAAGCCGGCGAACAGCGGATAAACCAGCAACGTCACATATAAGAAGAGAAACGGCGCCACATACAGCAGATGGCTCCAGCGACTTTGCTGAGCGCCAGCCCGCGTGGGTTGAACGCGCGCGTGGCCCAGATCGCTCAATTGCCCGGCCGTTGCGCTCACGTTGAGCTCCCGTCTCGCAAGGCGTGATGACCGCACGCTCGAAAGAGATCGCATCTCTGATCGCCGGCGCTCACGGTGCGCTCCCATCCAGGACGGCGTGGCCGCACGTCTGGTCAAATTCGCTCGGCTGAACCGCGGTGCTCACGCTGCGCGCCCATCCGGCACGGCGTGGTGACCGCGATCCTGGTCATCAAACAGATGCGCGCCGCCGCCGTCGAACTTCACGCCGACGTGATCGTTGAGTGCGACACGACTGTTGCCGGCATCTTCTGCCACGAGCGTCGTGCCCTCGGACAGGCGCACATACACGAGGGTGCGATCACCCAAGCGCTCGACGAACTCCGCGATACCCGCCGTCTCGCCCTGGCCGACTGGGCAGATATCCAACGACTCGGCGCGAATTCCCAGCTTGAAGGACTTGGACATTGGCAACGACGACTTCTCGATGCGGGTCGTGACGATCGCACCGTCCGGCAACCGCGCCGAAACAAACCCGTTCGGCCCGTCACTCAGCTCGACCGGCGAAAAGTTCATGGCCGGCGTGCCGACGAAACTTGCGACAAAGGCGGTCGCGGGCCGCGAGTAGATCTCCATGGGCGTGCCGATCTGCTCGATCTTGCGGTTGTTCATCACGACGACCCGATGCGCGAGCGTCATCGCCTCGACCTGATCGTGCGTGACAAAGATCATCGCGGCATCGACGCGCTGATGAAGCTGCGCGATTTCCAAGCGCGTGCGAACACGGAGCGCGGCGTCGAGATTCGACAGCGGCTCATCGAACAGAAACAGGTGAGGCTCTTTGACGATCGCGCGACCGATCGCGACTCGCTGACGCTGACCGCCCGAAATCTGCCCCGGCTTCCGCTCCAGCAGATGCGTGATCTCGAGCATCTTCGCGGCGGCATCGACGCGTCGGTCGATCTCGGCCGGGGGAAGCTTCACGTTACGCAGGCCGAACGACATGTTCTCGCGCAACGTCATGTGCGGGTATAGCGCGTAATGCTGGAACACCATCGCCACTCCTCGCTCGCCCGGGGCGAGGCGATCGACACGGCGATCGCCGATCCAGATCTCGCCGGCATCGACCGACTCCAGACCGGCAATCATGCGAAACAAAGGCGATTTGCCGCAGCCCGACGGCCCGAGGAACACCATGAATTCACGCGCCCGAATGCTCAGCGATACGTTGTCGATGACCGTGACGGCGCCGAAGGTCTTGGTGACGTTTTTGAGCTCGATGCCGGGCATGAGAGATGACTTGGCTTCGGATCGCAGGCCAGATTGTCGCCATAAACTCAGACAAATCCATGGTAACGACTTTCGATTTGTCAGGCAAATCGGTCGGACGAGGCTGCGGGTCGAGGTGGACTGGCCGGCATCGCGGCGGGTGGGCCGTGCAAATCGGTGCCGACCGAAGCGAAATCGGCGCGCGGCGTGCGTAAACTACTGGCGTATGACGTAGAGGCCAGGGCTCAGGCCCGCCCGCGCGTCGCGAGGGAAATCATCGATGTCGAACAAAAAATCCGCGGCTGCGAGAGCCAATGCGAAGGCGCGACGCAAGTCGCTCCGGCTGCACGGAACCATCGCGCGTGACCTGGGAGTGCTGATCGTGTCGGGCCGCTACAAGCCCGGCGACATTCTCAATGGCGAGATCGATGCGAGCGATCGGCTGCAGGTCTCGCGCACGGCGTATCGAGAGGCAGTCCGCATCCTCGCCGCCAAAGGGCTGGTGGAGTCGCGCCCCAAGGTCGGCACGCGCGTGAGCCCGCAAGCTCGCTGGCACATGCTCGACCCGGATGTGTTGTCGTGGATTTTCGAGTTCGAGCCGGACGACACGCTGCTCGCGAACCTGTTCGAACTGCGCAAGATCGTCGAGCCCGAAGCGGCCGCGCTGGCGGCCCTGCGTCGAACCAACGAAGAGCTCGAAGCGATGGAGAAGGCGCTCGAAGGCATGGCCGCTCACACCCTGGCCAGCGAAGCCGGCCGCCTCGCCGACCAGGAATTTCACTCGGCGATGCTGCGCGCGAGCGGCAACGCTTTCATCGTGTCGCTGACCAGCGGCGTCGGTGCCGCGGTCTCCTGGACCACGATCTTCAAGCAGCGACACAACCCGTTGCGCCGAGACCCGATCCCGGATCATCAAAAGGTCTATGAGGCAGTCAAAGCCTCCGATCCGAAGGCCGCGCACGCGGCGATGTTGAACCTGGTGGAGCTGGCCCAGCTCGACACGGCCAACTCGCGCAAACAAAAACCCGCCAAGACCGCGAATTCGGCTCGAAGCTGAAGTAATTCCGCCGGCCGGCCCATCCCAGGCCCGCCGGGCGGTGGATTTTGCGT
Organism: Pseudomonadota bacterium; assembly: GCA_023391815.1. Taxonomy (GTDB): domain Bacteria; phylum Pseudomonadota; class Gammaproteobacteria; order Steroidobacterales; family Steroidobacteraceae; genus Steroidobacter. The sequence continues at coordinate 37,008 of JAEWAF010000134.1, forward strand.
CCGGGATCCCCCACCTCCAGTGTTGTGGTCTTGTTGACGCTCGCCGCGGATGTCTTAATGCCACGGGCGTTGTTAACGCTACCTCGGGCCCGGAGTGCCATGCCGATTGCCGGCCATGGCGTAACTGGGATAATGTCTGAGTAAATCAACGGAACAAGTTTAGGCGGAGATTCCCATGCCCCTCACCGGTCAGCTATTCATCGGTCGCGAACGCGTCGCGACCGCTCAAACGTTTCGCGCAGCCAACCCCACGACCGCCTCGTTGATCGAGCCGCCCTTCAGCTCGGCCGGCAGTGCCGAGGTGGAGCGCGCGAGCCAGCTGGCGAGCGAGGCTTTCGATCAATACCGCGCGCTCGATAATGAAACCCGCGCGAAATTTCTGGAAACCATCGGCGATCGCATCATGGCGCTGGGCGATGAGCTGCTCGAGCGCGCTCACGCCGAGTCCGGTCTGCCGCTCGCGCGTTTGACGGGCGAGCGCGGCCGCACGGTCGGGCAGCTGCGTCTGTTCGCGGATGAGTTGCGCAAAGGCGGTTGGCAGGGCGTGCGCATCGATCCGGCGATGCCTGACCGCAAGCCGTTGCCACGTGCGGATCTGCGTCAGCGCAAAGTCCCGCTTGGCCCGGTCGTTGTATTCGGTGCGAGCAACTTCCCACTCGCGTTCTCCGTTGCCGGCGGCGACACCGCTTCCGCCCTCGCTGCGGGCTGTCCGGTCATCGTCAAAGGTCACTCGGCGCATCCGGGCACGAGCGAGCTGGTCGCGCAGGCCATCACCGACGCCGTCGCCCAGTGCGGACTGCATCCGGGCGTGTTTTCGCTGTTGAATGGCGACAAGCGCGAGCTTGGCGCGTCGCTGGTCGCCGATCCGCGCATCAAGGCCGTTGGCTTCACCGGCTCGCGTGGCGGCGGCGTGGCGTTGATGAAGATCGCCGCGGCCCGCCCCGAGCCGATTCCTGTTTACGCTGAAATGAGCAGCGTGAATCCAGTGCTGCTGTTGCCGGGTGCGCTCGCCGCTCGCGCCGAAGCGCTCGGTAAGGAATTCGTCGCGTCGCTGACGCTCGGCTCGGGTCAGTTCTGTACGAACCCCGGCTTGGTGTTCGCGCTCGAAGGACCGCACGTCGATACATTCATCGCTTCGGCAGCCGCCGCGCTCGGTGGCACGCCCCCTCAAGTCATGCTGACGGCTGGCATTTACGACGCGTTCCAGAAAGGCGTCGATCGTCTCGCCACCCACAAATCCGTGAAAACGATCGCTCGCGGCGCCGATACTCAAGGCGCGAACTGCGGTCGTGGCGCATTGTTCTCGGTACCCGCGAGCGCACTGACTCACGAAATTGCCGAAGAAGTGTTCGGCGCATCTTCCGTCATCGTCCGCTGCGCCAACGAAGCCGAGTTGATCGGCGCGCTCGAAAAGCTCGAAGGCCAGTTGACGGCGACGCTGCATGTCACCGAGCAGGACTACTCCATCGCGCAGAAACTCATTCCCACGCTGGAACGCAAGGTGGGCCGCATCCTCGCGAACGGCTGGCCGACCGGTGTCGAAGTGTCGCATGCGATGGTTCACGGCGGCCCGTACCCGTCGACCTCCGACGGCCGCACGACTTCGGTCGGCACGCTCGCCATCGAACGTTTCCTGCGTCCCGTCTGCTACCAGGACATTCCGGATGCGTTGTTGCCTCCGGTCCTGAAGCGTGGCGCGCAAACTTCCACGCCGCATCGACTGGATGGCGTTTACCAGACCGGGGCGAACAAATGAGCTTGCGTCTGATACAGGTGCGCGCTGCTGACGGGCAGCGCGGCGTGGCCGCCATCGACGACAGTGGCGTCGCTCGCAAACTCAAAGATTGCGTCGGCACCTATCAGCTGGCGCAAACCGCGCTGAACGAAGGCACCTCACTGGAAAAGTGCGTGGCCGCGCGGCTCTCCGACGAACGGCTAGATCTGGAGCAGTTGCAGAGGTCGAATCGTCTGCTCGCTCCGATCGATCATCCGGACGTTGCGCACCTGTATCTCACCGGCACCGGCCTCACGCATCTCGGCTCGGCCGAAGGTCGCGACAAGATGCACAAGGCCGCGGCCGGCGACACGCTCACCGACTCCATGCGTATGTTCAACATGGGACTGGAAGGCGGCAAACCCGCCGCCGGCCAGGTCGGCGTGCAACCCGAATGGTTCTACAAGGGCGACGGTTCTAGCGTGGTCGGCACAGGCGAGGCCCTGCCCTCGCCCGACTTCGCGCTCGACGGCAGCGAAGAGCCGGAAATCGCGGGCATCTATCTCATCGACGCCGCGGGTAACCCGCGGCGTCTGGGTTTCTGTCTCGCCAACGAGTTCTCGGATCACATTACCGAGCGAGGCAATTACTTGTGGCTGGCGCATTCCAAACTGCGCCATGCCGCGCTGGGCGCGGAGCTCTTGGTCGGCGAGTTGCCGGCCGACGTGCGTGGCATGAGCCGGGTGCTCCGTGATGGCAGGACGCTGTGGGAAAAGCCGTTTCTCACCGGCGAAGCGAACATGTCGCACACCATCGCGAATCTCGAGCATCATCATTTCAAATATCGTTTGTTCCGCCGACCCGGCGATGTGCACGTGCATTTCTTCGGCACGGCGACGCTGTCGTTCTCCGAAGGCATTCAAACGAAGGAAGGCGATGTGTTCGAGATCGAAGCGCCGCCGTTCCGTGTGCCGCTCCGGAATCCGCTGAAGCGCATCGAGTCGCCGTCCGTGGCCGTGAAGGCGCTGTAATTCATGAGCCCGATCAAACTCGCCATCGTCGGCCTGGGCAAGATCGCGCGCGATCAGCATCTTCCTTCGCTGGCCGCCAATCCGAACTATCGACTGGTCGCTGTCGCAAGCCCTCACAACAAGCTGGAGGGCACGCCAAGTTATCCCGACATCGAGACCCTGTTGCGCGAGCAGCCGGAGATCGAAGCGGTGTCGTTGTGCTGTACGCCGCAGGTTCGTTACGACATCGCACGCTATGCGCTGGAACAGAACAAGCATGTGATGCTGGAGAAGCCGCCGGGCGCGACCTTGAACGAAGTCGCGGGCCTGGTGGAGATGGCCCAGCAGCGTCAGCTCGCTTTGTTTGCTACCTGGCATTCGCGCGAAGCCGCGGCCGTCGAGCCAGCGCGCGAGTGGCTTGCCGGTCGCAAGGTTCGCAACGTGCAGGTGACCTGGAAGGAAGACGTGCGCGTGTGGCACCCGGGTCAGGCCTGGATCTGGAAAGCCGGCGGGCTCGGCGTGTTCGATCCAGGGATCAACGCGCTCTCCATCATCACTCGCATCCTGCCGCAGCCCCTGGTGTTGAAGGACGCCGAACTGCACTTCCCCTCGAATTGTGAAACGCCCATCGCCGCCGAGCTGACCTTGCAAGGTCCGGGCGGATTGCCGGTGCGCGCGGAATTCGATTTCCGCCAGACCGGCCCGCAAAGTTGGGACATCGACATCGATACCGACGCCGGCCGCTTGCTGCTTTCCAAAGGCGGCTCGGTGATGCATGTCGACGGCAAACAAACGGTGTCCGCGCCGGATCGCGAATACGCGAATCTGTATGCCCGTTTCGCCCCGCTGGTTCGCGAGCGTCGCCTGGACGTCGATCTCGCCGCCTTTCGCCTGGTCGCCGATGCATTCATGTGCGGCCGGCGCGCCGTCGTCGATCCTTTCATCGAATAGAGGACAACAAGATGCCGATTCTTCAGGGGGCTCGCCGCCTCACCGCCGCGCTCGGTCTGGCGACGCTCAGTTTGGTTCCTTTTGCCGGGGACGCCCTGGCGTCCAGCACCATCCAGTCGACCGCGGTCTCGGTCACCATCCAGGCCGACAAGCCGGGCGCCAAGATCGATCGCAATCTGTATGGCCAGTTCGCCGAGCATCTGGGCCATGGCATTTACGAAGGCATCTGGGTCGGCGAGGACTCATCGATTCCCAACACACGCGGCTATCGCAACGACGTGGTCGCGGCGTTGAAGAAGTTGAAAGTGCCGGTCGTGCGTTGGCCCGGCGGCTGCTTCGCTGACGAATATCACTGGCGCGAAGGCATCGGCCCGCGCGACCAGCGACCGGTGAAGGTGAACACGCACTGGGGCGCGGTGGAAGAGCCGAATTCTTTCGGCACCCATGAATTTCTCGATTTCGCCGAGCTGATCGGCGCGGACGCGTATGTATCGGGCAACGTCGGTTCGGGCACCCCGCAGGAAATGGCGGAGTGGGTCGAGTACATCACGTCCGATACGAAATCGACGCTCGCCGAGTTGCGCCGTAAGAACGGCCGTGAGAAGCCGTGGAAGCTGCCGTACTTCGGTGTGGGCAATGAAACCTGGGGCTGTGGCGGCAACATGCGGCCGGAATATTTCGCGGATCTGTACAAGCAGTTCGCGACCTTCGTGAAGGCACCGCGCGACAACCGCCCGTTGAAGATCGCCAGCGGTGCGAACGTCGCCGACTATCACTGGACGGAAGTGATGTTGTCGCAGGCCGCCAAGCACATGGACGCGTACTCTCTGCACTATTACACCTTCCCCGGTCGCTGGGAGGACAAGGGTTCGTCGATCGGCTTCACCGAGGATGCGTGGGCGTCGACGCTCACTCATGCGATCCGCATGGAGGAGCTGGTGTCGAAGCACTCGGCCATCATGGACAAGTACGATCCGGACAAGAAAGTCGGTCTCTATGTCGACGAATGGGGCACCTGGTACGACCCAGAGCCGGGCCGCAATCCGGGCTTCCTGTATCAGCAGAACACGCTGCGTGACGCACTCGTGGCGTCGCTGACGCTCGATATTTTTCATCGCCACGCGGATCGCGTGAAGATGGCGAACATCGCGCAGATGGTGAACGTGCTGCAGGCGATGATCCTCACCGACAAGGAGAAGATGACGCTCACGCCGACCTATCACGTGTTCGAAATGTACATCCCGTTCCAGGGTGCGACGTCTCTGCCCGCTGAGGTTCAGTCGCCGACGTATTCGCGTGGTGAGTGGTCGCTGCCGCAGGTGTCTGTGTCGGCGGCGCGCGATGTGAATGGGAAGTTGCAGATTGCGTTTACCAACGTCGATCCGAACAAGGCCGCTTCGGTGTCGACGAAGATCAACGGCGCGAACTTCAAGACGGCTTCGGGTCGGGTTCTCACTGCACCGGCGCTTGATGCGCGGAATACGTTCGATAAGCCTGAGTCGGTGAAGCCGGCGCCGTTCAAGGCGTCGAAGAAAGGGAATGAATTGCGGGTTGAGCTGCCGCCGAAGTCGGTGGTTGTCGTCACCGTCGAGTAAGAGTCGGAGTCGGACTCAGAGGCTCAGTGGTTCGCAGCGCCGGGAAGGAGACACCCCACCCTGACGCTGCGAGCCACCGAGGCTTCTTGGGTACCTCTACTAACAATGCGAGCCACCGAGCGCCTCTTCGACAACTCCACTACCCTAACAAGCGGGCACCTGCCCTCTTCGGGGACAGCAATCACGCGCCGAGCCCACTTACAAACTTCAGCCCGCAAACAACCCCGGCGGTAGCCCGCGAACCCCACCCGGATCCACCTCAAACAAACATCCCGCGAACGTTTCTTTACTCCGATCGAGCCCCTTCGCCGCCGAAGTAACGAACATCCGATCCAACCCCGGCCCGGCAAACGTCACACTGGTAATCTGCGGTGCCGGCAAGTGGATCTCACGGTCGAGCTTCGCATCCGGCGACCACCGGCTGATGCGCGAGCCGCCCCAGTGGGCGATCCAAACGTAACCTTCGGCATCCACGGTCATCCCATCTGGAAAACCGATGTCCCCGGTGAACTTCAGCCAAACCTGTTTGTTGCTGAGCTCGCCGTCGGCAGACAGATCGAAGCGGTACACCGTGCGTCGATCCGTGTCGTTGTGATACATGAGCTCCTGCTTGGGACTGAAAGCCGGGCCGTTCGTCACCTTGTAGCCTTCGTCGACGCGACGAACGCTCATGTCCGGCCGCATGCAATATAACGAGCCGGTCGCCTCGACGATGGCGGCATCCATCGTGCCCGCCCAGATGCGACCATGCTGATCCACCTTGGCGTCGTTCAATCGATTGCCCGGATACTGCGGCTCCGGATCGACGATGTGACGGAGCGCGAAGGGTTCGAGATCCAGCTCATAGAAGCCGCTCTGCAGGCCCGCAATGAAGCCCGGTTTGTCCCGCCGCTCCACCACCCACCCAATCCGCTCGGGCATCGACCATCGCTTCACACTGCGATCGGCGAGCGAGTAGCGATACAGGAACTGCGACAGGATATCGACCCAGAAGATGGCGTTCTGTCGGGCGGACCACAGCGGCCCCTCGCCCAGCTCATCTCTCTCGTCACGAGCGATGACGCGCCATACCTCAGCCATGTTTTTTCCTCACCCAAAAACGAAAAGCTCCCGCGCAAGAGTACCTCGCGCGGGAGCATGAAAGAACTGAAATCAGTGATTGTGGCGCGGCACGCCCTTGGTCTGGGCCAGCCGTTGATACTTCACCGCCGACTCGAGCACCGCGCCCGTCTCGGCCTGGCCGATATCCGCGCGTTGCAGTTCCTGCCAAGGCGTCTGGCTGGCAGGAATCGGGTAGCCGCCCGCGTCCTGCAATGCCTGACGGCGCCGATTCAATTCTTCGTCGCTGATCAGAATGTTCGCTTCGCCTTTGCGCAGATCGATGCGTACGCGATCGCCGGACTTCAACAGCGCGAGACCGCCGCCCACCGCCGCTTCCGGCGAAGCGTTCAAGATCGACGGCGAACCCGAGGTGCCCGACTGCCGTCCGTCGCCGATGCACGGCAGATTGTGAATGCCCGCTTTGATCAGATTCACCGGCGGCCGCATGTTCACGACTTCGGCCGCGCCCGGATAACCGATCGGACCGGCACCGCGCATGAACATCATCGTGTTTTCATCAATGCCCAATGACGGGTCGTCGATGCGCGCGTGATAATCCTCCGGGCCATCGAACACGATCGCGCGACCCTCGAACGCTTCCGGATCGTTCGGATTCGAAAGGTAGCGCGCGCGGAACTCATCCGAGATCACGCTCGTCTTCATGATGGCCGAGTCGAACAGGTTTCCACGCAGCACGGTGAAGCCCGCGCGCGTCTTCATCGGCTCGGCGAACGGCTTGATGACCTTCGTATCCAGGATGCTCGCGCCGCGGCAGTTATCGCCGATCGTGCTGCCATTCACGGTGAGCGCCTTCTCATGAATCAAGCCCTGGCGCATCAACTCCGCTACGACAGCGGGCACACCGCCGGCGCGATAGTAATCCTCGCCGAGATATTCACCGGCGGGCTGCAGGTTCACGAGCAAAGGAATATCCAGGCCGTACTTCTGCCAGTCATCGATCGTCAGCTCGACACCGATGTGTCGCGCCAGCGCGTTCAGATGAATCGGCGCGTTGGTGGAGCCGCCGATGGCGGAGTTCACGCGGATCGCGTTGATGAAAGCTTCGCGAGTGAGAATGTCGGACGGCTTGCGGTCGGCCCACACCATCTCGACGATCTGTTTGCCGGTGAGGTACGCGCATTCCTGACGATCGCGCAACGGCGCGGGAATCGCGGCCGAGCCCGGAAGTGACATGCCGAGTGCCTCGGTGAGGCTGTTCATCGTGGTCGCGGTGCCCATGGTGTTGCAGTAACCAGTGGACGGCGCCGAGGACGCTACCAGTTTGATGAAGCCTTGATAGTCGATCTCGCCGGCGGCCAACAATTCACGCGCGCGCCACACGATGGTGCCCGAGCCGGTGCGCATACCTTTGTACCAGCCGTTGAGCATCGGCCCGACCGACAGCGCGATTGCCGGCATGTTCACCGTCGCGGCCGCCATCAAACAGGCGGGTGTCGTCTTGTCACAGCCAACGGTGAGCACGACGCCGTCGAGCGGATAACCGAACAACACTTCCACCAGGCCGAGATACGCCAGATTGCGATCCAGGCCCGCGGTCGGGCGCTTGCCGGTTTCCTGAATGGGATGCACCGGAAATTCCAGCACGATGCCGCCCGCCTCGCGAACGCCTTCGCGCACGCGCTCGGCCAGCACGAGGTGATGACGATTACAGGGCGACAGATCGCTGCCGGTCTGCGCAATGCCGATGATGGGCTTGCCCGATTGCAATTCCGCCAGCGACAGACCGAAGTTCATGTACCGTTCCAGGTACAGCGCGGTCATGTCCGCGTTGGCGGGATCGTCGAACCAGGCGCGCGAGCGCAGCCGACGCGAAGCGGACGGAGTGGAATTGGATGAGCTCATTGGGTTCGGCGTGAGTTCCAAGCGTTAGGGAGCGGCGGAGAAACGCAGCACCAGGGTGTTCACGTAGGTCTGGCCGGGATTCAGGCGCGCGGTGGGAAAGTCGTTGTGATTCGGCGAGTCCGGAAACACCTGCGGCTCCAGGCAGAATCCGTCGCCCTGTCGATAGACGCGCTGGCTCTTGCCGGTGCTGGTGGCATCCAGGAAATTGCCTGAATAGAACTGCACGCCCGGCGCGCTCGCCAAAAGCTCAAGCACGCGCCCGGACTGCGGGTCCTCGACGCGCGCCGCCGGTCGCAACTGTCCGGCCTGCCCATCGATGATGAAGTTATGGTCGTAGCCGCGGCCGATGCGGAGTTGCTCATCGCGACCGTCACGTATGCGCTCGCCGATGGTATGAGGCTTGGTGAAATCGAACGCCGTGCCCGCGACGGCGCGACGCTCGCCGGTCGGAATCAACGTGTCGTTCACCGGCGTGTATTTGCTCGCGAACAGAGTCAGTCGATGACCGAGCACGTCCGTCGGTGTCGCCTCGCCCGCCAGATTGAAATAGCTGTGATTGGTGATGTTGACGATGGTCGGCTTGTCCGTCGTCGCGCGGTATTCGATGCCCAGCTCGCTCTTGTCATTGAGCGTGTAGGTCGCAGTCACCTGCAGCTTGCCGGGATAGCCGCCTTCACCATCGGCACTGGTGTAAGTGAGCACCGCGCGCGCGGGCGAACCGGCGCTGACGGACTCGATCTTCCACAGCACTTTGTCGAACCCGTGCTTGCCACCGTGCAAGTGATTGGGGCCGTCGTTGATCTCGAGCTGATATTGCTTGCCGTCGAGCGAGAACTTGCCGGCAGCGATGCGGTTGGCGTACCGGCCGACCGTCGCGCCGAAGTACTGCGGCTTGTCCAGATACTGTTGAGCGGTGGCGTAGCCGAGGACGACGTCAGCGGACTTGCCGTGACGGTCCGGGACCGACAATTGTTGAATCACGCCGCCAAGCGCCAGGATGCGCACCGACATGCCCTTGGCATTGGCCAGCTCGACCGACTCGACTTTTCGGCCATCGGCCAGCGATCCGAACTCACCCCGGCGGGCTTCCACCGCCCCCGCCACCGACGCGCCAAGACTGTTGACCACGAGCACCCCCACCAACCATCGACCTGCCGTTGCGACACCCTCGCGCCGAGCGCGACCGGATGCCATCGGGACTTTGCCTGCCGCGACGGGGCGGCGCCACGAAACTGACTGTTGTTGTGTCACGAAAATCCTGGCCGGCGACTTGGGGAAGCACATTCTAATACTCAGACAAAATGTCAGCAATTGTCTCGATGGACAAGCCCTGATTTGCCGCGAAATGAATGTCGCCGAGCGCGCAAACCGACCCCAGCCGCTGCCTTTGGAGCCGGGATCGCGCAAAATCGCGCGACCTGGCGCCCCGCCAGCGCCCTCACCTTGCAGGAGTGAGTCGTGAAAGGAAGTCAAAAAGCCGGCGTGTTGATGTGGCTCCTCGCCGCCGTCGCCGGTCCGGCGCTCGGCGCCGAGTTGCTGATCGAGCAGGTCACGGTCGTCTCGCCTCAACTCACAGCTCCGCAACCCAAGCAGAACGTCTTGATTCGCGATGGACGGATCGTGTCCATCAGCCCGAAGCCAGTCAGCGCAAGCGCGGGCGCCACTCGTATCGACGGACGGGGCAAGTTCCTCACGCCGGGGCTCATGGACTCGCATGTCCATGTCGGCGAAGTCCCCGGCTTCCCGTTTCTCGCGGACACCGACCCGGCAATGGCTCCGCTGCGCGAGGCATACATACGCCAACAACCTCGCAGTTATCTCTACTACGGCGTCACTCAGGTGCTGAATCTGATCAGCTCGCCCGAAGCCGCCGCAGCGTTCGAGGCACAGCCACAGCATCCGGACTTGTATCGTTGTGGCGCGGCGGTCGTGCTCGACGGCTACCCTTCAGTGTTCGTCGAAGACAAGTCCGCCCGCCATGCCGCCTTCCCGGACTATGTGTATGAGCCCGCCAACGCCGCCAAGCATCCGCTGCCCGCCGGTGATGACGCAGCTCAACACACGCCCGAAGTTGTCATTGGCAAGCTCGCGGCGAGCGGCGTTCGTTGTGTGAAGATTTTCATCGAGGACGGTTTCGGCGGTGCCAGCGACTGGCCGATCATGAGCAAACAAACCTTGCAGCGAGTGCGCGCCGAGACTCGCAAGCGCGGCCTGCTGCTGATCGCTCACGCCAACGCCATCGACATGCAGCGCATTGCCGTCGAGGCGCAGGTCGACGTGATCGCGCATGGGCTGTGGAACTGGAACGAGCACGCCACCGATCAAGGAATGCCGCCGGCCATTGCCGCTCATCTGCGCGACATCCATTCGAACAAGATCGGCTATCAACCGACCCTCCGAGTCATCGCCGGGCTGGCGGATTTGTTTCGTGAAGACACGTTGAAAGACCCCGCGTACGCCAAGGTCGTCCCGCCCAAATTGCTCGAGTGGTATGCCACCCCGGCGGCCCAGTGGTTCAAGGAACAAATGCGCCGGGAGATGGGCGGCGTGCCGGACATGAAAGCCATGCACATGTACATGGTCGTGAGCTCGTATGGCATGCGTGCCGCCAAATATCTGAATGGCCTCGGCCATCCGCTACTGCTCGGCAGTGACACGCCATCCGCGCCGACCTTCGGCGCGCAGCCGGGCTATGACACATATCGTGAGATGCGCATGATGGCGCAATCGGGAATTCCGCTGCCCGCGATCTTCCGGGCCGGCACCATCAACAACGCCAGGCAGTTCGGGCTGGACAAGGATTACGGCACGGTCGAGCCCGGCAAAGTGGCGAACCTCTTGCTGCTCACCGCGAACCCGCTCGAATCGATGCGCGCCTGGACCAGCATCGATCGCGTGATCCTGCGCGGCTCGGCGATCAACCGTGAATCGCTGGCCGCACCCCGCGAATAGTTCCGCCTGATGGCAGGAGTACACGTCGTTACAGAAGTGCAAAGATTCTTAACATTCATTCGTGAGATTTCAGCCAGGCGCGGATGGACACCCGCGAGCGCACGGACGCAGACTGCCGGGATAACGAGTCCCACAGGGGTGACAGCCAATGAGCATGAAGCACGGATCCAAGCTGCTCGGTATCGCGACTGCCCTGGCGCTCTCGGGCGCGATCGGCCCGGCGCTGGCGCTGAATCCAGGCGACAGGGTCGATAATTTCCGCCTGCTCGATCACACCGGCGCGTCGCGCCAGCTCTATTACCTTTCCGACATGAAAGCCGTCGTGCTGATGGCGCAAGGCAACGGTTGCGAGGTCGTTCGCAAATCGCTGCCCGAACTGCAGGCACTGCGAGACAAATATCGCGCGCAAGGCGTCGAGCTGTTGATGATCAACTCCAACCTGGCCGACACGCGCGATGCCATCGCGAAGGAAGCAAAGGCGCAAGGCATCGATGTGCCCATCCTGCTCGATGAGACGCAGATCATCGGCGAATCGCTCGGCCTGAAGCGCAATGGCGAATTGATGGTCATCGACACCAAAGGCTGGAAGGTCGCGTATCGCGGTCCAGTGTCCGCTGGCGGCACTCCGTATGCCGCGAACGCGCTCGACGCAGTGATCAACGCAGCGCCCGTGAAGACCGCGCAGGTTGATGCCAGCAAGGGCAAAAGCTGCGATCTGAAATTCCCCGAAGCCGAGCGCAAGCAGGCGCACGCGAACATCTCTTATGAGAAAACTATCGCGCCGATGCTCATCGACAACTGCGTCACCTGCCATCGGCAAGGCGGCATCGGTCCGTGGCAGATGACCAGCTACGAGATGATCAAAGGTTTCAGCCCGATGATTCGCGAAGTGGTGCGCACCGAGCGCATGCCGCCCTGGCACGCCGATCCGCACTACAACGCATTCTCCAACGATCGCTCACTCAGCAAGGACGAAATCAAGAACCTGGTGCACTGGATCGAAGCGGGCTCGCCGCGCGGCTCGGGCAGCGATCCGCTGAAGGATTTGAAGAAACAGTGGCCGGAGTGGGCACTCGGCGAGCCGGATCTGATCGTCGAGATTCCCGCGTTCGAGGTGCCCGCGACCGGTGTGATCCCGTACCAGATGCCAATGGCCGACAACCCGCTCGGCCATGACGTGTGGGTTCGCGCCGTCGACTTCCAGCCGGGCGATCGCACTGTGCTCCATCACATCATCGCGACCATGGGCTCGAACGCGGAGAGCGTGCGCGACGGCGGCAGTCTCGGCGGTTATGTACCCGGCGCCGGCCCGATGCTGCTGCCGCCGGAAACGGGCGTGCTGATCAAGAAGGACGCGAAGTTCTTTTTCCAGATGCACTACACGGTGAGCGGCAAGCCGGCGCGCGACGCGAGTCGGATGGGTTTGTATTTCCGAAAGGATGCGCCTCAGTATCAGATGCGTAGCGCCGTGTTGCTCAACCCGCGCCTGAAGATTCCGGCGAACACGAAAGAGCACACGGAGTCGGCCTCGAAGACATTCGACCACGACGTGATTGTTTACAACCTGCTGCCGCACTCGCATTTCCGCGGCAAAGCGTCGGACTTCATCGCAACCTATCCCGATGGGCGCACCGAGGTGCTGCTGTCGGTGCCGAACTACGACTTCAACTGGCAAACCACGTACGAGCTGAAGACACCGAAGCTGCTGCCGGCGGGCACCAAGGTCACGCATCACACCACCTGGGACAACTCGGCGCAGAACAAAGCGAACCCCGATCCGAATCGGGTCGTGCCCTGGGGTCAGCAGACCTGGGACGAAATGCTCTATGGCGTGATCCGTTATCGCTATGTCAACGAAAGCGACGCGGCGACGGCGGCGCCCGCGAAGGTGTCGCAGACGTCGGGAGAATGATCGTCTAATGAAACAGCTGAAGCGCCCGCGGCAGCGACGCCGCGGGCGGCGGCTTACCTTGCATGATGGCCGAGATCGCCTCGATGCTCGGTGGCAGATCGGCCGGATTGTAGGGCTTACCGATGAAGCCCAACGCCAGATCCTGATTCTCGAACGCCGATGGATGTTGGGCACTCACGAACACGGCGGCGATGTGCAGCTCGCGCAGTCGCTTCGCCAGCTCCACGCCGTCACCGGCATGCATCAAATCGATGTCGATCAGCGCCAGGGCCGGATGGCCGGTGCGAGCCAGTTCGAGCCCTTCTTCGAGCGTCGCCGCCGGCCCGAGCGTTTCATGCCCCGCCTGCTCCAGCTCGGCGACCGTGCTCAGTGCGCAAATGGGCTCATCCTCTACTACCAATATCAACATCTTCGTTCGATTTGCGTCGCCGTCTCCTGAAAATGCCAACGTCGCACGGAAGCGAATCGTTCCTGCACCCGAACGCAAAGAAGAACGCGTCGTTCGTCGGAGAATCGATCACATAGCGAGCACGAAGCGAGCGGCCCGCGCTCAGTTCAGATAGATGGGATTGCCGAGCAAGGCCAGCTTGCCCTCGGCGTCGCGCACGTCGATGCGAATCCAGTGGCGCTTGCCGTCGGATGTTTCCTCGAAGGACCAGGTGTGCTTCGCTGCCGGGATGGCGGTGCGCCGAGTGGTCTTGCCGTCGCGAATGACCTCGACCGTGCCGCCGATCATCTGTTCGATACGCGCGGTGAATGTCACCGCTTGCTTTGCCGGCGCGGACAGTTGTCCGCCCATCGTGACGGTCGAGTCCTTGTAAGTGGCGTTCAGCTCGAGCTTGCGATCGCGTGAGCCGACGGTGTCGACGAATACGTTGCCCGCGCGAATGCCTGCCATGATTGCCTCGATGCTCAGCTCTTTCGCGTAGACCACCGTGGTCGGCACGCCGATGCGTCCTGGCGGTGGAGACACGTTCTTTGAAGTCACATCATGCGTATCGCTGCCACCGATGGCGGTGAGGCGGTGGCCCTTCTGCAATTGCTCGTGCCAGAAAGGGATACCGGTGACGGGGCTCTCGATGTCATTGCCATTGACCACTTCCACCGCTTGCACCAGCGACAGATCCGCCGCTGGATTCGGCGACCAGCCGCAGCCCATGCAAGCCTCGCCGGTCGGCACTCGCGGATGATTGATCGAGACCAGCGCGCCCTTGTTCTTTGCTGCCGTGAGCAGCGTGTTCCAATCGGGGACTGCATTGCTGCCGACGCGGAAGTCCACCGGCTCGCGCAGGTTGAAAGCATTGGCATGGCCTTGGAAGGTAGTCATCTCCATGCCCGGGATCAGCAGCAGCCGGTCGAAGTACGGCTGCAATGCCGTCAGCTCTTTCACATGCGAGATGGTGTTGTGGTCGGTGAACGCAACGAAGTCCAGGCCGCGGTCGGCGGCGGAGTCCAAGGTCAGAAACAACGGACAGGGCACACGCTTGTCGCCACTCTTGCTCGCGCAGTTGCCGTCGCTGTGGGCACTGTGCATGTGCAGGTCGCCGCGATACCAGCCGGCTTCGGAGTTGAGTGGAGCGAGCTCATTGCGCTGGAAATAAACTTCCGCCGTGAACTCGGAAGTTTGACCGTTGCGGATGTTCGGCACGCCCAGCAGCAGTTGCCATCGACCGGGCATCACCGGACCGGATAGATAGGACGGCGTCGCATCGCTCGATGAAAGCGTGAACGAACGTTTGTTTCCTCCGCTCCAACCGCGGAACTCGGCCTCGAACGTCTCGCCCGGACCCAGCAGTCCAACATCGATCGTCGTGCGTGCTTCGCGGCCGGTGTAGTCGAAGCGAATCTCGATCGTCTTGACGCCCTCGGGGACGTCGAAGGGCAGCAAGCGGTAGGTGCGATAGGCTTTGTCGGTGATGGTGTCGCGGAGGACGAGGTCAGGCGCTGACGTGGCCGCGTACGAATTGGTTGCAGCCAAGTACAGCAAGACGAGCAAGCTAATGAGCCGCATAGAACCTCAACGGGTTTGTCAGCAAAAACTGATTGGACGTGCGCCCCTCGCAAGGACGAGCTCCGTTTCGACCGATCATGGTGAACGTACCGCGACACTTATCTGCTCGGGTCGGCGACATTCGAGCAGGTCATTTGCCCCGCGCGCGGCATGCATTGACTCACGCCCAGACTGAGCATCGCGCAAACATTCCGGCGCCGGGCGGCGCGAAGCGCCACCCTTCCAATCATCACCGCGGCGGCGTTAGAAATCCCACGTCAGCGAGAAGCGGAAGTTCCTGCCGTAGATCGGACGTGCGATGAAGAATGGCGAATTCGCCTCACCGCTCACGAACGTGCCCGCGCGGGGATTGCCTTCCGTGAGACCCACTTCATTCAGCAGATTCTCGCCGCGCACGTACACCGTCATGTGCTCGATCGGCGACCAGCGCAGGTTCGCGCTGAGCACATCATATGAAGGCAGCTTCAGCAGATTGGCCGCGTCCGCATAACGATCGCCAAAGTACTGATAGTCCACCTCGAAGCGCACCTGCTCGCCGAGCTTGACCGCCGGCGTCACGCGGTAGCTCACTTCCGGCACGCGCAACAGCCGATTGCCGGTGAAGTCGAACGTCGTATTCACGCCGTTGGTCCGCGTGGTCTGCACGAAGTCGCCGAACTCCGGATCCTGCCAGGTCGCGCTGAAGCCCACGTCCAGCCAATCCGTCGCGCTGACCGAGCCTTCGAGCTCCACACCGAGCGTCTCCGTGTCCGTGTAGACGCTCACTTCCTGGTAGCTGCTGGTGTCGGGGTTGTAACGCACATCGCCGAAACGGAACTTGTCATACTTGGTCTGGAACACGGTCGCGTACAACGACCAGCGATCCGAATCGTATTTGTAGCCGGCCTCGATGAAGTCCATGGTGCGAATCACCGGGGTGGCAAACGCGTTGGTGATGTAGTCGCCGACGCTCGGCAATCGGAAAGTCGACGTATAGCGCGCGAATACGCCCATGTTCTCCATGAATTGCCAATTGACGCCCGCGGTCCAGCCGAAGTCGTCATAGTCCGTGTCGAAGCGGTCGTACACGCCCGTGCCGGTGAGCACGGTGTCATCGGCCGTGCTCTGCAGGACACCGAGATTGCGGGCGGCGGACTGTTCCACCTTACCTTCCACGTCCACCTGCTCGTAACGCGCGCCGAGATCGACACGCCACTGATCGTTCAGGCTCCACTCGTCCGAGAGATACAAAGCCTTGGTGAACGACTCGCCCTCGCCGTTCGCGAACTCCGAGCCGTAGCGAATGAAGCCGTTGTCCGTCAGCGTCCGCACCGGATTGCCCGCCGCATCGACCGCGACCAGGTTGAGCATGCGAGCATTGTCACGAACGTCGATGATGCCGTTGGCCGAGTAGCGATCGAACGCCTCATCGACCTTCGCCAGGTACAAGCCGATCGCCACGTCATGCTTCTGACCCGCGATCTCGAAATTGCGCATCAGGCGCAGATCGTTGAGCAGTTCCTCGAGCGGCACGTGCACCTGACGGAACGAGCCGTCGCTGGTGAGACCGTTGCCGTTCTGGTTCGTGACATTGAACACTTCGTTGGGCGAATTCACATAGCGGAGCTGCACGTCCACGGCACCCGGAACGACCGTGCCAATGTTGGCGCGCGCAGCGGCGAGTCGAGCGGCGGCGGTGACGGGCGTGTTGGGGAACAGGCCGATACGCGAGCTGTCCGATTCTCTATAGCGTGTGCCGTTGCGCAGTTGCCAGTCGCCCGGCAGCTGATATTCGAACTTCAACGTGTACTGCGTCAGCTCGACATCGGTGCCGCGGTCGATATCGAGCGGGAACGTGCCGTTCGCATTCCGCAGCGTCACGCGGCGGGTCTCCGGACCCGACAAGGTGCCGAAATGCTCATCGATGCCCGGCACGCCGACGATGTCCCCGTCAGCGTCGTACGTCAGCGGCAGACCGGTGTAGAAAATGACCTTGTCATCGATGCGCTTGACGTTGAAATCCACCGAGCCGCCGTCGAACGAGCGGCCGATCGCGAACCGCAGCTGACCGCCTTTGTTCGCCGTGTAGCCGGCATCGCGCACACCATCGTCCTCGCGATAGAAACCGCCGAAGCCGAGACGCCACTCGCCGACCGGTAAGTTGTACCAACCGTCGACACGACGCAGACCGTAATCGCTGGTTTCAACTTTCACGGTGCCGCCTGCGATCTCGCCGGGCTTGCGAGTGATGAAGTTGACGACGCCGCCGGGCGCGTTCGACGAGAACATCGATGCCGGGCCGCCGCGCACCACTTCGATACGATCGATGGTGTCGTCGAGACGGAACGACTGATCGGCGTTCAACCAGCCCAGACCGGGATCGTGCTGCACGGGCAGGCCATCTTCTTCCATGGCGACGGCGGAAAACCCTTCTTCGGGAATGCCGCGCGCGCGGATGTTCGCGCTTGCTTCACCACCGGTCGATTCGACCCAGAAGCCGGGCACCGAGCCGAGTGCATCGGCGACGCCGAGGGGCGCATCCATTCGCAGCGATTCACCGCCGATGGTCGTGACGGCGTAGCTCACTTCCACCTTGCGGATCTCTTCGACACCGGCGCGGCCGGTGACGACGACTTCTTCCAGATTGTTTGCTGCATCCTGCGCGTGGGCGAGACCAGCGGCGAAGACCGGCAACGCGAGCGCGAGCCGGATGGCATGACGAAGCTGCGACATATAAACCGTGACATCCCTAGCAGCGGAAAATGGCGCGCATGCTCGTGGCATGCCATGAAGGCCCGATGACAACAAAATGACGCGGCCGTGACAATCCGCAACTTTCAGAAGAAACAAAATGTAACTTCCCCCTGCCGCGGACGCGGAACGCAATCAATGCGTCATGGATTGATCTCGGTTCGCTTCACGAGGTACCGCTCATGAAACATGTCAGCTTTGCCGTGATCGCCGTGTTGCTGATCGCCGGCTGTGGTCAAAAAGAGCACTCGGCTCCGACCACCAACGCGCCGCCACCGGCGGGCGAAGGCCCTTCGGTCACAACCACGACCGAGCCGCAGACCAAAGCGACCGCCGAAGCCACAGCCGGCGCGGCCGTGAAGCTCTCACCCACTCAGGGCAATACCGCGAACGGCGCATTGAAAATTACCGCGGCGGGTACAGGCGTAAAAATTTCAGGAATGGTTCAGGGCCTGAAGCCCGACAGTGAGTTTGGATTTCATTTCCACGAGAAGGGCGATTGCAGCGCACCCGATGCGACCAGCGCCGGCGCGCACTTCAACCCCGGCAACCAGCAGCACGGCAACCCCCAAGCCCCGCCGCATCACGCCGGTGACATGTTGAATGTGAAATCGGATGCCCAGGGCGTGGCCGAAGTGAGCATCGATAATTCCGAGGTCTCATTGCAGACCGGCCAGCCAAACGACGTTCTCGGCAAGGCGGTGGTGGTGCACGCCAAACCCGACGACTACACGACGCAGCCGTCCGGAAACTCCGGCGACCGCATCGCGTGCGGAGTCGTAGCCATCCAAACGAACTGATCGATTCGTTAGTTGGCGCGCGGTGGCGGCGCGTAGCGATATAGCGCCGCCGCCTTTCCCCGCGCCACGCACTTCGGATTTGGCTTGCCTCGCACGATGAACCACTCCGAGCGATTGGCCTCGCCCAGCGACTGGCTGGCGGTATCGGCGAAGCATAGCTGCCGCGCGTAATCAGTGACGACCAACTGGCGATCCGCCGAACCATTCAGCCACAGCGCCGCATCGGCCGCCTCTTGATCGGCCTCGCGCCAGCGCGCGTGTCCGAAATGAACGATGGGTCGATGCACGTTGAGCAGGTATTGTTCCTTGAAGCCGACGAAGCCGAGCTCGGCATTCGGATCGTCGAGTTGCTCGACATGATCGATGAATGCCTGGCCTGACCGCGCCGTATTCATCACCGGGTTGACCCAGAAGCTCACCGTGAGCAACGCGACCGTGAGCAATCCCGCGTACGCGAGAGCTCCACGCGCCGGCCTCGTGAGAGCGCATATCACAGCGACCGCTCCGCCGATCAGGAGCAACGGACCGAACACGTCGATCTCGTAGTTGGCGATGTACTCGATACGTTTGTCCGGTCGGATCTGGACATAGATCGCACCCAGCAGACACACCGTCGCGAGCAGCGCCGCCAGAATGAACAACGCGCGTTGCACGCCGCGACGCTGGAGCAACTCCAACAGATAAGGACCGGTTGCGAGCGCCACCGCAGGAACTGCGGGCAAAATGTAGACGCCGCGCTTGCCGCTGCTGAGAGTGAAGAACAACACGACCAGCACGATCCACGCCGTGAGCAGACCGATTCGCAAGTCACCCGCCTGCCACGCCTTGCGCCATCGAGGCAGCAGCCAGGGCAACAACAGCGTCAGTGGCAACCACAAGCCAGGAATCACCTCGAGGATGAAATACCAGAACGGCTCGCGGTGATGCCACGCATCCGTGTAACGACC
Organism: Pseudomonadota bacterium; assembly: GCA_023391815.1. Classification (GTDB taxonomy): domain Bacteria; phylum Pseudomonadota; class Gammaproteobacteria; order Steroidobacterales; family Steroidobacteraceae; genus Steroidobacter. The sequence continues at coordinate 56,594 of JAEWAF010000134.1, forward strand.
GACGGTTTGATGGAACAGGATCTCGTCGCGATAAGCCGCGAGCGTCGGGTCGGCATTGGCCGCCAGCAACATCGGTACCAGCCACGTGCTCACGGCTAGCAGGAAAGCCACCGGTCCCATGAACCAGGGAGCAACGCTCGAGCCTTGCATGCGGGGCGACCAGCGCGGAGCGCGCATCGCTGCGAACGGGATCAGAATCAACAAAGGCAGGAAGCCGACGCCTTTGGTGATCACGCCGAAGCCGGCCGCGGCCCAACCCACTGCGTACCAGCCCCACGCGGGCCCGAGTAACAAGTGGCGCACCAATCCATACAAACCGAGTACGACCCAGAACAGCAGCGTCGCGTCGATCTGCGCCTGGCGCACTTGCCAGACGAACTGCACGGTGAACAGCAGCGCCAGCGCGGCGGCCAGTCCCGTTTCGCGATTCCACAGCCGGCGGCCGAGATCGTAAATGAGCAGCACGCACGCCAGCCCGCTCAGCAGCGACGGCACCAGAAAGGCGATACGCAACGAACCGATGAGCGTGAGGCACAGCCCCATGATCCAGAAAAACAGCGGCGGTTTATCGGCGTAGACGTCGCCACCCACACGCGGCAACAGCCAGTCACCGGTCGCCACCATGTCGCGAACGATCAGAGCGAAGCGCGGCTCGTCGGCTGGCCAGGGATCGCGCAGACCGATGCCCGAGGCAATGAGTAGCAATCCAAGCCCCAACAACCACAACAGCTCGAGACGAATGTCGCGTGTAGTATTACTGCCCACGCGGAACAACCCTTGAATCCAATTCGCCTGCGTCATTCGTACCTGCCTCGTCACCGCGCAATTATGCACTGGCCGGCCACAAATTCGCGTTAGACCGCGGCGTCAGCGAAAACCAATCGCGATTTTGCGAATTTATCTGCGATTGATCGTGCCTTGGACAGCCGTCCAACGAACGATGCAAACACCTCACGTCTCCGCTCCGCCGCTTCCTCTGTACGTACGCCTTCGCGACCGCTGGGCATCAGGCATTCCCTGCTCTTCCGACGTCGCCTTCGCATTCGGCGTGTCTCTCATCTGGCTGGTGCTCTACAACGTCCGCTTCTGGGAGCTGTCGGCCAAGGCGATGTGGCATCCGAGCGTCGGCTCGGCGCTGTTCCTCATATCGCTGGGCGTGCTTGCGTGGGTGGTGCTGGCGCTATTGCTGTTGTTGTCGCCGACCCGGCAAGTCATGCGAACGGTGGCGAGCGTGATGTTCGTGGCCGCCGCGTGCGGTGCCTACTTCATGAGCGAGTACGGCGCCATCATGAATCAGGAGATGATGCGTAACGTGCTCCAGACCGACCGCGAGGAAGTCGGAGCGCTGCTGAACGCGGACCTCGCGCTCCATGTCGTCGTGCTCGGAATCGTGCCCGCATTGCTCGTGTGGCGCGTCCGTCTGCCGTCCACGAGCTGGCGCTCGCAACTGAGTCGGCGGGCGATCGCGATCGTCGCCGGCCTCGGGGTCGCGGTTGCCGGCATGTTCGCCAACTCGGCCGACTACGCCACCTTCTTTCGCGAGCACAAACCGATCCGCTACACACTCAACCCGGTGGCGCAGATCGTCAGCATGACTGGCCTGCTCGCCGGCAGTCGCGAGTCGCGAGCCAATGCGCCGTTGATCGATCCGGCCGGGAAGATCGAGCGCACCCTGGCGCCTTCGAACAAGCCATTGGTATTGGTCCTGGTCATCGGCGAAACCGCGCGCGCCGCGAACTTTCAATTGGGCGGCTACGCTCGCGAAACCAATCCCGAGCTGAAACAGATCTCCGGAGTCACTTACTTCTCGAACACCGCCTCGTGCGGCACGTCGACGGCCATCTCGGTGCCGTGCCTGTTCTCACATCTGCCGCGCGCCGAATTCAAAGTCGACGAAGCGGACCGCTACAAGAACCTGCTCGACACGCTGGTCCAAGCCGGCTTCGACGTGCAATGGCGCGACAACAACTCCGGCTGCAAGGGCGTCTGCGCGCGAGTCAGCACTCTCGATTACAACCGGAAACCCGATGCCCGCTATTGCCGCGATTCGAATTGTTTCGACGCCGTGATGCTCGAAGACCTGCCCGAGACGCTGCGCAAGATCGAGCACGACACGGTGATCGTGTTTCATCAGAAAGGCAGCCATGGCCCGTTCTATTCCGAGCGCTATCCACGTGAGTTCGAGCGCTTTCAGCCGGCCTGCCGTTCCAATCAGCTCCAGCATTGCAGCCAGCAGGAAATCACCAACGCGTACGACAACACCATTGCGTACACCGACCACGTGCTCGCCAGTCAGATCCGCATGCTGCGTGAGGCGGGCTCGCGGCTCGACAGCCTGCTGATTTATGTTTCCGATCACGGCGAGTCGCTGGGCGAGAACGGCATTTACTTACACGGCATGCCTTACGGCTTCGCGCCGGCCGCGCAGAAAGAAGTGCCCATGTTGATGTGGACCTCGGAAGGTTATGTCCGGCGCGCGCAACTCCGGGCCGATTGCCTCGACACCGAGGCCAAACTGCCGGTCAGTCACGATTTTTTCTATCACACGGTGCTGGGAGCAGCCGAGGCGCGCAACCAGGTTTATGATCGGCGCCTGGACTTGCTCGCCGGTTGTCGCCGTGGCGGCGGCGGTGAGTGAGCGCCGATTGATTTATCGATGGCCTGCGTCTTACTTACAAAGTGAGCCCCGAACAGAGCACCGACAGCGCCCTGATCGCCGCGATGTTACGCGGCGACGAGGCCGCTTTTCGCCGCTTTTTCGACACTTATTTTCCCCGTGTCTACCGGTTCGCCCTGCCCCGGCTGGGCAACGACGCCGAGGCCTGTAAAGAAGTGGTGCAAGCAACGCTGGTCAAAGCAATGCGCGGCCTCGCCGGTTTTCGCGGCGAGGCGGCGCTGTTCAGCTGGTTGTGCCAGATCTGTCGCCGTCAGATCGCGGATCATCTGCGCGCTCACAAACGCCATCATCAGAATGTAGTGTTGATCGACGACAGTCCGGGGCTGCGCGAAGCGCTCGAAGCCATCGCCGCGCCCGCCTCGGACGAACCCATGCAAGGTTACGGCACCGCCGAGACCCGCCGGCTGGTGCAGTCCGTCCTGGATCGGTTGCCGTCCCGTTACGGCGATGTGCTGGAATGGAAATATATCGAGGGACGCAGCGTCGAGGAGATCGGCGAACTGCTCGGCGTGGGTCACATAGCGGCGCAATCGCTGCTGGCCCGCGCCCGCACGGCGTTTCGCGAGGCATTGGAAACTGTGTTCGGTTCGACTGCGAGCGACGTGCTCGCCGGTATGAGAAAGTAGCGCCATGACGACGGTACATGACGAACCCGAGTCTAACGACGCCAGCATCGAAGCGTTGCTGCGAGAGGTAGGCGCGCGCGACGAACCTTCGGCCGCCACGGCCAACGAGGTCATGTCGGTGGTGCATGCCGAGTGGCTCAACATTGTCCAGGAACGACGCCGCGAGCGACGCGTCACCGCCTGGCGCGTCGCCGCCGGTGTGGCGGCCGCAGTATTGGTCTCCACTTTCGCGTATCGATCGATGACGCCCGCGCCGGCCCAGGTGGCCAGCATCGCGAACGTCGACGGCCGTCTGTTGGCAAGCGATGGCGACGCCGACGCGACGCCTCGCGGTGTCGGTCAGTTCATTCGCGTCGGCGACAGCGTGCAAACCGATGCACAGTCGCGCGCCGCTGTTTCTTTCCCGGACGGAGTGTCGCTGCGACTGGATCACGACACCCGGCTCACGGTGGACGCGACCGATCACATCACGCTCGCCGCGGGCGCTGTATATATCGACGCGCCTCCGGGCAGCAGAAGTGCCAATGCGCTTACCGTCGACACCAACGCAGGATCGGTCCGTCACGTCGGCACGCAATATGAAGTGCGAGCGCATGCCGACGCCATGGTGGTCAGCGTTCGCGAAGGCCGCGTGCACTTGACCAGCTCGACCACGTCGAACACGGGCGAAGCTGGACAGGTATTGCGGCTGACGACCACGGGCGAGCTCACTCGAAGCGAGCTGGCCGCGACCGATCCGCATTGGGACTGGGCGCTGCAAGCCGCGCCGGATTTCGACATCGACAATCAATCGCTCGCGGTGTTCCTGCAGTGGATCGCTCGTGAGACGGGCCGTCATGTCGTTTATTCCACGCCGCAAGCCGAAGCGGCCGCGCAAGCGGTGAAGTTGCGCGGCTCCATCGAGGGCCTGGACGCGGACGTTGCACTGACTACAGTCCTTGCAACGACGCAGCTGCGTCGTTATCAAACAAACGCAAGCGAGATCGGGATCGAGCTCGCGCCGATTGATTCGAGCAAGCCCGCACGTCCAACTCGCTGAGCGCCGAGCTGGACGCGAATCATCGCGGCCATGGAAGCGGCGGCGATGGGGGCTCGATGCGACGCTTCACCACGATTGCGATCTCCACTGCTGCATCTACGCTATTCGCCGCGCCGCCGGTGCACGCCGGCGATACCATGGTGGCGATGCTTCCCGGCAGAACCGCGCTGGATCAATCGCATCTGCCGTCGGATGCCGAGCTCGAGAAACGCGGCGCGAGCATCGGTCGCATCGACATTCGCGTCGACGACGTCTTCGAAGAAACAACTTCACTATCCGCGCCGTATCGTGTCGTCAATGGATTGCATATAGCGACGCATAGCGAGACGGTGCGCCAGCAGCTGCTGTTCCGCAGCGGCGAACCTTTTCACCGTCGTGTGCTCGATGAAACGGCGCGTCTGCTGCGGGATCAGCGTTATCTCAACGAAGCCTCCGTGACCGTACTTCGTTATAACGAGGACAACACAGTGGACGTCGAAGTGCGCGTTCACGACGTCTGGACGCTGAGTCCCGGCTTTTCCTTCGGTCGCAAGGGCGGCGAGAACAGCACGCGCATGAAATTCGCGGACACGAACTTTCTCGGCCTCGGCAAGCAGATCGCGATGGAGCGCACCAGCGATGTAGATCGCACGGCGTGGCGCCTGACTTACGTCGATCCCCATTTGTTCGGCAGCTGGTGGACTCTCTCCACCGCTTATTCTTCGATGAGCGACGGCAAGGAACAGGCATTGGGGTTGTCTCGACCGTTCTATGCGCTCGACTCGCGCTGGAGCGCGAATGTGAGCGCCTCGGACGTCGATAGCGCCATCTCGCGCTACTCGCTCGGTAAACGCATCGAACGTTTTGAAATGGGAGAGCGACAGTTCGACTTGGGTGGCGGCATTTCCTCGGGCCTGCGCGATGGCTGGACGGTGCGCTATCTCGGCGGCTTTCGCTACGACGCCCGCACCTTCGCCACTCGTCTGAACGAGCCCGGCGTGGCGCTGCCGGAGGATCGCACGCTGGCCTATCCCTGGGTCGGCATCGAAGCGATCGAAGACAATTATCTGAGCACGCGCAATCTGGATCAGATCGGCCGGACCGAAGACGTCTATCTGGGCCGCAGCGTTCGGCTCGAAGCCGGCTTTGCGAGCACCGCGTTCGGCTCGACCCGCGATGCGCTGGTCTTGAACGGCACGATGCAAACCGGCGCCGATCTGGAGAACGAGCGCTATCTGATTCACAGCCTGAGCTGGCACGGCCGGCTGGAAGACGGCTCGCTCGCCAACGCGGTGCTCGACGCGAACAGTCGCTTTTATCTGCGCCAGTCCGAGCACCGGGTGTTCTTCGCCTCGGTCACTGCGTCGCTCACCTCGCGCCTGGATCCGGAGAAGCAGCTCTTGCTGGGCGGCGACAACGGTCTGCGCGGATACCCTTTGCGCTATCAAGCGGGTAAGACCAACGCGTTGCTGACCTTGGAAGAGCGCTTCTACAGCTCATGGCAACCGTTGAAGCTGGTCAACGTCGGCGGGGCGGTGTTTTTCGACACCGGTCGCGCCTGGGGCCAGGACCCATACGCAGCGGCGCCGGAAGGCTGGCTGTCGGATGTCGGCATCGGCCTGCGCCTGGGCAGTGCCCGCTCCGGTCTGGGCAATGTCCTGCACATCGATCTGGCCATGCCTTTGAATCGCCGCAACGATATCGATTCCCTGCAACTGCTGATCGAAACCAAGAAGTCCTTTTGACGCATGCCCACCGCCGCAACGTTTTACTGGCGCCATCTGCGCGTCCCGCTGGTGGCGTTCGTGCTGCTGGCAACCGTGCTTGCCACGACCACGCTCGATCTGAGCATCGCGCACGCTTTGTACTTCGACGAGGCACAGTCGCGCTGGATCGGCGCGAGCAGTTGGTGGGCCAATGAGCTGATCCATCACGGCGGCACGTGGTTGATGCGCGGGGTGGCAGCTTCGGCGCTCGCCTTGTACGCGATGACCTGGACTCGGCCGCAATTGCGCGAACTGCGTAGGCCGGCGCTCTACTTCTTTGTCTCGGTCGTGCTTTCAGTCGGACTGGTGGGACTGCTGAAAACACTGACCAACGTCGATTGCCCGCGCGACCTGACGGAGTTCGGCGGAGCCTTCCCGTTCATCCATCTGTTCGAGCATCGCCCCGCAGCGCTGCGTCACGCACAGTGCTTTCCGGCCGCGCATGCCAGCTCCGGTTACGCGCTGCTGGCCTTATACTTCGTGTTTCGCGAGCGCAGTCGCCTGGCCGCGCGCCTCGGCCTCGCGGCGGGCGTGTCGCTGGGGCTGATCTTCGGCATCGCCCAGCAGGCACGTGGCGCGCATTTCCTCTCGCACGATGTCTGGAGTGCGATGATCGTGTGGACGGTCTCGCTATCTCTGTACACTTTCGTCTTCAAGGGCCGACTTTGGACGTCGGCCGGGTCTGAATGGGAAAGCAATGAAGTCAGCGCTGCGGCGCCTCGCCTGCCTGTCGACGGGACTGTTGATGTGCCACGCCGCAATGGCGCAGCTGCAGGGTCGTAGTGTCGGCGACGTCCTCAAGGATCTGCGCAGTCAGGGCCTGATCTTCATTTACAACGACCAGATCGTGCCGGCGGACCTGCGGGTGAACGTCGAGCCCGGCGCAACCCATGGACTGGAGCTGGCCCGAGAAATTCTCGGTGCACACGGGTTGACGGTTTCCGAAGCGGCACCGCGCGTCTACGCAGTCGTGCGTGAATCAGCCGACACTCCGCCACCCCGTCCGACCCTTGCCGCGAAGCCCGAGCCCGCGAAAGTGGAAGAGGTCGTGGTCCAGACCAGCCGCTACGTGCTGGCCGCCGACAGCATCGCACCCAGGAATTTTCTGACTCAGGACGAGGTGCAGGCGATGCCGCGCCTCGCGGATGAAACATTGCGGGCCGTTCAACGGTTGCCGGGCGCCGCGACCAACGGTGTCTCCAGTCTCGGACCGATTCGCGGCGGCGAGCCCAATGAAACAGCCATTCTGCTCAACGGCCTGCGGCTGTACGAGCCGTTTCATCTGAAGAACTTCTACAGCCCCATCAGTCTGCTGGACTCGCGGCTGATCGACGGCATCGAGTTCCATTCGGGCGGCTTTCCCGCGCCCTTCGGCGATCGCATGAGCGCCATCATCGACGCGCGGACCATTCGCCCGGCGCAGCGTTACTACGAAGCCGGCATCAGCTTGTTCAACACCAGCGCGCTGGCTGCGACGGACTTCGCGGATGGCCGCGGTCGAGCGCTGGTCTCGGCTCGTCGCGGCAATCTCGGCGAGCTCGCGCAGTTCGCGGAAGAAGATTTTGGCAAACCCGACTATTCGGACGGTTTCGCGCGCGCGGAATACACGCTGAATGAGCAGACGCGGATTTCCTTCGATGCGCTCGCGTCCGGCGATCAGATCGTCGCCAAGCGTGACGAAGGTGCCCAGCAGGCGCGCGCCAAGTATCGAAACATCTACGGCTGGCTGACAGTGGACCACGACTGGTCCCCGCAGCTGTCGACTCGCGTGATCGGCTCCTTCACCGATCTGGTCAACGAGCGACGCGGCTGGGTCGATGAGCCGGGGCAGCGCACCGGCCAGGTGAAGGACGATCGCACGTTTCATATCGCCGGGCTGCGCCTGGAAAACAGCTGGGAGGTCGGCGCATTCACGCATCGCTTCGGCGGCGAAGTGCGCAAGCTCTGGGGCGACTATGACTATGCGCTCGATCTCACCCTCTCGCCCGACTATCCGTTTCCGGGTTCGCCAGGCTCCGTGACCACGCGTCGCGCCTCGCCGGCTCCGCAGGGTTATGAGAATTCAGCGTATTGGGACGTGCGAACGACTCTCGGCCAGCGCTGGACCATCGAGACCGGCGCGCGCGTCGACGTGCAGACTTACGATGGCACCGACGACGGCGAGCAATTGAGCCCGCGCGTCAGCGTGCTCTATGCCTGGTCACCGGCCACCAAGCTGCGCGCCGGCTGGGGACGTTTCTTCCAGTCTCAAGGCATCAATGAGCTGCAAGTCGAGGACGGCGTGTCGCAGTTCTATCCCGCTCAACACGCCGACCATGCGATTCTGAGCCTGGAGCACGCCTTCGATGAGGGCTTCGATATTCGTGTCGAGGCCTACCGCAAATACTATCGACGCATTCACCCGCGCTTCGAGAACATGCTCGATCCGCTGGTGCTGTTCCCTGAAGCGGAGTTCGATCGCGTCATGGTCGACGCGCACAGTGCTCGCGCCGAAGGGGTGGAAGTGCTGATGCAGATGAGGCCGCGCGGCAGCTGGAGCGGCTGGCTCAGCTACACGTGGTCGCAGGTTACCGATCGGATCGATAATGCAGAGGTGCCGCGCAGCTGGGATCAAAGACATGCGGTCAGTCTCGGCGTGAGCTGGGCGAGCGGACCGTGGACCGCCACGCTCATCGATAGTTATCACAGCGGCTGGCCGACCACGCGGCTGCCCCTCGATCCGGTGACGGGCGTGCCGATCCTCGACGTGTCGGCGCGCAACCGCAGCCGCTTCAAGGATTTCAATTCCCTCGATATGCGCCTGACGCGAACATTCCTCATGCCGCACGGCGCGCTGGACGTGTTCGTCGAGGTCACCAACTCGCTCTCGCGGGAGAATCCGTGCTGTGTCGAATACAAAGCGCGGCAGAACGCGGATGGCTCGACCGGCTACGAGCGCGATCTGAGTTCCTGGCTGCCGCTGATCCCCTCGGCCGGAGTGCTCTGGCGATATTGACGGCCGGCCCGGCACTGTCGGCTGGCACAAGTCGTGACCGTCCTTGGGTGGAACGCCCTCAATGCCAGGAGACTGTCATGCAAAAGATCGTGACCCATTTGTGGTTCACCGACCAGGCCGAGGAAGCGGCCCGCTTTTATGTCTCGCTGTTCAAGAATTCGCGCCTCAAGGCCATCTCTTACTACCCCAAATCGGCGGAGGCGGTCTCGGGCCGCCCGGCCGGCTCGGTGCTGACGGTCAGCTTCGAGCTGGACGGCCAGGAATACATCGCGCTCAACGGCGGACCGGATTTCAAGTTCAACGAAGCGATTTCGTTGCTGGTGAAGTGCGAATCGCAGGAGGAAATGGACCGGCTCTATGACGGGTTGATCGCGGACGGCGGCAAAGCCCAACCCTGCGGCTGGCTCAAGGACAAGTACGGCCTGAGCTGGCAGATCTCCCACGTGGCTCTCGAAAAACTGGTGTTCGATCCGGATCCGGCCAAGGTCGACCGGATGATGGCGGCCATGTTCTCGATGACCCGGCTGGATGTGGCCAGGCTTCAGGAGGCCGCGCGAGGACGGTAATCCCTGTCTTACGAATCCTCGCGGGTATGGAACACTTATCCTTGGTAATTCGCCGCCGCGACTAATAGCATTGCAGCACCGAGGCGTCGGCAGATTAACCGTGCGGGTAGCCCCGCCGAACACCAGCCGGCGCGGGAAAAATACCTAGCGGTGCTTCGAACGTGACCGGGCGCACACGCCCCGGTCGCGCTCGGCGTGAAGATACGCCTCCGCAGCGCACCGCCTTTCGATTATTAGAGCGACCCACCCGGATCGCATCCGGGGCTGCGAGGACACAGGTTAGATGAAGATCCTGCATCTCGAGGACAACCCGAGCGATGCGCTCATCATCGAGCGCGGCATTCAGCGACAAGGCATTCCTGCCACTTTCATTCAAGTCCGCAGTCCGGATGAATACTCGGCGGCGCTTCGCGCCGGCGGCTTCGATGTCGTGCTGGTCGATAACAATCTGCCGGGCTACAGCGCGGAAGATGCGATCGGCGAGGCCAAAGCCAGCTATCCGGACGTCCCCGTCATCGTTTGTTCCGGCGCCGCCCTCGAGACGGAAGTCGCGGCGAGCTTCGCGGCCGGCGCCAATGATTATGTTCTGAAGGATCATCTGTGGCAGCTGAGTGCAGCGCTGCGACGGAATTTCAAACCCGCGGCACCGATCGCGGCACCTCCGCAAGCAGCGATGATGCTGCTGGTCGATGTGGTCCAGAAGTTGTCACTCGCGCGCGGCATCGACGCCATCGTCGATATCGTTCGCAAAGCGGCTCGCCAACTCACCGGTTGCGACGGCGCGACCTTCGTCCTGCGCGACGGTCCCTACTGCTACTACGTGGACGAAGACGCGATCTCACCGCTTTGGAAAGGTCAGCGCTTTCCGCTGGAGACCTGCATCAGCGGCTGGGCGATGCTCAACAGCCAGTCCGCGATCATCCCCGACATATATAAGGACTCACGCATTCCCCATGCCGCGTATCGACCGACCTTCGTGCACAGTCTGGCGATGGTACCGATCCGCTCGTACGCGCCCATCGGTGCCATCGGCAACTATTGGGCGAACCATCACGAGTGCACGCCGCAGGAATTGATGCTGCTGGAAGCACTGGCGAACACGACAGCGGTGGCCATGGAGAATGTCGAGGTCTATCAAAACCTGGAACGCCAGGTGCGCGAGCGCACTCGTGAGCTGCAAACGGTGAATCAAGAGCTCGAAGCGTTTTCATCGGCGGTGTCGCACGACCTGCGCGCGCCGCTGCGAATCATGAATGCCGAGCTGGACATGGCTCGCGAGCACGCCGGCGTGCTGCCGGCCTCCTCCATCCTTCGACTCCGCGAGTGCACCACTCGCATGGGCTCGCTCATCGACGACCTGCTGCGACTCTCGCACATCACTCGCACCGAGCTGTACCTGCAACAGACCGACTTGAGCGAGATCGCGAGCAAGATCATGACCCGACTGCGCAATGCCGAGCCGCAGCGTGACGTCGAGGTCTGTATCGAGCCCGGCCTGACGGCGACGGCGGATGCGGGCCTGATGAACGTGGTGCTGGAGAATCTGCTGGCGAATGCCTGGAAGTACAGCTCCAAGCGCGAGCGCAGCCGCATCGAGCTCAGCTCATATCGCGATAGCGCGGACGGGCTGGTGTATCGAGTGCAGGACAACGGCGCGGGCTTCAATCCGAATCAGGCCGACCGGCTGTTCAAGCCCTTCACTCGTCTGCACGATGCCCGGCAGTTCCCGGGCGTAGGCATCGGCCTGGCGACCGTCCAACGCATCATTCAACGCCATGGCGGCGACATCTGGGCGACCAGCGACGGTCGCACCGGCGCCCAGTTCATGTTCACGCTGGGCGCACCGAGCTGATCGCTTACTTCGCGGCGTCCTCGAATCCTTGCAGGACGTGCGCGACGTTGTGACCGATCTCGGCGACGGCATAACCGCCTTCGAGAATGAACACGGTCGGCAGCTTCAGCGCCGCGATCTGCGCGCCGAGCTTGAGATACTCCGGCTCGCGCAACTGGAACTTGGAGATCGGATCGTCGGCGAACGTATCCACGCCGAGTGAAATCACCAGCGCGTCGGGCTTGAACTCCTCGATGCGACGGACCGCATCGCCCAGCGCGTCGAACCACAACGCATTGCCGCTGCCGGCCGGCAACGGGTAGTTCCTGTTGTAACCGAGACCTTCGCCGCTGCCCGTCTCGTTCGCGTGACCGAGGAAGAACGGATACTCGGTGCGCGGATCGCCGTGGATGGAAAGAAACAGCACATCGCTGCGATCGTAGAAGATGGTCTGCGTGCCGTTGCCATGGTGATAGTCCACGTCGAGCACGACGACTCGCTTGGCGCCGTTATCGAGAAACGCCTGAGCGGCGACCGCGGCGTTATTCACGAAGCAATAGCCGCCGAGAAAATCCGGGCCGGCGTGATGTCCCGGCGGTCGCGACAACGCGAACGCGGCGCGCTCACCGCCACTGACGATCTGCTGCGCCGTGAGCGCAATGTCCGCGCCGATTTTGGCGGCGGTCCAAGTGCCCGCCATCAACGGCGTGCCGCTATCGTAAGAATACAAACCCAACTTGCCGGCAAAGTGGTCCGGCTCGATGTCCGTGCGGAAGCCGCGCACCGGCCACACCGCTGGCAGCGCGTCGTTCGTATAGCCTTGCGCGGTCCACAGCTCCCACGCCTTTTCGAGAAAGCGGATGTAACGAGGCGCATGCACGCGCTCGATGGCCGCAACCGGAAATTCCTTCGGCTCCAGGATCGGGCCGAGGTTGCGCGCCTTGACCGCGTCGTACACGAAATCGGCGCGCTCCGGCTTCTCGAAGCACGGCACGAGCTGGCCACGATACATTTCCTTGTCACCGGCGTGCAGACGATGACGATCGCTATAGACGATTTTCATGAACGAACCTTGAGTCCCACGGCCACCAGATTGGCGATCTCGCGGGCGATGTGTTGCTGTTGGATCGGATCGGTGGGCACATCGTCCTTGACCAGCCAGCTGAGCAGGCCGGGCAACATCAGCGCCCGCGCATGCACGTCCACTTCCTGGATGGAGCTCTCGCGCATGCCTTGACGAATCAGCTCGTGATAGGCGTCGCCGAGCTGATCGGAACGCACCGCGAACTTCGCCTGACCCTCGGGCGACAACGCGCCGTGGCCGACCAGGGGCGACAACGGGTTCAGGTCTTCGTTGGGATAAGCGCGGGCCAGCGCGTCCATCGACGCCGACAACGCTTCCATGCGCGTGCCCGAATATTCGAGCATGCGATCTTTGATGAACAGAAAGATGCGGAACGCGCGCTCGTAGCATGCCGACACCACTTCCTGCTTGCTGCCGATGTGGTGATGAAACGTGCGCTTGGTCGTGCCGAGCTGAGCCGCGATCTCTTCGAGCGAAGTGGCATCGATGCCCTTGCGATTGAACGCGCGCGAGGCCGCTCGTAACAACGCTTCACGCTTGGCTTCGAGCGCGGCATCGCGATCGAACGCGCTCACCACCTGCGGCGCGAGCTTGGAAAGATCCAGCGGTTGGTAGTTCGGCAACCCGGCGCGGGTAGAGAACCCGTCGAGCACCGTCGCCATCACGGCGGACCGCAATCGCTCCGCACCCATCGGGCCGACGGCATGCGCCCAAGGTCGCGCCAGCGGTGCCCACGTCACCAGGCTGAGAATGACTCGCGCATTGACCTCGATATCGCAGGCTCGCAACACGCCTTCGCGCTGGCCGGTGTCGAGCAGGTGCGCCAGGCGAGCGGTCAAGGCGTCGTACAGGCCCTGGATGGTGTCGCGCTGAGTCTGATTCATCATCGCGATTTCGGCCCGGGCCGCGATCTCCGGCTCCTTCGGATCGAGCATGCGACCGATGAAATCGACCAGCACATCGGCCGACGTGCCCCCGACTCGTTCGGCCTCGCGCAGGTGGCGCGCGATGATTTCGGCCGCCCGGCGATAGCACTGAAACACGAGGTCCTCGCGATCGGCGACGTAGTGGTACATCGCCCCGCGCGTGACCCCCAGTTTCGCGGCGATTTCGGCCAGCGAGGTGAGCAGCACGCCCTTTTGATTTAACTGGCGGGCCGCCTCGTCGAGCACTCGCTCGTGACGATTGACCACTCCGGCCCCCGAAGCGGGCGCTTCGGCGGCGGGCTGGGCCGCGCTGTCTTTGGGATTCGAAGTCATGGCAGTAAACCGGAGTTACTCATAGTAACCCGCGGCGAGGCTCCGGTTCACCTCGCGGACGCGATCGCACCCCTCGAGTGCCCGCGAGAGCCGGTTCACATTTTCGAGCGTCGCCGGCCGGGCCGGCCGGCCGTTTTTCCCACGAATACGCTAGGATTTTCCCCCGAACCCGCCGGGTGGCCTGAGCCACTGCCCGTTTTCCACAAGCAACAAGACGGCTGACATGGAGTCTTTTTTCAGTTCGCACGGGCCCGCCGACGCCGGGGCCATTCGCATCAAGGCCGTGCGCTGGCCCGCCAGCGTGCGCCTGGGCCACACCACCGTGCTGACCGGCAAAGCGATTCAGATTTCCAGCAGCGGCGTGGGATTGCTCATGGATCGAATCCTGCGCGAAGGCGAGACCGCGCTGGTCCGGGTGGACGCCTTCGTGAGCGGCAATCCGGTCCGCTTGCAGGCGCGGACCAGCGTGGTTTGCTGTACCTGTGTGGGCATGGAGGGATTCCGGATCTCGCTGCGCTTCCAGGAGCTGGACGCGGATGCGCAGACCGCGGTCGACGCCTTATTGGGCGCCCGCTGACCGGCCGCGGGCGCCCCCGAAACTTCAAATCACTTCAACAGACTGCGCAACATCCAGGCCGTCTTTTCGTGAACCTGCAGCCGCTGGGTCAGCAGATCCGCGGTCGACTCATCGCCGCCTTTTTCCGCGGCCGGGAAGGTCGAGCGTGCGGTCCGGGCGACAGCTTCATGACCGGCGACCAACAGGCGCACCATCTCCATCGCTTCGGGCACGCCTTCGGTTTCCTCGATGGAAGTCAGGCGGGCGAACTCGCTATATGTGCCCGGGGCCGGGTAGCCCAGCGAACGAATGCGCTCGGCAATGGCGTCCAGCGCGTTCCACAGCTCGGTGTACTGCTCCATGAACATCAGGTGCAGGGTATTGAACATCGGGCCTTCGACGTTCCAATGGAAATTGTGAGTTTTCAGATACAGCGAGTAGGTGTCGGCCAGCACCTTCGACAGGCCGTTGGCAATTTTTTCCCGATCCTTGCCGCCGATGCCGATATCGATGGCGACCTCGCCGCCCTTGCCGCCGTTTTTCTTGGAACTTTCTTTGGCCATTTCAGATTCTCCCGACGCGAAATCGAAGCTGCACGACTGAACTTGTTCAGCATCGTAGCCGGTCGCTCCAGACCGCTCCAACAGCGACGCTCTATGGAGACGATCGATGGCATCATCCGGCCCAGGCAGGGCTGCAACATTCAGGAAGGATTCACGGCCGATCATTTGCAATAAGCGCCGCCTCAGCGGACACGCGACAACGACGGGACCATGAGACACTTTGTGATGCAGAAATTCATTTTCGGGGCGCTCGCGGGCGTATGCCTGCTCGCCTCCACCGGTGCGTTTGCCAACGACCACAGCAAGGACAAGATCGCGTCCGCCAGCTCGTTCGCGGCGCTGGATCGTAATGGCGATGGCCGCATCAGCCGCTCCGAGGCCGGCTTCGACCGCAGACTGTCGGAGACTTTCGCCGAGCTCGACACCGACGGCGACGGCTTCGTCTCCAGCGCCGAATTCGCCGCCGCCGAAAAGAATCGAGTCAGCAAGGTTACGCCGCAGTAGCTGTCTCGGTCGCATTCCGGTCCACGGGCCGCCCGCGCGCCTGCCAGGCTTCTATCCCGCCCGCCAGGGGCCGGACCCGCTTGAAGCCGAGTTCCCGAAGCTTTCGTGCCACGACCGCCGCCGAGGCATCGTTCGGACAATCGCAATACACGATGACTTCCTCGCCGGGCTTCAGCTGAAGCTCGGAGATGTCACGCACGCTGATGCTGCCCGGGATCCAGCCGGACTCAGCCCGACGCTCCGGACTGCGCACATCCAGAATGAGCGTCGCCGACCCTGAGTCGAGCAACGACAACAGCTCGTCCACGGAAATGCGCGACATGCGGATCTGCGCCATGAATCGTTGACGCTGCCACCATTTGAACAGCACGAACAGGGCGATCGCGACGATCAATAACAACAGCGCGAGGTGGCCGAGCTGCTCGAGTTGATCCAGCAGCGCCTCCACCGCTTCATGAAACATCGCGCCCAGCGCGATCGCGCCGCCGGCCCACAACGCGGCTCCGATGCCGTCATAAATGATGAAGCGCCGGACACTGGTGCCCGACTCGCCCGCCAGCGTGGTCGACACGGCGGCAAAGCCCGGAATGTACTTGGCGAGAATCAGCGACGGCGCGCCCCATTTCGCATAGATGTTCCGAGTCATGCCGACGCATGAATCCGGCGACAGCGAGACACGACACATCAGGCGCAGCAGCTTGTTACCAAAGCGGCGCCCGCCCGCGAACCAGGCGAGATCGGCGATCAACGTCGCCAGCGTTGCGACCAGCAACACCGGCAGCAGCGATTCGTGTTTGTCCGTGGCGAGCGCGGCAGTCACGATCATCGGCGCATACGAAGGAAACGGCAGACCGCCCTGGTCCAGCAGCACGCAAAAGAACACGACCCACAGGCCGTAGCTCTCGATGATGTGCAGCAGTGTGTCCATCCAACCTTACTCGCGAATGATGGGCCCGACGCGAGCGGCGAACTCGCATACCGGGTTTGTTGTGTCGCCAAACCCGCCGGCGAACTCGCATCGGCGTCCGGTGATTGTGCCGGCCGTCAAGGCACCGGGCTGGTCCTGTGAATCCCGATCGGCTCGATGACGAGCCGTTTCTGATAGTTGGCGCCGCCGTGCTTGAGATCGCCGGTCACTATCACCTTCTGTCCGAGCAGCGAACGATATTGCCGGTGTTGCTCCGGGGTCAGCGCCAGCTCGATCTCACGCTGGATCCACTCGCGCGGATAACGCCTGTCGGCGTCGACGCAAACGCGATCGTCGAGCTGCAGGATCCAGATGGTGACGGGCTTGTCGCCCTTTGTCACACTCTCGTAATCCGGCGGGCCGGCGTGCGTCTGTCGCACGATCCTGCCAGCAATCTCAACCGGGCCGTATTGGAGACATGAGTAGTCCAGCGCCGCGGCCGCGGGCGCGACGCCAAGAAGCAGGACTAGCGATACTCGCCACATCTCTATTTCGGCCTGTGAAGCTCGTAGCGCCACTCACCGTCGTCGGTCACGCCTACTCGCCGCCAGCCTGCTGCCTCATAGAAGCGCGAGGCGCGAGTGCCGGGCCCGGTCGTGAGCCATAGCCGATCGTGTCCCTGATCCCATAGCCAGGCAATCATGGCTTCATGCAACTGCCGGCCGTAGCCCTTGCCCTCGTGGCCCGGCTCGACGAACAGTGCCCAGATGCCGCCGGTCGCGGCGTTGCCGACGGCGAACGCAACGATGTTTCCTTCCGCTTCGATCACCCAACCGCGGCCGGTGACTTCGATCTCGGCGATGTAGTCCCGTTCAGAGAGTTGTCGCGAGACCAGTCGATTCTCGAGCACGGACATGCGCACACGATGCATCGATGGCACATCTGCCGCACGAGCCTGCCGCATCCTTCAGATCTCCGTTATGGTCGTGGCCATGACCGAACCTATCCCATCCAAGGTCCTGGAGCTAGCCGCCGGCGAACGACCGAAGCTCGTGTGGACCAACGAGCGCGGCGGCACGACGTATCAAGTCGGTGCGCGCTTCATCAAGTGGAATCCACACACGAGCAGGCTCGACCTGGAGCCGGAGCGGCTCCGGCTGCAATGGGCCGTGCGCTATCACAATGTTCCTCGCGTGCTTGATTGGGGCGCGAACGACGAAGCTCAATGGCTCGTCACATCGGCACTCGCCGGCATTGGCGCTGTGATGGAGCCGTGGATTTCACAGCCGTTGCTCGCTGCGCGCGCCATCGGACGCGGACTGCGCATACTTCATGAAACATTGCCGGTCGCTGAATGCCCGTTCGAATGGTCGCCGGAAAATCGCACCGGACGACGCGTGCCCTTGCATGAGCTCGGCGTGCCCCCGATCGACCGATGGGTTGTCTGCCATGGCGACCCTTGCTCACCGAACACCATCATCGGCGCCGATGGCAATCCCATCGGTCACGTCGATCTCGGTTCATTGGGCGTGGCCGATCGCTGGGCCGATCTGGCGGTCGCCAGCGTGAATCTGGATTACAACTACGGCCCCGGCTGGGAACAGGAATTCTTCCGCGCCTACGACATCGAGCCCGATGCGCGACGCATCGCCTACTATCGTTTTCTCTGGGACAACGAAGACCACATCGGCGTCTCGCCCGAAGCCACTCGCGCGCTTCGGGCCAGTTACCGGTAGCGATCAGGTCGACGGCAACAACCGACGCCAGAACTGACGAAACGTTCCGGTCTGAGTGGCCCGAGCCACCGGCGCCGGTCGGCCCACGAACACCTGTTTGCGAGTGTTGTACGCCGCCTGCTTCCCAGTCTCGCCATAAATCGCGCGACCGGTATCGGATGACTGCTCGACGAGCCGCAGGCCCGCGTTCTCCAGCCGAGCGAGCTGCTCCTCGGTGACCTGACGCTCGAACACGCCGGTCGCGGTCTGCCATTCCCACACCGTGCGACCTTCGTCGAACACCGCCCGGCCCGACTTGCGCTCCGTGGCCGGTTGCGCCGGCACGATCTTCTTATCGACCAACTGACTCATGTCCTCTCCCATTCTTTTTTCGATCCGGTGCTCCCTCGAGCACTCGAGTGCTCGTCGCTGATCGGGTTACTCACCAGTTGAAAGAGTTATCGTTGAGTCATGAAAATCGTGGATAAGACCAAACCTGAATGCACCCCTAAGGTCGAGTTGCAAGCGACGTTTACTGCGGACTCCCTTCCATGGCCACGGAATTCCCTTGCCGCATCGGCGGCAAACGCTTGCCGCTCCGCCCTGGCACGGGCGACTTGAAACCCGACGCATCTTGACAGCCGCACGTTCGTCCACGAACGTGCGCCGCATGCGCATCCTGCTGGTTGAAGACGACACCATGATCGGTCAGAGCCTGAAACAGGCGCTCACCGAGAATGGCCTGACCGTCGATTGGGTGAAGGACGGCGTGCTGGCGCAGGACGCGCTGGCCCAGGGTGGCTATGCGGCTGTGCTGCTCGATCTCGGATTGCCACGACGTTCCGGGCTGGATGTTCTGCGCCGCGCCCGCCAGGACGGCGATCGCACTCCCATGCTGGTCTTGACCGCGCGGGACGGTGTGGACGATCGGGTTCAAGGCCTGGATGTCGGCGCCGACGATTATCTGGTCAAGCCTTTCGAGATGCGTGAGCTGCTGGCGCGCATGCGAGCCATCGTTCGTCGCGTCGGCGGACACGCGCAGTCCACGATCGGCACGGCGGAAACACAGCTCGATCTTGCCAGCCGAGAACTGACTCACGCCGGCACCTCCATTCTGCTTTCCGCGAAGGAATTCCGCCTCATGCATGCGCTGCTCGAACGCCCCGGCGCGATCCTGTCGCGCACTCAACTGGAAGAGCGCTTGTATGGCTGGGGTGAAGAAGTCAGCAGTAACGCCGTCGAAGTGCTGATCCACGGCGTCCGACGCAAACTCGGCGCCGATGTGATTCGCAACGTACGTGGCCTCGGCTGGCGCGTCAGCAAGGACGCGTCATGAGCAAAGATTCGCTGCGCAAACAACTGATGACCTGGCTGCTGCCGCTGTATGTGGTGGCGGCAATCGTCGCGTCGACCGTCACGTACTACGTCTACGGAAACATGGTCGGCGTGTTCATGGACAATCAGCTGCGCCTGTTCGCCGACTCGCACTCCGGAGTGTCCGGCTCGGCGCCCGCGTTGCGCCCGCTCACGCGTCACAACGTGGTCGACAAGGGCGACATGTTCGTGCAGATCTGGGACCGCAACCATCGGCTGGCGGCAAGCTCCTGGCCCGAGCTCGATCTGCAACGCCAGCCAACCCAAGGCTTTCACGATGTCACGATCGGCGACTCGCGCTGGCGCGTTTACACCCTGCAATCGCCCGATCGCACGGTCCAAAGCGCGCAGAGCCTGCAATTCCGTCGGCACCTGGTGAAATCGCAGGCCGTCCAGGTCGCATTGCCGGTGCTGCTGATGATTCCAATCTCGGCTTGTTTCCTCTGGTTCGGCATGCGGCCCGCCGTCCGTCGTCTCGAACTGATTTCGCGCGCCGCGGCTCAACAGGACGAGCATCGCTTGACCGAGCTGCCTGCCGAGCATGCGCCTTGTGAGATTCGGCCGCTGGTGCTGGCGGTGAATACGTTGCTCGCACGCTTGCGAAACGCGTTCATGGCACAACGCCGCTTCGTGCAGGACGCTGCACACGAGCTGCGCACGCCGATCACCGCGATGAGCTTGCAGCTGGAGAATCTGAAATCGCGCATGCCGGATGCGGCGGCGACCGAGCAATTGACCCAGCTCGAAGGTGGCTTGGCACGCACCAAGCGATTGGTCGAGCAGCTACTGCGTTTGGCACGGCAGGAGTCGCCGCGGCCGACCGATCCGCCGCTCGCCATTCAATTGGATGGAATGTTGAAGTCCAGCATCGCGGATTTCATGGCGCTGGCGGATAAACGCAAGATCGACCTCGGCTACGCGGCGGACATCGATGCGACCGTGCATGCGAACGAAGATGAGCTGCGCAGCCTGATTCACAACCTGCTGGACAATGCCCTGCGCTACACGCCCGCCGGCGGCATCGTGGATGTCACATTGCATCGGGATACGGGTGTCGTGACCGTTGAGATCGCCGACAATGGCCCCGGCATTCCAGCGGAGCTGCTGCCGCGAGTATTCGACCGTTTCTTCCGCATCGAAGGCGCGGACACGGAAGGCAGCGGCCTCGGGCTGGCGATCGCCAAGAACGCGGCGGATCGGAATCGCGTCGGGCTGGAGCTGATCAATCGCGTCGATGGCTCGGGATTGGTCGCGAGGATGCGTTTCGAGACGGCGACGGTGATACCTCAGCCTTTCGAGAAACCTTCCGCCGTCGAACAGGAAGACACGTCGGTTCCATTGGAGCTTGCCGACGAAACGCAGCCGCACAACTAAGCTCATCATCGCGACTGACGGCGCCGGCAACCGTGCGCCTCGATAGACCAAACGAGGGGCACGCCGCCCGCCCGAGCAAACATCGTCGCGCCAGGCGCTATGTTTGCTATGTACTAAGTCTCCGCTAAGTCTCGTTTCCTATGCTGGTCTCACCTACTCGGGAGACCGCCATGCATTTGCCTCGATTTGCGCTGCTGATGCTCAGCGGCGCCGGCCTGTGTTACGCCGGCACGCTGGCTGCCCAGACTCATGACGAACGTCGCGACCAGCCCTGGCAAGTCACCGCCGGCGCCGGAGTGATGGCGCGACCGGAGTTTCCAGGCAGCGACTCGCTCGAGCTCCGGCCGCTGCCCGCGTTCAATATCACTTACGGCGACCGCTGGTTTCTAAACGCCGACGGCCTGGGCGGTTATCTCGTCAGGCGCGACCACAGTTCGTTGACGTTGTCGCTCGCGCCCGATTTCACCCGGCGCGACGAATCCGATGCTCCTCATCTTCGCGGCGTCGGCGACGTGGACCGCACGGCCGTCGCACGACTCAAGGGCGCTTATAACATCGGCCCCGTGACAGCTACGGCCGCCGTGTCGACCGATGTTGCGGATCAAGGGCATGGCACCGTCGCTGAAGTCACATTGCAAAGTCGCGCCGACATCACGCAGCGCTTCTCGTTGAGCTATGGAATCGCGGCGCGCTGGATCGACGACGAATACGCCGAAACTTTCTTCGGCATCGACGCGACCCAAAGCCAACGATCGGGGTTGTCTCAATACGAAGCGCAGAACGGGCTCGGCGACGCCAGGCTGTTCGTCAACGCCGTCTATGCACTGAGCCCACGCTGGATCATCGCCGCCGGCGCGACGGCGGGACAATTACAGGGCGACGCGAAAGACAGCCCGATCGTCGAAGACGATTCGTATTTTCAGTTCGACACGGCCGTGATGTACCGATTCTGATCCGCCACTCTTAGTCTTGGACCTTCGTCTTGGCCCTTCGTCTTGGACCTTCGACCGCACCACTCACGCCGAGGCAGCGCCTGGGGGAGGGATGTCCTCCCCGGCAATTGGATCCAACAGGGATGTTGGTCCAATAGCAGCTACATGGAGGTACAGCAAAGTCGCGCGCGTCAGCGCGAGCGAAGCGT
>JAEWAF010000034.1 GCA_023391815.1 Pseudomonadota bacterium
GGCCTCCGCATTGGTGGAGTCGGTGTGGTCGAGCAGCAAGACGGGAGCGGCGTTCGCCACTCAGCCCACCCCGTAGCCCACGGCGGCGGCGGCGGCCCATGGCTCGAGCCAGGTCAGGCCGACGATGACCAGCGGGAAGCTGAAGGCGGCGCACGCCCAGGCGATGGTCTTGGCCTCCACCGGCGCACGGTCGGTCGGGGCCTGCTCCGGCGCGGGATCGAACCACATCACCTTGATGATGCGCAGGTAGTAGAAGCCGGCCACGACCGAGGCCACCAGACCGGCGGCGCCGACCATCCAGTAGCCCGCCTCGGCGGCCGCGCCGAACACCGCCCACTTGCCCCAGAAGCCGGACAGCGGCGGCATGCCGAGCACCGACAGCGACAGGACGGTCAGGGCCAGCGTCGTCACCGGTCGCTCCTTGCGCAGGCCGGCGAGGTCCTGGATCGTGCGGATCGGGCGGCCGTTGCGGCTCAGCGACAGCAAGATGGCGAAGAAGCCGAACTGGTCGATGACGTACAGGGTCATGAACAGCAGCATGGCCTGCACGCCCAGGGTGGTGCCGGCGGCGATGCCGAGCAGGGCGTAGCCGATGTTGGCGATCGACGAATAGGCCAGCAGTCGCTGGATGTCCTTCTGCACCAGGCCGCCGAAAGCGCCGACCGCGAAGGAGATCAGCGAGATCAGGATCAGCACCTGCGACCACTGGTCGTGCGAGCCGGCGAAGGCGCCCTCCAGCGTGCGGGCGATCAGCACCATGGCCGCCACCTTGGGTGCGGTGGCGAACAGGGCCACGACCGGCGTCGGCGCGCCCTCGTAGACGTCCGGGGTCCACATATGGAACGGCGCGGCCGAGACCTTGAACGCCAGACCGCAGATCAGGAACACCAGGCCGAAGATCAGCCCGGTCGACGGATTGGCCGCGGCGTAGGCGGCGATGTCCTCGAACCGCATCGAGCCGGTGAAGCCGTAGATCAGGCTGGCCCCGTAGAGCAGCAGACCCGAGGACAGCGCCCCCAGCACGAAATACTTCAGGCCGGCTTCCGAAGCCCGCAGGTCGTCGCGGTGGAAGGCGGCCAGCACATAGAGGGCCAGCGAGTGCAGCTCGATGCCGATGTAGAGCGAGATCAGGTCGCCCGAGGACGCCATCATCCCCATGCCGGCCGAGGCCAGCACGATCAGGATCGGATACTCGAACCGGGCGATGCGCTGGCGCTTCATCCAGCCGTCGCCGAGCACAATGGCCACGGCGCTGGACAGGAAGATCACCGCCTTGCCGAACACCGCCAGCGGGTCGGCGACATAGGCGCCGTTGAAGGCGCGGCCCAGCGGGCCGGTCACGACCAGGGCGGTCGCCGCCACGAGCAGCAGCACCGAGAGGGCCGACACCAGCCGGGCGCTCTTCTCGCCGGCGAAGGCGCCGACCATCAGGAGCACGAGGCCGCCGACCGCGAGGGTCGCCTCGGGGGCGGAGAGCTGCAGGGCTTGGATCAGGTCAGGCATCATCGTCTCACCCGCCGATCGCGAGCTGATAGGCGGTGGTTACGGCGCTCACCGACGCCTCGGTGTAGTCCAGCACCAGACCCGGCTGGACGCCGAGGATCAGGGTGCCGAGGATCAGCGGCGTGAAGATCAGGAGCTCGCGGCGATCCACGTCGGTGATCGCCTTCATGGCCGGGTTGGTGATCTCGCCGAACATGACGTTGCGGTACAGCGTCAGGGCGTAGACCGCTGACAGGATCACGCCGGAGGCGGCGACGAAGGCCGTCCATGTCGACACCTGGTAGATGCCGGTCATGGTCAGGATTTCGCCGATGAAGCCCGAGGTGCCGGGCAGGCCGACGTTGGCCATGGTGAACAGCAGGAAGATGGCCGCGAACCACGGCATCCGCGCCGTGAGCCCGCCGTAGAGGGCGATCTCGCGGGTGTGCATGCGGTCGTAGACCACGCCGACGCAGAGGAAGAGCGCGCCCGAGATCAGGCCGTGGCTCAGCATCTGGAATACTGCGCCCTGCACGCCCTGGTCGTTGCCGGCAAAGATGCCCATGGTCACGAAGCCCATGTGCGCCACCGACGAATAGGCGATCAGCTTCTTCATGTCCGTCTGACGGAAGGCGACCAGCGAGGTGTAGACGATGGCGATGGCCGACAGGGCGAAGACCAGCGGGGCGAACATCTCGGACGCCTGCGGGAACATCGGCAGGTTGAACAGGATGAAGCCGTAGCCGCCGAGCTTCAGGAGGATGCCGGCCAGGATGACCGAACCCGCCGTCGGCGCCTGCACGTGGGCGTCGGGAAGCCAGGTGTGCACCGGCCACATCGGCATCTTCACCGCGAAGCTGGCGAAGAAGGCGAGCCAGAGAAGCGGCTGGGCCTGTTCGGAGAAGGCGAAGGTCTTCAGCTCGGGGATGCTGGTGGTTCCGGCCGTATGGGCCATCCACAGCATGGCCAGCAGCATCAGCACCGACCCCAGCAGGGTGTAGAGGAAGAACTTGTAGGCCGCGTAGATGCGGTTCGCCCCGCCCCACACCCCGATGATGATGAACATCGGCACCAGGGTGCCTTCGAAGAAGATGTAGAACAGGAACAGGTCCAGCGCGGTGAACACGCCGATGACCAGCGTCTCCAGCACCAGGAAGGCGATCATGTAGTCGACCACGCGGTCGGTGATCGTCTTCCAGCTGGCCACGATGCACAGCGGCATCAGGAAGGCGGTCAGCAGCACGAACAGGATCGACACGCCGTCGACGCCGAGGTGGTACTCGGCCCCGCGGAACCAGCCGAAGCGCTCGACGAACTGGTAGCCCGGGTTCGACGGATCGAAGGCCGCGACCAGAACCACGGACACGACCAGCGTCGCGAGCGTCGTCGCCAGGGCGATCCAGCGCGCCGTGCCGTCGACGGAGCCCTTGCTCATCAGGCGGGCGAGCACCAGCAAGCCTGCGCCGACCAGCGGCAGGAAGGTGACCAGACTCAGGATGTAGGGGATCTGGGGCAAGATCAGGCTCCCCACGCAGAGATGGCGAACGCGAGGAACAGGCAGAGACCGATCAGCATCACGAAGGCGTAGAAATAGACGTAGCCGGACTGGAAGCGGCCAAGGCCGCCAGCGAACTTGCGCGACAGCCAGGCGAAGCCGTTGGGCCCGCCGCCGTCGATGATCTTCACGTCGCCGACCTTCCAGAACAGGTCGCCCAGCGCCTTCGCGCCGCGCACGAAGATGAAGTCATAGGCCTCGTCGAACCACCACTTGTTGTAGAGGAAGCGGTGAACCAGCCCGCCCCGCTCGGCCATGCGGCGCGCCATGCCTTCCTTGACCAGGTAGATCCCCACCGCGAAGGCCGTGCCGATCAGGGTCAGCACCAGCGGCGACCAGACTACCCAGGTCGGCACCCCGTGCGCGTCATGCAGCACGTGGTTGGCCGGGCTGTTGAAGATGGCCCCGCGCCAGAACTCGTTCTCGTGGTGGCCGGTGAAGAAGGGCTCGAACAGGAAGCCGGCGGCGATCGCGCCGACCGACAGCACCAGCAGCGGCACCAGCATGACCAGCGGGCTCTCGTGCGGCTTTAGCGGGCCGTGGTGGCCGTGGGCATGGTCGTCGTGGGCGTGATCGGCATGGGCATGGTCGTCCGCCAGCGGCTCGGAGTGGGTCTCGAGCTGCGCCGCGGTGGCGTGATCGTCCACATGGTGCGCGCCCTCCTCCTTCCACACCGGCTTGTTGTGGAAGGTCATGAACACCAGCCGCCACGAATAGTAGGCGGTCAGGCCGGCGGCGAAGATACCGACGAAGAAGGCGAACAGGCCCATCGGCGAGTGGTTGCTGGCCGCCGCGGCGAAGGCGCTCTCGATGACGATGTCCTTCGAGTAGAAGCCGGCGAAGCCGCCGATCCCGGGGATGCCGAGGCCGGTGATGGCGATGGTGCCGATCATCATCACCGCATAGGTGACGGGCAGGAGCTTCGCGAGGCCGCCCATCTGCCGCATGTCCTGCTCGTGGTGCATGCCGTGGATCACCGAACCGGCGCCCAGGAACAGCAGGGCCTTGAAGAAGGCGTGGGTGAACAGGTGGAACATGGCCGCCTCGTAGGCGCCCACGCCGGCGGCGAAGAACATGTAGCCGAGCTGCGAACAGGTCGAATAGGCGATGACCCGCTTGATGTCGTTCTGGGCCAGGCCGACCGTGGCGGCGAACAGGGCCGTCACCGCGCCGATCAGGGCGACGATCTGGCTGGCCACTGGCGCGTACTCGAACAGCGGCGACAGCAGGCAGACCATGTAGACGCCGGCGGTGACCATGGTCGCCGCGTGGATCAGGGCCGACACCGGGGTAGGGCCTTCCATGGCGTCGGGCAGCCAGGTGTGCAGGAAGAACTGGGCCGACTTGCCCATGGCGCCGATGAACAGCAGGAAGGCGGCCAGGTCGAGCGCCGACCAGGTGCGGCCGATGAACTCCCAGCCCGTGCCGGCGCGGTCCGCGATCATCGGGAACAGTTCGGCGAACTGGATGGTGCCGAACATCCAGAAGACGGTGAAGATGCCCAGGGCGAAGCCGAAGTCGCCAACCCGGTTGACCACGAAGGCCTTGATGGCGGCGGCCGAGGCGGTGGCCTTCTTGTACCAGAAGCCGATCAGCAGATAGGAGGCCAGGCCCACGCCTTCCCAGCCGAAGAACAACTGCATGAAGTCGGCGGCGGTGACCAGCGCCAGCATGGCGAAGGTGAACAGCGACAGATAGGCGAAGAACCGCGGCTTGTCCGGGTCCTCGGCCATGTAGCCCCAGGAATACAGGTGCACCAGCGACGACACCGTCGTCACCACCACCAGCATCACGGCCGACAGGGCGTCGATGCGGATCGACCAGTTCGAGATGAAGTCGCCGACGTGGATGAACGGCGCGAGGGTGACCGTGAACGGCTCCAGATGGCCCCAGGTCCACTGGGCGAAGACGATCCAGGCGACCACGCACGAGAAGAACAGCAGGCCGGTGGTGACCGCCTGGGAGGCGACGTCGCCGATGCGGCGGCCGGTCAGGCCGGCGATCGCGGCGCCGAGCAGCGGGGCGAGGACGCCCAGGGTGACGAGGGTCTCGAGGTTCACGATCAGCCCTTCATGACCGAGGCGTGGTCGACGGCGATGTCGCCGCGGTTGCGGAAGAAGGTCACCAGGATGGCCAGACCCACGGCCGCCTCGGCGGCGGCGACGGTGAGCACGAACATGGCCATCACCTGCCCCGACACCTCGTTGAGGTAGGCCGAGAAGGCGACGAAGTTGATGTTCACCGACAGCAGGATCAGCTCGATCGACATCAGGATGATGATGACGTTCTTGCGGTTCACGAA
>JAEWAF010000074.1 GCA_023391815.1 Pseudomonadota bacterium
CCCTTAAACACGCGCCCCCCGCTGCCGGCCAAAGTGCCGGAGGGTTCGATCGTCGTCGTCACCGGCGTGACCACCGCCGCGCTCGATCTCGAATCGGAGCCGTTCAAGCGGCTGACCGAGTGGTTGCAGCTCGTCGCTCGCAACGAGACGGTGACCTTGATGTGTGTCTGCTCGGGCAGTCTGCTGGCCGCGAATGCCGGGCTGTTACGCGGGCGTGAGTGCACGACGCATCACGATCTGGTCAGCCATCTGGCCAGGCTCGAACCGAGCGCGACCGTGCATGGCAATCGCATCTTCGTCGAAGACGGTCAGGTCATGACGAGTGCGGGGGTGACCTCTGGAGTCGACCTCGCGCTGCATATCATCGGTCAACAACTGGGTCACAAGATCGCCGTGGCCGTGGCGCGCGATCTCGTGGTTTATATGAGGCGGACGACCGCCGACCCGCAGCTTTCCGCGTGGGTCATGCACCGAAATCACATCCATCCCGCGGTTCACAAAGTCCAGGATGCGATTGCTCGCAATCCAGCGGCGGACTGGTCGTCGTCGAAGCTGGCTGCCGTTGCGTGTATGAGCGCCCGAAACCTGGGCCGACTGTTCGCGGAGCATGCGGGATGCTCGCCGCTCGATTACGTGCAGCGCCTGCGAGTCGCGGTGGCGCGAGAAATGGTGATGAACAGCGATCTAGCGTTGGAGCGCGTCGCCGAGCGCAGCGGCTTCAGCTCCGCGCATCATCTGCGGCGAGTGTGGCGCCGTTGGGAGAGCGTGTCGCCGGCTGAGTTTCGCTCGACAGCTCGCTGACCGTGACGGATTCGAGCCCGCGTTCGCGCAGCCCTTGTAACAACAGCGGCAGCGTTTCGAGAATGAGCGGGCGGTGATGCTGCTCGCGATCGTGCCCGTCATGGAGTAGCACGATATCTCCCGGCCGAGCGCGGTTCACCACGCCACTCGCGATGGCGCGCGGATCGCGCATCATCGTGTCTCGCGAATGGATCGACCACGCGACGACCTCGAGTCTGCGTTTATGCGCGGCCCGCGACATCCCGGGGCTCTTCAAGCCGACTGGCGGCCGATAGAACGGCTCGCGTTTCGACTGCGTCACCGATTTGATCAGCTGCGAGCAACGATCGATTTCGATGCCGTGCCCCGAGGCCGGATAGAAGTTCTGAAACGGCGAGTGATGCCAGGAGTGATTGCCGATCTCGTGGCCCTCGCGATGCATGCGTTCGCCCAACGCCCGATGTTTGTCGAGGTAGCGACCGATGACGAAGAACGTCGCGCGGGCGTCATATTTCGCGAGGATGTCGAGGACGGCGGGGGTGATCTCGGGATCGGGACCATCGTCGAAAGTGAGCGCCACTCGGGGCCGATCCGTGCGGCCCCTGACCAACGTCGGGTACAGCAACGAAGAAGCGGGCCGGAAGATGCCGTCCGAAACCAGCAGCGCATAGGCGCTCAGCGGAATGCCCAAGCCCAGCGCGCCCGGGCCGAAAACCGTGGCTGAGCCGAGGGTTACAGCCGCACTGGCCAGCAGGAACTTATCGGCGCGACACAGGCTCAACGGCACGGACTCGGGTGGTGAAGGACGCGCCATCATGGCAAGGGCCATCGAAGTTGTCGATTGACGGGATTGCCAATGGCGATTGCCCGAGAAAGTGCCCGGGCGCATGTTGACTCACCGAAGTCACACTCCCGACAGGAGACCTTGAATGAGCGATGCGAAGTTTGTGTCGGTCACGGACGCCAGCTTCAACGAGCAGGTGTTGTCTGCCCCCGGCCCGGTGCTGTTGAAGTTCGAAGCCGACTGGTGCGGTCCGTGCCAGGCGATGAAGCCGATGATCGAAGATATCGCGCGCGACTATGACGGCCGTCTGACGGTGGCGACCATCGATGTCGATGCCAACAACCAGACGGCGTACCAGTTTGGCGTTCGCGGCGTGCCGACCGTCCTGCTGTTCAAGGGCGGCGAAGTGGTCGGCCAGAAAGTCGGTCTGCCGCGCAAGGCGGAGCTGACCGCGCTGATCGACTCCAAATTGTCCTGAGCGATCGGTCGTCACTCCCGAAGGCCTCATCCGATCGCACGCGGATGGGGCCTTAATGTTTCAGGGGGAAATTTCCAACCTCTACAAAGATCCTGCAGGAAGCGCGCCTCGATAGGGTCCAGCGTGTAGCGCAGATTGTGAATCTCTGTACGACATGAGCGGATCTGCGCTAGGGTCGCAGGCCCTCATTCGCCATCGTTGGAGTCATCGTGCGTCTCACGTCCATCGTCATCGCGAACCTCGTCCTAGGCCTTGGCCTGACGACTGCCGCCACGGCGGCCGAGCAAGTCGACCTGTTGATCAACAACGGTGTGATCTACGACGGCAGCGGTGGCAATCCCATCCAAGGCTCGGTCGCTGTACGCAATGGCCGCGTCGTCGCGGTCGGCAAGCTCACCGATTACCAGGCCAAGCAGAGCGTCGACGCCAAAGGTCTGGCCGTGGCGCCGGGCTTCATCAATACGCTGTCCTGGGCGACCGAGTCGTTGATCCATGACGGTCGCGGCATGAGCGACATCAAGCAGGGCGTGACCCTGGAAATCTTCGGCGAAGGCACCTCGATGGGGCCGGTCAACGACACCATTCGCGATGAGATGCTCAAAACTCAGGGCGATATCCGTTATGACATCACCTGGACCACGCTCGGCGAATATCTGGATTTTCTGGTGAAGAAGGGCATTTCGCCCAACGTCGCTTCATTCGTGGGCGCCGCCACCGTTCGGCAGCATGAGGTCGGCTTCGCCAACCGTGCACCGACCCCGGACGAGCTCAAGCGCATGCAGGAGCTGGTTCGACAGGCGATGCGCGAAGGCGCGCTGGGCGTCGGCAGCTCGTTGATTTACGCGCCGGGCAACTATGCCAAGACGGACGAGCTGGTCGCGATCACCAAGGCGGCCGGCGAATTTGGCGGCGCTTACATCTCGCACATGCGCAGCGAAGGCGACCGGTTCCTGGAAGCACTGGATGAGCTGCTGCTCATCGCGAAGGAAGCGAAGGTGCCGGCGCAGGTCTATCACCTGAAGGCGGCGGGCAAAAAGAACTGGCCGAAGATGCAGCAGGCGATCGACAAGATCGAAGCCGCGCGCAAATCCGGTTTGAAGATCACCGCCGACATGTATGCCTACACGGCGGGTGCCACGGGCCTGGATGCTTCCATGCCGACTTGGGTTCAGGAAGGCGGCATCGACGATTGGGTCGCGCGCTTGAAGAAGCCCGAGATCCGCGCGCGCGTCATCAAGGAAATGCGCGATCCGAACGCCGACTTCGAAAGCTTGCTGCAGTCGGCGGGCGATGCCAGTCGCGTGCTGTTGATCGGCTTCAAGACCGAGAAGCTCAAGCCGCTGACCGGCAAGACGCTCGCTGAAGTCGCGAAGATGCGTGGTGTGTCGCCGGAGGATGCGGCGATCGATCTGGTCATCGAAGATCACACGCGCGTCGGCGCTGCCTACTTCCTGATGTCGGAAGAGAACGTGAAGCTCGGCCTGTCGCAGCCTTGGGTGAATATCGATTCGGATGCGGAAGCCTCGGCCCCGGAAGGTCCGTTCCTGCTCAGCAACCCGCACCCGCGCACCTATGGCACGTTCGCTCGCTTCCTCGGCAAGTATGTGCGCGAGGAGAAGGTGACGACGCTGCAGGACGCGGTTCGTCGTTTGACCAGCCTGCCGGCCGAGACGTTCAAGCTGAAGAATCGCGGCTGTCTGAAGAAGGAATGCTTCGCCGATATCGTCGTGTTCAATCCGGCGACCATCCAGGATCACGCCACGTTCGAGAAGCCGCATCAGTACGCGACCGGCGTGCAACACGTCTTCGTCAACGGCGTGCAAGTGCTTCGCGATGGCGAGCACACCGGCGCGAAGCCCGGCCGCGCCCTCCGCGGCCCGGGCTACAAGGCCCCCTGACTGTCGGCCCGGCCGGCTTGTCGTCAGGATCGACTTCGCACACGGCTCAATCGCCGATGTCGGCCGCCGGGACGAGTTCGACGGCGT
>JAEWAF010000123.1 GCA_023391815.1 Pseudomonadota bacterium
TTTCTTTGGCTGGCCGGCGCTGCGCGCCGGGCCAGCAGGGATGATTTGCTTTGCCGAGCGGCGCAGGTAAGCCAGCAAGGATGCAGTGCTTTTGACAAGTGGCGCAGGTCGGCAAGCAACGGTTGCATTACTTCACTTGGCGCCGCAGATAGTTGAGCACGTCGGAGCGCGTCACCAGGCCGAGGAATTTGTCGCCATCCATCACGGCCGCCGATGACAGCACCTCGAGCATGGCCACCAGATTGTTGAGCGTCTGACTCTTGTCGACGCGCAGGAACGTGCTGGTCATCGCTTTGTGCACCGGCTCGTTGAACCGTTCGGGATGGCCGAAGGCAAAGCGCAGGATGTCGTCTTCGGTGACCACGCCGATGAGCTTCTCTCCATCCATCACGGGCAACTGCGAAAAGCCGGCGTTTCGTAGACGATTGTGCGCTGTCGTGAGCACATCGTTGGGCCCCACCGTGATCGTGGCGCGCTGGCCGTGCGGCCGGCCGATCAGGTCGCGCAAGTCGCCGTACGTCTCGCGCTGAATGAAGCCCTGATCCTCCATCCAGAAATCGTTGTACAGCTTCGACAGATAACGCGCGCCGGTATCGCACGCCAGAGTCACGACGCGCTTCGGTGTTTTCTGCTCACGGCAATAACGCAAGGCCGAAGCGAGCAACGTGCCGGTGGAAGAGCCCGCAAGCACGCCTTCTTTCTGCAGCAACTCACGCGCGACCGAGAACGACTCGCTATCGGAGATGCTGTACGCGCGCTTGGTCATGGAAAAGTCGGCGATCTCTGGAATGAAATCCTCGCCGATGCCTTCGACCAGCCATCCGGTCTTCTGAGTCATTTTGCCGGTCGTGATGAATTCCGCGAGGATGGAGCCTTGCGGGTCGGCGAGCACCAGCTCCACATGCGGCGCGTGTTTCTTGAAGAACGCCGCGAGGCCCGCGATGGTGCCGCTCGAGCCGACGCCGATCACCACGGCGTCCAGCTTCTGCTCCATCTGCTCCCAGATTTCCGGCGCGGTGGTGCGCTCGTGCGCCTTGGGATTGTCGGGATTGCCGAACTGATTGATGAAGTAGGCGTTGTGGCGCTTGGCGATGGCCGCGCCCAGGTCCTGGTAGTACTCCGGATGACCCTTGCCCACGTCCGAGCGCGTCAACACGACTTCGGCGCCGAGCGCGCGCAGGTTGAAGATTTTTTCCTGGCTCATTTTGTCCGGTAACACCAGAATGAGCCGGTAGCCCTTTTGCGCGGCGACCAGCGCCAGGCCCAGACCGGTGTTACCGGCGGTGGCTTCGACGATGACGCCGCCGGGCTTCAGATCGCCGCGGCGTTCGGCCTCTTCGATCATGGACAGGCCGATGCGATCCTTGATAGAACCGCCCGGATTCATGTACTCGAGCTTCAGGAACAACTCGCAGGGACCCGTATCGAGCCGATTCAGCCGCAACATCGGGGTGCGGCCAATCATCTCGATCGTGTTCTGGTAAACGTGCATGGAAGACTCCGTCGACAATCCAGTAGTGTTACTCCAGCCTCATTCATGCCCGCCGTCAAATCCTCGCAAACCGTATCCGATGCTCTGCATACCGCAACGATGCTGTTGTCGCGGTCCTCGCCTTCCGCGCGCCTCGATGCCGAGTTGCTGCTGGAGTATGTGACCGGGCTGTCACGGACCAATTTCCGCGCGAACCCCGAGCGGGAGCTGCCTGCCAATGCCGGCTGGTCCTTTCAGCAGCTCGTCAAGCGTCGGTCGCAGGGCGAGCCGGTTGCATACATCCGCCAGCAGCAGGAGTTCTGGTCGCTGCTGCTGGAGGTGAGCCCGGCGGTGCTGATTCCGCGCCCGGAGACCGAGCTGGTCGTCGAGCGGGTGCTGGCACATATAAATAAAGAAGGCAGGGTCCGAGTTGCGGACCTGGGCACCGGAAGTGGCGCAATCGCGCTCGCCATCGGCTCCGAGCGGCCGCAAGCGGAAGTGGTCGCCATCGACGCGTCGAAGGATGCGCTGGAGCTGGCCAGCCGCAATATCGGGCGATTGCAGCTGACCAACGTCTCCTTATTACACGGCAGCTGGTTCGCGCCGCTGGCCGGCCGGAAGTTCGATGCGATCGCGTCCAATCCCCCCTACATCGCGCAGGACGATCCCGACCTCGCGCCCGAGGTCCGTAAGTTCGAGCCCGGCATGGCGTTGATCTCGGGACGCACCGGCTTCGAAGCCATCGACGTGCTGATCCGCGATGCGCCGACGCATCTGGAAGCGAACGGCTGGCTGGTGCTGGAGCACGGCTGGAAACAGGCGGAAGCGGTCCGACAGCGGCTTGTGCGCCAAGGCTTCGTTC
Source organism: Pseudomonadota bacterium (assembly GCA_023391815.1). GTDB lineage: Bacteria > Pseudomonadota > Gammaproteobacteria > Steroidobacterales > Steroidobacteraceae > Steroidobacter. The sequence continues at coordinate 2,334 of JAEWAF010000123.1, forward strand.
ACGTAACCTCGCACGCCGATCTGGCCGGCCACGAACGCGTCACCGAAGGCTGTTGGCCCGGCCCCCAACGAGGATAAGCGCCCATGCTCGAATTCAAGACGTCCAAAGGCACCTTCACCGTCCAGCTGTTCGACAAGCAGGCGCCGATCACGGTGGAGAACTTCTATCGCTACGCCGACGAAGGCTTTTTCGACGGCACCATCTTCCATCGCGTCATCCCGAATTTCATGATTCAGGGCGGCGGGCTGACCGAGGACCTGAAGAACAAGAAGGGTCACGAGCCGATCAAGAACGAGGCCGCCAACGGCTTGAAGAACAAGCGCGGCACGCTGTCGATGGCCCGCACCAATGACATCAACAGCGCGACGTCGCAGTTCTTCATCAACGTCGTCGACAACGATTTCCTGGATCACAAGGGCGCGAGCAGCTACGGCTATGCCGTGTTCGGTCGCGTGGATTCGGGCATGGAGGTGGTCGACGCGATCGCCGCCACCAGGACCGGCAGCCGCAGCGGCTATCAGGACGTGCCGACGGAAACGATCACGATCGAGTCGGTTCGTCGCATCGAACCGAAGGCGTAACAAACAGAGGTATCGAGCGCCCGCCCGGCGAGCGGCAAAAGTCACGGCTTTTGCCGCCTCGCCAGGAGGGTCGAGGCAGGATGCCCGACCCCGACTTTTATTTGAACAGCACCGACAGATTGATCACGTCGACGTCGCCCTCGCCGTTCTTCTCGTCGTCGCCCACATCGAAAAAGCGCTGATACTCGACGCGCAGCGCGAAGCTCTGGTTGATGTTCCAGGCCGCGCCCAGGCCGCCGAACAATTCGGTCTGGCTGGCGTCCACGCGACGATGCAGCAGATTGAAAACATCGCCCTGCGAGCCGCCGTCGATGTACCGCAACCGGTCGGTGACGCGCGTATCCGCATAATAGATACCGCCGCGCACGTGCAGATCGAAATGCGGGCCGAGCGGCAACATGCCGAGCACGCTGCCGGTCACGCCGGTGCTGGTGATTTGCTGGGAACGCTGGAAATTGCCATTCAATTGACGAGTGACATCCTGGCCCTTGTCATCGATGTATCGATAGGGGCCGCTGATCGAACCGCTCAAGGTGTACAGCAATTCGCCCAGGTCCACGTAACCGAGCTCGGCGGCGACCCATTTGTTGAAGCGGTATCCCACTTGCGCGCCCCACGGTGTGAGACTGTCATCGAGCGTGGAGGTCAGCGGCGTGGCGGCGAGATTGGTGCCCGGCCGGATCGGAACCAGAGGCAGCTCGATCGCAAGCCGACGGCTGAAGAAGGCGTCGGCGTTGGCCTTGGAGCGGTACTCCATGTCCCCGCTGCCACCCCAAACGCCGAAATAGAAGCCGCGATACTCTTCGGCGAACGCTGCCGAATTCGTCAGCACACAGCCCAACGCCAGGCCAGCCAGCAAGCCCGTTTTTTTGATCATGTCTGAAGTTCTCCGTAAGTCCGTGACATCATTGCCGGAATCCGCCAATCCCGGATTTGGGGCGCGATGGTAGACGATTATGTGCAATCGAACAGCGACTGGATCACACTTGCACGGCGCGTGACGCGCTTTCGTGATCCATGCCCGGTCCGTCATCCACAACAACATCCGCGCATCGCCGCCTACCCCGAATGTTTCGTTTGCTCGCCTGGCTGCTGGCCCTGCTGCTGTTCCTGAGCGTCGGCTCGGTGGTTTTACTCAGATGGGTGGACCCGCCGACCACCGCGTTCGTCCTTCGCGAGCGGTTATCGGCGGGCGAGCCGGGTAAACCGGCTTCGGTCCAGTATCGATGGGTGGACTGGGAGCGGATCTCGCCCCATATCAAGGTCGCGGTCATCGCCTCGGAGGACCAGAAGTTTCTGGACCATCACGGCTTCGATTTCGATTCCATCAATGACGCGCTGGAGGATCGGGAGCGTGGCCGCCGAGTGCGCGGTGCCAGCACGTTGTCACAACAGGTCGCGAAGAATCTGTTTCTCTGGCCGGGACAGAGCTGGGTGCGCAAAGGGCTCGAGGCGTACTTCACGGTATTGATCGAGACGCTGTGGCCGAAGCGGCGCATTCTCGAGGTCTATGTGAACGTCGCTCAGTTCGGCAGCGGCGTCTTCGGCGCTGGCGCCGCCGCCGAGATTTTTTTCAAGAAGCCGGCCGCGCAACTCACCGCGCCCGATGCAGCGCTGCTGGCGGCAGTGCTACCCAACCCGAGGCGAATGAAAGTCCGGTCGCCGTCGGCCTACGTGCGATCGAGGCAGCTGTGGATCCTCGGGCAGATGCGAGCGATCGGCGGCGTTGGATTGTTGCGAGAGATCGATCCGCCGCCACCCAAGGCGAAACGGTAGAAAAAGGGGACAGATTCAATTTCCCCTCAACTCGATGGCTGCGGCGAAACGAGACGAAATCGAATCTGTCCCCTTTTTTACCCGCGCACGACCTGCTGATCGATCGCGCCGAAGATGCTGCGACCTTCGCCATCGAACATCTCGATGCGTACCGAGTCGCCGAACTTCATGAAGGACGTGACCGGCTTGCCCTGCTCGATCTGTTCCAGCGTGCGACGCTCGGCGATGCACGCCGATCCCAGAGAACGGTCGTAGTTGGAGATCGTGCCGGAGCCGAGCACCGTGCCGGCCCGGGCATTGCGCGTCTTGGCGATGTGCTCGATCAAGCGGGCGAAGTCGAATGTCATGTCGACACCGCAGTTCGGCTGACCGAAAGGCTTGCCGTTCACGTGCACCACCAGCGGCAAATGAATCTTCGCGTCCGACCAGGCCGGGCCCAGTTCATCCGGCGTGACTGCCACTGGTGAAAACGCCGTGGCCGGTTTGGACTGATAGAACCCGAAGCCCTTGGCCAACTCCCCCGGAATGAGGTTACGCAGCGACCAGTCGTTCACCAACATGATCAGCTTAATATGCTCGAACGCGCCGTCGCGCTTCGTGCCCATCGGTACGTCGTCCGTAATCACCGCGACCTCGCCTTCCAGGTCGATGCCGAATTCTTCGCTCGGCACAGGCACGTCATCGCGTGCGCCCAGGAAATCATCCGAGCCGCCTTGATACACCAGTGGATCGGTCCAGAAGCTTTCCGGCATCTGCGCGCCGCGTGCCTTGCGCACCAGTTCGACGTGATTGACGTAAGCGGAACCGTCTACCCAATGATATGCACGCGGCAACGGCGCCATCGCGCGCGCTGGGTCGAACGCGAACGACTCCTTCACCTCGCCTTTTTCCAGCGCCGATGCCACATCGGCCAGCTTCGGCGCGATGCGCGCCCAATCATCGAGCGCAGCTTGCATGGTCGCCGCGATCTGCGGGACCGCCACAGCCTTGCGCAAATCGCGACTGACGACCACCAACTGACCGTCGCGAGCAGAATTCTTCAGGGTAGCTAGCTTCATATTCCGGTTCAGCCCGAGGTCAAAGAACGCGCCTCAGCAGTCACTTCTGCTTCCAGCTGTCGACATATCCCGACCACTCGACGGCCGCCGCGGACTCGGTGATCTCCAGCGCATCGCGCGTATCGATCATCACCGCGTACTCATCCGTCGCCGGCTTCGACTGCACGAGCATATTCTTGAGCGCCTTCGGATGCGGACCGTGCGTGAAACCGCAAGGATGCAACGTCATCATTCCCGGCTTGATGTTGTCGCGCGAGAAGAAATCGCCGGCGTGATAGAACAGCACTTCGTCGTAGTCGTCGTTGTTATGGAAGAACGGCACCTTCAACGCGCCCGGATCGGATTCGAACGGTCGCGGCACGAACGTGCAGATCACGAAGCGATTGCCGACGAACGTGGTGTGCGCCGATGGCGGCAGGTGATAGCGATGACTCATCACCGGCCGGATGTCTTTCACATTGATGCGGACCACCGACAGATCGCCGTGCCAGCCGGTCGCATCCAGCGGATTGAACGGATACGTGACCTTCGAGATCGCATTGTTGCGCTTGATGCGCACCTGCCAGCTGCGATCGTCGCTCTGCTGAGCCACGAACGCCGCATCCATCCGCGGCACATCCAGCATCGCCGGATCGAAGATCGCATGCCCGCCCAGCAAGCCTTTGTCGGGCAGCGCGTAGCTGGAGTTGGTCGCTTCGATCAACAGCGCGAACATGGGCTCGTTCAACTCGATGCGCCACATGGTGCCGCGAGGAATCACGACGTAGTCGCCCGCGGCGAGCGTCAGATGTCCATAGTCGCAATGAAACTCGCCCGCGCCTCGATGCACGAACAGCAGATCGTCGCCGTCGGCATTGCGCGCCAGATGATCCATCGACCTGGCCGCATTCCATACGCGCACGCGAACGTTCGCGTTACGCAAAATCTCCGCCGCTTGCCACGGCGACGCTTGATCCTGCTCCAGCTTCGTCAGATCGAAGGCATGCGGACGCAGCGGTCCTTCGAACTCCACCCAGCCGGTCGGCGGATGCCGATGATGAAAAAACGCGGCCGGGCCGAAGAAACCTTCCTTACTGATCTCGCGCTCGAACGTCCCCTGCGGCAGGTCGGCATGCGCCTGCCGCGAGGCCGTACCTTCGACCCGAGATGGAGTGATGGGCCGTTTCATGGCACACCTCAGTGGTTAGATCACACCGCGACGCATTTGGTCCAGCTCGATCGACTCGAACAGGGCTTTGAAATTGCCCTCGCCGAAGCCGTCGTTGCCCTTGCGCTGGATGATCTCGAAGAAGATCGGGCCGATCACGTTCTGGGTGAAGATCTGCAACAGCAGTCCCTCGTTCTTGGCGGGATTGCCGTCGATCAGAATGCGACGCTTGCGCAGCTCTTCCAGGTTTTCGCGATGACCGGTAACGCGAGCGTCGACGCCTTCGTAGTAAGTGTCCGGCGTATCCTGGAACGCCACGCCCTGCTCACGCAGCACGTCCACGGTGTGCACGATGTCCGGAGTGCCCAGTGCAATGTGCTGAATGCCTTCGCCCTTGTACTCGCGCAGGTACTCTTCGATCTGCGACTTGTCGTCCTGGGACTCGTTGATGGGAATGCGGATCTTGCCGCACGGGCTGGTCATGGCGCGGCTGAACAGACCGGTCTTCTTGCCTTCGATGTCGAAGTAGCGGATCTCGCGGAAGTTGAACAGCTTCTCGTAGAAGCCCGCCCACTTGTCCATGTTGCCGCGAGCGACGTTGTGAGTCAGATGATCGATGTAGGTGAGCCCGGCGGTGCGCGTCAGCGACGCGCCTTTGACCGGCACGAAGTCGACGTCGTAAATCGTCTGCTCGCCGTAACGATCGACCAGATAGACCAGGCTGCCGCCGATGCCTTCGATGGCCGGGATATGCAGCTCCATCGGACCGACGCGCGTCTCGACCGGCTTGGCGCCGAGCTCGATACAACGCTTGAACGCGTACGCCGCGTCCTTCACCCGGAACGCCATCGCGCAAGCGGACGGGCCGTGCTCACGCGCGAAGCGCTGACCGAAGCTGCCGGGTTCGGCGTTGATGATGAAATTGATGTCGCCCTGCCGGTGCAACGTGACATTCTTGCTGCGATGTCGGGCGGTGGCGGGAAAGCCGAGCCGCTCGAACAAGGTGCGCAACAGCTCGGGATCTTCCGCGGTGTATTCGACAAACTCGAACCCGTCGGTGCCGAGCGGGTTGTGACTGTCGTAGGCGGCGCTGCTCATACTCATCCCCTGATGCGGAACTAATGGTTACAATTGAAACTATATCCCCGACGGCCGTCAAGGGCTCCTGCTGGACAACGAGTGCAAGCCATGAACGGGACTAAAGAAAAAGTCATCGACCCGCAGCCGGAAGCGGCGCGACTGCAGCTCGATCGTTTCATTCCCTACCGACTGTCGGTGCTGACCAACACGGTCAGCATGGTGATCGCCAGTGCCTACGAGCGGGAGTTCGGACTGAGCATCCCGCAATGGCGGGTGATGGCAGTGCTGGCGCGCTACCCCGATCTGTCGGCCATCGAAGTCGCTGAGCGCACGGCCATGGACAAGGTCGCGGTCAGCCGGGCGCTGCAGGGATTGATCGACTCGAAGCGCGTCCTGCGCGCCTTCGATGAAGGCGACCGTCGCCGCTCCATCCTGCGCCTGTCCGCCGCTGGCCAGGCCGTCTACACGCGAGTCGCGCCGATGGCTCTGCGTTACGAAGCCGAACTGCTCAGCGCGCTCAGCCCCGCCGACCAGCGCACGCTCGACCGCTTGCTGACCCGATTGATGGACCAGGCAAAATCAATGCAAGTGAGTCGCGACGATTAGGAAGTAATCGCTATAATCCGCGCCGTTTGCATGACTGCCCCAATCGATCGTCAAGCGCGGGCAGTCGAAGGAGCGGCGAGGAGTGAGAACAGTGGCGGAGTTCCGGATCGAGTACCTGCGGCAGCTGAGCCCGCAGGGCCGTCCGCTCGATGAGCTGCCGGCGTTCGCCGCCGACAACGACGAGTTGCTGAAGATGTTCGCGGCGATGCTGCGAGCTCGTACCTTCGACGCCAAGGCCGTCAATCTCCAGCGCACTGGCAAGCTCGGCACCTATGCGCCCTGCCTCGGGCAAGAAGCCGCTCATGTCGGCGTCGGCGCGGCGATGCGCCCCGAGGACTGCCTCGCCATCGTCTATCGCGAAATCGGTACTCTGTTCTGGCGCGGCGTGAGCATGACCGAAGTGCTGCTGTACTGGGGCGGCGACGAACGCGGTAACAACTTCGCCGTGCCTCGCCACGATTTCCCCTGGTGCGTGCCCATCGCAACCCAGACGTTGCACGCCGCCGGCGCCGCCATGGCATTCAAGATCCGCAAGGAGCCACGTTGCGCGGTTGCATATATCGGCGACGGCGGCACCTCGGAGGGCACCTTCTACGAAGCGATGAATCTCGCCGGCGCGCGTCAGCTGCCGATCGTGTTCGTCATCGTCAACAACAAGTGGGCGATCTCCGTGCCCATCGAACAACAGACCGCGGCCCAGACGCTGGCACAGAAGGGCATCGCGGCCGGCATCCCCGGCGTTCAGGTCGACGGCAACGATGTGATCGCCGTTCGCGACTGCATGTCGCGCGCGCTGGAAAAAGCCCGCAATGGGGGCGGCCCCACAGTCGTCGAAGCCCTCAGCTATCGCTTGAGCGATCACACCACTGCCGATGACGCGAGCCGCTATCGCGACGAGGCCGAAGTCGCCGAAGCCTGGAAGATCGAGCCGATGATCCGGCTGCGCAAGCTGCTCGAAGCGCGCGGCGTGCTCGACGAAGCTCGCGAGCAGGCGATTAAAGCGCAATTCACGCGTGAGGTCGACGCGGCCGTTCAGGAATATCTGAACACGCCGCGCCAATCCACCGACGCGATGTTCGAGCATCTGTACGCCAATCCGCCTCCCTATGTGGAGCAGCAGAAGGAACTCGCGCGTCGTTACGCCGGCACGGGCCGGCCTTCTCACTGAAGTCCTCGCATGCCTAAAGTCACAATGGTCGAAGCCATCGCGATGGCGCAGGCGTGGGAGCTGGCGCACGATCCTAGCGTGGTCGTGCTCGGCGAGGACGTGGGCAAGAGCGGCGGCGTATTCCGCGCCACCTCGGGTTTGTTCGAACGATTCGGCGCGGATCGGGTTCAGGACACGCCGCTGGCCGAGAACATGATTGCCGGCATGTGCGTCGGCATGGCCGCGCAAGGCCTGCGGCCGGTCGCCGAAATTCAGTTCATGGGCTTTCTGTATCCCGCGATCGATCAGATCGTGAATCACATGAGCCGGCTGCGTCATCGCACGCGCGGGCGTTTGTCGTGCCCGGTGGTGATCCGCACGCCGCACGGCGGCGGCATCCACGCGCCGGAGCATCATTCCGAGTCGGTCGAATCGATGATCGCGCATGTGCCTGGCATTCGCGTGGTCTGCCCTTCGTCGCCGGCACGCGCGTACGGTTTGTTGCTGGCATCGATTCGCGATCCGGATCCGGTGCTGTTCCTGGAACCAACGCGCATCTATCGACTGGCGAAGCAGGAAGTGGCGGACGATGGCGTCGCTGCTCCGTTGGATGTTTGTTACATCCTGCGCGAAGGCGAGGACGTGACTTTCGTGACCTGGGGCGCGATCACGACCGATGTGCTGCAAGCGGCAGGGCAACTCGCGACCGAAGGCATCAGTGCGGAAGTGATCGATCTGGCGACCGTGAGCCCGATCGATTCCGAGACCATCCTCGAGTCCGTGGCCAAGACCGGTCGACTGGTCATCGTGCACGAAGCCGCGCGCAACTGTGGGGTCGGCGCAGAGATCGCCGCCATCGTCGCCGAGCACGGTCTCCACGATTTGCTGGCACCCATTCAACGAGTGACCGGTTTCGACACCGTCGTGCCGCTGTACCGGTTGGAAAACGACTATATCCCGAGCGTGACGCGCATCGTCGATGCGGCGAAAGCGGCGGTTAACGGTTAGGGGTTGGACAAGACCATGAGCGTGACTTTCAACCTCCCGGACCTCGGCGAAGGCTTGCCCGAAGCGGAAATCGTGTCGTGGCACGTGAACGAGGGTGAGCGCGTCGAAGTCGATCAACCGCTGCTGTCGGTGGAAACAGCGAAAGCGGTGGTCGACGTGCCGAGTCCGTATTCCGGAACCATCGTGCGGTTGTATGCAAAAGCCGGCGATACCGTTCAAACCGGCCGCCCCCTCGTCGATTTCGATCTGCCTTCCCAAGGCGCAGCTACTGCGAGCGGAGCGTCGGCGAGCGAAGGCAAGACCACCCGGCATGAGGCATCGTCGAATCAAGGCAGTTCAGCTGGGCCTGCGTCATCGAATCAAGGCGTGACTGCTGGGCTCGCGGCACCGTCCAATCAAGGCATGGTCGTCGGCCACATGGCCACTCGCAGCGAAGAGTTGATCGATCACGCCATCGTCGGTCGCGGTCGTCGTGCATATCGGGATCGCGAGCGTGTGCGCGCCGCGCCGGCCGTTCGAATGCTGGCCAAGCGTCTGGGCGTGGAATTGACGGCGTGCCAGGCGACCGGCCGCCATGGACTGGTGAGCGTCGATGACGTGCTCGCACGAGCGAACCTCGGCAAGTCGACGCAACGGGCACCCGTGGTGCCCGGCCTCACCGACGCCGACAAGTTGCGCGGTCCACGCAAGGCCATGGCTCAAAGCATGGCGTTATCTCGCGATGAGATCGCAATGTGCACAATCTTCGACGACGCCGACATCGACGTCTGGAAAGATCGTGGCGACATCAGCATCCGCTTAATCCGCGCGATCGTTGCCGGCGTCAAGGCGGAACCGGCACTTAACGCGTTGTTCGATCCCGCCGGCCCGTCGCGCAAGTTGATGGAACAAGTGCACCTGGCGATCGCAGTGGATACAACCGACGGTTTGATCGTCCCCGTTCTGCGCGATGTGTCTTCACAATCGGCCACTCAGTTGCGCGCCCGACTGGACGATATAAAGCAACGAACGCGCGCCCGTACCATCACGCCGGAAGAAATGCGTGACTACACGATCACACTTTCAAACTTCGGTACCGTCGCCGGACGGTATGCAACGCCGTTGGTGGTGCCGCCCACGGTGGCGATTCTGGCCGCCGGCAAGTTGCAAAGAGACGTCGTTGCCGGCGCAAATTCCCCGGAAATTCACGTTCGTCTGCCGTTGTCATTGACGTTCGATCACCGCTGCGTCACCGGTGGCGAAGCCTTGCGTTTCCTCGCGGCCGTGATCGCCGATCTGCAGTTGTCGAGCTAACTGCAAAGAAGCTCGGACGAGCCTCGTTATTCCATTTTGGTGCATCCGGCGCCGCGGCGGTCTATTACCCTATGCACCGTCGTAGTTCATCTCTCTCGATATTCGCGCCAATCATGACAACGACCATTCCCGCTGCCCGTCAGAAATTGATCGAACGCATCGCGCAGTCCGCCCGTGCGTTGAGAAAACGCGGCGATCCGCTGGACGTTCAGGAATTCGTGCGCCAGTACTATCGCGGCGTCGGCGAAGAAGATCTCGCTGAATACAAGAGCGACGTGCTCGCCGCGCTGGCACTCGCGCATCTGCGCAGCTCCACGGTTCGCAAGCCGAACCGGCCGCTGGTGCGTGTATTCAATACGGATGAAACACGCGATGGCTGGAGCACTACGCATACCATCGTGGAAGTTACTACCGAGGACATGCCCTTCCTGGTGGACTCGCTCGGCATGGTGCTGACGCAGGCCGGCCTCACTATTCATATGATGGTCCACCCGGTGCTGCCGGTCCGGCGCGATCGCTCCGGCAAGCTCGAACAGCTCGGCGAGAACGGCGACGGCAAGAACTTCACCCAGGAATCGTGGCAGCACATCGAGATCGATCGCATCGGCGCGCCGGAACGGCTGCAGGAGATCGAGCAGAAACTGTTACGCACCCTCGAAGACGTGCGCCTCGCGGTCGGCGATTGGAACGAAATGCGCCAGCGCGCCACCGAGCTCGCCAATGAAATCGAGCGCGAGAATCCCGGCGTGCAACCCAGCGAAGCGCGCGAAGCCAAGGCGCTGCTCGACTGGATGGCCGCGAATCATTTCACCTTCCTCGGCTATCGCCAGTACGAATTGAAACGGGGCCGCAGCGAAGATCTGCTGGTGCCGATGCCGGAAACGGGCCTCGGCATTCTGCGTGCTCGCAAAGGCTATCGCGCCGAGCCGACCGTGCTCACGGGCGAGTTGCGCGAACGCGCTCGCCAGCCCGAGCTGATGCAGATCACCAAAGCCAACTCCGTTTCGACCGTGCATCGCTCGACCTATCTCGACTACGTCGGGGTAAAGACTGTCGACGCACAAGGTCGCGTGACCGGAGAGAAACGTTTCCTCGGCTTGTTCACGTCGGCGGTGTACAACCGCAGCCCGCGTGAGATTCCGATGCTTCGTCACAAGATCGAGCGCGTGGTGGGACACTTCGGCCTCGATCCGGCCAGCCACGACGGCAAAGCGGTCGTGCACGTGCTGGAAACCTATCCGCGCGACGAGCTGTTCCAGGCCAGCGTCAACGATTTGATCCGCACCGTTCGCGGCATCGTCAATCTGTACGAGCGCCAGCGCGTGCGCGTGTTCCTGCGCCGTGACACGTTCGGTCGTTTCTATTCCGCAATGATCTTCGTGCCGCGCGACCGCTACAACACGCAGGTCCGCCAGAAGATGGAAGCGGTCATCAACGACAAGCTCAAGGCGACCGCCATCGAATCGCAGATTCAGCTGTCCGAGTCGGCGCTGGCTCGCGTCCACATGATCATTCGCTTGCCGCCCGACGGCGGCCCGCGCATCGACGCCGAAGAGCTGGAGCAGTTGATCGCCGAGACCGTGCGCACCTGGAGCGACAAGCTACGCGATGCATTGATCGATAAGCACGGCGAACTGGATGGCCGTCTGCTGGCGGAGAAATTCCACAACGCGTTCCCGGCGGCGTATGAAGAAGACACGAGCGCCGAAGTCGCGCTCGACGACATCCGTCAGCTCAACGAAGTCATTGCCGACGCCGACAGGATCGCCATGCGTCTGGCCAGCGGCGAGGGCAAAACCGTCCATCTGCGACTGCTTCGCACCGCCGCCCCGATCGCGTTATCGCAGGCGTTGCCGATTCTGGAGAACATGGGCTTCATGATCGTCAGCGAGCGTCCGTATCGCATCGCTGTGCCCGGCGGCCGGCCGATCTGGCTGCAGGACTTCGAGATGCAACGTCGCGACGGCGGCACCATCAATCCGGCGACCTTGGGGGAACGCTTCACCGATACGTTCTCGGCGGTGTGGACCGGTCGCGCCGAGAACGACGGCTTCAATCAACTCATCGTAGTCACCGATCTCACCTGGCGTCAGGCCAGCGTGTTGCGCGCTTACTGTCGTTATGCGATCCAGACCGGCGCCAGCTTGAGCCAGGCCTACATGGAGCAGGTGCTGACGTCGAACGCGAAGATCGCGACGATTCTGTCGCAGTTGTTCGAAGCGCAGTTCGATCCGACGCACAAACCGGCCAAGCGCAGCGCGGACGTGGATCGCCTGAAACAAGAACTGTCCGATCTGCTCGACTCGGTGCGCAGCCTCGATGAAGACCGCATTCTCCGGCGCTTCGCGCATGCCATCCAGGCCACGCTGCGCACGAACTATTTCCAGGCGGATGCCAACGGCACACCGAAGCAGTGGCTCTCGTTCAAGCTCGACTCGCGCAGCATCCCCGAGGTCCCGCAGCCTCGGCCTGCCTTCGAGATCTTCGTTTATTCACCGCGAGTCGAAGGCGTTCACCTGCGCATGGGCCAGGTGGCCCGCGGCGGCATCCGCTGGTCGGATCGTCGCGAAGACTTCCGAACCGAAGTGCTTGGCCTCATGAAGGCTCAGAACGTGAAGAACACGTTGATCGTGCCGGTCGGCGCCAAGGGCGGGTTCGTGCCCAAGCGCATGCCCGCCGGTGCGAGCCGCGAGGACGTGCAGCGTGAAGGCGTCGAGTGCTATCGCACGTTTATTTCCGCCCTGCTCGACATCACGGACAACATCGTCGAAGGCAAGATCGTGCCGCCGGCGCAGGTCGTTCGTCGCGACGGCGACGATCCGTATCTGGTGGTCGCGGCCGACAAGGGCACGGCGACCTTCTCGGACATCGCCAATCGCCTCGCCGCCGATTACAACTTCTGGCTCGGCGACGCTTTCGCTTCGGGCGGTTCCGCCGGTTACGACCACAAGAAGATGGGCATCACCGCCCGCGGCGGTTGGGAGTGCGTGAAGCGCCACTTCCGCGAAATGGGCATCGACACCCAGTCGCAGGACTTCACCGCGATCGGCATCGGCGACATGGCCGGCGACGTGTTCGGCAACGGCATGCTCCAGTCGCCGCACATCCGGCTGCTGGCAGCATTCAATCATCAACACATCTTCCTGGACCCGGAACCCGACGCAGCCGCCTCTTATAAAGAGCGTCAGCGCCTGTTCAATCTCCCCCGCTCCACTTGGGAGGACTACAACCGCAAGTTGATCTCCAAGGGCGGCGGCGTCTACGCGCGAAACGTCAAATCGATCAAAGTGTCGCCGCAAGTGCAGGCCATGCTCGGCATCAAGCGCGACACGTTCACTCCGATCGAGCTGATCCGGGCGATTCTGTGCATGCCGGTCGATCTGCTGTGGAACGGCGGCATCGGCACCTATGTAAAAGCTGCCGACGAAAGCCACATCGACGTCGGCGACCGCGCCAACGACGCCCTGCGAGTCAACGGTCGCGATCTGCGCTGCAAAGTCATCGGCGAAGGCGGCAACCTCGGCCTCTCGCAACGAGGCCGTATCGAGTACGCACTCGCCGGCGGCCGCATCAACACCGACTTCGTCGACAACTCCGGTGGCGTCGATTGCTCGGATCACGAAGTCAACATCAAGATCCTGCTCAACAACCTGCCGAAGCGCGCCGGCCTGACGCTCGAAAAACGTAACGAGCTGCTGGTCGACATGACCGACGAGGTCGCCAGCCTGGTGCTGCGCGACAATTATCTGCAAAGCCAGGCGCTGTCGATGCTCGAGGCCCGCGCCAGCAAGGACCTGCTGGAGCATGCGCATTCGATCCGTCGTCTCGAAGTCTCGGGGCTGCTCGATCGCGGCCTGGAATTCCTGCCGGCGAGCGAAGAAATCACCGAGCGGCAGCAGGCCGGCAAGGGCCTGACGCGGCCCGAGCTCGCGATTCTGCTGGCGTACGCGAAGATGGCCCTGTACTCGAAGCTCATCGATTCGGATGTGCCGGAGGATCCGTACCTGGGTCACGAGCTGGAGCGTTACTTCCCGGCCCTGATGCAGAAACGGTTCAACAAGTATCTGCCCGAGCATCGGCTGCGTCGCGAAATCATCGCGACCGCGACCACGAACAGCATCGTCAATCGCATGGGCCCGACGTTCGCTCGCCGGGTGCAGGAAGATACCGGCGCCAGCGCCGGCACGATCGCCCGGGCCTATGCCATCGCTCGCGAGGTCGTCGCCATGCGCGACACCTGGGCCGACATCGAAGCGCTCGATACGAAGATCTCGGCGGCGGTTCAGTACGAGATGATGTTCGAGACCACTCGGTTGCTTCGTTTCTGCACCTATTGGCTGATTCATCGGCAAAGCGGTCAGCTCGATATCGAGCATCAGGTGTCGCGCTTCCGCGCCGGCATGAAGGAGCTCGATGGGCTGCTGCCGAAGGTGCTGAGCGGCGACGACCTCTCGGTGTTCAACAGCCGCCACGCCCGCTACACCGCCGCTTCGGTGCCCGACAAGCTGTCCAAGCGCATGGCCAGCCTGGCAGCCCTGCGCTCCGGCCCGGATCTGGTCGAGATCTCCGAGCAGAGCGGCCTGTCGCTGGATCGGACCGCCGCCCTCTATTTCGGTGTGGGCACGGCGCTGTCGCTGGACTGGATCCGGGAGCAAGTCGAGGTGCTCGGCGTCGAAGGTCACTGGCAGGCAGTGGCTCGCACGACCCTGCGCGACAACGTCTATAACCTGCAGCGAGTGTTGTGCCTCCAGGTCATCGGCGAGTCGAAGCGCGCCACCAAGGATGGCAAGGCCGCGCCCGCCGAATTGCTGGAAGGTTGGATCGGTCGTCATCGGGCCGCTGTCGATTACTTGCGACAAACGGTAGCGGACATGCGCGCGTTGCCGGCGATGGACTTCGCAACGCTGTCCGTCGCGCTGCAGGCCGTGCGCCGAATGACGGAATAATCTTCCGTCCTCGGGAGCGCCGCCGCCGGCGCTCCCCTCTCTCCGCCTCGAGCGACGGAATCGCTAACACATGACGATTTCGTTAACACTTTCGCCTGGGTATTCGTGCCGAAACTGACGGCAAGCAGCGACAAATCATTGTTGCTCGCCAGGACAATATGAATGGACGCAGCGACACCTGCGGCTTGGGGGCGATGTCTGATATAAAGTCGCCCCTGTTCCACCCTGACTTTAGTTATGGCAGGCCAACTCGTACTTCTGCGTCACGGACAAAGCACCTGGAATCTGGAAAACCTGTTCACCGGCTGGGTGGACGTGGATCTGACCGAGCAGGGCCGCAATGAAGCGCGCGCCGCCGGCAAGCTGCTCAAGGAAGAAGGGTTCGAGTTTCAGCAGGTGTTCACGTCGGTGCTCAAGCGCGCCATCCGCACCATGTGGATCGCGCTCGACGAGATGGATCGCATGTGGCTGCCGGTCGAGCGCAGCTGGCGCCTGAACGAGCGTCACTACGGCGCCCTGCAGGGTCTGAACAAATCCGAGACGGTCGAGAAGTACGGCGCCGAGCAGGTGAAGATCTGGCGTCGTAGCTACGACATTCCGCCGCCGGCGCTCACGTTGGACGACAAGCGGCATCCGCGCTTCGACCTGCGCTACTCGGCTTTGAAGCCGGAAGAGCTGCCGACCACCGAATCTTTGAAGACCACGCTCGATCGCGTGCTGCCGTACTGGAACAACCGTCTCGCTCCGGAGTTAAACGCCGGACGAAATGTATTAGTCGTCGCACACGGCAACAGTTTGCGTGCACTTGTAAAGATGCTCGACGGCATGTCCGATTCAGACATCGTCGAGTTCAACATTCCGACCGGAGTGCCCATTCACTACCAGTTGGACAAGGCGCTCAAGCCCACCTCGCGTCGCTTCCTGGGCGATCCCGAGGCCATCAAAGCCGCGGCTGAAGCCGTCGCGCGACAGACAGAAAAGAAGAGCGGTTAAACGATTCGCGAATCGGATTGAATCTGCGCTGTCGCCAATAGCGAACAGCGCAGCGGTGAGCTATCGACTCCTGGCAGCCAAGCAACAGATGTTTCCAAACGCTGTTGCATTGTCAGCAAAGGTACAGCGGCGGGCGATTTAACACTTGAAAACAAGGTTCCATATTGATGCACAGCTGCATCGGAACTGTTCGGGTGTGGAGCATGTCATCTGCTCGTCGTGTTTGAATGTTGTACTTGCGCCGCAAACGAGATTGGTCTATTAGCCTGGACGGGTTTTGTTTGATGTATTTCGGTGCGCGCGTCGTGATGTTTCGCCGTTCAGCGACGGCAAAAATTACAGTGGAATAAAACTTGCTTTGAGCAAGAGACGATGGGGCGAGACGAGAGTCTTGCGATTTATTTTTGCGAGCCGTGGGGACGGGGGCGCAAACGCACACAACGATATGCAACGAAGCCTGTCCGCGTGTGCGTCATTGATGAGGAGTGATGCATGCGTCTGATCAAACTCGCTGGGGCCCTGGTAGCCCTCAGCGTCAGTTGGGCTGTGAATGCGAACCCGGCAATCAACGGCAATGTAACGGGTTCGATTGCCGGGCCGGCCGTGGCGAGCACGCAAATGGTTGCGGGCCAGGCTCAAGTGCGCCTCGATGGCGCCGGCCTCGGCGGCAACCTGAGCGGCAACGACCGCGCAGTCTCACAAGCATCCACCGGCAGCATGGACGATTCGATGTCGCGCGGCTGGCTCATGGCCCTGGTCACAGTGCTGCTGATCGGCCATCAGCTGCGGCGGAAACATCGTTTCCTCCGTCCCCAGCGCTTCAGCGATCTTTGAGTGCTGAACCGCTGCTTCCGCGCCGGGCGGGAGGTGTGATGCTCAATCAACGTCAACCCTTGAGGTCGTACGATCGGTCGGCGGGCGTGAGCGCGTCGGAGCCGACCTCTCTGTTCGTCCTGAAATCGTTGCTGTACCCGGTGATGCCGGTGCTCACCCTGGGCCTGTGCATGCTGGTCTGGCGCGAGAGCCTGCTGCAAGGACCGTACTTTCTGATGGCGGTGCTGGCCTTTTTTGGCGCGGCCGACGTGCTCGATGCCCTGCCGATGGCGCCGCCGCGTCATCGCTCGATGGCGATCGCATCGCTGTTGGACATCATTTTCCGCTGGTCGCTGGTGATCGCGTTCATCTGGGCGCTGATGGAGATCGCCGGCATCGCCAACCAGCTGCGCTGGGAAGTGCTGGTCAGCTGGGCCATCTCGACCCCGCTGGTGCTGTGGGTCGGACGGCTCTACACCCCGCATCTGTTCGTTCGAGCCAGCAACAGCGGCGCGCCCCGCAAGGTCGTGATCGCCGGCGCCAATCGCCTGGGCGCGAAGCTGGCGAGCAAGCTGGAAGAGTCGCCCTGGCTGAACATGGAAGTGCTGGGCTACTTCGACGACCGCGATTCGGGCCGGCTGCCTGAAGAGTGCTCGAGCCGCGTGCTCGGCAAGCTCAGCTTGATGCGCGACTACATCGCCCGTAACTCGATCGACGTGGTCTACATCACGTTGCCGATGACCCGTCACCCGCGCATCACCGAGCTGTTGCAGTCACTGAAGGACTCGACCGCTTCGGTGTACTTCGTGCCCGACCTGACCATGTGCGATCTGGTTCAGCCGCGCTTCGATCTGGTGAATGGCGTGCCGGTAGTGGCCGTGTGCGAGTCGCCGTTCTACGGCGGTCGTGGCATCGCCAAGCGGGTCAGCGATATCGCCATCTCCTCGGTCGCCATCGCCCTGCTTTCGCCGGTGATGTTGCTGGTCGCGGCGGCCATCCGGCTCACCTCGCCCGGTCCGGTGATCTTCCGTCAGAAGCGCTATGGCTTGGACGGCAAGGAGATCGTGGTCTACAAGTTCCGCTCCATGACGGTCACCGAGGACGGCAACCAAAGTTATACGCAGGTCACGCGCAACGATTCGCGAGTGACGCCAGTGGGCGCGTTCATCCGCGCGACGTCGCTGGATGAACTGCCGCAGCTGCTGAATGTCTTGGAAGGGACCATGAGCATCGTCGGCCCGCGCCCGCACGCGGTCGCGGTCAACGAGCAGTACCGGCGGCTGATCCCCGGCTACATGCTCAGACACAAGGTCAAGCCCGGCATCACCGG
>JAEWAF010000124.1 GCA_023391815.1 Pseudomonadota bacterium
CTTTGGGGGGGTGGGCCGCCCCGTCGGGCCGGGGCATCCCACCGCTTTCTTTTATGCACGCATTTCCTCACCATCGGGACCGGGCCAATTAGAACCGATTCCCAGTGACCCTGAGTTGCACGACCGATACCTCGACCCGACCCCGTATACGCGCCATTTTCGGCGGCTCCGTCGGCAACCTGATCGAGTGGTACGACTGGTACACGTACGCCGCCTTCGCCATTTATTTCGCGCCCAGCTTCTTTCCGGCCAGTAACGACACGCTCCAGTTACTGAATACCGCGGCCATCTTCGCCGTCGGCTTTCTGATGCGTCCTATCGGCGGCTGGGTGTTGGGCCGCTATGCAGACCGTCACGGGCGTAAAGCGGCGCTGACCCTGTCCGTCACGCTGATGTGCCTCGGGTCGTTGATCATCGCAGTCACGCCGACCTATCAGACGATCGGTGCCGCCGCGCCCGCGCTGCTTCTGATCGCACGACTGATCCAAGGCTTCAGCGTCGGCGGCGAGTATGGCACCAGCGCGACTTACATGAGCGAGATCGCGACCGCCGACAGCCGCGGTTTCTATTCGGGCATTCTGTACGTCACGCTGATCATGGGCCAGCTGCTGGCGCTCGGCGTGCTGATGGTGTTGCAGTTCTTCGTGCTGGATGCGCAGCAGTTGGAAGCCTGGGGCTGGCGCATTCCTTTCGTCATCGGCGCGGTGGCCGCGATCGCGGCGCTGTATCTGCGCCGGAATCTGATCGAGACCGACGCGTTCAAACAAAGATCCGCCACGGCCGACGCGGGCCAATTGACGCTGCTGATGAAACATCCCCGCGAAGTGCTCATCGTCATCGGGCTGACCATGGGCGGGACTTTGTTCTTCTACACGTTCACCACCTACATGCAAAAGTTCCTGGTGAACACCGTCGGACTGAGCAAGAGCGAGTCGACCCTGGTGTCGACCGCCAATCTGTTCCTATTCATGCTCCTGCAGCCGGTGATGGGCGCATTGTCCGATCGCTACGGCCGGCGGCCCATGCTGATCGTGTTCGGCGTGCTGGCGCTGTTCGCGACGGTGCCGCTGTTATCGGCATTGTCACAAGCGCAAGACGCGCGCGCCGCATTCTTCCTGATATTCATCGCGCTGGCGATTTCCTCGCTGTACAGTTCCATCAGCGCCGTGGTGAAAGCCGAATTGTTTCCGGTCGAGATCCGCGCGTTGGGCGTGGGCCTGCCGTATGCGATCGCGGTTTCGCTGTTTGGCGGCACGGCCGAAATGATCGCGCTGGCGTTCAAGAACATCGGCCACGAAGAGCTGTTCTACTGGTACGTGACGGGCTGCGTGTTCATTTCGCTGCTCGTGTACATTTTCATGCGAGATCCGCAGCGCGAATCGCGGATCTGACCCAAGGACCTCACATGTCACCTGAAGCCGTCGGCCTGTCCAGCAGTCGCCTGCAATATCTCGACCGGTACATGCAACAGCGCTACCTGGACACGGGCCGTCTGCCTTGTGCCATGACGCTCATCGAGCGTCGCGGTCAGCTCGCTCATTTCAGCGCGCAGGGCCAGATGGACCTGGAGCGCACGCGGCCGCTGCAGCAGGACACCCTCTTCCGCATTTATTCCATGACCAAGCCGATCACCAGCGTGGCACTGATGATGCTGGTCGAGGAAGGACTGATCGCGCTGGACGATCCGGTGCATCGTTACATTCCTCAATGGCGCAACCTGGGCGTGTACGAAGCCGGCTTCTTGGAAACATTCCGCACGCGGCCCGCCAAAGCGCCGATGCGCATCATCGATTTGCTTCGTCACACCTCCGGCTTGACCTACGGTCTGCAGCAGCGAACCAACGTCGATGCCGCGTATCGCCGCTTCGGTTTCGGCGATCCCGCGGGCACGGGCACGCTCGATGCCATGATCGAAGGTCTGGCGAAGATTCCACTGGAAGCTTCGCCCGGCGATGTTTGGAATTATTCCGTGTCGACCGACGTGCTCGGTTATCTGGTCGGCAAGATCTCCGGCGTGCCCTTCGAAGAGTTCCTGAGGCAGCGGATTTTCGCGCCGCTGGGCATGGTGGACACGGATTTCCATGTGCCTGCGGCCAAAGCGTCGCGGCTCGCCGCCTGCTACATGCTGACGCCGGACGGCCGTCTGAAACTGCAAGACGATCCGCAGACCAGCAACTATCTGCGACCGCCCGCCTTCATTTCTGGCGGCGGCGGCCTCGTGTCGACGGCCGCGGATTATCTGCGCTTCTGTCGCATGCTGTTGAACGGCGGTTCGCTCGACGGCGCGCGCCTGCTGAGCCCGAAAACCATCGAGCTGATGACTGCCAATCATCTGCCCGGCGGCAAGGAGCTGCCCGACATGTCGGTATCGTTGTTCAGCGAGGCGAGCTACTCGGGCGTCGGCTTCGGACTGGGTTTCGCGGTGACGACCGATCCGGCGCGCAGCCTCATTCCCGGCAGCAAGGGCGACTTCTCCTGGGGCGGCATGGCGAGCACCTACTTCTGGATCGATCCGCGCGAGGAGTTGATCGTCCTCTTCATGACCCAGCTGATCCCCTCGACCATCTATAACCTGCGACGCGAGTTGCGCACGCTCGTCTACTCCGCGTTCACATGAACTAGCCGGTTGCGGCATGATGCGCCCTTCGTGGCATGGAGACGGACGGCGCATGCATCCTCGAGCGATTCTTCGTACCCTGGCCTGGACGACTCTTGTATCCAGCCTGTTCCTGCACACCGCCGCGGGCCTCGCGGCCGACGATGGTTACACCGTGCCGCCCGCGCCGGCCCGCAAAGAGGGCGACGGCCCCTACTCGCAGCTCATCCTGCGTAGCGCGATCGTCATCAACGGCACCGGCGCGCCCGCATTCGGTCCGACCGATATCGTCATTGAAGGCAATCGCATCGTGGACGTGTTTCCGGTCGGCGCGCCCGGCGGCAGCAAGGAACCGCCGAATCGTCCGAAGCTGAAACCGGGCGGTCGCGAAATCGATCTGCGCGATCATTATGTGCTGCCCGGCCTCATCGACATGCACGGTCACATCGGCGGCAAGGAACAAGGCGTGCCATCGGAGTATGTATACAAGCTCTGGATGGGTCACGGCATCACCACCATTCGCGATCCCGGTTGCGGAAATGGCGTCGACTGGTGCGTCAGTGAAACGCGTCGAAGCGAGCGTAACGAGATCACCGCGCCGCGCATTTTTCCTTACGCCTTTCTCACACCCGAGAAGCCGCTGACCACGCCCGAAGAGGGCCGCAAGTGGGTGCGCGACATCAAGGCCAAGGGCGCGGTCGGCATGAAATGTTTCGGCTATCGACCCGACGTGCTGCAAGCGATCTTCGAGGAGCTGAAGAAACAAGGCATGCGCAGCGCCTGCCATCACGCGCAGATGGACGTGAGCCGTGTCAACGTGCTGACCACCGCGCGCTGGGGTCTCACCACCATGGAACATTGGTACGGCTTGCCGGAAGCACTGTTCGACGATCGTACCGTGCAGAACTATCCGCCCGCCTATAACTACTTCAACGAGCAGGATCGTTTCGCGCAGGCCGGCCGCTTGTGGCGCCAGGCCGCGCAGCCCGGCAGCGAGAAGTATGAAGCCGTGATGAAGGAACTGCTGGCGCTCGACTTCACGCTCGATCCGACCTTCACCATCTATCTCGCGTCACGCGATCTGATGCGCGCTCGCCGCGCCGACTGGCACGAGCAGTACACCCTGCCGCAGCTGTGGGATTTCTATACGCCGAATCGTGACAACCACGGCAGCTTCTTCTTCGACTGGGGCACCGAGGACGAAGTCGCCTGGCGCGACAATTATCGGCCCTGGATGGCATTCGTGAACGATTACAAGAATCGCGGCGGCCGCGTCACGGTCGGATCGGATTCGGGCTTCATCTATCAGTTGTATGGCTTCGGCACCATTCAGGAGCTGGAGCTGCTGCGGGAGGCCGGCTTCCATCCGCTGGAAGTGCTCCGCTCCGCGACGCTCAATGGCGCTCAAGCCCTCGGCGCGGCCGATCGCCTCGGCTCGATCGAAGCCGGCAAGCTCGCCGACCTCGCGGTGCTCGATGAGAATCCGGTGGCCAACTTCAAAGTGATGTACGGGACCGGTCACGTGCGTCTGGGCGACGACGGACGCACCCGCCGCGTCGGCGGTGTGAAATACACCATCAAGGACGGCATCGTTTACGACGCCCGGCGTTTGTTGAACGATGTGCGCGACATGGTCGCCGAGGAAAAGCGTAAGCGCGGCATCACGCAGCTTGCACAGCCGTAATCTCGAGCGCCGATCTGATGGAATGGCGACGGCTCAGCGCGCGCTGAGCCGTTCGTCTCAGGCGGGCAAACCGACGCCGCCCACAGGCTCGGTCGTGAAGTAATCGCCGAAGCCCGCGATCAACGGCTTGCCCTTCGCGATCGCCGCCTGCACCGACGGCAGCTTGAGCGAGGCGGAGTGGCTGTCCTTGCTGTCCCAGACCTCGGTGATCCAGAGCGCGTTCTCGTCCTTCGCGTCGCGCGCCACGACATAGCTCAAGCATCCCGGCATGCCCTCGATGCCATCGAGCAGCACGGCGATCAAGTTCTCGCGCTGGCCCGGGACCGCGATCATCTTGCCAATCAAACCGAACATGTGTCTTGCTTCCTTCTGTGACTTGTCCCCTACCGGCAGCGCGCAGCCGCCGATGCTCGCCATCATGGCCACAGTGAACTCACGTCGCCCCAGCGCCATTTCATTCCTCCGTGGCATAAGACTTATGCGCATCTTACCTGGGCCGCCGGCCGGGTCGCAGTTGCGCGGGCCGGTGAAAGCCGCAACACTTTCGTGCATGCGAATTCTGCCCCTTTCCGCCCCATGACCTCGACGCGCAAGGCGCCGTCCGACGGCGGCGGTATCGTTTACTCCACTGGCATCGGCGAACGCTGCCCCAACTGCCTCCGCCCGGTGCGTGAATGCGTTTGCAAGAAAGGCACGCCCGGCAAGACGACCAGCGATGGCGTCGTGCGCGTCAGCCGCGAAACCGCGGGCCGCAAGGGTAAGGGCGTGACCGTCATCACCGGACTCGGCCTGCCGCCCGAGCAACTCGCGGCCCTAGCCACCGAACTGAAGAAGAAATGCGGCTCGGGTGGCGCGGTCGACAACGGCCGCATCGAAATCCAGGGCGATCATCGCGACAAACTGGTTCAGGAGCTGACGCAGCGGGGCTTCAAAGCCAAGCGCGCCGGCGGCTAGCACTTCGAATTCAACGCTGCCGGTTTGGCAGCATCCATGGAGACCTGCATGAAATCATCGTCCCTGCTCGCCCTGGCAGTCGCAGCCGCCGCGCTGACTGCCGGCGCCGTGAGCGCCGCTCCGGTCAAGTACAACGTCGATCCGAACCATACTTTCCCGAGCTTCACCGCCGACCACATGGGCGGCTTGTCCAACTGGCGCGGCAAGATCAACAGCAGCTCCGGCACCGTCACGCTCGACACTGCCGCCCAGACCGGCACGGTCGATGTGAAGATGGACATGTCGGCCATCGACTTCGGTCACGACAAGTTGAACGAGCACGCCAAAGGCGCCGAGATCTTCAACGTCGCCCAGTTTCCCACCGCGACCTACACCGGCAAGCTGACCAATTTCAAGAACGGCGCCCCGACCGAAGTCGACGGCAGCCTCACCCTGCACGGCGTGACCAAGCCGGTGAAACTGAAGATCAACAGCTTCATGTGCAAGCCGAACCCGATGAGCAAAAAAGAAACCTGCGGCGCCGATGCGAGCGGCAAGATCAACCGCGCGGACTTCGGCGTCGACTACGGCAAGGCCTATGGCTTCAAGCAGGACGTCGAACTGCAGATTCAGATCGAGGCCGTGAAGGCCGAGTGATGTTTGTTTGATTGATTGACGGTTGCGCGCGGCAGGCTCGTTCCCGCCGCGCGCAGCTAAACGCCAGTCATGCCATGTCGCCGGCCGCGCAATCTCCGATTCTCATGATTCCGCGTTGGTCGAGCGATACTTGGGCGACAGCTTGTTCAGAAACTCCGCTTCGAGCTCGCGACGGCGCTCCTGAAATCGATCGGGACAGGCGTCCTTGGCGAAATTCGCCTTGGCGAGATCATCGAAGCTGACCACCAGATCGTCGCCGACCTCGACCGCCTCGCGACAATCGACGAAGGCGATCGATGACGCGACGATGGCGTCGCCGGGCTGATAGTTGCCCTTCCAGGACTCGATCACCGCGAACTCGAACGAGAAGTCCTTGTCGCTCGCACGTCGTAGCGCGCGGACACGCAACACGTTCGCTCGATTGGTCAGCAGCCACTCGACCGATTTCTTCACCTTTGCCGCATCAACCTTCGGCGCCGGTTGACAGTTACACGCGTTGGACGTCTGAGGAAAAGCCAGAATTGCCGCGACGATCCACGCATACCCCGACGCGCGCCGCGCATTTGCTCCGAAAGATACAGAAAACATTCCGACTCCCTATCGACACCCGAAAACTCCAACTCGAGAACAGCTTCGCGCCGACGCGCGGCTGTCATTGCGTCTCCGGGCAGCGAGTCGTTGTCATAATTCGGTCGCGCTCGGCGCCCGATTGCCTTCGACCTCGCCCGGACGAACAGCCGCTGATTGTGCGTATTTCGCAGAGCGACTCAACGCTGGATCTGGAGTGCCACCGGTGTCAGTAATTTTTATTTTGGGCGTCACGCGCGAGCTTCGCGCTGCGCGGCCCGTTCGCCGAGCACCGAGCATGCCAGTGCGAAGATCACGAACACGAAGCCGACCCAGGACATGAAACGTGCCGGCACCAGCGTCCAGGCCGTCGCGCCGATGCTTGCGCCAACCGCCATGCCGAAGTATGTCACCGAGGAGTTGAGCGCAATCGTCGCGGCTGCCAGCATCGGAGCGACAGCGACCAGTCGCGCCTGCTGCACGGCTGGAAAGCCCGAGCTCCCCAGGCTCCAAAGGAACTGAGCGAGATAGATCGTCGCGGCCCAGAGAGAAAACAACGGCCACAACAGCAGCATGGTCGCCGAAGAAATGTTACATCGGTACGCGACGAGCGTCGCACCGAACCTCCGCACCATGCGGACGCTCAGTAGATTGCCGAGTAACGCACCGCCGCCCGCTGTAAACAGCAGCAAGGCCAAGGCGGGACCGGCGATCCCCTGCACTTCTTTAACGATGGGCGCGATGTAACTCATCATGACGGCGCTCCCCATGTTGCTGAGCGCAGTGGCCGCGGTCAGCCATCGCAATGCCGGCGAGCGCAAGACCTGAAACCAGCGAACCCAATTGAGCGGCGGCACCATCACGTTCGAGGGCAGCGAGCGCCAGATGAAGATCGCGACGATGGCGCTCGCGCCGCCGATGAATGCAAATGACATGCGCCACGACGACAGCGACGCGATCAACACCGAAATGGGATTGCCGAGCACCGAACCGACCGACCAGCCCACCATCAGCTTGGCAAGCACCGGCGCCCGCTCGTGCTCCGGCGTGAGCATGCTCAGAGTCGCTGCGACTTGCGGTGTATAGACGGCGGAGGTCACGGCCGCGAGCACACGGGCCAGCATCAAGTGCTCGTATGTCTGGCTCAGGGCGGCCAGAAGATTCGCGAGCGCGCAGATCGCCATGGAGCCGGTGAGCAACTTCCGACGATCGATGCGCGAGCCGAGGGTGGCGAGCGTTGGCGCGCAGACCGCTGCGGCGATCGCGAAGGCGGCGATCAACAAGCCGGCCTTGTGAATCGGAATCTGCAACGACGCGGAGATATCGGTCAGCAGGCCGCCGACGCTCAGAAAGCTGGTCGCGACCAGGAAATTGCCGGCGATGAGGACGAACAGTCGCTGAGGAGGCACGAACGGTGGAACGAATGATGGGTTGGTTGGAGACATCATCTCCGACCGACCGCCAATCGCCAACGACTAACTACTCTCCGCCGCGACTACCGCCACCCGGCGGGCCGTAGATCAACTTGAAACCGTCATGCCCGCACAGCTGCGACAGCCGTTCCGTCAGCTCGCGCGTCGGCTTGACCTGCCATTCTTGAGAGAGCACCAGTTCAGCTCGCGCAGCGGAACCGGTGTAGTAAACGGCGACTGCACAGCGGCCGCCGCGGAATGGACGCAAGGTCTGTTCGAGTTGTTTCAGAAAGCCGCGTTGACCGGCCGCGTCGAGCCCCGGCGGCCAGCGAATGGCCAGGCGCTTGCCGTGCAGCTCGCGAGCCTGATCGATATCGATGACCTTCTTGGCATTCAAGCGCCAGCCTTCGATGTATTCGTCGAACCGCAGTTGACCTTCGACGATCACGATGGCGCTCTTGGCGATCACCGTGCGGTACTGCTGCCACTGATCCTCGAACATCGACGCTTCCATGCGGCCGCTGCGGTCGTCGAGCGTGAAGATCACGCGCTGGCCGCGCTTGCCGACGTCGAACACCATGCCGCCGACCGTCACCGGCTTGCCCTTGAACTGCTGGAAGCTGCCTTCGCTCGCCGGCGCGGGGCGGTCGCTGGTCAAATCGACGATGCGACCGCTGGTGATGGGCTTCACCTCCGCCTCGAATTCTTCGAACGGATGGCCGGTGAGATACAAACCGAGAGTGTCGCGCTCGCCATCGAGTCGCACGCGCCGGCTCCAGTCCGGCAGCACCTCTGTAACCACCTGGGGTGCGGCCGTCGGGCTCGTGTCCATCAAGCCGAACATGTCGTTTTGACCGACCGCTCGAGCGCGAATGGTTTGATCGGCGAGTTGCATCGCCGAGGGCAGCGAGTGCATCAGCGTCGCGCGATTGGCGCCGAGTGAGTCGACCGCGCCCGAGCGGATCAACGCTTCCAGCACGCGACGGTTCATACGATTCGCATCGCTGCGGCGGCACATGTCCGCCAGATCGCGATACGGCTCGCTCTTGCGCGCTTCGACCAGCATCTCCACGACGTTCTGACCGACGCCCTTGATCGCGCCGAGCCCGTATCGAATGGTCCGATCGTTCGACACGGTGAACATGAATTGGGAAGAATTCACATCCGGCGGCTCGACCTTCAGCTTCATGCGCCGGGCTTCGTCGATGAGCGTCACGACCTTGTCGGTCTTGTCCATATCGGAGGACAACACCGCCGCCATGAACGCCGCCGGATAGTGCGCCTTCAACCAAGCGGTCTGATAGGTCAGCAGCGCGTACGCGGCCGAGTGCGACTTGTTGAAGCCGTAACCGGCGAACTTCTCCATCAGGTCGAAGATGTGCTCGGCCTGATGCTGGTCCACGCCGCGCGCGGTTGCGCCCGTGACGAAAATGGTCCGCTGCTTGGCCATTTCCTCGGGCTTCTTCTTGCCCATCGCGCGACGGAGCAAGTCGGCGCCGCCGAGCGAATAGCCGGCGAGCACCTGCGCGATCTGCATCACCTGCTCTTGATACAAGATCACGCCGTAGGTCGGCGCGAGCACCGGCTTCAGATCCGGATGCAGATAATCGATGGGGCCCGTCGTGGTGCCGCGCTTGCGCGCGATGAAGTCGTCCACCATGCCCGACTCGAGCGGACCGGGACGGAACAGCGCCACGAGCGCGACGATGTCTTCGAAGCAATCCGGCTGGAGGCGACGGATCAGATCCTTCATGCCGCGAGATTCCAGCTGGAATACCGCGGTGGTCTCGTAACGCTTCAGCAGGTCGAACGTCGCGGCGTCGTCCATCGGCAGCGCGTTGATGTCCAGCGGTGGCTCGCCCTTCTGCGCGCGTTGCGCGTTGATGACCTTCAGCGCCCAATCGATGATGGTGAGCGTGCGCAAGCCGAGGAAGTCGAACTTCACCAGGCCGGCCTGTTCGACGTCGTCCTTGTCGAACTGCGTCACCACGCTCTGGCCGTTCTCGTCGCAGAACAACGGCGAGAAATCGGTGAGCACCGAGGGCGAGATGACGACGCCACCGGCGTGCATGCCTGCGTTACGCACCAGGCCTTCGAGCGACATCGCCATGTCGAGGATGGCGCGAGTCTCTTCCTCGTTCTGATAACGACGCCGCAGCTCTTCTTCCTTGGCGAGCGCGTCCTTGAGCGTGATGCCCAGCTCGAACGGAATCAGCTTGGCGATGGAGTCGGCGAAGCCATAGCTCTGGCCGAACACACGCGCCACGTCGCGCACCACGGCCTTCGCCGCCATGGTGCCGTAAGTGATGATCTGCGAAACGCGCTCGCGACCGTAGTGCCGAGCGACGTAGTCGATGACACGATCGCGCCCGTCCATGCAGAAGTCGACGTCGAAGTCGGGCATCGACACGCGCTCGGGATTCAAGAAGCGCTCGAACAGCAAGTCGTAGCGCAGCGGGTCGATATCGGTGATGCCGAGACAGAACGCGACCAGCGAGCCTGCGCCGGAGCCGCGGCCCGGCCCCACCGGCACGCCGTTCTCCTTCGCCCATTTGATGAAGTCGGCGACGATCAGGAAGTAGCCGGGGAAGCCCATCTGGATGATGACGCCCAGCTCGATTTCCAGTCGTTCGACGTATTCCTCATCGGGAATGACGCGCCCCTGGACCGGCGTCGCCTTGAGCTGTTCCAGTCGCTTCTTCAAACCCGCGCGAGATTGCTCGCGCAGGAAATCGTCGACCGGCATGTCGTTCGGCGTGGGGAACTTCGGTAGCACGCTCTTGCCGAGCTTCAGCTCCAGGCTGCAGCGACGCGCGATCTCGACCGTGTTCTCGAGCGCCTCGGGCACGTCCTTGAACAGCTCGGCCATTTCCTTCGGCGACTTGAGATATTGCTCCTCGGAGTAACGGCGGCGACGCTTTGGATCGGCAAGCAGCGCGCCGTCGTGAATGCACACACGCGCTTCGTGCGATTCGAAATCTTCGCGGCGGATGAACCGCACGTCGTTGGTCGCGACCACCGGAATGCCGCGCTCGACGGCGAGATCCAGCGCGCCCTGCACGTGACGCTCGTCGCCCTCGCGGCGCGTGCGTTGTAGTTCCAGATAGAAACGATCGCCGAACAGGTTGAGCCAGAAATCCAGCGCGGTGTTGGCTTCGTCGAGACGGCCGTTGAGGATGGCGCGACCGATATCGCCTTCACGCGCGCCGGACAGCGCGATCAAACCTTTCAGATCCTCGGGATTCAGCCAGCTGCGATCGACCGTCGCCACGCCCTTCTTCTGGCCTTCCAGGTACGAGCGGCTGACCAGCTTCGAAAGGTTGTTGTAACCGAGGGCGCTCTGACACAGCAGCACCAGCGACGACGGCTCGGCACGCTCGCCGACTTCGTGGATGCGCAGATCGACGCCGATGATGGGTTTCACGCCGGCGGACTGCGCCGCCTTGTAGAACTTCACCATCGCGAACAGATTGCTCTGATCGGTGAGCGCGACCGACGGCATTTTCGCGGCCGCGACCGAATCCATCAGGCCGGGAATGCCCTCGCCTTCGCTGGTGATGCGCACCACGCTGTCGACCAGCGAATACTCGGTGTGCAGATGGAGATGGACGAACGAAGACACCGCTTAGAGCCCGACCGCCATGGAGGTCTCGGGTGCGTCGGGGGTCATCTCGCCCATGTCGGCGAGCGACAAGCGCCGCTCGGCGGCCAGTCGCACCGGCTCGAAGCTGCGGCGATGAACAGGCGTCGGGCCGTGGCGCTTGAGCGCCTTGTAGTGTTGCGGGGTGCTGTAGCCCTTGTGAGATGCGAAGCCGTATTCGGGATAAAGCGCATCCAGCTCGACCATCATGCGATCGCGCGCCACCTTGGCGAGAATCGACGCGGCGCCGATACAAGTCTTGAGCGCGTCGCCGTCGATGATGGCTTCATAGCTGCACTTCATCGGCAGTCCGAGAAACGACGGGCACAGATTGCCGTCGACCTGCACGTGCCCCGGATGAATGTGCAGACCGATCAACGCCCGGCGCATCGCCAGGTGCGTGGCCTGCAAGATGTTGTGGCAATCGATCTCTTCCACGTCGGCCCACGCCACCGACCACGACAACGCCGCGCCGCGAATCTTGATCGCGAGCTGTTCGCGCTCTTCAGCTTCGAGTTGCTTGGAATCCTTGATGCCACGGATCCGACGACGCGGATCGAGAATGACCGCGGCGGCGACCACCGGCCCCGCCAGCGGCCCGCGCCCTGCCTCGTCGACGCCGGCCACCAGCCCGGGCGCCTGCAACGGCAAAGCCATCGTCCGTAGAGATGCTGTCCGCTGAGATGCTGCCATCGCCGTTTACTACACCGACAAGCGTCGCTTCACCAACAAGTCCACGATCGCGTCGGCCGCGCGCGCGCTGGCATCGCGCCGGAGGGTCTCGTGGATCGAGGTGAAAGTTTGCACGAGCTGGTCGCGATCGGCACGTTCCAATTGCTGGAGCACCGCGGGACCGAGCACCTCCGCGCGCACGTCGGCATTGAAAAACTCGGGCACCAGCTCCCGGCCGGCCAGCAAATTCGGCTGCGAGAAGAACGGCGCCTTGAACAGTTTCAAGTGCTTGAGCAGAAAACTTGTCAGCATGCCTAAGCGATAGGCCACCACCATCGGGCGTTTCACCAGGGTCGCTTCCAACGTCGCCGTGCCCGATGCGAGCAGCACGACGTCGCTGGCTGCCATTACCGTCTGCGCATGGCCGTTGATCAACGTCACCCGATCGAGCAGCTCCGGATGACCCAGCGCGGCCCGCTCGAGCGCTTCCTCGAAAATCCGGCGTGTCGGCTCGTTCGCCAGCGCCGCGATGAAACGCAACTGGGGCCGCTCATGGAGCAACCAGGCCATGGTCTGCGTGAAGTCGGGACTGAGCCGCGACACTTCGCCCTGACGGCTGCCCGGCAGCACCGCGACGTACTGACCTTTCTCCGGCAGAGCGAGCTGATAACGCGCTGTCTCGGCGCTCAGCTCCATCGGCACGACGTCGGCGAGCGGATGGCCGACGAATTCCGCATGCACCGAATGCGTGTCGTAGAACGGCTTCTCGAACGGCAGCAGGCACAACACCAGATCGACGGCTCTGCCAATCGTGTTCACGCGCCCTTGCCGCCACGCCCAGACTTGCGGACTGACGTATTGAACGGTGGGAATGCCCGCCTCTTTGAAGCGCGGCGCGATGCGCAGATTGAACTCTTTCGCGTCGACGCCGACGTACACGGCGGGCCGCTCCGCGAGCACGCGATCGATCAACTGTCGACGGATCTTCAGCAACCGCGGCAGATGAGGAAGGATTTCGAACAGCCCCATCACCGACAGGTTTTCCATGCGCTCCCACGCCTCGCAGCCCGCGGCGACCATGCGAGAGCCCGCGATGCCCGCGAAGCGAGCTTGCGGAATGCGCTGGCGCAGCGCCGTGATCAATTGAGCACCGAGGTTGTCGCCCGACGCCTCGCCGGCGACCAGAACAATCAGTGGTGGAGCGTGTGAAGGGGCCACTATGGATCCAAGCATCGCAACGGCCGGAGGAGCCACGGATGCAGCTGTAAATATGCCGAAGGCACTTACTCTGCCTGTCTACCTGACGATGCCGACCCGCTCGCGCCGTGGCGTGGAGTCGTTGAGAAAATCGATCAGCGGCTGCAGCTCGGGCTGGCTCTTGGCGCGTTGCTCGATCTGCTCGGTCGCTTCGATCAGCTTCAGCTGCGAGCGATACAGGATCCGATACGCATCGCGAATGTTTCGAATCTGCTCGGGCGAATAGCCGCGACGTTTCAGCCCTTCCGAGTTCACGCTGTGCGGTTCGGCCGGCCGCCCCACTGCCATCACGAACGGCGGCACGTCGCGCGTCACCGCGGTGTTATTCGCGATGAACGCATGCGCCCCGACCTGGCAGAACTGATGAATGCCGGCGAACCCGCCCATGTGCACCCAGTCGCCGACGATGACGTGGCCACCGAGCGTGCCGTAGTTCGCCAGCACGCAATGCGAGCCGATCACGCAGTCGTGCCCGACGTGCGCGCCGGTCATGAACAGATTGTCGCTGCCGATGCGCGTGACCAGCTGATCCTTGGTCGTGCCGCGATTGATGGTGGTGTTCTCGCGAAAGATATTCCGGTCGCCGATCTCGAGCCGCGTCGGCTCGTTGTTGTATTTGAGATCCTGCGGAGCCGCGCCGATCGAGGCGAACTGAAAAATCTTGTTGTCGCGGCCGACCGTGGTCGGACCGTCGATCACCACGTGCGGCCCGATCCAGGTGCCGGCTCCGATCACGACACCCGCGCCGATCACGGTGTACGCGCCAACTTGCACATCCGGCGCGAGCTGCGCGCTGGGATCGATCAGCGCTGTGGGATGAATAGCCATCGTGGCAGGCCCTGTTATTTACGCGTTTCGCCGGGGGCAACCATCATCTCGGCGCTGCACGCCTCCACGCCGTCGACTTCGGCGATGGTGGAGAACTTCCAGATGCCGCGGATCGAGCGTTCGAGCGTCGCCTTCAGGATCAACTGATCGCCCGGCTCGACCGGCTTGCGAAAGCGCGCCTTGTCGATGCCGACGAAGTACAGCTGACGATGCTCGTCCGGGTACACGCCCGCGGTCACGAACGCGAGGATGCCTGCGGTCTGGGCCAGCGCTTCGAGAATGATCACGCCCGGGAACACGGGCCGGTGCGGGAAGTGGCCCGGAAAGAACGGCTCGTTGATGGTGACGTTTTTCAGGGCCCGGATGTGCTTGCCCGAGACGCATTCGAGCACTCGATCGACCAGCAGGAACGGATAGCGATGCGGCAGCCGGCGCATCACTTCGTGAATATCCATCGTTATCGGCAGCGCGTCGCTGGCGGTCTGAGTGCTCTCGGTCATCTGCGTTGTTATTCCTCGGGTTCTGCTGGGGCCGCGCTCGGATCGGCGGCGCCCCGCTCCCGGCGGACCTCGCGGACGAACTCGTCCAGGTGCTGGAAGCGGGCGGCATTCTTGCGGAAACGGGACGTTTCGTCGACCGGTATCCCGCTCGAGTAGTAGCCGGGCTTACGGATGCTGCTGTTCACGAAAGATTTGCCGGTGAGCACCACGTCGTCGCAAATCGTCAGATGCCCGGCGACCCCGACCATGCCCCCGATCATGCACCGCTGGCCGATGATCGCGCTGCCGGAAATACCGGCACAGCCGGCGATCGCGGTGTGGTCGCCGATGCGCACGTTGTGGCCGATCTGGATCTGGTTATCCATCTTCACGCCGTTGCCGATCACCGTGTCCTCGATCGCGCCCCGGTCGATGGTGGTGCTGGCGCCGATCTCGACATCGTTGCCGATGCGCACCGTGCCCACCTGCGGGACCTTCAGCCACTCGCCCTGGTCGGGGGCGAGCCCGAAGCCGTCGGCGCCGATGACCGCGCTCGGATGAAACAGACAGCGATCGCCGACGAACACGCCGGCGCATAAAGTCACATTGGCGGTGAGCCGCGTGTCGGTACCGATCGTCACATCGTCCATGACGACGCAGCCCGGCCCGATCACGGTGCGCGCGCCGATCTTCGCCCTCGCGCCGATGACGGCATGAGGACCGATCGACGCGCTCGGATCGATCTGCGCCGAGGACTCGATCACCGCCGTGGCATGTCGGCCTGGTGGCGCGGCGGGCGGTGGATATAACAAAGCGGCGATGCGCGCATACGTCGCGTACGGATTTTTCGCGAGCAGCGCGTTCACCGGACAGGCATCGGCGAGCTTCGCGTCGAGCACCACCACGCCGGCCTTGGTCTGGGCCAGATAACGGCGATAGCGCGGGTTCGCTAGAAACGTGACGGACGCGGCGTCCGCGCTCTCCAGCGCAGCGACCCGCGACACGCGCAGGTCAGGATCGCCTTTGAGGATGCAGCCAAAGCGGACGGCGAGCTCGCCCAGGCTGAGGCCGGGCTGCGCGGACATCGCCGTCGCCCGGCTCAGTGGCGCAACCCGGAATGGATTGGCGCGGTCATGGAGTTACTGCTTGGCCGGCGGATTGGCGGGCTTCGCGGGCGGGCTCGCCGGCTTCACGTTGCCGCTGGTCTTGGCGCGGGCCTGCAAAGCAGTCAGCACCTGCGGAGTGATGTCCAGCGATTCGTTGACGAACAGCACGCCGTCGCCGACCACCAGGTCATAACCGGAGGCGCGCGCGTAGGTCTGCACTTCCTGCAGCAACGCCTTCTGCAGCTTGCCCAACTCTTCGTTACGGCGCACGTTCAGATCTTCGACGTATTCGTTCTGCTTGCGAGCCAGGTCGCGCTGACCTTCACGCAGCTCCTTCTCGGCGTTACGACGCTCGTTCTCGGCCATCACCGCGCCATCGCGCGACAGCTTCTCTTCCTTGGACTTCAGATCTTTCTGCTGAGCGGCCATCTCGCGCTGACGCGGCGAGAACTCGTCCTGCAGGGCCTGCATGGCGCCTTTCGCCTGCGGGGCTTCTTCGAGCAGCCGCGGCACATTGACCACGGCGATCTTCAGCTGCGTCTGGGCGCCGGCGACAGGCGCGAACAACGCCACCGACAACGCCAGCGGAGCCAGCAGAAAAGCAGGAATGCTCAAACGTGCCATGTATCCAACCTCAGAATAATGTCGTTATCTTCCCAATCATCGTCGCACAACGCCACCCGGGCAGCTGGCCGATCCCGGGTTTTGAATCAGAACGCCTGGCCGATCGAGAACTGGAAGCCTTCGGTCTCGTCGCCGTAATGCTCGGGCGTATCGCCGGTAACCTTCTTCAGCGGCACCGCGTAGCTGAACCGGAACACACCCAGCGGGGCCAGCCACTGCACGGCGACGCCGGCGGAATGGCGGAGCTGATCATAACTGAAGCCGTAGTCCACCGGGTGTCGCACGCCATTGGCATCCGGCGGGCCGGTGAACCTGATGTTCTGGTTCGAGAATATGTTACCGATGTCGTAGAACAGACTGAACCGGGCGCTGTTGCGCCACTTCTCCGGCATCGGCAGCAGCAGCTCGGTCTGCGCGATGGTCTTGATATTACCGCCGTACGGGCGGCCGAAATTGTCTTTCGGACCCAGGCGGCTCTCGCGGAAGCCGCGCACCGAGTCCGGGCCGCCGCCGAAATACTGCCGGTACGGCGGCAGCGCGGTGGTGTCGCCCAGCGCTTCGCCGTACGCCAGCTCGAGGTTGAACATCAACGTCAGGCTGCGCCAGATGGGCACGAATTGCAGGTAATCGTACGACGCGGTCCAGAACTCCACGTCGCTACCCGGCACCGTGTAACCGATGTTGAAACGATGACGCGCGCCGCGGTCGGCGAAGATCGCGCGGTTGCGCGAGTCATAACGCCAGCCGAGGTTCAGCTCGAGCGTGTCGAAGTCGCTGCTGTACAGGAAGTAGTCGTACGGGCTTACGCCAGGAGCGCATACGCCGTCGCTCGAAACATCCACGCAGCGCGTGCGCGAATTGCCGTTCGAACGCACCCAGTCGGTGGCCTGCTCGGCGCTGCCGCCCTGGCTGGTCACGAGCTCCGCGCGCTGCCCGGTCAGACCCACACCCAGGTACTGATATTCGGTGATCGGCCAGTCGTAGTTGATGCCGAGCGTGATGGTCGTCGTGTCGAAGTCCGAGGTCGCGGACGTGAACTGAGTTACGTCGCGATAGCCCGCCGAAATCGTTCGCTGCACTTCGTCGATGGTGGTGTAGCGATCGGTGTGCGAGAAGCTGAACGCCTTCGCGTAACGACCGGAGTTGACCTCCATCGCGATCCGGTTGCCCGTGCCCATGAAGTTCGAGTGCACGAAGTTGCCGTTCAGGATGATGGATTGCGACTCGGAGTAGCCGATGCCGCCGCCGAACTGGCCGGGCAGGCCCTCCTCGATCTGAAAATCGACGTCCACCAGGTCGGCCGCGCCCGGCACCTGATTGGTTTCCACCTCGACCTTCTGAATGAACGGCAGACGCTGGATACGCTGTTTGGAGCGCTCCACCGCCGCGTTCGACAGGTATGAGCCTTCGAACTGGCGCATTTCGCGACGGAACACTTCGTCGTTCACGCCCGAAGTGCCGTTGAAGTTCACACGGCGCACGTACACCCGATTCTTCGGATCGACCACGAAGGTCAGCGAGATTTCCTTGGTCTCGTTGTTCGGCGTCGGCACCGGATCGACGGTCGCGAAGGCGTAGCCGTCGATGCCCAGGCGCAGCTTCATCGCTTCCTGGGTCGCGGTGATCTGCCGCAGCGAATACGTGTCGCCGGGCTTGAAGAAAATCAGACGACGCAGCTCCGACTCCGGCACCACCATGTTGCCGGCCATCTTGATCTCGGAGATCTTGAACACCTGGCCTTCGTCGACGTTGACGGTGACGAAAATATCGTCCTTCTCGGGCGCGATCGCGACCTGGGTCGAAGTCACGTGGAAGTTCGCGTAGCCGCGGTCCATGTAGTACGAGCGCAGCTTTTCCAGATCGCCCGACAGCGATTCGCGCGAGTAACGATCGTCCTGCTTGTACCAGGACAGCCAGTTCGGCGTGTTGAGCTCGAAGCCTTCGCGCAGCTCCTTGTCGGTGAACGCGGTATTGCCGGCGATGTTGATCTGGCGAATGCGGGCGCGCTTGCCCTCGTTCACGTCGATGGTCAGCTTGACCTTGTTACCCGGCACTTCCTCGACCTTGGTGTCGACGCGCACCGCGTATTTGCCGCGCGAGAAATATTGATCGGTGAGGTATTGCTTGACCTCGTCCAGCACCGACTGGTCGAAGGTCTTGCCGGTGGCCAGACCCACGTTGCGCAGCGACTTCTGCAGGTCCTCGGTCTTGATGTCCTTGTTGCCCTTGATCTCGAAGCTCTCGATCGAGGGACGCTCCAGCACCGCGATCACCAGCGTGCCGCCGTCGCGTCGAATTTCGACGTCGCGGAAGAAGCCGGTGTTGTACATGGCACGCAGCGCTTCCTGAATACGGCGCTCGTCGATCTGGTCGCCGATGTTCACCGGCAGATAGTTATAGACCGTGCCTTCGGAAATACGCTGCAAGCCTTCGATACGAATATCGCCGACCGTGAAGCTCGCTTGCGAGGCGGTGACCTGCGCCACGGCCTGGCTTTGCCAAACACCTGGCACAGCGCCTGCCGCTGCGACCGCGAGCGTCGCGTGGATGATGGACTTCAACCGCATCGGCCCTATGCCCCTAATAGATCTTTGGAATGCGCCGCCGCCGCGCCCTGCTGTTGCATCATAAGCGTCAGGGACGGTCTAGTTCAGATGTCGCACGATGTCGTTGTAGAAGGCCAGTGTCATCATCAGGATCAACATCGCGATGCCAATGCTCTGTCCGAGCTGTTGTGCACGTTCTGAGACCGGCCGGCCCTTCACCAGTTCCGCGAGCTGATAAACGATCTGGCCGCCGTCCAGAATCGGGATCGGCAACAGGTTCAGCACGCCCAGGCTGATGCTGATCAGCGCCAGGGTGCTCAGGAAAAAGCGCCAGCCCTGCCGGATCGCGAAGCCGGTGGTCTCGGCGATGCTGATCGGCCCGGAAATCGCCTTCAACGACACGTTGCCGGTCACGATGCGACCCACGATCCGCAGCGTGAACACGGAGGTGTCCCAGGTCTTCGCGGCCGCGTGGCCGATGGAGCCGATCACGCCGTACTTCTGCAGGGCCACCATGTCCTCGACGGTGCGCCCGGTCTTGATCGGCTTGTTCTCCGGCCCGATGCCGATCAGGCCGATGCGCTTGCCGCCCGCGTCGCTCTCGCCGATGGTGAGCGGCACCGTGATGATCTCACCATTGCGCCGGATCTGCAGCGTCACTGCGCGCCCGGGGTTCGGCTTGACCTGCGTGACCAGCTCGTTGAAGTCGGCGATCGGCTGGTCGTCCAGCTTCAGGATCTCATCGCCCTTCTGGATGCCGGCGCGCGAGGCGGCGGTGTTGTCCATCACGGTGGCGACCACTGCGGGCACTCTGGGTTGCCAGATATCGAAGCCCAGGCCCGGCAATAGTGCGTCGGGCTGCGTCAGCTCACGGCTGCGATTACCGGTCTCGAGCGTGACATCGCGCTCGCTGCCGTCCACACCGCGCACGCGCATGTGAATGGTGCCATCGTCGGTCAGATCTTCGATGATGGCGAGCGTGGCGTCTTCCCAAGTGTCGGTGGGATGACCCGCGACCTGGATGATGTGATCTTCGTAACGCAGGCCAGCGTGCGCGGCGATCGAATTCGGGGCCACTTCGCCGACGATGGAGCGCGGCGCCGGCACGCCCGCGGTGAACAGAATCCAGTACAGAAACACCGCGAAAATCAGGTTGAACACCGGGCCGGCGAGCAGCACCGCGATGCGCTTCCACACCGGCTGACGAGTGAACGCGCGCGGCAGCTCGTGCGCCGGCACGTCGCCTTCGCGCTCATCCAGCAGCTTCACATACCCGCCGAGCGGGATGGCGGCGACCACGTATTCGACCTGATCCTGGTCGCGACCGGTCCGCTGCCACAGCGGCTTGCCGAAGCCGATCGAGAACCGCAGCACCTTGATGCCGAGGCGGCGCGCCACCCAGTAATGGCCGAATTCGTGCACCGAGACCAGGATGCCGATGGCAATGACGAACCCGATGGCGGAGATCAGCCATTCCAGGGGATTGCTCGGTGTAATCATGCACACACTCCCGCGGTCGCCGTCAGCGCCGCTTGCGCCTCGCGGCGCGCCCAGTCATCCGCGCTCAATACATCGTCGAGCGAGCTCGCGGGCAGCGTCCGGTGACGCGCCAGCACGCGCTCGATCACTTCCGGAATGTCCAGGAACGACAACCGGCGCTGTAAGAAAGCTTCGACAGCAATTTCGTTCGCTGCGTTCAATACCGCCGGAGCGGTACCGCCCGCCTCCGCCGCCGAGCGCGCCAGCCGCAGGCACGGGAATCGGGTCGCGTCGGGCGCTTCGAAATCGAGCCGCGCGGCCCGCAAAATATCGAGCGATTCTACACCCGAGGCAATGCGCTCCGGCCAGCCGAGTGCGTGCGCGATGGGCGTGCGCATGTCGGGATTTCCCAACTGCGCGAGCATCGAACCGTCGATGTATTCAACCAACGAGTGCACGATGCTCTGGGGATGCACCACCACTTCAACCTGCGCCGGCGGCAGCGCGAACAGCAGACAGGCCTCGATCTGCTCCAGCCCCTTGTTCATGAGCGTGGCCGAATCGACCGAGATCTTGCGGCCCATCACCCAGCGCGGATGTTTGCAGGCTTGCTCGGGCGTGACCGCGCGCAATGCGCTGGTCGGCGTGCGCAGAAACGGACCGCCGGAAGCGGTCAGCAACACTCGTCTCACATCGGCGCGAGTGATGCCGGCCGGGGTCGCGCCCGGTCCGCTCATGCATTGGAACACGGCGTTGTGCTCGCTATCCACGGGCAATAACGTCGCCCCGCCCTCGCGCACCGCTTGCATGAACAAGGGCCCGGACATTACCAAAGCTTCCTTGTTCGCGAGCATGATCCGCTTGCCGGCGCGGGCCGCGGCGAGGCTGGAACGCAGGCCGGCGGCACCGACGATTGCTGCCATCACGGCGTCGACCTGCTCGTGAGCGGCCACTTCACTCAGTGCCGCTTCGCCGACCAATACACGTGTCGAGCTGCTGGCGGACTGCAATTCAGAGGTGAGCTTCGCGGCCGCGGCTGGATCGACCACCACCGCAAATTGCGGACGATGGGCGAGGCATTGCTCACGCAGCCGCGCGATGTTGTTGTGCGCGGTGAGCGCGAACACTTCGAAACGATCGGGATGACGAGCGAGCACGTCGAGCGTGCTCAGGCCGATGCTGCCGGTCGAGCCGAGCACCGCGACCTTCATGCGGGCCGCGCTCATCGCAGCAGCCCCAGCCGTTCCAGACCGATCAGAAACACCGGCGCGGCGGCGGTCACGCTGTCGACACGATCGAGCACGCCACCGTGGCCGGGCAGCAGATTGCCGCTGTCCTTCAGGCCAACGTGACGTTTGAACATGCTCTCGGTCAGGTCGCCGATCACCGAGGCGATCGCGACCACGATACACAACGTCATGAAAGGCACCGTGTCCATGCCGAACCACCAGACGCCGAACGCAGCCATCAATGCCGCCGCCAGCATGCCACCGCCCACACCTTCCCAGGTTTTACCCGGGCTGACCCGCGGCGCCAGCTTGTGTTTGCCGAGGGCCCGACCTGCGAAATATGCGCCTATATCGGCGGCTACGACCAGCAGCAGAAGGAACAACATCAATTGCGGACCCTGCGCATGTAATCGCGCCAGGGCCAGCCAGACCGGCACAAGCGCGAACAAGCCGGCGACCGCCGCCGTCGCGCGATTCACGCTCGCTGGCGCGAACGCAATCCAGAGCAGTGCCAGCACCCACCAGGCGAGGGATGCATACAGCAGCAGACTCGATCCGGCGCTGTCGATGCCGACGTACCAGGCCACGCCGAGACACGCCGCGATGAAGGCAACGTAGGCCAATCGGGTCGAGGTGTGAGTGAATCCAGGAAAGGCCGACCACTCCCAGGCCCCGGCCGCGACCAGCAGCGCCAGCACGGCGACTGTGATCGGATGAGGAACCCAGAGAATGACGAAGATGACGCAGGGAGCCAGGATCAGCGCCGTGATCACCCGCTGACGAAGCATCAGCGCGCCCCCGCCTGGCCCGGGGTCAGGCCGAAACGGCGCTGTCGGCGCGAGAAATGCTCGATCGCCGCGTCCAGCTCCCTGGTCCCGAAATCCGGCCAGAGCGTGTCGCAGAAGTACAGCTCGGTGTAGGCCAGGTTCCACAGCAGAAAGTTGCTGATGCGCTGTTCTCCCCCGGTACGGATGAGCAGGTCGGGATCGGGCAGCCCGGCCAGCGCTAGGTGCGCGTCGAGCGCCGCCTCGTCGATGGCGTCGCTCTGTATCTCTCCGGCAGCGCAGCGTCGGGCAAGTTCCCGGGCGGAATTGGCGATATCCCACCGGCCGCCGTAGGCGACCGCGATCACCAGTGCCATGCCCTTGTTGTCGGCGGTGAGGCGCATGGCGCCTTCCATCCGTTCACGCAACGCCGTGGACAGTTGCGACAGGTTGCCGATGAAACGGACCCGCAGGCCGTTCTTGTGCAAGCCCTCGATCTCCTGATCGAGCGCCTCGAGGAACTTGTTCATCAGCACCGACACTTCTTCGCGCGGCCGCTGCCAGTTCTCGCTGGAGAACGCGAACAAGGTGAGCGCTTCGATGCCGCGCTGGGCGCAGGCCTCGACGGTCTGTTTGACCGTGCGCACGCCCATGCCATGACCGGCAGTTCGCGGCAACGCGCGAGCCGAGGCCCAGCGACCGTTGCCATCCATGATCACCGCGATATGCCGCGGCACGCCGCCCGAGCTTGAGTTCTTCACTAGCGGGTTCAACAGGTCAGATCTGCATCAGCTCTTTTTCTTTTTCCTGCAGCACCTGCTCGATCTCGGCAACGTACTTGTCGGTGAGCTTCTGCACTTCTTCGCCGGCGCGCCGCTCGTCGTCCTGCGACAGCAGCTTCTCCTTGAGCATGTCCTTGATCTCGGTGTTCACGTCGCGACGCACGTTACGAACCGCGACGCGCGCGTTCTCCGCTTCATGGCGCACGACCTTGGTGAGATCGCGACGGCGCTCTTCGGTGAGCGGCGGCATCGGCACGCGAATCACGGTGCCCGCGGTGTTCGGCATCAAGCCGAGGTCGGACTTCATGATCGCTTTCTCGATCACCCCGACCATGGTCTTTTCCCAAGGCGTCACGGTGATGGTGCGCGCGTCTTCCAGAGCGATGTTTGCTACCTGGTTCAAAGGCACTTCGTTGCCGTAGTACTCGACACGAATGTGCTCGAGCAGGCTCGGGTGCGCGCGACCGGTGCGCAGCCGCTTCAGCTCATTGCGAAACGCGACGACGCATTTCTGCATACGCTCGACGGCGTCTTTTTTTACGTCTTCCAGCATGGTCGTTCTCCAAGTCGAGCGTCAGCTCAACCGTTTGTTACCAGCGTCCCCACGTCCTCGCCGCGCACGATACGCAGCAGCTCGCCGGGAGTGTTCAAGTCGAATACGCGCAGCGGCAGGTTGTTGTCGCGGCACATGACGATGGCGGTGGCGTCCATCACGTTCAGCCGATCCGTCAGCACCTTCTCGAAGGTGAGACGCGAATAACGCGTGGCATTCGGATTTTTCATCGGGTCGTCCGAATAAATGCCGTTGACCTTGGTGGCCTTGAGCAGCAAGTCCGCTTCGATCTCGATGGCTCGCAACGAGGCCGCCGTGTCGGTCGTGAAGAACGGATTGCCGGTGCCGGCGGCGAGAATCGTGACCCGTCCTTTCTCCAGGTGCCGAACGGCGCGACGGCGGATGTATTCCTCGCACACCTCGTTGATCCGGATCGCCGACATCACGCGCGCGTGCATGCCGAGCGCCTCAACCGCGTCCTGCATGGCGAGGGAGTTCATTACCGTCGCCAGCATACCCATGTGATCGCCGGTGACCCGGTCCATGCCGGAGCGCGCCAGACCGGCGCCGCGGAAGATATTGCCACCACCGATGACCACCGCCACCTGCATGCCGAGGCCCATCACCTCGCGGATTTCCATCGCCACGCGCTTCAGGAACTTCGGATCGATGCCGTAATCCTCATCGCCCATCAGCGCTTCGCCGGAGAGCTTCAGGAGGATGCGGCGTAGGCCGTTCGGAGCGGGACTGGCTGCCATGAAAACCCTGCTTTCAGATAAAACTGTCGGCCATTATAAAGAACCCCGCCGAAGCGGGGTTCAAATCGTAATGTCAGTGTAATGTCTGTTTAGGGCCGGCGGTTACGCCTTCTTGGCGCTCTCCACCTGCTTGCGCACTTCCTCGGCGAAATCTTCCTGCTTCTTCTCGATGCCGGCGCCGACCTCGTAACGCACGATGGACAGCACTTCGCCGCCCGCCTTCTTCAGATACTGCTCGACGGTCTGCTTGTCGTCCTTGACGAACGGCTGGCCCATGAGGGTGATTTCGTTCAGCCACTTGCGGACCTTGCCCTCGACGATTTTCTCGAGCAGCTCGCGCGGCTTGCCGGCGTTCTTCGGGTCCTGCGCGGCCTGCTCGACGAACACGCCCTTTTCCTTGGCGACTTCATCGGCCGGCACTTCGGCGGCGGTGACGCGCGCCGGGTTGATCGCGGCGACGTGCATCGCGATGTCCTTGGCGACCGCGTCGTCACCGGCCTTCATCGCGACCAGCGCGCCGATGCGCGTGCCGTGCAGATAGGCACCGACCACGGCCGGGGCTTCGACGATCTGGAAACGACGCACGGTGATGTTCTCGCCGATCTTGGCGATCAACGCACGACGCGTGTCCTCGACCGGCTGGCCGCCGGGAATCGTGAGCGAGCCGAGCGCTTCGACGCTGGCCGGCTTCTGCTCCAGCGCAACCTTCGCGACCGCGCTGGCGAAGTTCTGGAAGTCCTTCTCACGCGCGACGAAGTCCGTCTCGCAGTTCACTTCGAC
The DNA here is from genome assembly GCA_023391815.1 of Pseudomonadota bacterium. GTDB lineage: Bacteria > Pseudomonadota > Gammaproteobacteria > Steroidobacterales > Steroidobacteraceae > Steroidobacter. The sequence continues at coordinate 25,347 of JAEWAF010000124.1, forward strand.
GATCGCGGCCCGCTTGCCGTCGGCCGAGCGCTCCAGAACGATCACGCCCTCGGCGGCGACGCGGGAGGCCTTCTTGTCGGCCTTGGCCAGACCGGCCTTGCGCATCGCTTCCGCGGCGGCGTCCAGGTCGCCATTGGCTTCGACCAGCGCCTTCTTACATTCCATCATGCCCGCGCCGGTTCTCTCGCGCAGGATCTTTACTGCTTCAGCTGTAACGGCCATGGATCAATTACTCCGTGGGCTTGGCAGCGCCGTCCGCAGCGGGAGCAGCAGCCGCAGGCGTGCCGGTAGCCGGCTTGCGCTTGGCCAGCGCAGCCTGACGGCGCGCCATGAACTCTTCGGGGGACACGTCGCCTTCGACGTCATCGACTTCGGCGGCCACGACTTCCTCGACCTGGCCTTCGGCCATCTTCTCCGGAGCGCGACGACGCGTCGGAGCTTTTTTCTTCACCGAAGCCGCCGGACGGCGGTCACGGCGCGGCGCCGGAGCGCCACCCGCAGCCTTCGGCTTGGGCTTGCCCTCTTCGTCCAGCTCGACGAACTCGTCTTCACCCGCCGGCACTTCAGGCTGCGCCGAGCGGCCATCGAGCACTGCATCCGCGACGCCTTCGGCGTACAGCTGGATGGCGCGCATGGCGTCGTCGTTGCCCGGCACGACGTAGTCGACGTCATCCGGCGTGCAATTGGTATCGACGATGGCGACCACCGGGATGCCCAGCTTCTTCGCCTCGTGAATCGCGATCTTCTCGTGACCCACGTCGATCACGAACAACACGTCCGGCAGCGACTCCATCTCCTTGATACCGCCCAGGCTGCGCTCCAGCTTCTCGCGCTCGCGACGCAGGCCCTGGGCCTCGCGCTTGCTGTGCTGTTCGAGCGTGCCGTTGGTCGCCATCTCATCCAGGTTGGTGAGACGCTTGATGGAGCCACGCACGGTCTTGAAATTGGTGAGCATGCCACCCAACCAGCGATGGCTGACGTAAGGCATGCCGGCGCGCTGCGCCGCTGCTTTCACCGCCTCGCGGGCCGAACGCTTGGTGCCGACGAACAGCACGCGGCCGCCGTCCGCCACGACCTGGCGGATGAAGCCCGCCGCCTCTTGATACATGGGCAGCGTCTTTTCGAGGTTGATGATGTGGATTCGATTCCGCTCGCCGAAGATATAAGGAGCCATCTTCGGGTTCCAGAAGCGGGTTTGGTGTCCGAAATGAACGCCCGCTTCCAGCATCTGTCGCATGGACACGCTGGTCATCGCAAAACTCCTAAGGGGTTGAGCCTCCATCTGCCCCAGCTGACGACCTGCATTTGTGTACAGGCACCCCGTCAACTGTGTCGGTCAGATGTGAGAATTCAGGTTGAAGAAAGAGATTCGTTGCCAAAAAAACGCGCGCTTTATACCATAAACTCCATGATCGTTCACAACTTTTTCCAGCCTGCGGTAAGCCCATGATGCGTGGGCTGTTGCAGTCGCTGAACCGTAAGGTAGCCGGCGTCGAGGAAAGCGCCGCCTCCCTCACTTCCGTTCCACAGGCCATGAAGGTGACGATCAAAACTCCCGCCGAAATCGAACAGATGCGCGTCGCAGGCCGCCTGGCCGCCGACGTGCTGGACATGATCGGCCCCTACGTCGTGCCCGGCGTGACCACCGAGGAGCTCAACGCCCGCTGCCACGACTTCATCGTGAACGTGCAGAAGGCCGTGCCGGCTCCGCTGAACTACCGCGGTTTCCCCAAGTCGATCTGCACCTCGGTGAATCACGTGGTCTGCCACGGCATCCCGAGCCCGGATAAGCGCCTCAAGCAAGGCGACATCATCAACATCGACATCACCGTGATCAAAGACGGCTGGCACGGCGACACCAGCCGCATGTTCGCGGTGGGCAAGATCGCGCCGGCCGCCCAGCGGCTCATCGACATCACCCACGAGGCCATGTGGACCGGCATCCGCCAGATCCGCCCCGGCGCCCGCCTGGGCGATCTCGGTGCAGCCATCCAGCAATTCGTGGAGCCGCAACACCTGTCGATCGTGCGCGAGTATTGCGGACACGGCATCGGCAGGATCTTCCACGAGGATCCGCAGGTGCTGCATTATGGCGAGCGCGGCCGCGGCGTGGAGCTGGTTCCCGGCATGACCTTCACGGTCGAGCCGATGGTGAATGCCGGCAAACGCCATGTCCGGCTGCTGCCCGACGGCTGGACCGTCATCACCAAGGACCATTCCTTGAGCGCTCAATGGGAACACACCTGCCTGGTGACCGACACCGGCTATGAAGTGCTGACACTCGGCGCCGCCCAGCGCTGAGTATCATTGCTCCGTCCTCGGCTTCTTGTCGGTTCCGCATGCCTGTCGTCACTCCAGATGACCTGGAAGAGCTTGCTTCGCCCACCCAGGCGAGCGATCCGGCGTGGGACTATCTGACGGCCATGCAGCCGCAGCTGGCCGCGCATCCGCAGGACATCGCGACGTTTCGTAATGCCCTGAGCGAGGGCGACAACCGCCTCAAGCAACGCTTTCTCGACGACGAGCCGGTCGAGCGCCTGGTGCGCGACCGTGCGCGGCTGGTCGATGCTCTGTTGAAAACTGCGTGGTCGATGCACATCGGCGAGCACGTGCGCGACGTCGCATTGATCGCCGTCGGCGGCTATGGCCGGGGCGAGCTGAACCTCTGTTCCGACATCGACATCATGATCCTGCTGCCCAAGAGCGAATCCGCTCCGTGGCAGGGCTCGCTGGAAAAATTCCTCACGTTCATGTGGGACATCGGCCTCGAAGTGGGCCACAGCGTGCGCACCATCGACGACTGCCAGCGCGAGAGCGCCGCCGACGTGAGCGTCGCGACCACGATGATCGAAGCCCGCCTCCTGCAAGGCCCGGAGCTGCTGTTCGAAGCGATGCGCCGGGCGCTCGCGCCCGAACGTGTCTGGCCGACGCGGGATTTCTTCGAAGCGAAAGTCACCGAGCAGACCGCGCGTCATCATCGCTACTACGACACCGCGTACAACCTCGAGCCGAATGTGAAATCGAGCCCGGGCGGTCTGCGCGATATCCAGACGATCGGCTGGGTGGCGAAACGTCACTTCGGCGCCGAATCGCTCGATGAGCTGGTCGATCACGGCTTCCTCACCCGCAGCGAGTTGCGCAAGCTGAAGACGGCGCAGGCGTTTCTGTGGAAAGTGCGCTTCGCCCTGCATGTGCTGACTTCGCGTCGCGAAGATCGGCTGCTGTTCGATCATCAGATCCGGCTCGCGAAAATGTTCGGCTACGAAGACGCGACTTACACGCTCGCCGTCGAACAGTTCATGCAGCGCTACTACCGCACGGCCATGGACGTGAGCCTGCTCAACGAAATGCTCTTGCAGCTGTTCCGCGAGGCCATTCTCACCGATCCGAATGTGCCACCGGTGCCAGTGAACGCGCGGTTCCAGATTCGCAACGACTTCCTGGAAGTGACCGGCGACGATGTATTCGATCGTTATCCGTCGGCCATGCTGGAGCTGTTCGTCATCATCGAGCAGAACTCCGAGAAGATCCGCGGTGTGCGCGCATCGACCATTCGCCAGCTCACGCGCCACCTGTGGCTGATCGATGAAGAGTTCCGCCAGCACCCGCGCAATCATCGTTTGTTCTTCGAGATCCTGAGCGCGCCGGTCGGCGTGACGCACGAGCTGCGTCGCATGAACCTGTACGGCGTGCTCGGTCGTTATATTCCCGCCTTCGGCCGCATCGTCGGCCGCATGCAGTACGATTTGTTTCATGCGTACACGGTCGACGCACACACGCTGTTCGTCGTCAGCAATCTGCGTCGCCTGGCCATGCCGAAGTACGATCATGAATTCCCGGCGTTGTCGCGCATCATGCAGTCGTTGCCGAAGCCGGAGCTCGCCTATCTCGCGGCGATCTTCCACGACATCGCCAAGGGTCGCGGCGGCGATCATTCCGAGCTCGGCTCGGTCGACGCGGAAGCGTTCTGTCTCGAACAGGGCCTGTCGCGTTACGACGCCCGCCTGGTCGCGTGGCTGGTGCGCAATCACTTGATGCTGTCGGTGACGGCGCAAAAGAAAGATATCTCCGATCCGAAGGTCATCAACGAATTCGCCCAGCACGTCGGCGATCAGACTCACCTAGATTATCTGTATGTGCTGACCGTCGCGGACGTGCGCGGCACCAATCCGAAACTCTGGAACAACTGGAAACAATCGTTGTTCGCCGAGTTCTACGAGCGCACTCGCCAGGCCTTGCGGCGTGGCCACGAGAGCCCGCTCGACAAGGATGAATTGATCGCCGAAACCCAGTCGCGAGCCAAGGAGCTCACGACGCGCGCCGGCGTGGGTGAGATTCTGCGTCAGTCGGTGTGGCAGCGATTCACGGTCGATTACTTCCTGCGGCACACGCCGGAGGAAATCGCCTGGCACACGAAGATGTTGTCCGATCGGGATAACGATGACCGCGCGTCTCTCGTATCCGTGCAGCAGCTCTCCGGACGCGGTGGCACCGGCATTTCGACGTATACGCCGCAGACCCAGCACAGCTTCGCCCGCACCACTGCCCTGCTCGATCAGCTCGGCTTGAACATCGTCGACGCGCGCATCACGCCGACAGCCGATGGGTTCAGCCTCGATGTCTATCACGTGCTGGAAGACACTGGCGCCGAGATCACCGACCCGGCTCGCATTCGCGACATCGAACAACAGTTGTCGCACGCGCTGTCGAAGCCGGACAACGTCGCCGTCACCGTGACCCGTCGCGCCCCGAGACAAGTGCGCATGTTCACGACCGCGACGCAGGTGACCTTCAGCGAAGATCCGGTCAATGGCCGCACAGTCATCGAAATCATCGCCGGCGACCGTCCGGGCCTGCTCTCCCAGGTCGCCAAGGTGTTCATGGCCGAACAGGTGAAGATCTACACCTCCAAGATCATGACGGTCGGCGAGCGCGCCGAGGACGTGTTTTACGTCACTGACGACGCCGGCGGGCCCTTGAGCACCAAGGCCAAAGAACAGCTGGCGCAACGAATCACGGAAACACTCGACCGTCGCGTATGAATCCCGCTCTGAACAAGCTGCAGCCGTACCCCTTCGAACGGCTGCGCACGCTGCTGGCCGGCGCCCAGCCGCCGAACCTGCCCCACATTGCGATGTCCATCGGCGAGCCGAGACATCCGGCCCCGCAGTTCGTGATCGACGCGCTCACCCACAATATGGAAGGTCTGGGAAGCTACCCGCTCACGGCGGGCATTGCGCAGCTCCGGGAATCCATCGCGAACTGGCTGACACGCCGCTTCAAATTGCCCGCCGGCTCGGTGTCGCCCGAAACCATGGTGTTACCGGTGAACGGCACCCGCGAGGCGCTGTTCGCGTTCGTGCAGGCAATGACGGATCCCGGCAAACAGCCGCTGCTGGTGATGCCGAATCCGTTCTATCAGATCTATGAAGGCGCGGCCCTGCTCGCCGGTGCCGAGCCTTACTTCATGCCGAACGATTCGGCGCACTCGGTATTGCCAGATCTGGACAGCGTGCCCGCCGAGGTGTGGCAGCGTTGCCAGATTCTGTTTCTGTGCTCGCCGAGCAACCCGACCGGCGCGGTCGCCAGCATCGAGTATCTTCAGCATGCGTTGCGGCTGGCGGAGCGTTATGACTTCGTGGTCGCCTCGGATGAGTGCTACAGCGAGATTTACTTCGATGAAACAAAGCCGCCCGCCGGTTTGCTGCAAGCCGCGGCCGCCGCTGGGAATACGTCATATGACCGGTGCGTGGTATTTCACAGCTTATCGAAGCGCTCCAGCGTGCCGGGCTTGCGCTCCGGCTTCGTCGCCGGCGACGCCAAACTGATCAAGCCGTTCCTGCTCTATCGCACGTATCACGGCTCGGCCATGCCGCCGCCGACGCAGGTCGCCAGCATCGCGGCCTGGAACGACGAGACGCACGTACTCGAGAATCGCAACCTCTATCGACAGAAGTTCGCGGCGGTTCTGCCCATCCTGCGGGAAGTGATGCCGGTCGAGATGCCGGAGGCCGCGTTTTATCTGTGGCCCGAGGTCGACAACGACGAACGCTTCACACGCGAACTTTTCGAACGACAGAACATCACCCTGTTGCCGGGCAGCTACATCGCGCGGCCGATGTCCACTGGCCGCAATCCCGGGCGTGAACGCGTGCGCATTTCACTGGTCGCCAAGGTGCCCGAGTGCATCGAAGCCGCGTCCCGAATTCGCGAGTTCGTCAAGAACCGGAAATGACTGAGCGCGAGCACTGACTTTAGTCAGTGATACGGCTTCAATTCGGCTACAATTGCAGCCATGACCGAGCTAGCCAACCTGATCAACGACGCTTTCGAGCGTCGTTCCGAATTCAATCCCAAGAACGCTCCCACCGACGTCCGCGGCGCGGTCGAACAGGCGCTGAGCATGCTGGACACGGGCAAAGCCCGCGTCGCCGAGAAGCGCGATGGTAAGTGGGTCGTGAATCAGTGGCTCAAAAAGGCGGTGCTGCTGTCCTTCCGACTTTATGACAACCGTCCGATGGAAGCCGGCTTCACCCAGTTCTTCGACAAGGTGCCGCTGAAGTATTCCGATTACGACGAGGCGCGCTTTCGCGCCGAAGGCGTCCGCGTCGTGCCGCCCGCCATCGTTCGTCGTGGCGCGTTCGTGTCGCCGAACTCCATTCTGATGCCCTCCTACGTGAACGTCGGCGCATTCGTCGGCGAAGGCACGATGGTGGACACCTGGGCAACGGTCGGTTCGTGCGCGCAGATCGGCAAGAACGTGCACCTGTCCGGCGGTGCCGGTATCGGCGGCGTGCTCGAGCCGTTGCAGGCCAACCCGACCATCATCGAAGACAACTGTTTCATCGGCGCCCGCTCCGAAATCGTCGAGGGCGTGATCGTCGAGGAAGGCGCGGTGATTTCGATGGGTGTATTCATCGGCGCCAGCACCAAGATCTACGATCGCGAGCGCGACGAAGTGACCTACGGTCGCGTGCCCGCGGGTGCAGTCGTCGTGGCCGGCTCGCTGCCCTCCGCGAGCGGCAAGTGCAGCCTTTACTGCGCCGTGATCGTGAAGCGCGTCGATGCACAGACGCGCTCCAAGGTCAGCTTGAACGAGTTGCTCCGCGACTAATTAAAAACAGCGACTCGGGCATCCTGCCACTCGCGCTATGGCGCAGGGCAAAAGGCGCGACTTTTCCCCTGCGCTCGCCGCCTGCAGCGGCGGACGCGTCCCTGTGCCTGTAAGAGAGTTAGTGTACGTACTTCGTCACCAACAGGCTGTAGACAGTCTCGGTGCCGGTGACGAAGTTGCCCATGCGCATGTTCTCGTCGAACGTATGCTGATTGTTATCGGCGTTCACGGTCGGCACCAGCAGGAACGGTAATCCCAGCGCGTCGACCAGCACGTCCGTCGGCACCGTGCCTCCCATCATTCGGATCCGCACCGGATCGGCGCCCGGTACCGGCGCAGTCGATGATTTCAATGCAGCCATCGCCCATCGTCCGACCGGCGCATCCATCGGCACGCGCGCGGCAGCTTCGACGCTGCCGAGCTTGAACATCGCCAGCTTGTCGTACTTGGCGCGCTCTTCCTTCGTGGGCGCGGCGTCGACGAGATGATAGCCCTGCTTCTCGATATGACGTTTCAGCAGCTCGAACAGCCGGCGGCCATCGGTTTCGGGCGTGGTGCGAATATCGATTTCGGCGATCGCTTCGCTAGGCACGATGTTCGACGCTTTGGCACCGACGGAAGCCGAGGCCATGCCCCGCACGTTGAGCGACGGATATTGGAGCGCTTCTTGATAAGTCGCGCCGACGCGTTCCGCTCGCGCGATCCCTGCCCGCTTCAGTAGCGCGGCTTCATCGTCGCCGGTGGCTCTCAGAATCTGGCGATCGGCGTCGGTCAGGTGGATCCCGTCGTAATAACCTTCGACCAGCACGCGCCCATCGTCATCCTTCATCGAAGCAAGCAACGTGGCGAGTCGCAGTGCCGGGTTCGGCACATAGTTGCCGAAGTGACCGCTGTGTAGCGGTGCCGTTGGACCGAACACCGTCAGCGTTGCTTGCGTGATACCACGGTTGCCGAACACCAGCGTCGGCTTGCCGGAGCCGTGCACGGGACCGTCGAGCACGATCAACGCGTCCGCTTTGAACAGCTCGCGATGGGCTTTGACCGTTTCGCCAAGACTCGGCGAGCCCATCTCCTCTTCCGAATCGAGCAGCACCTTCACATTGATCGCCGGTGCCTTCCGCTGAGCCTGAAGGACATCGAGCGCCGTCAGCAGCATCACGATGGGGGCTTTATCGTCCGACGCCGAGCGCGCGAAGACGCGCAGCTCCGGGTCGAGAGGTGTTGCAAACAGTTTCTCACGTGGAACTTCCGCCCATGCGCCCTGCGCGCTTCGCTCCTTCACGACCGGCTCGAACGGATCTTTCTGCGCCCACTGCTCTTTCACGATGGGCTGACCGTCGAAGTGCGCGTAGAACAGGACGGTCGGCACGGAAGCTTTTGCGCCGCTCAGCTCCGCGAGAACCATCGGCCGCCCGGCAGGATTGTCGAGCCGATGGGTTTTGAAGTTGCGCTTCTGAAAGCTCTGCTCCAGGAACGCCACATTGCGCTCGATGTCGCTCGGTTCGGCGGCCACGTTGGGCAGCGCGAGCAACTGGAGATATTCGCTGAAATTTTTCTGCGCGGCGGTGGTGATCGCCGCCGATTGCGAACCCGCCGATGCATTCGCCTGAAGCAGCACGACACCAAGGGCCGTCACGACCATCCGCAGACCACGCATCAGTTCGCTCCCTCCACGGCGCGAGTGTCGCGCTTGCCGCTCCATTGCACGTACATCAAACATTCGTCGCTGAGACAACTGTCGCCGTGTGGCTGGTTCCCGGGCTGGAACCAGTAGCTGCCCGGACCGAGCACCTTGGCGGTCGCCGCGGTTTCGCCCGGCCCCCAATGTTTGGTTTCTCCTTTGAGCACGACGAGATCGTAATCCGAGGAATGAATGTGCATGGGACCCTCGCCCTTGCCGAACTTCATCAGCATCGAAGACGCTCCGCTGGAGGGATCGCCGCGCAGGACCGCGAACTGTGAATCGGCGGGACGAGCAGGATTGGACGGCTTGAAAACGACGCCCTCGAACGGGGTGACGATCATCCGTGGCCCCGATGCCGCGTAGATGCCGGCGGCGAAACCGAAAGCAGCGCATGCAACCGATAGGAATATCGCGCGACGAGTCATAGCAGGTCCTCCGAGAGATCCGACGCATCATACGATGCCGCGTCTCAGAAGGAATCTGTGCCGGTCGCCAATGCCTATCGCAAGCCGAAGATCGACGACGAGAAAGGTCGCAAGCTCAAGGCAGAAATGTTCGCCGCGCGAGCCGATCGCGCGAGATTATTTCTCGGGCGTCCCCGCCTCGGCCGATTTTTTCTTGTGCCTCACGTCCTCGCCGCTGGCGACGAACAGCACCTGCTCGGCGATGTTCTTGGCGTGGTCGCCGATGCGCTCCAGACCTTTCAGCGCGAACACGGTATCGATCGTGGCACCGAGGAAACGTGCATCTTGCATGGCCAGCGTCAGGATCTGGCGAAGCGCGGCGGCGAATTCGTCGTCGAGCTCGGAATCGCGAGCGCGGACGGCACGCGCCATTTCTTCATTCGACTCGTCCAGCGAACGGACGGCGTCGCGAAGCATGCCGGTCGTCAGCTCGGCCATGTGTCGCAGGAAACGCGCGACCGCGAGGATGGGGCCTTGCGGCTCACCGGTGGCGACGCGCGCTGCGAACTTCGCGATTTTCTTGGCCTCATCGCCCGCTCGTTCCAGCTCGACGATGATGCGTGAAGCGGCCTTGACCATGCGCAGATCGCCGGCGACCGGTTGATGAAGCGCGATCAAACGGAACGCTTCGCGATCCACCGAGCGCTCCATCTCGTTGATTCTCGCCTCGCGAGACAGCACCAGCTCGGCGAGCGCAGCGTCGCCATCGAGCAGCGCGCGCACCGCGGAGGACACCTGATCGATCACCAGCCCGCCCATGCTCACGATCTGCAGGCGCAGGTCGGAGAGCACGGCATCGAATGCCTTGGCGGTGTGGCCTTCCACGGGATCGGACCCGCCCATGGTCATCGTCGCTCAGCCGTAACGGCCGGTGATGTAGTCTTCCGTCGCCTTCTTACTCGGGTTCGTGAAGATCTTGGCCGCCTCGTCGAACTCGATGAGCTCGCCCAGGTACATGAAGGCGGTGTAGTCGGAGACGCGCGCGGCCTGTTGCATGTTGTGAGTCACGATCAGCACCGTGACCTGGTCGCGCAACGTCGAGATCAGCTCCTCGATCTTCGCCGTGGCGATCGGATCGAGCGCCGAGGTCGGCTCGTCGAACAACAGAATTTCCGGCGTGGTCGCGAGCGCGCGGGCAATACACAGACGCTGCATCTGACCGCCGGACAACGCCAGCGCCGAGTCCTGCAGGCGATCTTTCACTTCGTCCCACAACGCCGCGCCACGCAGCGCCTTCTCCACTTCTTCGGCGAGCGTCGCGCGATTGCGCACGCCACGCAGCCGCAATCCATAAGCCACGTTTTCAAAAATCGTCTTGGGGAACGGGTTCGGCTTCTGAAACACCATGCCGATGCGCATGCGCACTTCGATCGGATCGATGCCCGGGCCGACCAGGTTGATGTTGTCCGGATGCAGCGTGATGCTGCCTTCGTAGCGCGTGTCCGGCTGCAGATCGTGCATGCGGTTGAAACAGCGCAGGAACGTGCTCTTGCCGCAGCCCGACGGACCGATCAGCGCCGTGACCTGCTTGTCCGCGATCGGGATCGACAGGTTCTTCAGCGCGCGGTTCTGACCGTAGAAGAAATTCAGATTGTCGACCTGCGCTTTGACGCTGGTGATCGCGCGCGACTGCCGAGTGTCATCCACCGCGATGGATACGCGAGGCGTCGCGGTTCCCGCCGGAGGTTGGCTCGAGCGTGCAGGTTCTTCGTTACGCAAATTGCTCTCCGGGGTGCCCCGTGTGCTCGTGGTCTCGATCATAGGTCACCAATTGATCTTTTTGCGGAAGCGATAGCGGATCCAGATCGCCACTGCGTTCATCAGCAGCGTCATGCCGAGCAGGATCGCGCCAGCGGCCGCCGCGTTCGCCTGGAACGCCTGATCCGGGCGCGACACCCAGTTGAACATCTGGATGGGCATCGCGGTGAACGGATCGTTCAACCACTTGAAGGAAATGAACGGGAACTCGCTGGTGATGGGCGAGGACGGCAGGAACGCGATGAAGCTCAGCGCGCCGATCGTGATGATGGGCGCCGTCTCGCCGATGGCGCGCGACAGGCCGAGGATCATGCCGGTCAGAATGCCGCCCGTGGAATACGGCAGCACGTGATCCTTGGTCACTTCCCAGCGCGTCGCGCCCAGGCCGTAAGCGGCTTCGCGAATCGACTTCGGCACGGCGCGAATCGACTCGCGCGTCGCGACGATGACGATGGGCAGAATCAGCAACGCGAGCGTCAGGCCGGCGGCGGCGATGCTCTGCCCCAGCCCGAACTGATACACGAACAAGCCCAGCGCCAGCAGGCCGTACACGATGGACGGCACGCCGGCCAGATTGGTCACATTGATTTCAATGATTGCCGTGAACCAGTTCTTCGGCGCGTACTCTTCGAGATAAATCGCCGCCGCCACACCGACGGGCACCGCGCAGAACGCGGTCACGAGCATGATCAGCGAGGTGCCGACCCAGGCGCCGAGAATGCCGGCGCGCTCGGCGCGACGTGACGGGAAGTTCGTGAAGAAGTCCCAACCGAAGCGCTCCGAACCGTCGAGCACCAGGTTCATGAACAGCACGGCCAGGATGCCCAGACAGGCGAACATCAACACCAGGCCGACGATGACGAACACCTGGTCGAGCATCTTCCGCCGCGACAGGCCGGTGCGAATCGACTCCGGGTTCAGGTAGTCCGGAGCCGCATTGGGAAGAGTGGCCATCAGTACGCCTCGCGGAACTTACGAGTCAGCGAGAAGCCGACCACATTGAAAATCAGCGTGATCAACATCAGCACCAGGCCGGCGGCGAAAATGCTCTGATAACCGATACTGCCGTGAGGCAGATCGCCCAGGCTGACCTGCACGATGTAAGCGGTGATGGTCGCAGCCTGCTCGCGCGGATCGAAGGTGAAATTCGGCTGCATGCCGGCGGCGATCGCAACCACCATCGTCTCGCCGACCGCGCGAGAGATACCGAGAATGAAAGCAGCCGCGAGACCGGAGAACGCGCCCGGCACGACGACGCGGAGCGCTGTTTGCAAGCGAGTCGCGCCCATCGCATACGAGCCTTCGCGCATGTAGCGCGGCACGGAGCGCATCGCGTCTTCGCTGACCGACGCGACATAGGGAACGATCATCAGGCCGATCACCAGGCCGGCGCTCAGCATGTTGAAGCCGGGCAACTCGGGCATGAGCTTCTGTAACAGCGGCGTGACCGCCGTCAGCGCGAAGTAGCCGTACACGACGGTCGGCACCGCGCCGAGCAATTCGAGAATGGGTTTGACGGTTTCGCGCAGCCGGTGCGTCGCGAACTCGCTCAGATAAATCGCAATGATGGTGCCCACCGGCACCGCCACGATCAGCGCCACGATGGTGGTGGTCAGCGTGCCCGCGACCAGCGGCAGAATGCCGTAGTGGGCGTCCGCGAAC
>JAEWAF010000126.1 GCA_023391815.1 Pseudomonadota bacterium
GTGACATGGTGCACGTTGGCGATGCCCAGTTCCTTCATGGTCTGCTCTGCCGAACCGGCCAAGCCGGCGTCGGCCTCGACCGCCACGACCGACTTCACGAGCCGTGCCAGAAGCGCGGTGCCGTAACCGGCGCCCGAGGCCACGACCAGTGCCTTGTCCTCCGGCTGCGGCTGCAGGGTCTGGATCAGCCGGGCCAGGACCATCGGCTCCATCAGGCAGCGGCCGTTGCCCAGCGGCACATCGTCATCGGCATAGGCGACCGAGCGCAGACCGGCCGGCAGGAAGCGCTCGCGCGGCAGATCGGCGATCACGGCAAGAAGTTGCGCATTGTTGACGCGGTTTGGGCGGAGCTGGCCGTCGATCATGTTACGACGTGCGAGCGTGAAGTCCGTCATCAAGTCTGACCCCAAAATATTGGGTGTATATAGGCAGCGTCACCCAAGAGCGTCAAAGGCCGCGCGGTCGCGGGCTGTGCTTGACCGACCCATGGCCCCTGCGTATAGCACCGGCCGTTCCCCGCGCCGGCCTGGTGGCAGAGTGGTTATGTAGCGGACTGCAAATCCGTCAATGCCGGTTCGATTCCGGCCCAGGCCTCCACGCACCGGCCGTATATTGTGCACTTGCCTCCCCGGAGGCGCTCTGCCAAAAGACGCGGCCTCGCAGCCCACCTTACCGCCGGTCTGCGACAGAATTCTTCCGGAGTAGCTCAGCGGTAGAGCAGGCGACTGTTAATCGCCGGGTCGCAGGTTCGAACCCTGCCTCCGGAGCCAAACTGAAGAAGGCGAAGTCTCCCTTCGGATGCGTGAGCGTCCGGAGGGAGACGGCTTCGACGATGGACCTCCTCCTCGCCCTTCTTCTGGCGATCGTCCTGGCCCTCTGCCTCTCGCTCCTTCTGTTCCAGGCCATTACGGGCGTCCCGTCGCTGTCCGCCAGCCGTGCCGAGGCCGACAATGTTGTTGCCCTGCTGCGCGAGGCCGGCCTGCCCGAGCAGGCGGTGATCTACGACCTGGGGGCCGGCTGGGGATCGCTGGTCGTGGCGCTGACGCGGGCGTTCCCGAAGGCGCGCATCGTCGGCATCGAATGGTCGCCCCTGCCCTGCTGGATCGCCCGGCTGCGTACGCGCGGGCATCCGAATGTCCGGATGCTGCGCGGCAACTTCTACGACCACGATGTCCGCAGTGCGCAGGCGGTCACCTGCTATCTGATGCGGAAGCCGATGCCCAAGCTCGCGCGTTTCCTCGACGGCGCGCTGGCCAAGGACACGCCGGTCGTGGCGCTCGCCTTCTGGTTCCACGAGCGCCAGCCGTCGGCCGTCCGGCGTGGTCGGCTGGGCGGCGCGGCGCTCTATCGCTGGCCGGCGACGGTCGCGCGCGTTCCATCGGACGTGTCATAAAGTTCCGAGCGAATTTGCCCGATGACGGAGTGGATTGATGAGTGAAGAGAAGGCCGAGCTGGTCAGTCACGAGGTCGCGTTTCAGGGGTACTTCAAGGTCGGCCGCTATATCTTCAGGCACACGCTGCATCGGGGCGGCATGAGCGGCCTCGTCAGCCGCGAGGTGTTCGAACGCGGCCAGGCGGGCGCGGTGCTGCTCTACGATCCCGGGCGCGACGAGGTGGTGATGATCCGCCAGTTCCGCGCCGGCGCCTACGTGGCAGGCCATCATCCCTGGGTCTGGGAAGTCGTGGCCGGCATCATCGAGGAGAACGAGACCGCCGAGCAGATGATCCGCCGCGAGACCGTCGAGGAAGCCAATCTCGAAGTCGGCGAGCTGCTACCCATCACCAAGGTGATGCTGACTCCGGGCGCCTGCTCGGAAGCCTGCGAGGTTTTCCTCGGCCGGGTCGACTCCTCGAAGGCAGGCGGTGTGTTCGGTCTCGCCGACGAGCACGAGGATATTTTGGTCAAAGCCCTGCCTTTTGCAGAAGCTTATGCTCTGCTCGAACGCAACGAGGTCGACAATGCGGTCGGCGTGATCGCGCTGCAGTGGCTCGCTCTGCACCGCGACGAGGTCCGCAAGCGCTGGCGCTGATAAGACGCTTTGCGCTACCGTCCGGCCGGGAGCGAGCGCGGGGCACGGAGCGAAAGTGACATGAACGTCCGGTCGGGTTTCATCGACAGCATCGGCAACACGCCGCTCATCAAGCTCAAGGCTGCGTCCGCCGCGACCGGCTGCGAGATCTACGGCAAGGCGGAGTTCCTCAATCCCGGCGGCTCGGTGAAGGACCGCGCCGCGCTCGCCATCATCGAGGATGCCGAGAAGCGCGGCACCCTGCGCAAGGGCGGCGTGGTGGTCGAAGGCACGGCCGGCAACACCGGCATCGGCATCGCCCTCGTCGCCAACGCACGCGGCTACCGCTCGGTGATCGTGATGCCCGAGACGCAGAGCCAGGAGAAGAAGGACATGCTGCGGCTGTGCGGCGCCGATCTGCGCTTGGTGCCGGCCCTGCCCTATTCCAATCCCGGCAACTACGTGCGCTATTCCGAGACGCTTGCCAAGGAGATCGCGGAAAAGGAGCCGAACGGCGCGATCTGGGCCAACCAGTTCGACAACGTCGCCAACCGCGAGGGTCACTACCGTACGAC